>NZ_VCJS01000149.1 GCF_005893125.1 Nonomuraea basaltis | reverse complement strand
CTCCCCCGGCCGTACGGCGAAGCCGATCCCATCCAGGGCGACCTTGCCGCCGGGGGCGTCGGGGCCGCCCGCGAAGCGCTTGCGCAGTTCGCTGATCTCGAGCATCAGGTCCTCTCCTTCATCATGGATCTATGGTGGCTTTACGCCATTCGCCCTAGTAGTCGCGGAAATCACGGACCTGATATGGATCCCGCGTCCGATCCCGATGACATTTGTCATGACGCTGTGCCCATTACGCTGGGCCCATGACGCGCGCCGACAAGGACAAGCCGGTCGTCCTCTCTCGCATCTACACCCGCACCGGCGACGACGGCACCACCGCGCTGAGCGACATGAGCCGCGCTTCGAAGACCGATCCCCGGCTGGCCGCCTACGCCGACGTGGAGGAAGCCAACGCCCACCTCGGCGTCGCCCTTTCATACCGCACGTTTCCTGACGATCTCACGGATGTGCTCACGCGCGTCCAGAACGAGCTCTTCGACGTGGGCGCGGACCTGTCCACGCCGGTCGTGGATAATCCGGAGTTCCCGCCACTGCGGGTCGAGCAGTCGTACATCGACTGGCTGGAAGAGCAGTGCGACCGCTTCAACGCCGGCCTCAAGCCGCTGCGCAGCTTCATCCTGCCCGGCGGGGATCCGGCCACTGCGGCGCTGCACGTGGCGCGGGTCACCGTCCGCAGAGCGGAGCGCACGACCTGGACGGCCCTGCAGGCGCACGACGACATGAACGCGCTGACGGCGAAATACCTCAATCGGCTGTCCGACCTGCTGTTCATCGCCTGCCGCCTGGCCCACGCGGGCGACGAGATCCTCTGGAAGCCCGGCGGCACCCGCTAGGCGGCCCGCTGAAGCCCGCGATCAGGCGACGTCGAGATAGGCGCTGGGCGGCGCCGACTCCAGCCAGGCCAGGAAGCCCGTCAGCGCGTCCGCGCTCATCGCGATCGACACGTCACGGGTGCTCCCGCTGAGGTCCACCGCGTAGAGCCCGTCGCCGAGCTCGCGCCGGGCGGAAACGACAAGGCCGCGCCTCGCGATCGCGTGGCGCGGCCTCAGTCGGATGCCCATGAGCGGTATCCAGTGGAGCTCCCCGTCGGCGTAGCGGGCTACGCCGCTTTGCCAGGGGCTCTCGCCCACCCGCAGGCGACAGGGCATGCTCCCGCGCGCTCGGGTCAGCATGACCCCGCGCAGGACCACCAGGGCGGCAAGCAGCAATACGAATGTCACAACCGTCGCTAGCAATGCCGCCCCCTGAATGTGATTTTTTTATACCTCTTCGCCTGCCGCGCGCAGCCGGGCCCTGGCACGCTTGGCCTCGATTGCCGCGTCGGCGTCTTCCTGGTTGGCCTCGATCGAGGCCTGGGCCCGATCGAGAGCGTCGCGGGCAGCCGCGACGTCGACCTCGGATCCGAGCTCGGCCACCTCGGCGAGCACGGACACCTCGTTGTCGGCCACGGAGATGAACCCACCGTGCACCGCCGCCACGAGGTCGCCCTCGCCCTCCCGCTTCACGCGCAGCACGCCGCCCTCGACGAGGACGCCGAGAACAGGTGCGTGTTGCGGCATAATACCGATCTCGCCGTCCACGGTCTTGGCAATCACCATGTCGGCCTCGCCCGACCAGATCTCACGCTCGGGTGAGACAACCCCTACGCGTAGCTTCGCCACTTGTGTAGGTTCCTTTCCGATCAGGTAGCGGCGCGGCTCTGGCCGAACCGCGCCACCACCATGGGGCGATTAGCGACGCTCGAGTTCCTTGGCCTTCGCGATGGCCTGTTCGATGCCACCCACCATGAAGAACGCCTGCTCGGGCAGGTGGTCGTACTCACCCGCGCAGAGGCCCTTGAAGGAGGCGATGGTCTCGTCCAGCGGCACGGTCTCGCCCGGCTGGCCGGTGAAGGCCTCGGCCGCGTACATCGGGTGCGACAGGAAGCGCTCGATGCGGCGAGCCCGCTGGACGGTGACCTTGTCCTCCTCGGAGAGCTCGTCGATACCGAGGATCGCGATGATGTCCTGGAGCTCGCGGTACTTCTGCAGGATCCGCTTGGTCTCCTGGGCCACCTGGTAGTGCTCCTCGCCCACGATCTGCGGGTCGAGGATCCGGGAGGAGGAGTCGAGCGGGTCCACCGCGGGGTAGATGCCCTTCTCCGAGATCGGCCGCGAAAGCACGGTCTGCGCGTCGAGGTGCGCGAACGCGTTGTGCGGGGCCGGGTCGGTGATGTCGTCCGCGGGCACGTAGATCGCCTGCATGGAGGTGATCGAGTGACCGCGCGTCGAGGTGATGCGCTCCTGGAGCACACCCATCTCGTCGGCCAGCGTGGGCTGGTAGCCCACGGCGGACGGCATGCGGCCGAGCAGCGTGGAGACCTCGGAACCGGCCTGCGTGAAGCGGAAGATGTTGTCGATGAAGAGCAGCACGTCCTGCTTCTGCACGTCGCGGAAGTATTCCGCCATCGTCAGCGCCGACAGGGCGACCCGCAGCCGGGTGCCCGGCGGCTCGTCCATCTGGCCGAAGACGAGCGCGGTGTCCTTGAGGACGTCCGCCTCCTCCATCTCCAGCCAGAGGTCGTTGCCCTCACGGGTGCGCTCGCCCACACCGGCGAAGCACGAGGTGCCACCGAAGTTACGGGCGACCCGGCGGATCATCTCCTGGATGAGAACGGTCTTGCCGACGCCGGCGCCGCCGAACAGGCCGATCTTCCCACCCTGCACGTAAGGCGTGAGGAGGTCGATGACCTTGATGCCGGTGACCAGCAGCTCGGTACGGGACTCGAGCTGGTCGAACGCCGGGGACGGCCGGTGGATGCCCCACCGCTCCTCGATCTTGAGCGATGCGGTCGGCACGTCGAGCGTCTCGCCCAGCGCGTTCCACACGTGGCCCTTGACGATGTCGCCGACCGGCACCGAGATCGGGCCGCCCGTGTCGGCCACGGCCTGGCCGCGGACCATTCCGTCGGTGGGCTGCATGGAGATGGCGCGGACGAGGTTGTCGCCCAGGTGCTGAGCGACCTCGAGCGTCAGGGTCTTGGTCTCGCCCCCGAGAGTCACCTCGACCTTGAGCGCGTTATAGATCGCGGGCATCGCCTCGACGGGGAACTCCACGTCGACGACGGCGCCGGTGACACGTGCCACGCGGCCTGTGCCGGCCGCGGCGGCTTCTATAGTTTCAACAGCCTCTGCAGTCATTTCACTCTTTCCCCGCTGCGGCGTCAGCGAGCGCGTTGGCGCCACCGACGATCTCGCTGATTTCCTGGGTGATCTCCGCCTGGCGAGCCTGGTTCATCTGCTGGGTGAGCACCCGCATCAGCTCGTTGGCGTTGTCGGTCGCGGACTTCATCGCGCGCCGCCGCGCGGCCTCCTCCGAGGCGGCCGACTGGAGCAGCGCCGTGAAGATGCGGGACTCCACATAGCGCGGCAGCAGCGACTCCAGCACGTCCCCCGCGGTCGGCTCGAACTCGAAGTACGGCGGGATCACGGTGGACTCCGTCGCCTCGGTCTCCTCGACCTCCAGCGGCAGGGCGCGCTTGACCACGACGTTCTGCGTGAGCATCGAGACGAACTCGGTCGAGACGATGTGGATCTCGTCGATCCCGTTGTCGTCCTTGAACGAGTCGATCAGCGTGTTCGCGATCTCCTTGGCGTCGGCGTAGGCCGGCTTCCGTGAGAAGCCGACCCACTGGCCGCCCATCTCCCGCTGACGGAAGGAGTGCCAGGTGACACCCTTACGCCCGGTGACGAACGGCACCACGGTCAGCCCGCGGCTCTCCAGCAGCCCGCGCAGGGCCTCGGCCTCGCGCAGCACGTTGGCGTTGAAGCCGCCACAGAACCCGCTGTCGCTGGTGACGATGAGGACGCCCGCCCTGGCGGGGTTCTCCTTCGCCACGGTCAGCGGATGGTCGACGCTGGCCGCGTTGCTGACGACGCCGGTGACGGCACGAGTGATCTCGCGCTCGTACGGCAGCGCCGCCTGCATCCGCTGCTGCGCCCTCACGATCCGTGAAGAGGCGATGAGCTCCTGGGCGCGCGTGATCTTCGCGGTCGACTTGACCGAGCTGATCCGCCGCCGCAGCAGCCTTAGCTGGGCACCCATGACCTACTTCTTCTCCGCCGGCCGGACGACCTTCTTGATCTTTTCCTGGCCGACCTCTTCGGCGCCGAGCGGCGCCACCGGCTCGTCCTTGACCAGCAGCTCGCCCGACGAGGTGGTGAAGCCCTTCTTGAACTCCGTGATGGCGTCCTTGAGGGTGGTCACCGCGTCGTCGGCCAGGTCGTTGGTCTCGCGGATGCCGTCGAGGATGCCCTTGTGCGAGGACTGCAGGTAGTCGAGGAACTCCGTCTCAAAGCGGCGGACGTCCTCGACCGGCACCTCGTCGAGCTCACCGGTGGTGCCGGCCCACACCGACACGACCTGCCGCTCGACGGGGAACGGCGAGTACTGTGGCTGCTTGAGCAGCTCGACCAGGCGCTGGCCGCGGTCGAGCTGAGCGCGGGACGCGGCGTCGAGGTCGGAGGCGAACGAGGCGAACGCCTCAAGGTCGCGGTATTGCGACAGCGACAGCTTCAGCGTGCCCGCGACCTTCCGCATCGCCTTGACCTGCGCCGAGCCACCGACTCGGGAGACCGAGATACCGACGTTGATCGCCGGGCGAACGCCGGCGTTGAACAGGTCGGTCTCGAGGAAGCACTGGCCGTCGGTGATCGAGATGACGTTGGTCGGGATGAACGCCGAGACGTCGTTGCCCTTGGTCTCGATGACCGGCAGGCCCGTCATCGAGCCGCCGCCCATGTCGTTCGAGAGCTTGGCGCAGCGCTCCAGCAGCCTGGAGTGGAGGTAGAAGACGTCGCCGGGGAAGGCCTCGCGGCCCGGCGGGCGACGCAGCAGCAGGGACACGGCGCGGTAGGCGTCGGCCTGCTTGGTCAGGTCGTCGAAGATGATGAGGACGTGCTTGCCCTGGTACATCCAGTGCTGGCCGATGGCCGAGCCGGTGTAGGGGGCAAGATATTTGAAGCCGGCCGGGTCGGAGGCGGGGGCGGCGACGATCGTGGTGTACTCCAGCGCGCCGGCCTGCTCCAGGCGCGACTTGACCTGCGCGATCGTCGAGCCCTTCTGGCCGATGGCGACGTAGACGCAGCGGACCTGCTTCTCGGGGTCGCCGGAGGCCCAGGCCTCGCGCTGGTTGAGGATGGTGTCCACGGCGATCGCGGTCTTGCCGGTGCCGCGGTCACCGATGATCAGCTGGCGCTGGCCGCGGCCGATCGGCGTCATGGCGTCGATCGCCTTGATGCCGGTCTGCAGCGGCTGCTTCACCGGCTGCCGCTGGACGACCGAGGGGGCCTGGAGCTCGAGGGCGCGCAGGCTCTCGGACTCGATGGCGCCCTTGCCGTCGAGCGGGTTGCCGAGCGGGTCGACCACGCGGCCGAGGAAGTTGTCGCCGACGGGCACGGACAGGACCTCGCCCGTCCTGCGGACCGTCTGGCCCTCCTCGATGCCGCTGAATTCGCCCAGGATAACGACACCGATTTCGCGGGTGTCGAGGTTAAGTGCCAGACCGCGCGTGCCGTTCTCGAACTCGAGCAGCTCGTTCGCCATCGCCGAGGGAAGGCCGGAGACATGGGCAATGCCGTCGCCGGCGTCGACGACGGTCCCGATCTCCTCGCGCGCGGCGCCTTCCGGTTCGTACGCCTGGACGAAGCGCTCAAGCGCGTCCCGGATCTCGTCCGGCCGGATCGTAAGCTCCGCCATCTCTACTCTGTCTCCCTATTCGCCTAGCCGGCCAACCGGCGGCGGACTTCTTCGATTCGTCCCACAATGGTGGTGTCGATGATCTCGTCGCCGATGCGGACCGAGAACCCACCGAGCACTCGCTTGTCCACCTCGACGTTCAGGTGCACGTCACGGCCGTAGGAGGTGCTCAGCCACGCCGCCAGGCGCCGCTTCTGCTCCTCGGACAGCTCGACCGCACTGCGCACCACGGCCACGAGGCGCTGGCGCTGCTGCGCCACGAGCTGCCCGACCTCTTCCAGGCCTGTCTCCAGGCTACGCCCCCGCGGGTGCACAACCAGCTGCGTGATCAGGCGCAGGCTGGTCGGCCCGGCCTTGTCGCCGAGCAGGTCATGCAGCAGCTGCCGCTTGCCCGCCTCGGGCGCGGCCGCGTCGGCGAGCGCGCGGCGCAGGTCGGGGTTGGCGGCGACGATGCGGCCGAAGCGGAAGAGCTCGTCCTCCACCTCGTCGAGCCTGGACTGGCTCTCCGCCTCCGCGGCCGCGGCGACCACGCCGAGCCGCTCGAGCACGTCGGCCAGGTCACCGGCGCGTGACCACCGTGCCGAGACCGCGGCCTCGGTCGTGGTGATCGCGGCCTCGCTGACCTTGCCCTCGAGCAGCGATCGCGCGGTGCGCGCCTTCTGCTCGCCGGACCTGGCCGGGTCGGACAGAACGCGGCGCAGGCCGTGCTCGCGGTCGAGCAGATCCGCGACCGCGAACAGCTCGTCGGAGAGCGTACCGAGGTCGGCACTGGCGGCCACCGCGTTGAACCGCTCTTCGACCTCGGCCAGCGACGTCCTGCTCAAACCTCTCATTGGTCGCTCACCCGCTCCTCGTTCACTCCGTGGACCCGCTCGTTCCTCGCGTGTCCACTCCGCTCACTGCGGGGGGTTCGCTCCTGCATCAGCGCACCGCCTGCGCGCTGCCGGCTTCCAGCTCGTCGAGGAACCGGTCCACGATGCGGCTCTGCCTGGCCTCGTCCACGAGGGACTCACCGACGATGCGGCCGGCCAGCTCGGTCGACAGGCGACCCATCTCCGCGCGGAGCTGCGCGAACGCCGCCTGGCGGTCCGCCTCGATCTGCGCGTGCGCGGCCTCGACGAGACGACGGGCCTCGGCCTGCGCCTCCTCGCGGAGTTCGATCTTGATCTGCGCCGCCTGCTCGCGAGCCTCCTCGCGGAGCCTGGCCGCGTCACGACGGGCCACCTCCAGCTGCTCGGCGTACTGCCGCTGCAGGGCCTGCGCCTCGGCCTGGGCCTCTTCCGCCCGCTTGATGCCGCCCTCGATCGCATCCGTCCGCTCGGTCAGCGTCTTCTGGATACGCGGCACGAGGATCCGGCCGACGACGAAGAGAACCACGAGGAACGAGAAGATGCCGACGACGAGCTCGTACGCGTGCGGAAGCAGGGGGTTGAACTCACCCTCCTCCGGTGTGAGGAGCGTAGCTGCCATTGTCATGGGTGCAGCCTTTCGTCAGGAGTTTCTTCTGGCCTTAGATGCCCGCGAAGAGGAACGGCGCGACCAGACCAATGAGGGCGAGGGCCTCGGTGAGGACGAAGCCGAGGAGCATGTTCTGGCGGATCAGGCCGTACGCCTCCGGCTGGCGGGCAATGGCCTGCACGCCCTGACCGAAGATGATGCCGACGCCGATGCCGGGGCCGATGGCGGCGAGACCGTAACCGATGGCGGTGACGTTGCCGGAGACCTCAGCGAGAACGCTCATTGCTGTTATTCCTTTACTGGACGGCCGGTGAAGTGGAGTCTCACCGGTCATGGATATTCCGGTATGTGGTTCTCAGTGTTCAGCGTGCAAGGAGCCACCGATGTACATCGATGCCAGCATCGCGAAGAGGAATGCCTGCAGGAACTGGATGAAGATCTCGAAGGCGGTGAAGATGATCGTCATGACCACGCCGAGGACGCCGACGCCGGCGCCCAGGGGGGTGAGCTTCTCGAACAGGAACCAGAAGCCGACCATGCTGAAGAACGCGAGCAGCATGTGCCCGGCGAACATGTTGGCGAACAACCGGACCGCGTGCGTGAACGGCGCGATGATCATGTTCGAGAGGAACTCGATCGGCGACAGCAGCACGTAGATCGGCTTCGGCAGTCCGGGCGGGAACATCATGTTCTTGAAGTAGCCGCCGACACCCTGGTGCTTGATGCCGAGGTAGAGCTTGAGCACGTAGATCGAGATGGCAAGCACCGCCGGGAACGCGATGTGCGAGGCCACCGGGAACTGGGCGAGGGGGATGACCCCCATCAGGTTCCAGACGAAGATCAGGAAGAACAGCGTCAGCAGCAGGCCCATGAACCGGTCGGCGTCCTTGCCCAGGAAGGGCCGGGCGACCTGGTCACGGACGAACATGTAGCCGTATTCGACGACGTTCTGCACGCCTCTCGGCACGATCTTCGGCTTGGAGAAGGCCGCCCAGCACAGGCCGATCACGAGGATCGAGCTGAGGGCCGCCAGCAGGACCGGCTTGGTGAACCATTCGACCCCCGGAATGATCGGCGGCAGGTCGAAGAGCTCGTTGGGCGTGGGCGCACCGAATTCGTCGCCAGGAGGTGCTAGGACCGTCAGCGCAGTCACGCGGCGTTCCCTTCAACGTCGTAGTGAATCACAGGATTTCCTCGATGAAGTCGTCGCTACGTCGGACTAGCGAGAGAACTTCCGGTAGGCCAGATAGCCGGCGAGCACCACCCCAAGGACGGTGCCTATGGGAAAGAACGCGGACGTGTCTAGCCACCGGTCCAGCAACCACCCGAGACCGCCATAGATGGCCATCCCGGCGAGCAGAAAGCTGGGGATTGACCACATGGCGTCGGCGAAGTCGCGACCGTCTTCTTCCGGTCGGCGTTCCTGTGCGCTCATCGCGGCCCCGACGATAGCAGGCGAGTAGAGGACTAGTCATATCGGACCCCGTCCGTGCACCAGCCTCATGAGTCGCCCTTTCCGGGGACTCGGGCTTCGGGGTCGACGTAAAGCATCTTGGTCTTCATGAAGGCGCGGACTTCGAAGCCCGTCCACACGAGCGTGCAGATCACGACTGACCAGGCGAAAGCCAGGGTATTCCACGCCGTGGTGTCGCGGAACGCGGACAGCACGACCATGATGACGACGACCTTGACGAGATAGCTCACCATCGCCGCGATCGCCATCATCTGGGGAGACACCCGTGCGGCATAGGAGACCGCTACCACGCTGATGCTGAAGAAAACTCCGACGAGCAACGTGCCGAGCACCGCGCCCAGCGCCCCCTTGCCACCTGCCGTCAGGAGCGACACGACCACGACGACCAGCCCGGCCGCGAGGGTCGGAATCGCGGCGCTCTTGAGTACGCGCACGTCGTTGGCCTGCATCGGTGCTCCATCAGCATGTTATCAAGCGAGCGTTTGCTACCCCCAGAGCCGGTGCGTCTGGAGGTCCCTGCTCGTGAAAGATATCACAAGCTCATGGAAGACCGCTTTTACCTGCCCTTTCTAGTTCGCGATCAAGAACGGCTGGGAAATGCCGGAATGACCGGATTTCCCTCGGCCGTCACGCGTTCGGACGAAGGGCCTTCGCCCGGCGGCATCCGCCGTCTGACCTCGGGCTCCGGCGGGATCGGCGGCATGGGACCGGTGGGCGGACCGTCGTCGTCGGGCTGGCTGCCGCGCGACGCCGCGTGCGCGCCACCCCTGCCCCGCCAGCGCGGCAGGGCCATCAGCACCAGGACCGCCAGGGCGAGCACGATGACCAGGGGGAACAGCAGGACCGGCACGCCGATCGTGGACATGCCCACGATGCCGAAAGCGAACAGGAACGCCCACGCGTACATGATCAGCACGGACCGGCGGTGTGAGTGGCCGATGTCCATGAGCCGGTGGTGCAGGTGGCCGCGGTCGGGCGCGAACGGCGACAGGCCGCGCGAGGTGCGCCGCACCACCGCGGTTATCAGGTCGACCAGCGGCAGGACCAGCACCGCGGCCGGCAGGAGCAGCGGCAGGAGCACCGGGACCTTGTTCATGCCCTCGATGATCCCGGGGTCGACCGGCGTCACGGTGACGATGGAGGAGGCGAGCACGAGCCCGATCAGCATCGCGCCGGTGTCGCCCATGAAGATCTTCGCCGGATGGAAGTTGTGCGGCAGGAAGCCCAGGCAGGTGCCGATGAGGATGGCCGCGATGGCGGCCGTGGTGGTGATGCGCCCGCCGCTGATGTTCTCGGCGAGGAAGATCGAGTAGGCCCACGTGGCCATGCCCGCGATGCAGACGATCCCGGCCGCCAGGCCGTCGAGCCCGTCGACGAAGTTGACCGCGTTGATGGTCACGACCACGACCAGGATGGTGATCACGGTGCTGAGCGTGTAGTCGAGGCTGGTGGAGCCGCCCCAGTCCTGCGGCAGGGGAATGTAGAGGAGCCGCAGGTCGAAGAAGACCAGCACGCCCGCCGCGGCGATCTGCCCCCCGAGCTTGATGAAGGCGTCCATGCCCCACCAGTCGTCCAGGAAGCCGGTCACCGTGATCAGCCCGCCGGCCAGGAGCAGCGCCGTCACCGCGTTGGAGTCGGACTCCGTCAGCGCCTTGCCCGTGTGGGTGAGCTGGCTGGCCACCAGCAGCCCCACGACCAGGCCGCCGTACATCGCCAGGCCGCCCAGTCTGGGCGTCGGTGTCGTGTGCACGTCGCGCGCGCGAACCTCCGGCATGGCGCCGATGCGGATGGCGAAGCGGCGCACCAGCGGGACCAGCAAGTAGGTCACCGCTGCCGAGATGAGCGCCATGAACAGGTATTCGCGCACGGACCTAGTTTCCCGGATGCTCCGGCCACCTGTGACCGGAAAACGACACAGACCAGCTTAATATTCGCTGAGATATGGGCGATGGATGGCCAGAAGCGCCGAAACTCTTTCCCTGACCTCGTCCTCGCTCCCCGGCCGGCGCACCGCCCGGGTCACCAGAGTCCCCACCTCTTTCAGCTCCAGGGGTCCCATTCCCTGGGTGGTCACGCACGGCGTGCCCACGCGGATCCCCGACGTCACGGCCGCCGGCTCCGGGTCGTACGGGATGACGTTGCGGTTGAGCGTGATCCCCGCCGCCGCACACCGCTGCTCCGCCTCAGCCCCCGACACCCCCACGTCACGCAGGTCGATCAGCGCCAGATGCGTGTCCGTGCCGCCGGACACCGCCCGCATCCCCTCCACGGCCAGCGACTCCGTCAGCGCCTGGGCGTTCGCGATCACCCGCCTGGCGTAGTCGGCGAACTCCGGCCGCATCGCCTCCCCGAACGCCACCGCCTTGGCCGCCACCACGTGCATCAGCGGCCCGCCCTGGATGAACGGGAACACCGCCCGGTCGATCTTCCTCGCCAGCTCCTGGGTGCACAGGATGGCCCCGCCGCGCGGTCCACGCAGCGCCTTGTGGGTGGTGAACGTCACGACGTCCGCGTACGGCACCGCCGACGGGATCGCGCCGCCCGCCATCAGCCCGATCGGATGCGCCACGTCGGCCAGCAGCCACGCCCCCACCTCGTCGGCGATGCCGCGGAAGGCGCCGAAGTCGATCAGTCGCGGGTACGCCGTGGCGCCGCACACGATGACCTTCGGCTGGTGCCGCAGCGCCAGGTCCCTGACCTCGTCGTAGTCGATGACTTCAGTGTCGCGACGCACGCCGTACGACACGACGTCGAACCATCTTCCCGAGAAATTCACCTTGGAGCCGTGGGTGAGGTGCCCGCCGTGCGGCAGCGCCATGGCTAGCATGGTGTCGCCGGGCTGCAGGAGCGCGGCGTAGGCGGCCAGGTTCGCGGAGGCGCCGGAGTGCGGCTGGACGTTGGCGTGCTCGGCGCCGAACAGTTTCTTCGCCCGGTCGATCGCCAGCCGCTCGGCCCGGTCGACGACCTCGCAGCCGCCGTAGTAGCGGCGGCCAGGGTAGCCCTCGGCGTACTTGTTGGTCAGGGTCGAGCCCAGGGCGGCCAGGACGGCGGGCGAGGTGAAGTTCTCGCTGGCGATCAGCTGGATCCCGCCGCGTACCCGGTCGAGCTCGTCGAGCAGCACCTGCGCGAGCTCGGGATCCTGCCGCTGCAGGAGCCCGAAGTCCGGACCGTAGTAGGGCTGGGTACCCATTTCCCCACTGTACGCCCCAATGTCCGTTTCTCCCATACGCAGATCAATGCCCGGAAATTTCACCTCATTAGCTCATTGGAAGGCATGGGGCGCGTTGGCCGTGGTCGGTATCCACCGCGGCGTGTCCGCCGCCTGGTCGCTGATCGCCGTCAGCACGGAGTGGCGGTAGACGGCCAGCCTGGTACGCCATTCGCGGATGTCCTCGACGTAGCGCTCGCCCACCGGGGCGTCCCACGTCTGAGGGCTCCTGGCGAGGTTGTAGGCCTTGTCGAGGGCCGTTTTGAGCGTCTCCAGCTGAGGCATGACGGTGTTCCATGCTTGGACGAGGCGCTGGTACTCGGAATTGAACTCCCAGGCCCGCGGCGGGTTCTCCAGGGGGCCCGCGGTGGTGGCCGGCGGGCGTTCGCCTCGTTCCATGGGTTTGGGGGCCGGTGGGTCGACGTACATCACGCGCTCCTTTCCGGCGAACCGGGATCGACCGAACCCGGCGGGCCGTCCGGCCGGATGTCCTCCGGCGCCCATGCGCCCTTGCCGTACTCGCCGGGCGGGACCTGCACGGAGGGCATCTCCATCGGCTGGGCGTCGCGGTGGTTCTCGATCACCGTCTTCAGCGCGTCCAGGCTGGGCGGGGTGACATCGATGGAGACGACGTCACTGCTGCCGTATGCCCCAGTGGGCGTGTCCGCCGTGCCGGGCTCTTCAGCCGTCCCGGCGCCGCTGCCGGGCTCTTCGGCCGTCCCGGCGCCAGTGCCGGGCTCTTCGGCCGTCCCGGCGCCAGTGCCGGGCTCTTCGGCCGTCCCGACTCCGGGTACGCCGACCGCGGCGTCGCTCCCAGGCGTGCCGGCCCCTGACGCGGCGGCTCCCGTACCGGCGCCGCCATCTCCCGCGGGTGCCGTGGGCGGGATTTTCACACCGGCGTCACCGTCCGACGGGGCATCGCCCGGCGTCGTGTCCGTGTCACCAGGCGTCCCATCTGCATCGCGCGGCGTCGTATCCGTGTCGCCCGGCGTCGTATCCGTGTCGCCCGGCGTGGTGTCCTTGCCGTCCGGCGCCGTTCCCGTGTCGCCGGGCGTGGCGTCTTCGCCACCCGGTGTAGCGTCCGCGTCCCCAGGCGTCGTCTCCGTGCCGCCCGGCGTCCCGTCGGCGCCGGAGCCGCAGGCGTCGTCGCCCGTGGTCGAGGGCGTGTCGTCGATCGGTGTGACGCCCACCGAGCCGCCGCCGTCGGCCGGAAGAGTGCCCGTGCCGCCGCCTTCCGTGCCCGGTGTGCCGTAGCCCTCCGCCGAGGGCGTGCCGGTGCCCGGCGTCGCTGCCGGGCTGCCGCCGTCCGAGGCAGCTGACGTGGGTGGCAGGGGCACCTGGTCGCCGGCGCCCGTGCTCGGCCGACCCGGGTCGATGGAGCCCGCGTCGCCGTCCGGCCGGATGTCGCGTTCGACCCACTGGCCCTTGCCGTACTCGCCCGCCGGGACCTCCACGCCGGGCATGTCGTGCGGCTGGATGTCGCGGTGGTTCTCGATCACCGTCTTCAGTGCGTCGAGGCTGGGCGGGGTTGTGTCGGCGGAGACGACGTCGTTGCCGTCGTTGACGTTGGGGGCGGCGCCGGCGTTGGCGTCGGCGCCTGCGGGCACCTTCGGCATCTCCGCCGGCTGTACGTCGTCGGCGTTCTCGAGCAGGGCCTCCAGCTGCTCGGCCGTGGGCGGGTCGAGGGGCACTTGCAGGACCTTGACGCCGTCGACCACCACGACCTGCGGCTTGGTGACATCGGTGTCGTCAGGCTGGTCCTTGGCCGGCGTGTCCGTCGCACCCTCGTCCGGCTCGGCTCCGCGGTCGCGCCTGCTGTCCTGTTCGTCGTCCTTGGGATCGTCGGCGGGCTGCTCCCCGGTGCTCTCGTCGGCACCGGTGTCCGTGCCTGTCCCGGTGTCCTTGCCGGTCTCCGTGTCCGTGCCGGTCCCGCTGTCCTCGGCGTCGTCGCACTTCCCGTCGGAGCCGGTCTTGGGGTCGTCGCCGGTCTTGGGGTCATCGCCCGTGGTGCCGTCCTTGCCGGTCTTGCTGTCCGAGTCCGTCTTGCCGTCAGAACCGGTCTTCCCGTCAGAACCGGTCTTCCCGTCGGAGCCGGTCTTGCTGTCCTCGCCGGTCTTGACGTCATCGTCCTTCGGGGTCACCTCGTCGGGCTTGTCGCCGGCGCGCGGGTTGTCGTACTTGTCCTGCTCCCCGCGTACGTCCTTGGGCTCGTCGTCGTCCGTGGGCGCCGCCCCCGACCCGGGGACGTCGCCCGTCCCCCGCGGTTGATCGACCTTCTTCTCCAGCACCCCAAGCCGGACGTTCACGTCCTTGACCATGGTGTCGGCCGCGTCGGCGATCTGGGCGGGACGGTGCGTGGTCTGGGTGGACAGCCCGGCCCGGCTCATCTCGAGCCTGACCCGATCCTCGACCGTACGCATCTGCGTGGCCGCGTGTTTCACCTCGGTCAGCAGATCACGGACCAGCTTGGGATCCATGCCGTCGTACTTGCCCATGGGCCACTCCCGGACGTATCGCTGCTCCGGGCCTCACCGTAATCATGGCCGGAGCGCCATCGCAGCCGGGATAAGCAGACGGTATACGTCGCCGGTCAGGTCAACCGATCAGTCGTCCGTGGCGACGTAGCCGATGATGCCGCGCAGCTTCTCCACCGGGATCGCCCCGCGCCGAAGCATCCTGGGCACGGCCGTGGTCAGGTCGAGGATGGTCGAGGGCGTGTTGTCGGTGGTCTTGCCGCCGTCGAGATAGACCGCGACCGCCTCACCGAGCTGCTCCTCGGCCTCCTCCGCCGTGGTGGCGGGCGCGGCGCCCGAGCGGTTGGCGCTGGAGACGGCCATGGGGCCGGTCTCCTTGAGCAGGTCGAGCGCGACCGGGTGGAGCGGCATGCGTACGGCAACCGTGCCCTTGGTATCCCCCAGGTCCCAGGAAAGGGCCCTGTTGGCCTTGCAGACGAGCGTGAGCGGCCCGGGCCAGAAGGCGTCTATCAGGTCCTGCCCGTACGGTCCCATGTCGTCTATGAGCGCTGTAGCGGCTCTGACGGTGCCGACGAGGACGGGCGGCGGCATCTCACGGCCGCGCCCCTTGGCGTCGAGCAGCGCGGTGACCGCCGACGGCGTGAAGGCGTCGGCGCCGATGCCGTAGACGGTGTCGGTCGGCAGCACCACGAGCTCGCCCCGGCGTACGGCGGCGGCGGCCTCCGTGAGGCCCTCGGTCCGCTGTTCGAGGTCTGAACAGTCAAAGCGTCTTCCCACGGCGTGCATCCTAATCCTGGCCCAACCTGGCGGTGACGAAGCGGTCTCTTCTCGTGAGGTCCTGGCGCAGCCGCACGTCGCGCCAGCCGTTGTCCTCGGGGAACGTCAGGTAGACCGCCCTGCCCTGCTCGTCGGCGTGCTCGACGGCGACCCAGCCGCCTGGACGCAGCAGGCGGCGGGCCGTGCGCTCCACCGCGCGGACCTCGCCGAGCCCGTCGTCGCCCGAGCCGTAGAGCGCCCGGGAGGGGTCGTAGTCGCGTACCTCGGGGTCGCGCGGGATCCCGCCGGGCGGGATGTAGGGCGGGTTGGAGATGACAAGATCGACCTTGCCGTTGAGCTCGGGCAGCGCCTCGGCGAGGTCCTCGGGGTGCAGGTGCGTGCGGCCCTGGCCGTGCTCGGAGATGTTGCGCTTGGCCCAGGTGTACGCCCCGGGGTCGACCTCCACGGCGTGCACCTCGGCCAGCGCCACCTCCTGGGCGATCGAGAGCGCGATCGCGCCGGAGCCGGTGCCGAGGTCGACGACGAGCGGGGCGGTCACGTCCATCTCGCGCAGCGTCTCGATGGCCCAGCCGGCCATCACCTCGGTCTCCGGCCGCGGGACGAACACGCCGGGGCCGACCGCGAGCTCCAGGTAGCGGAAGTAGGCGTGCCCGGTGATGTGCTGCAGCGGCTCGCGGGCCGCGCGCCTGGCGACGCCTTCCCAGAACAGCGCGTCGAAGTCGCCGTCCTTGACCCTGTGGAGCTCGCTCCTGCGCACGCCGTGGACGAATGCCGCGATCTCCTCAGCGTCGGTGCGCGGTGAGGGCACACCTGCCTCGGCCAGCCGGGCGGTGGCGAGGGCGATCTCGTCCAGCAGAAATGTCATGAGTGTTGTGCGAGCTTCTCCGCCATCTCGGCGTCGATGAGGGCCTGGGTGACGGCGCTGAGCTCACCGTCGAGAACCTGGTCGAGGTTATACGCCTTGAAGCCGACGCGGTGGTCGGAAATGCGGTTTTCCGGGAAGTTGTACGTGCGGACGCGCTCGGAGCGGTCGACCGTGCGTATCTGGGACTTGCGCTCCGCCTGCGCGGCGGCGTCGGCCTGCTCCTGCGCGATGACCAGCAGCCGGGCGCGCAGGATGCGCAGCGCCGACTCCTTGTTCTGCAGCTGGCTCTTCTCGTTCTGGCACGAGACGACCACGCCGGTGGGCAGGTGGGTGATGCGGACCGCGGAGTCGGTGGTGTTGACGCTCTGGCCGCCGGGACCGCTGGAGCGGTAGACGTCGATGCGCAGGTCGTTGGGGTCGACATGGACCTCGACGTCCTCGGCCTCGGGGTAGACGAGCACGCCCGCGGCGCTGGTGTGGATGCGGCCCTGCGACTCGGTGACGGGCACCCGCTGCACGCGGTGCACGCCGCCCTCGTATTTGAGCCTGGACCACACGCCCTCGTCGCCCTTGGCCTTGATGCCGACCGTGACGTCCTTGTATCCGCCCAGGTCGGAGGGCTGGCTGTCGATGACCTCGGTCTTCCAGCCGAGCCGCTCGGCGTAGCGGAGGTACATCCGCAGCAGGTCGCCCGCGAACAGCGCCGACTCCTCGCCACCCTCGCCCGCCTTGATCTCCATGATGATGTCCTTGTCATCGTTGGGATCGCGCGGGATGAGCAGGTGCTTGAGCCGGTCCTCCAACCGGGGGATGCGGGCTTCGAGCTCGGCGGCCTCGGCCGCGAACGACTCGTCCTCGCCGGCCAGCTCCTTGGCGGCGCTCAGGTCGTCGCGGGTCGACTCCAGCTCGCGGTAGGTGCCGATGATCGGCGTGAGCTGGGAATATCGCCTGCCGAGGGTGCGGGCCTTGGTCTGGTCGGCGTGCACGGCGGGATCGGCGAGCTGCGACTCCAGCTCGGAATACTCCTTGAGCAACTCGTCGAGATTCACCGTGGGTCCTTCAGTCTTGGATCGGGCCTGTACCAACAACGCCGACCCGGCGCTCGCGCGAGCGTCCGGGCCGGCGTGAGTGGAGCTACTTGCCCGCGGCCTTCTTGCCGAAACGCTTCTCGAAGCGCGCCACCCGGCCACCGGTGTCGAGGATCTTCTGCTTGCCGGTATAGAACGGGTGGCAGGCAGAGCACACGTCGGCGTGGATCACGCCGTTCTTCGCGGTGCTGCGGGTGCTGAACGTGTTGCCACAGGAGCAAGTCACGTTCGTCACGTGGTATTCGGGGTGGATGTCGCGCTTCATTGCT
The DNA here is from genome assembly GCF_005893125.1 of Nonomuraea basaltis. Classification (GTDB taxonomy): domain Bacteria; phylum Actinomycetota; class Actinomycetes; order Streptosporangiales; family Streptosporangiaceae; genus Nonomuraea; species Nonomuraea basaltis. The sequence goes on along the minus strand of NZ_VCJS01000149.1, from coordinate 14,513 downwards.
GTCCTTTCGGGCTGCGGCCGCCGGGTCGCCTTTCACGCATGGCGTGAACCGGAACCGCAAAAATGGTCAGCTACCAGTGTGCCAGATCGTGCAACCATCCCAGGCCATCGGTCATTCCCATGATCTTTACAACGCGGTCACCCTCGTCACACTAGGCTCCCTGACACCATTCATCACCTTTCTAAGGATCTCTACGGATGAAGAGAAGGGTGCGGTTGTTACTGGCAACCGCCACGGGGGCCGCCGTTCTCCTCGGAGGCACCGGCCTGACCGCCACCGGCGCGTACGCCTCCCACCAGGCGCTAACCATGGCGGACGACTTCACGGGGGACGCCTCCGCCAGCGCGTCCATCCCGCTCGAGAGCGACGTCGAAGGCACCGTCACGCTCAAGCTCAATGAGCCGGCCAAGGTCACGAGTGTCACGGGCAGCATCGAGCCGCCCGGCAAGGCGGCCAAGACGGTGACGTTCGACTTCAGGACGGGCGACACCGCCACCACGCAGGCGCTCACCGGCAAGTGGCCGATCACCAAGGACGACCCGGCCGGCGACTGGAAGCTGAGCGTCGTCGTCGCCCGCGACACGGGCACCAACACCACGCCGTTCGTGGTCAAGGTCTCCGGCAAGCAGGGCATCAGCGGCGGGAACGTCACCCCCGACCCGGTCCAGCTCGTCACTGGCAAGGACGTCCTGGTCTCGGTCGAGGCGTCGGTGAAGGACGCGGCCACCGTGTCGGCCAAGCTCGTCAGTGACGCCGGCGGCGAGTTCTACGACCTCGGCGACCTGGCCAAGGAGTCGGACGGCTACTACCGCGGCTCCACGTACTTCGCCGACGACACGACGCCGGGCGACTGGACCCTCGAGGTGCACGCCACCAAGAACGGCCAGACGCTCAAGGGCGTGGCGTCGTTCACGGTCGTGGCGCCCGCGGGCGGCGCGTCCAAGAAGGCCAAGAGCAGGGTCACGATCGCGGCGCCGAACAAGGTCCGCAAGAGCAAGACGTTCAAGGTGTACGGCAAGGTCTACCGGGGCTCGAAGGCGTACAAGGGCAAGACCGTCGAGGTGTACTTCAAGGCCAAGGGCACCAAGACGTACAAGCTCATGGGCTTCGCCAAGGCCACCTCGACCGGCAAGTACAGCAAGTCGTTCAAGGCACGCAAGGACGGCTACTTCCGGGTCAAGGTGCCCGGCACCAGCAAGACGCGCAGCTCGCTGTCGCCACAGGAGTTCGTGGACGTCAAGTAGTCAACGTCCGAGATAGGTCAAGACGGCCAGGACGCGCCGATGGTCCTCGGGCGCCGGCCCGAGGGCCAGCTTGGCGAAGATGCCGGAGATGTGTTTCTCCACCGCCCCCTCGGTGACGACCAGCCGGGCGGCGATGGCGGTGTTCGAGCGGCCCTCGGCCATCAGGGCGAGAACCTCGCGCTCGCGGGGCGAGAGCGTGTCGAGCGGGGCGCCGCGGCGCTGGCGGCTGAGGAGCTGCACGACCACCTCGGGGTCGATGACCGTGCCGCCCGCCGCCACCTGCCGCACCGCCTCCAGGAACTCGGCCACGTCGGCCACCCGCTCCTTCAGCAGGTAGCCGACGGCCCTGCCGATGAGGTCGCCCGCGTAGCGCTCCTCGACGTACTGCGACAGGACCAGGATCGGGAAGTCCGGCCGGGCCTCGCGTACCTTCAACGCCGCCCGCAGGCCCTCGTCGGTGTGCGTGGGCGGCATGCGTACGTCGACGATCGCCAGGTCCGGGTCGTGCTCCCGCACCGCGGCCTCCAGCGCGGACCCGTCGGAGACGGCCGCCACGGTCTCGATCCCGCCGTCGGCGAGGAGCCGGGCGAGCCCCTCGCGCAGCAGTACGGAGTCCTCGGCGATGACGACGCGCATGGCCACATGACTACCACTCGCAGGGCAGCTCCGCACGCACGATCGTGGGTCCGCCTATGGGGCTGTGCAACACGAGCACGCCGTCGATCGTGGCCGCCCGGTCGGCCAGCCCCGACAGCCCGCCATCGGGGGTGACGACGGCGCCGCCGACGCCGTTGTCCCACACGTCGACGACCACGCCGCGCCGGTCCCTGAACACCGAGACCGACGCCTCCGTCGCCGCCGAGTGCTTGGCCATGTTGGCCAGCGACTCCGCCACGGTGAAGTACGCGATGCTCTCCACCGCCGCCGGCGGCCGCTCCGCCAGCTCGACCGACACGTCCACGCGGATGGGCGCCCGCGCGGCCAGCCCCGACAGCGCCGCGTCCAGGCCGCGGTCGCTCAGGATGGCCGGATGGATGCCCCTGGCCAGGTTGCGCAGCTCGGCGATGGCGGCCTTGGTGCCCGCGTGCGCCTGCGCGATGAGCATCCTGGCCTCGTCGGGCTCGGCGTCGAACTTGGCCTGCGCCCGGCCGAGATCCACCGCGACGGACAGCAGCCGCTGCTGCGCGCCGTCGTGCAGGTCGCGCTCGATCCTGCGCCGCTCCGTCTCGGCCGCGTCGACCCCCCTGGCGCGGCTGGCCCGCAGCCGCTCCTCCTCGCTGCCGCCCAGCAGCACGACGGCGAGCGTCCCGTGTAACCAGGCCATGCCGCGCACGAGGTACGCGGTCAGCACGAGCAGCACGACGCCGAAGAACGAGGCCACCCAGGCGGCCGTCCAGTCCTCGAAGACGTAGCTCTCCCCCATCGTCTCGCCTATCGAGAGCAGGAGGGGCGCGAACAACGTCATGCCCGCGGCCAGCCACAGCGCCCCCGACACCGCCGCCTCCACCAGCCCGAGTGGCAGCAACATCAGCAGGTAGCCCAGGTCCTTCCAGGTCGCCGGGTCCGTCACCAGCCACTGGAGGTGCGCGCCGACCCCACGCTCGGGACGGCTCCGGTACGGGTCCCGGATCCTGACCCCGAACGCCGCCCAGAGCATCCGGCGCTCCAGCATCGCCCCGCCGCGCCACATCAGCACGGTCGCCATCGCCAGGGGCACGCCGACCCAGACGATCGTGAGCGTGAGCGAGACCGGCACCGCGAAGGACAACACGAAGAACCAGCCGAACCCGAACGCCACGCTGACCAGCAAGTACGGTGCCGCCCGCCAGGTCATCGGATCGACCAGGACCCCCAGCGGGCCCTTCGGTCCAAATGGCACGCGGTCTTTCAACGCCACCGATCGCATGCCTCAAGCGTGCCCGCCGAGACGGCCGGAGTGAATGTGGCTGACTTCCGTCGCGGGGTAGGGCTAGCCCCACTCCCGCCACGCCCACAGACCCCCCGCAACCGCGGCGCCGCGCCACATCCCACGCGCCCCGGCATGTATCCGCACGACAGCGCCCGCTTCTGCACGAAGCATCCATCCACCCGCACGGCACCACCGGCCCCGAGGGTTGCTGATGGGGTTAGCCAACCGTAGTTATCATGTGGCATAGTGTCACTGCACGCCCGGCGCCCAGGCGACGTCGGGCACCCTCCTCGGTCAGGCCGTGCGCGTCTGGCCGGTCAGCGTCCGGAGGGACGTGTTCAACGGGCCGGTGGCCTCGCTGCCGGTACCAGGGCACGAAGACGATTGGTGGATGCCGGGCACCTCGTTGTGTCCTGATCCTGTGCAACGCTCAGGATCGCTAAGCCAATCAGAGACGCTGTACACCGCCTCCTACGCATCCGGACGGCATCCGTACAGACAGAAGGGGGCGGCAGGTGGAATACCTGCCGCCCCTTTCCAGGAACCGTTAGTCGCGGTCGTTGCTCACCGTGGTCTTCTGGACCTGCAGGAGGAACTCCGCGTTGGACTTGGTCTCCTTCATCTTCTCCAGGAGCAGCTCAAGAGCCTGCTGCATGTCCAGAGCGTGCAGCACGCGCCGCAGCTTCCAGACGATCTGGAGCTCATCCCTGGCCATGAGGATCTCTTCCTTACGGGTGCCGGACGCGTCCACGTCCACCGCGGGGAAGATCCGCTTGTCCGCCAGGGACCGGTTGAGCTTGAGCTCCATGTTGCCGGTGCCCTTGAACTCCTCGAAGATGACCTCGTCCATCTTGGAGCCGGTCTCGACCAGGGCCGTGGCGAGGATCGTCAGCGAGCCGCCGTTCTCGATGTTGCGGGCGGCGCCGAAGAACCGCTTGGGCGGGTAGAGCGCCGTGGAGTCGACACCACCCGACAGGATGCGACCGGACGCCGGGGCCGCCAGGTTGTAGGCGCGGCCGAGGCGGGTGATCGAGTCGAGCAGGACGACCACGTCGTGGCCCAGCTCCACCAGGCGCTTGGCCCGCTCGATGGCGAGCTCGGCGACCGTGGTGTGGTCCTCGGCGGGACGGTCGAAGGTCGAGTGGATGACCTCGCCCTTCACCGACCGCTGCATGTCGGTGACCTCTTCTGGCCGCTCGTCCACGAGCACGACCATCAGGTGGCACTCGGGGTTGTTGTGGGTGATCGCGTTGGCGATGGCCTGCAGCACCATCGTCTTGCCGGCCTTGGGCGGCGAGACGATGAGGCCGCGCTGGCCCTTGCCGATCGGCGACACGAGGTCGATGATCCGCGTGGTGAGGATGTTGTGCTCGGTCTCGAGCCGCAGGCGGTCCTGCGGGTAGAGCGGCGTCAGCTTGTTGAAGTCCGGCCTGTTGCGGGCCTGCTCCGGGTCCATGCCGTTGACGGTGTCGAGGCGGACCAGAGCGTTGAACTTCTCGCGCCGCTCGCCGTCGCGGGGCTGCCTGACGGCGCCGGTGATGACGTCGCCCTTGCGCAGGCCGTTGCGGCGGATCTGGGCGAGCGAGACGTAGACGTCGTTGCTGCCGGGCAGGTAGCCGCTTGTCCTGACGAACGCGTAGTTGTCGAGGATGTCGAGGATGCCGGCGATCGGGATGAGCACGTCGTCGTCGCCGACGACGGGCTCGCCGCTCTCGAAGCGGTCACGGCCGCGGCCGCGGTTGCGCTCCCTGAAACGGCCTCTGCGGCCGCGCCCGCCACGATCGTCATCGTCGCCACCGGTGCGCTGGTCACGCTGGTCGCCACGCTGATCGCCACGGTCACGCAGGTCGCCACGCTGATCGCCACGCAGGTCGCCACGGTCACGCTGGTCGCCGCGCAGGTCACGCTGGTCGCCACGGTCACGCTGGTCACTGCGCAGGTCGCCGCGCTGGTCACGCTGGTCACCGCGCTGGTCGCCCCGGTTTCCGGCATCGACGGCGCGCTGGTCGCCGCGGGCGGTCTCCGCACGGCCGCCCTCACCGCGGTCGTTGCCGGAGCGGTCGCCGCTGCCGCGCTCGCCGCGCTCACGGCGCTCGCCACGGCCGCGTCGCTCGCGACGGCTCTCGCCACGGTCGGTGCGCCCATCACCCTGCTGCCCGGCGTCTGCGGCCTGGGGCTGTTGCTGCTGCTCCACGACCGGCTCGGCCGGGGCGGCGATGGGCTCAGGTGCCGCGGCCACGGGCTCGGCAGCGGCCACCGGCTGCTGCGGAGCGGGCTCCTCGGCGGGCTTGGTACGGGAACGTTCCCTGCGGGTGCGGGTGGGCCGCTCGGCGGCCGGAGCCGCCTCAGCCGGGGCGGCAGGCGCCTCGGTCGCGGCCACGGGAGCCGGCGTGGATTCTCCGGAACCGCCACCCTGCTTCTCCTGGATGGCCGCGATGAGCTGGCTCTTCCGCATGCGCCCGGTCCCGCTGATGCCCAGCTCAGCTGCGATCTTCTGCAGCTCGGGCAGCACCTTGGCGGACAGGCCGGTGCCGGAGCGACGCGCACGCGGCTTGGCCGCGGCACGGGTGGGGGTGTCGCCGGACGCCGGCTCAGCGCCTGTTGCGTCGGAGAGGAGTTCGGTGGTGTCGCTCAACTAAAAGGTCCTTCCCAGGGGTCGGGCGCCGGGTTTGTTCTGCCGGGCGTCCCGGAGGTGCTTGCGATCCGGCGGGACAGACCGGGTCGGGGTGCACGCTGCGATCTTCGGCTGTCACTGGAGACGGCCGCCACTCTTGGGGAGGGGCTCGTCACGCCGCCAATGGGCCGTGGCGCGTGGCTGACACCCCCCAGATTGCTGTCGCCAACCAGATGTCGAATTGAATCGAACGCGCAGGTCCCCGTCGTCGCCGCCTCGTTTCGAGCCAACCGGGTGTGGGCCAACCGGAGGCGACAAATTCCGGGGAGACAGCCGCGCTGCCCACGTCTCGCGACGTGAAGCATGATGCAGCGATGTACGACTGACAAGCACGCACCCACCAAGGGGGCATCTGGTGCGGCTATCAGCCTAACATCACCAGCGCACACGACTATTCCCTGAAGGTCTAAAGAGGCATCAGCGTGTCTCGGGGAACTGAACGTTCGCACCAACCGGGTCGACGTCCATTAGCTGGATGTGCCAGTCATTACCCACTTCTGGCGCGATCAAATCCTGCGTATCCGATGTCGAAAACGCAAGAACCGTGGGACCCGCTCCCGAAACGACCGCGGGCACGCCCACTGCACGGAGACGTTCTACCAGATCCGCACTCGCCGGCATCGCAGGCGCGCGGTAATTCTGATGGAGTCTATCCTCTGTGGCGGCGAGCAGTAGCCCTCGCTCCGGCCGCTGGGTCAACGCGGCTATCAGCAACGCGGCCCTGCCGGCGTTGAAGGAGGCGTCCTTGTGGGGCACGTCCTTCGGCAAGAGCCCCCGCGCGGTCTCCGTGGCCAGCCGCGTCGATGGAACGACGGCGACCGGGCGGACCCGTTCGTCGGGAGCTAGCTTCACCATATGCGGTGCCCCGGTGTGGTCTGACCAGGCCACGGTCAATCCTCCGGCCAGACACGGGGCGACGTTGTCGGGATGGCCCTCCATCTCGGTGGCCAGCGCGAACACCTCGTCGTCGGAGAACTCGGCGCCCGCCAGAGCGCGCGCCGCGAGAATGCCGGCGCAGACGGCCGCGGAGGAGGAGCCGAGGCCACGGGCGTGCGGGATGCTGTTGCGGCAGCGCAGGCGTATCCCCTCGGGCTGAGGGACCCCCATGCGGCCGAACGTCTCGCGCATCGCCCTGACGACCAGGTGCCCCTCGCCGAGATCGACCTCGCCCGCGCCCTCACCTTCCACGGTGACGCGTACGCCCCCTTCGTCGGTGAGCGCGGCCTCGACCTCGTCGTACAGGCTCAGTGCCAGCCCCAGCGCGTCGAAGCCCGGGCCCAGGTTCGCCGACGTGGCGGGCACGCGGATGACAACGGTCCTCATTCACTCACTTCCTGTGACGCACGTCAGGCGAGGTTGAGTGCCGCCGCGGCGGCGTGGACGTCGATGGGGATGACCACCGGCGCCGGCGCTCCCGAGATGGCCCAGTCGGGGTCCTTGAGCCCGTTGCCGGTGACCGTGCACACGATGCGCTGCCCCGGCGTGACCAGGCCCTGGGCGTGTGCCTGGAGGAGACCCGCGACGCTGGCCGCGGAGGCCAGCTCCACGAACACGCCCTCTTCCTGCGCGAGCAGCTTGTACGCCGCCGCGATCTGCCGGTCGGTCACCGCCTGGATGGCCCCGCCCGACTCGTCGCGGGCCGCCGTGGCCAGCCCCCACGACGCCGGGTTGCCGATGCGGATCGCGGTGGCGATCGTGTGCGGGCGGGCCACCGGCGCGCCCTCGACGATCGGCGCCGCGCCGCTGGCCTGGAACCCGAACATGCGGGGCCGCTTGGTCGCTACGCCGTCGGCGAAGTATTCCTGGTAGCCCATCCAGTAGGCCGAGATGTTGCCCGCGTTGCCCACCGGGATGCAGTGGATGTCCGGGGCGTCGCCCAGCGTGTCCACGATCTCGAACGCGGCCGTCTTCTGCCCCTGCAGCCGGAACGGGTTGACCGAGTTGACCAGCGCGATCGGATAGCTGGACGACAGCTTGCGGGTCATCTCCAGGCAGTCGTCGAACGACCCCTCGACCTGCAGCAGCGTGGCGCCGTGCACGAGCGCCTGGGCCAGCTTGCCCATGGCGATCTTCCCCCGCGGCACCAGGACGGCACACGTCAGCCCCGCGCGAACGGCATAGGCCGCGGCCGAGGCCGAGGTGTTGCCGGTGGAAGCGCAGATGACCGCCTTGGCCCCCTCCTCGACCGCCTTGCTGATGGCCATGGTCATGCCACGGTCCTTGAAGCTGCCGGTCGGGTTGGCGCCCTCGACCTTCAGGTAGACGTCGCACCCCGTGAGGGCCGACACGCGATGTGCGGGCACCAGCGGCGTGCCACCCTCGAGCAGTGTGATGACAGGCGTCTTCGACGTGACGGGAAGACGTTCGCGGTATTCCTCGATGAGGCCACGCCACGACCTGCTCATGATGACTCCCTACCTGCGGTGTTGGCCACCGAGTGTACGGGGTGCGGGGGGCCGGCGCGGATTCGCGTCCCCCGTCGGACGTCCCCATTAGACAGGGGCACTATTCAGGAAATTCTCAGCATCTCCCGATAAGGTCACGGCAGGGGGTCACGACCATGAACGCGCGTCCTGCTTTGAGGCAGAACGACTATTCACCAGTAGCAGCGCCACGGCTCGGCGCCTGGTCACCCGCCCTTTCCGTGAGCGTGGTGATACCCGCGCACGGCGGGCAGGACAAGCTCGACCTGACGCTGGCCGCGCTGGCGGCGCAGACGTACCCGGGCCACCTGATGGAGGTCCTCGTCGTCGACGACGGCAGCGCGCCGCCGATCCAGCTGCCCGAGATCAGGCCGGTCAACACCCGCGTCGTGAGGGTCCGGGACGGCTGGGGCATCTCCAACGCCGTCAACACCGGCGCCAAGGCCGCCGACGGCGAGATCATCCAGCGGCTCGACGCCGACATGGTGGCCTGCCGTGAGCACATCGAGGCCCTGGCTCGCTGGCACCACGTGACGGACTACCTCGTCACGATCGGGATGAAGAAGTTCGTCGAGGTGCCGCCCGTCAGCCCGCGGCAGGTCTTCCAGGCGGCACATCTGGGAGAGCTGTTCGATCTGGACGAGGCCGTGGCCAGCTCCACCGAGGCGACGATCGCCAAGACCGATGGGCTGCGCAAGAGCCGCAATCCGTACCACGTGTGCACGGGGCCGACCTTCGCTCTGCCCAGGGAGGTCTTTCACGCCGTGGGCGGTCTCGACCCGACCGTGGCGCGTGGGGAGGACACCGAGTTCTCGTACCGGCTGGCGATGCACGGCGTGGTGTTCGTGCCCGACATGAACGCGCAGGCCGTGCACCTGGGGCTGCCCGCGCAGCACCGCGACCGGGAACGGGCCGTGCGGGCGGTCGAGCCCTACCTGGCGCACCGGATCCCGCTGCGCCGGGACCTGCGCAAGGATCGGGGGCGGCGGTGGCTGGTGCCGTACGTGGAGATCGTGCTCGACGTCACCGACACCTCCGAGTCCGTGGTGCGGCAGGCGGTGGCGGCGGCGCTGGACGGCAAACTGCAGGATGTCGTGGTGACGCTGGTAGGGCCGTGGTCGCGGCTGAACGACTCCCGGCGGTCCGTGCTGTCCGATCCGTGCTTCGAGCTGCGGCTGATGCGTGACCTGTTCGCGCACGACGAACGCATCCGCCTGATCGACGAGGCCGCCCCGACGCCCGCGCCGACCCCGTTCCGCTACCGCGGGCCGGTGGACGTGCCGCTGCACCGGGCGACGCTGGAGCGCATGATCGAGTCGGTGCAGAAGGACCTCACGGGCGTGCTGATCGTGGACCTGCCCGACGGGCGTACCGCCCGGCTGGAGCGCACGTCGGCGCTCGGCCGCGCCACCCTGCTCGCCGACCCCGGGGCCGACCTGGACGACATCATCGCGACCACCCACGGGGTACGCCACGAGCCCCCGGACCGCTACTGGCCGGCCCCGAAGCAACCGGACCCGGTCACCATCCCGGCCCCGGTGACGGCATCCGTGGAATCGGCCGAGAAGACCCTGCTACGCCGCCTGAAGTCCGCCCTGCGTCCCAACTGACACCCCGTCCTCGCGGCGTCCAGCCCGGCGCGCCGGCCGGCGGGCGCTGTCCCGCCTCCGGCGTGCACCGGCAGCGGCGCGGCCGCCCGCTGGCGCGGTGCCGTGAGGGCGCGCCAGAGGTGCTCTGCCGGCAGCTTGGACGCTGTCCGCGGCAGGGAGGCGGTGGTCAGCCGCGGAGGCGTTTGCCGAGGGCGCGTTTCATGGTGGAGGAGACCAGGACGCGCAGGCTCTTCTGGGCGCGGCCGGCGGCGGAGAGCTGGCGGCGCAGGGTGCCGACCTCGCGGCGGAGCTCCACGGCCGTCTTGCGCCAGCGCCCCGCCTCCTCCTTCCACTTGGCCGCCTGCCCGCGCAGCCGCTCGGCCTCCTTGGCCAGCCGGGCGGCCTCGGCCTGAGCCTCCATGCGGGCCCGGTACGCGCCACGCCGCCCGAGCGGGGCCGCCGCGTCGGTGGTGAACCCGTAGGTCTCGGCCTCGACCCAGGACACGCCGGACACCGTGTCCACCGCGTCGTCCAGGTCCTCCCCCGGCTCGACGACGATGCGGGCCCGGGCGAAGGCGGACACGCGTTCCAGCCGGGCCGCGACGACGCCCTGGGACGACTCGTGGAGCAGCACGTTCACCAGCCCCAGGTCCTCGTCGCGGACCAGGTCGAGGAGCCGGGCCAGGGTGTCCTCGCCCGGGATCCAGCCGGCCGGCAGGCGCAGCACGAAGGGCACGGCGGGGTCGACGTCCTCGGCGGCGGACAGGCGTACCCGGCCCTCGTACAGGTAGTGGCCGTGGACCAGCACCAGGTCGAGGTCGGGGTCGCGGAGCGGGGTGCGGCGCTCTTGCCGGAGGGTGTCCCAGGGGCCGAGGAGGAGTATGGAAATGTCGGGAATGGTGCTGGCGAGCAGGGCATCCACCGTCGCCCGTACCGGGTCGTAACCCGCCGTGCCGTCCACCACCACGGTGACGTACGGGACCTTCCACTGCCGCCCCGGATGACCGCGCAACCAGCGGTAGGCAGGGATGCGGTCGGCCACGAACGCGTGGCTCACCCGGTCGATCGGCTGCTTGTCGCGCATCCGCATCGTCGGGCCGAGGTGGTAGGCGCGGGCCGCAGGCTCCGGTACGAAGACCGCGCCCGCCTGGGCCAGCCGGTAGCCCATCTCGGTGTCCTGGCCGAGTATCAGCTCCTCGTCCATCGGCCCCGCCGCCTCGACCAGCCGGGCGTTGACCGAGGTCGCGCCGCCGACGTGCAGGCTGAAAGGGCGCTGCGGGTTGTCGGTGAGGCCGTTGGTGCGCTCGACGAGGTCCACGATCCAGGCGTGCGGCTCGGCGGGCTCGAAGTGCTTCTCCAGGTCGTCGGGCAACTCCGCGGGCGGCTCGGCGCTGGTGAACCTGATGTAACCGGTGACGACCAGGTAAGGAGCCGCGTGGTGCCAGCGCATGTGCGCCTCGATCGCCCCGGGCGTGAGCACCACGTCCGAGTCGAGCCAGTGGATCACGTCGCCCGTCGCCTCCGCCAGACCGGCGTTGCGGGCGGCGGCCCGGCCCGGCTCGGCGCAGACGATCAGCCGGGCCCCGGCGGGGCGAATGGCGGGCAGGCGAAGAGACGCGAGCTCCGGCGCGCTGCCGTTGTCGACGACGATGACCTCGGTCAGCTCCGCCGGGTACGTCTGCCTGGACAGCCCCGCCAGCACCAGGTCGAGCTTGTCCTGCCCGCCGTAGGCGGGGATGACCACGCTGACCGTCAGCTCCGGCGTGAAGCGCTCCGGAGGCTGGAGCACGCGGTAATCGTTGCCCCGCACCCGCGCACAAGCGGTTCCGAGGTTGCCGCGTGTGCTCATGCGGCTTCCATGAGCAGGCTCGGGCGGAAGCCGCGCCACTGGTTGGCGGCCACCTTGAGGAAGTGGGCGAGCGGCAGTTGCCACGTGTGCTCGTCGCTGAGCCCTCTGCGCAGGACGTAGCCCAGCCCGTGGGTACGGTAAATGCGCGCCCCCGACTGATGGGCGACCTTGAGGAACTCTAGATCGACGGCCCGCGAAAGCCCGGGAAATCCACCTATTTCCCGAAATTTTACCAATGGCACCATGATCGTGCCCCCGGCCACATGATCGGACCAGACCTCGCTGGGATAGCGCGCCCCGCTGGCGAACGTCGTACGCCTGATCGTGGCCTTCAACGGCTCCAGGTAGAAGAACTCGGCCGTCGTGCCCACCACGTCGGCCCCCGCGTACGTCAGGGCCATGAACAGGTCGGAGAGGTGGCGGGGGCCGTACCAGTCGTCGTCGTCCCACTTGGCCAGGTAGTCGCCGCTCGCCAGTGCCGCCGCCCGGTTGAGCACCTCGCCGAACGGCACGGACGCCGCCGCCTCGACCCAGGTCACGGGCAGCGCGCAACGCTCGACCACCGCGCGTACCTGCTCGAACGCCACACCGTGCAGCCCCAGCAGCACCTCGGCCTCGACGCCGCGCTGCCGCTCCATCTGCGCCAGCGCCGCGCCGACCAGAGCCGGCCGCTTGCTCGACATGACGATGCTGACCTTGGGAGTGGGGGTGGGGTGCGCCAGGCGGCGTAAACGTACGCTGTGCTCCTCGCGCCGCAGGTCGGCCAGGGAGCGCGCGGTGCCGTCGGCGGCGTGGTCGAGCCAGGCGCGGTCGATGAGCAGGGCGGCGAGGTCGGCGGGCACCCAGGGCGCCGCGCGGCCGGCCGTCAGCGGGATCCCGGCGGCGGCCAGGCGCAACAGGCCGTCCAGGGGCACTTCCGCGTCGGGCCACTCGATCTCGAGGCCGCGCAGCGAGCGCAGCGCCGGCACGTCGGGCGGCTCTCCGTCCACCGCCCAGCCGGTGTCGGCCCAGTGCAGGCGGGCCAGCCCCTTCTCCGGCGTACGCACGAAGCCGCAAGGGGTGACGGACATGGATGAGCGCTCCTCGACCGCAGGGGATCAGTCGGCGCCTACCTTACGCCGGATTTACTGACGGGTAGACGGAGGGAGCACTTTTGACAGGCCCCGCTTCGCAGGTCGGGGAATGGTGATTCTCAGTTTTCCTCCAGGAAGTTATGGCACGGTAGTGGCCTATGTTGATTAGGGTGTCAATAATCCCGTGATGTCCGTGACGCCGCCGTTGTCCTAAGGCGGCGTCGACAAGCCATGAACAACGAAAGGTATGCGCGGATGCTCTCGCCCCGCCGACTGGCAGCGACCGGCGCACTCCTCTCAGCCCTGGTCGCCTGTGTGCTCGTGCTCCTCGTCATGGCCGGGCTGATCACGCTCGGCGCGGCGGCGGCCACAGCGGCGTTCCTCGTCGTACTGGCGGCCCTCGCCTTCCTCGCGCTCACCGTGCGCCGCCTCGACGGCAAGGCGCACCGGATCGACCTGCGGGTCAAGAAGTACGAGGCCGAGCTGGCCCGTACCACCACCGCGCTCAAGAACATCGAAACGAGGCTGGACCTGCTGGTGCGGGCCGTGGAGGAGTCCGCGGCGCGGCGGGCCGACGACCTGGGCGCGATCCTCTCCTCGCTCGGGGAGGACAGGGTGAACGCCATGTCCAGGGCACGAGAGGTGGAGGAACTGCGCGCGGAGGTCCGCGCGCTGGCCAAGGACTCGGTATGACGAGCGGGCCCGGCATGGCGCGCATCAGGCACAACGACTACGGCGTGCTGCGGCCGCCCGCGATCGGGACGTGGGAGCCCTCGCTGACCGTCTCCGTGGTCATTCCCGCCTACAACTGCGCGGAGGCGCTGGAACGCACGGTCGCGGCGCTGGGGCGGCAGACGTACCCGGCCGAGCTCGTCGAGGTGGTCGTCGCCGACGACGGCAGCGAGCCGCCCGTGGAGGTGCCCGGCGCCCGGGTCGTACGGGTGGCCGAGGGATGGGGGCGCGGCGCGGCCCGGCAGACCGGGCAGCTCGCGGCCTCCGGCGCGGTGGTCCACTGGCTGGACGCCGACATGCTGCTGGCCGAGGACCACCTCGAGTCGCACATGCGCTGGCACCATCTCGTCGACTACGCGGTGGTGATCGGCGAGACGCGGTTCGTGGAGGCTCCTGGCGAGGAGGGCGTCCAGTCCGAGTACACCCGGAAGACGCTGGAGTCGAGCAGGAGGCTCCGGGACGCCGGGTCCAGCGCTTATCTGCTGCACACCGGCGCGTCGACGTCCGTACGCGCCGAACTGCTGCGCGCGGCCGGGGGCGTGGACACCGGGCTGAACATGGCCGAGGACACCGAGCTGGGATACCGCCTGGCGCAGGCGGGCGCCGTGTTCATCCCCGACGCCGATGCCAGGGCGTGGCACGTCGGGCCCTCCACCGTGATGCTGCGGGAGGAGGAGGTGCACCGGCACAACTGGTCGTACCTTGGCGATCTCATCCCCGATCTGCGCTGGCTGCGCAATCATCCGCGGCGTCACTGGCTGGTGCCGTACGTGCGGGTGGTCGTGGGGGCGACGACGTACGAGCAGACGCGCGCGAGCGTGGACTCGGCGCTCGCGGGCACGCTCACGGACGCCGCCCTCACGCTCGTCGGCCCTTGGGGCAAGCTGACCGGCGAACGCCGCTCCAACCTCGACGATCCCCTCCTCGACCTGCGCCTTCTGCACAATCTGTACGCTCACGAGCCCCGGGTCGCGTTCGCGGAGAGCGCACCCACCTCCGCCGCCCCCTCCCCCTTCCAGC
>NZ_VCJS01000148.1 GCF_005893125.1 Nonomuraea basaltis | reverse complement strand
GACAGGAGCTGGGCCTCGGGATACTGCTGCGTGACGGATTTCCGCAGCATGTGGCGAAGAGTGATGGACAGCCCCTTCGCCAGTCCGACTCCCGGTATCTTCGCCATGTTCAACATCATTGCGCACTTAGTCCCGCAGGTGAATGAGCCAGCGCATTGTCCCCAGTTTTTCCACAGCCATCCACAGGTTAGCCGGTGGTTATCCACAAGCTGACCACATGCCCGGTATGAACCACGGCTGGGCGATAGTCTCTCGGCCATGCAGCACAGCCATCCGGTCCGCCCCAGCGGCGGGGCGTGGGCGGCCGGCGTCGTGTGGGCCTGCCTGCCCCTGTTCACCTGCGGTCTGGCGACCCCGTTCACCATCGGGTTCGCGGCTTTCTGGCTGCGCAGCGTCTTCCAGGTCGTTGCCGCCTCCGTCTATCTGGTCTGCATCGGCTCCTTCGTGATGGCGGCGGTCGCGTACGACAACGTCGACGAATTCCCGGAGCCGCTGGGTGGGCTGGTGACCGTGGGGCTCCTGGTCAGCTGGCTCGGCGGCGTCATCCATTCGGGGGTCCTGGTGCCCGTGATGGTGCGGGCGCGGCTCAGAGCGCCCGCGCACCGGCAACACCACGTGGATCTGCATCAGCGGACCACCGCGCCCACCTTTCAGCGGCGCCCCGGGGAGCCCGAGTGGATCGGGCACTATCGGGTGCTCAAGTCGCTCGGGCGCGGCGGGCAGGGGTCGGTTTACCTGGCCGCCGCGCCCAACGGGGTGCAGGTGGCGGTGAAGGTGCTGCACGATCTGGTCGACGAGACGGCGCGGGCGAGGTTCGCCCGGGAGGTGGACGCGGCTCGGCGGGTGGCGACGTTTTCCACAGCCCGGGTGCTGGACGTGAACATCACCGGGCAACACCCCTACATCGTCAGCGAGTACGTGGAGGGGCCTTCGCTGGAGCAGCTCGTGCGGAAGTACGGGCCGCGCGACGCGGACAGCCTGACGCGGCTGGCGTTATCCACAGCCGGGGCGCTGGCGGCCATCCACAAGGCGGGGATCGTTCATCGCGATTTCAAGCCGAGCAATGTGCTGATCGGGCACGACGGGCCGCGGGTGATCGACTTTGGGATCGCTCGGGCACTCGACCAGATGACCGTGACGTCCGGGAAGATGATGGGGACACCGCCCTACATGTCACCTGAGCAGCTGACCGGGGAGGCCGTAGGGCCTGCTTCCGATGTGTTCAGCTGGGCTGTGACGATCATGTTCGCGGCTACCGGGCGGCCGGCGTTCGGGGAGGACACGGTGCCTGCCGTCTTCAACCGGGTGCTCACGTTTCACCCGGACTTATCGCCATTGCCGCCTGCGTTACGTGGGATTGTGGGGGCTTGTCTCAACAAGCGTCCTGACGAACGGCCGTCGGCATCCGATGCGATGCTGGCGATCATCAACTGACACACGCACCGGCACCTCGGCACACCTGGTGCCGTCCGTGTGATGGAGAGACTGGCGTCAGGGGATGGCTTCCTTGGTGTTCCTGACCAGGGCGAGGTACTCCTCTCGCGACACCCGGTGCGCCGCCAGGAACAGACCGTGGCGTTTGGCGAAGCGGTCCACGTCGTCCGGAGGCCAGGGGCCGGGGAGGTGGTGGAGAGCCCGGCCGGTTCGGTCGAGGATGAAGAGACCGGTCAGATCGTCGTACCGGTAGAGGAACAGGCTGAAGACGCGACCGGGGACTTCACCCAGGCGGAGGTTGGCGACGACCTCGTTGCCCTGGATGATCTGGAGCTTGCCGGAATGTTTGCCGACCAGGTACGGGCCGCTGGGCGGGCCCAGGATCGAGCCCTGC
Organism: Nonomuraea basaltis; assembly: GCF_005893125.1. Taxonomy (GTDB): domain Bacteria; phylum Actinomycetota; class Actinomycetes; order Streptosporangiales; family Streptosporangiaceae; genus Nonomuraea; species Nonomuraea basaltis. The sequence continues at coordinate 30,530 of NZ_VCJS01000148.1, read as the reverse complement.
CTGACGCGCCAGCGGTGAATGCGGGCTATGACGGGCCGTATGACCAGCAACGCGGGACTGAAGGCCACGACCAGCCATTTGGCCTCGACAATGTCGAGGATTATCCGGCCGATCGAGGCGACGCCGCGCCATGCGGCCCACATCCCCAGGGAGGCCAGGTAGGCCATGACACCCATTCCGACCACGCCCGCGCAAATGGCCACTGTTCTGCGCCATTTGGTGAGGAACGGGCGGGAGAGGCCGCGTATGCGTTGCCAGCCCGGGGCGCGGCCGGCGAGGACCGTCCGTACCTGTCCAGAGGGCTGGTCGCGGGCGTCCACCAGCGGGATTCCGGCTCTTTGCGCGAACCTCTCCAGGTGGGGCGGGTGCCAGTCGCCCGGCAGGTCGAGCAGGACCAGGCCGTCGGCGTCCAGCGCGGCCAAGCCCTGTACGGAATGGGGCTCGTCGCCTTTCTTCAGGTCATAGCGGTAGTGGTAGAGGCGTTCCGGTGTCAGGCGTACCGAATGGCCTGAGGCCTTGTCGGTGACCGCCAGGGCCGGACCGTCGGTGGTCAGCATGGTTGTGGGGCATCGACTGCCCTTTGTCGCGCCCGCTACTGGAAGAAGTTCGTACATTCGTCATACCCCCAGAGGCCCCCGTTCAGATATGACGAATAAGGCGAACGTAAAGTTTCCACAAAAGGCGGCGCGGTGCTCAGATGAGGACCTTGACGACTCCGGTGAGGGCCAGCTGAACGAGGGCGAGGGGCACGAGGCCGGCCCAGGCGAGTTTCTGGAGCTGGTCCTCGCGCAGCCGCGGATAGGTGACACGGAGCCAGATCACCACGAACGCCAGCACGAAGACCTTGACCAGCGTCCACAGCCAGCCGGGCAGGAACGGCCCGTGCCAGCCGCCCAGGAACAGGACGGTGGTCAGGAAGGACAGCACCACGATCCCGGCGTACTCGGCGAGCATGAACAGGGCGAAACGCATGCCGGTGTACTCCGTCATCGGGCCCATGATGATCTCGGACTCGGCGATCGGCATGTCGAACGGAGGCCGGCGCAGCTCCGCCAGGCCGGCCAGGAAGAAGACCACGCCGCCGATCGCCTGCCACGGCAGCCACCACCACTGCCACGCCTCCACGATCCCCGGGATCGACAGCGTGCCCGCGGCCATCGCCACCGAGGAGGCCGCCAGCACCAGCGGCAGCTCGTACGACATGAGCTGGGCGGCCGACCGCATGCCCCCGAGCACCGAGTACTTGTTGGCCGAGGCCCACCCGGCCATGATCGACCCCAGTACGCCGATGCCCATGACGGCGAGCACGAAGAAGAGGCCGAGGTCGAGGTCCACGGCCACCCGGCCGCGGTCGATGGGGATGGCGATCAGCACGACCAGGTACGGGACGAGCGCCACGCCGGGAGCGATCATGAAGATGCGGCGGTCTGCCGCGGCCGGGATGACGTCCTCCTTCTGCGCGAACTTCACCCCGTCGGCGATGAGCTGCGCCCAGCCGTGGAAGCCGCCCGCGTACATGGGGCCGAGCCGCGACTGCATGTGGGCCATGACCTTGTGCTCGGTCTGCCCGACGATCAGGGGGAACACCAGGAACACGATGAGGATGACGGCGAAGCTCAGCACCACGTCAAGCATCGGGCGGCTCCCAGTCGCTCTGCGCCACTACGAGGATCGGGCTCACGTCACGGTCCGGGGCCGCCGCGCGAATCGGGCGGCCGCGGCGCGGCAGGTCAGGCATCGGGTGTGCCCCAGTCGGCCGGGACTCCGGGTGGCAGTGTCTTGCGGCGGCTCGGGGCGCCGTGCCCGGATTCGCCGGGCTCCTTGGCGCCGGGCCACGCCTTGGCCACGCGGGCGGCCAGGATGAAGTCCTTGCGCAGCGGGTGGCCTTCGAAGCCGTCGGGCAGCAGCAGCGGCACCAGGTAGGGATGACCGTCGAAGATCACGCCGAACATCTCGTACGTCTCGCGCTCGTGCCAGTTCGCACCCCGGTAGACGCCGACGGCGGTGGGCAGGTGCGGGTCGGCGCGCGGCACCCGGGTGCGCAGCAGCAGGCGCTCGCCGGCGGCCTGGTTGTAGACGTGGACCACGACCTGGAAGGCTTCGGGCGGGTCGTCGACCCCCGTCAGCCAGTCGAAGAACGCGTAGCCGAGGTCGTCGCGGACGAACGTCAGCAGCTCGATCCAGTCGGCGGGGGCGACGTCGACCGTGGTGTCGCCGTACGACTCGGAGATCTGGGCGCGGTCGCCGAAACGCTCCGAGATCCCGGCGTTCATGCCTGGTCCGCGTGCGAGCGGGACCACACGTAGCGGTCGCTGAGCTTCTCCGCGGCGATCTTCTCCTGGAGCTTCATGATGCCGTAGAGGAGAGCCTCGGGTCTGGGCGGGCAGCCGGGCACGTAGATGTCCACAGGGATGATCTGGTCCACGCCGTTGGTCACGCAGTAGGAGTCCCAGTAGGGGCCGCCGGTGTTGGAGCAGGCGCCGAACGAGATCACGTATTTCGGGTCGGGCATCTGCTCGTAGAGCCGCTTCACGGCCGGGGCCATCTTGTCGGTGACCGTGCCCGAGACGATCATGAGGTCGGCCTGCCGCGGGCCGTTCGCGAACGGGATCACGCCGAACCGGATGAAGTCGTGCCTGCTCATCGACGTCGCGATGAACTCGATCGCGCAGCAGGCCAGCCCGAAGTTGAACACCCACAGCGAATAGCGGCGGCCCCAGTTGAGCACGAACCGCATCGGCTTGGGTGCCAATCGGGAGATCGGCCCCACCGTGGGCATCGGGAGATCCGTTGCTGCCATACTGACCATTGTTGCGCGGATCGCCGGCCAGGCAAAGAAGCGTCCCGATCTAGGTCCAGGTGAGCACGCGCTTTCGCCACGCGTACACGATGCCCAGGGCGATGAAGCCCAGGAACACGAACATCTCCACCAGCGTCGTCACCCCGTAGCCGGGCGCGTCGAAGACGGTGGCCCAGGGGAACAGGAAGACGGCGTCCACCGCGAACACGACGTACAGGTACGTGAAGACGTAGTAGCGGACCTGCGACTGCGCCCACCCCTCGCCCACCGGGTCGACCCCGCACTCGTACGTGGTCAGCTTTTCTGGCGTGGGACGGGTCGGGCGGAGGAGGCGGTTGGCCATGAGGGCCCCGGCCACGATGGCGACGCCGATGGCGAGCAACGCGGCGACCAGCACGTACGACCCGAAATAGCCGTCCATGACGTGATCGTAACCCAGTAACCCAGCGACAACCCAGGGGACGGACCCAGCGACCGCCCGGAACAGCAGGGAGCGAGTCGCAAACCGAGGGTCGGTCAAAGCCTCGCACCCGATCACCCCAAATCGGGGTAAACAGAAAGATCGGCAACATACCCTGACACCCATGCACAAATTGCGATTCTTTTCCGGAATCGCTCTGCTGGCCCTCTCGGCCGGAGGATGCGGCCTGGCCGCCTCCTCTCCCGAGCGGGACATCATTGTCCCGGCAGAGCCGACGTTGATCGACTTTGCCGATCCGGCGGCCGTCACCGGCCTGTCCACCAGGACGCTGACCGGCCGGGACTCCTCCAGCAGCCGATACGTGCACATCGCCTACCCCGAGCTGGCCGACGCCCCCGCGCTCAACAAGGCGCTGCGCGCGCGGGCCCAGCGGCAGCTGCGCGACTTCCGCGAGCGAACCAAGGGCAGCGTCGCGTACCCGCGTCCCGAGCTGAACGTGAACTGGCAACTGGCCGCCGCCTCCCCCAAGGCGGTCGCGGTACGGCTGCGCACCGGCGAGTTCCTGGGGACGAGGTGGGACAACTCCACGCGGACGTACTGGTTCGATCCGGGCGAGAACCAGGCGGTCGGGTCCACCGGGCTGCTGGCCGGCCAGAGCGCGCTGGACGCGCTCGCGGCGCTGGTCAGGGAGCAGCTCACGGAGCGCGGGTCGCAGGTCGAACGGGACGCGGTGACGGGCGGCGGTGACCAGTTCGACTCGATGGCGTTCAACCGGAACGGGGACCTGGTGGTCGAGTTCGACGACTGCCAGATCGGGACGTGCTCGCTGGGGCGGCTGGCCGTGGCCGTCCCGGCGGGGCAGGTGGCGCCGCTGCTGTCCGGCCTGGGGCGGCGGGCTCAGGCGAGCGCCCGGGAGGCGGTGGCCACCGGCTACGTCTCCGACGACGAAGGCGCCCCGTTGCCCAGGAACAATCCCGCCGCCGTCAGCAACAAGGCGGGGACCGTGGACTGCGCCAAGGTCAAGTGCGTCGCGCTGACGTTCGACGACGGGCCGGGGCCGCGCACAGGACGGCTGCTGGACCTCCTGGTGGAGGGCCGGGCGCGGGCCACGTTCTTCGCGGTCGGCAACGGCGCCGTCGCGCAGCCCGAGCTGCTGCGCAGGATGAGCGCGGACGGTCACCTGATCGGGAACCACAGCTGGGCGCACCGGGACCTGTCGAAGCAGCCGACCAGCAAGATCACCGACTCCCTCGCGCGTACCGCGGACGCGGTCGCGGCGGCCATCGGGCAGGCGCCGACGCTGGTGCGGCCGCCGTACGGGGCCGTGAGCCAGGACCTGCGCAACGTCGCGCGCGATATGGGGTACTCGCTCGTCACCTGGAACGTCGACACCGAGGATCAGCGGGACGGCACGGCGGCGGACATCGCGAACACCGTCGTGCGCAAGGCGCATCCAGGTGCGATCATTCGTATGCACGACACCGATCGCGAGACCGTTGACGCGGTTCCGGACATCCTCAAAAGGTTGCGCGGGAAGGGATACAGCTTCGTAACCGTTCCTGAGTTGTACGGCTCTGCACGAATGCAGGCCGGACGCCTGTACAGGTCAGGGAGCGAGCCATCCCGTAAGCAGCCCCTGACGTAGCGCACGTGTTGGGGGGACGTATAGTTGGCGCTCGTGACCCGAACCGTCCTGTTCGCCCGCCTGCATGTAGACCTCTGCAGGCTCGCGTCCGGACTGTGTCGTCGTTGTTCTCCGACCTCACCCTGAATTCCCGACCGCGTTTACCCGCTTTCGGCGGCGTGCAAACGCGTGACCTTCCGAGGATCTAGCATGGATACAGAGAACGCGCCCAAAGCAACCGCGCCTTGGCGCGTCGAGGAGGACTGAGCTGTGACAAAGCAGGTCCAGCAACTCGACCGCGTGATCATCAGGTTCGCTGGAGACTCCGGCGACGGCATGCAGCTCACCGGCGACCGCTTCACGGCGGGCACCGCAGAGTTCGGCAACGACCTGTCGACACTGCCCAACTTTCCGGCTGAGATCCGCGCACCCGCAGGCACCCTGCCCGGCGTGTCGAGCTTCCAGCTCCACTTCGCCGATCACGACATTCTTACGCCCGGCGACGCGCCGAACGTGCTCGTGGCCATGAACCCGGCGGCACTCAAGGCCAACCTGGGCGACCTGCCCCGGGGCTCCGACATCATCGCGAACACGGACGAGTTCACCAAGCGCAACCTGCAGAAGGTCGGCTACGCCGCCAACCCGCTGGAGGACGATTCGCTCAGCGAGTGGCGGATCCACGCGGTGCCGCTGACCTCGCTCACCGTCAAGGCCCTCGAGGGCTTCGACCTGTCCAAGAAGGACGCCGAGCGGTCGAAGAACATGTTCGCCCTCGGCCTGCTCAGCTGGCTCTACCACCGGCCGACCGAGCACACGATCAAGTTTCTCGAGCAGAAGTTCGCCAAGAAGCCCGAGATCGCCAAGGCCAACATCGCGGCCTTCCAGGCGGGCTGGAACTACGGTGAGACCACCGAGTCGTTCTCGGTGTCGTACGAGGTCAAGCCGGCGCGGCTGGCGCCCGGCGTCTATCGCAATATTTCCGGAAACCAGGCTCTCGCCTACGGCCTGATCGCCGCCAGCGTGCAGTCCAAGCTGCCGCTGTTCCTGGGCTCCTATCCGATCACCCCGGCCAGCGACATCCTGCACGAGCTCAGCAAGCACAAGCGGTTCGGCATCCGCACCTTCCAGGCGGAGGACGAGATCGCGGGCGTCGGCGCGGCGCTGGGGGCCGCGTTCGGCGGTGCGCTGGGCGTGACCACCACGTCGGGTCCCGGCGTGGCGTTGAAGGCCGAGACGGTCGGCCTGGCGGTCACCACCGAGCTGCCCTTGATCATTGTGGACGTGCAGCGGGCCGGGCCGAGCACCGGCATGCCGACCAAGACCGAGCAGACCGACCTGCTGATGGCCATGTACGGCCGCAACGGCGAGTCCCCGGTGCCGATCGTGGCGCCGATGTCGCCCAGCGACTGCTTCGACGCGGCCATCGAGGCGGTCAGGATCGCGGTCAAATATCGCACTCCGGTCATGCTGCTCTCGGACGGCTACCTGGCCAACGGCTCGGAGCCGTGGCGCCTGCCCGAAGTTTCCGACTTGCCTGACATTTCACAGGATTACACCACCGAGCCCAACGGCGACGACGGCGAGTTCCTGCCGTTCAAGCGGGACACCGACACCCTCGCCCGCCCGTGGGCCATCCCGGGCACGCCCGGTCTGGAGCACCGGATCGGCGGCATCGAGAAGGCCGACGGCACCGGCAACATCTCCTATGACCCGGACAACCACGACCTCATGGTCCGCACCCGGGCCGCCAAGATCGACGGCATCGACGTGCCCGACCTGGAGGTCGACGACGCCGACGGCGATGCCAAGGTGCTGGTCGTCGGCTGGGGCTCGACGTACGGGCCGATCGCCGCGGCCATCCGGCGGATCAGGAAGACCGGCGGCAAGGTCGCCCAGGCCCACCTGCGCCACCTCAACCCGCTGCCCGCCAACACCGGCGAGGTGCTCAAGCGCTACGACAAGGTGCTGCTGCCCGAGATCAACCTCGGCCAGCTCGCCCTGCTGCTGCGCGCCCGCTACCTCGTCGACGTGATCAGCTACAACCGTGTGCGCGGGCTCCCGTTCAAGGCCGAGGAGCTGGCCGGAGTCATCCAGGACGTGATCGACAGTGACTGAGCTCGTGAACGGAAAGGGCCTGTCCCTCGTTCCCAAGACGGACGTCAAGCAAGGCTTGAAGGATTTCAAGTCCGATCAGGAGGTCCGATGGTGCCCCGGCTGCGGTGACTACGCGATCCTGGCAGCGGTGCAGAGCTTCCTGCCGGAGCTGGGGCTCAAGCGCGAGAACATCGTGTTCGTGTCGGGCATCGGGTGCTCGTCGCGGTTCCCGTACTACCTGAACACGTACGGGTTCCACTCGATCCACGGGCGCGCGCCCGCGATCGCGACCGGGCTCGCGGCCTCCCGCCCCGACCTGAGCGTGTGGGTGATCACCGGTGACGGAGACGCGCTGTCCATCGGCGGCAACCACCTGATCCACGCGCTGCGCCGCAACGTCAACCTGAACATCCTGCTGTTCAACAACAGGATCTACGGTCTGACCAAGGGCCAGTACTCGCCCACCTCCGAGGTCGGCAAGATCACCAAGTCGACGCCGATGGGGTCGCTGGACAAGCCGTTCAACCCGATCTCGCTGGCCATCGGCGCCGAGGCGTCTTTCGTGGCCCGCACCCTCGACTCCGACCGCAAGCACCTGCAGTCGGTGCTGCGCGAGGCCACGGCGCACCGCGGCACGTCGCTGGTGGAGATCTACCAGAACTGCAACATCTTCAACGACAACGCCTTCGAGCAGCTCAAGGACCCTGAGGTCCGCGACGACATCACGCTGCGCCTGGAGCACGGGCAGCCGATCGTGAGCGCCTCCAAGGCCGTCGTACGCGGCCAGGACGGCAACCTCGAAGTCGTCCCCCGCGAGTCGGCGAGCGAGGACCGCATCCTCGTGCACGACGCGCACAACCCGGACCCGTCGGTGGCCTTCGCACTGAGCAGGCTGGACGAGCCGGCGTTCGAGCACGTGCCGATCGGCGTCTTCCGCAGCGTGGACCGGCCGGCGTACGACGTGCTCATGGCCGAGCAGCTCGAAGAGGCGGTGGCGCAGAAGGGGCCCGGCGACCTGAGCGATCTACTCCTGGGTGGCGACACCTGGCGCATCGGCTAGTGGATGATTAGATGGAGCCGTCGGTCCGAGCGGCTCCATCTCCCACGGAGGTCAATCCACGATGTCGCGTTGGCCAGAGACCGTGGTGCTGGTGACAGGGGCGGCCGGATTCATCGGCTCGCATCTGGTGACGCGATTACGAGCGCTCGGCGTCCAGGTGCACGCGGTCAGCCGCCGCCCCCAGCGGGCTCGCCACGGCGAGATCTGGCACATGGCCCACCTGAGCGACGCAGGTGCCACGATGCGGCTTTTCCAGTCGGTACGGCCAAGCGTCCTGTTCCACCTCGCCGCCGAAGTCACCGGTTCCAGAGGTGACGACGTCGTCCGTGCCACCTTGGAGAGCAATGTCATCGGCACGGTCAACGTGCTGGCCGCCGCCCGTGAATGCGGCGTCAAAACCGTCCTGACCGGCTCCATCGAGGAGCCGCGCCCGGGCAACGGCCACGCGCCGTCGTCGTCGGCCTACGCCATGTCCAAGTGGGCCGCCACCGGCTACGCGCAGCTCTACCATCGGCTCTGGGATCTGCCCGTCACCGTGCTGCGTCCCAGCATGGTCTACGGGCCGGCCCAGCCCGACACCACCAAGCTCGTGCCTTACGTAACACTCTGCCTCCTGCGGGGCCAGCGCCCCCGGCTTACCAGGGGTACCAAGCTCGCCGACTGGATCTACGTCGACGATGTCGTCGACGCGTTCGTCTTGGCAGGCGAATCGGACAAGGCGGTCGGACACGCTCTTGATATCGGGACCGGCCTCAAGACCCCGGCCTCCGAGATCGTGGAGAGGCTTTATCGGATCACCGGCGCGAGCACGGTGCCGGAATTCGGCACGGCCCCCGATCGCCCGCACGATATTACGCAGGTCGGAGACATCACGCCTGCCGCGGACCAGCTCGGCTGGCATCCTGTCACGGAATTGGACGAGGGGTTGCGCCGAACGGTCGATTGGTATGCGTCGCAAGAATGTCACAAAGAATCACCCGCTTAGCCGCGCAGGCAGAATTCTGCGAGCATAGGGGTACTTATCTGGCCGGAGGAGCCCCTTTATGAGCCGTCTGAATGCTCTGCGCAGCCGTTTCGTGGATGCTCCGAACTCGCTGGGGGCCAAGGCGCGGGCGCGAAGGTGGCAGTGGTTCGCCGGCCTGTTCCCGGACCTCGACCAGATGAACGTCCTCGACCTCGGCGGCACGGCCGGAGCCTGGATGCGCGCTCCGGTCAGGCCGGCGCACGTACAGATCGTCAACCTCGAGCAACCGCCCGCCGACCTGCCGACGTGGCTGCGAGCCGATGTCGCCGACGCCTGCGATCTACCGGCCGCGATCCGTGGCACGCAGTATGACCTGGTGTTCTCCAACGCCGTGATCGAACATGTCGGCGGGCACCAGCGTCGGCAGCAGTTCGCCGACACCGTGCACGAGATGGCCGAGCGACACTGGGTGCAGACGCCCTACCGCTATTTCCCGGTCGAGCCGCACTTCCTGTTCCCGGGGTTCCAGTTCCTGCCGCTCGCCGCACGGACGACGATCCTGCGCCGCTGGCCTCTTGTCCACACCCCGACCTCCGACCGGGACGCCGCCCGCATGATCGCCATGGAGGTCGAGCTGCTCAGCGTGACCGAGATGCGACACTACTTCCCCAAGTCCCAGATCCGCTTCGAACGGCTGGCCGGGCTGGTGAAGTCGATCATCGCGATCCGCAGCTAGTCCGCGGCCATCACGCTCGCGCCGCTGCTCTCCCAGGTGTTGCCTCGCCAGACGTTGCCCGGCCCATGGGAATCCCAGTACGACACCGGGCCGGCGTAGCCGCCCTTCGGCCATACCTTGCGGCTGAAGACGTTGTCGATCACCTTGATATTGGAGGACAGCCCTTTCCTGCCGGCGCCCGCGTAGAGCGTCCAGCCGCCCCCGGCCAGCAGGTTGCCCTCCACGGTGACGTTGCGGGTCACACCGAAGTCCTGGAAGAGCGCGATCGCACCCGTCTGGTCGAGCGTGTTGATCACCGTGTTGTGCCGGATGATCAGCTCGGTGCCGGCGGCGGCGGTGCCGGTCGACATGATCATGTCGGTGTGGTCTCCGGCATAGTACTTCGGGTCGTGCACGTAGGAGTCCTCGACCAGTCCCTGGTCAGTGAGGATGCCGTTGGAGATCGTGTGGATGTCCACGCGGCGCACCGTGATCATCTTGCCCTGGTTGAGGATGCCGAACTGGGTGCGCTGCTTGCCGTTGCCGAAGATCTCGCTGTCCTCGACCTTCAGGCCCGAGAAGCCCTCGCGCTGGAGGATGCCCCAATAGTCGGACTGCCCGCGCACTCGGGTGTTGCGGATGGTCACGTTGTCGGCCTCGACCGTGATGTCGCCGGTGAGGTCCCAACCGTCGATGACCTTGCCGTCTTCCCTGATGACGATCGAGCCGGTCTTCTGGACCATCGCGGTGCCGGCGGGAACGCCGGTGTTGCCAGATCCGGGCCAGCCACCGCTCGGCGGCGGAGCGGTCGTCGGCTTCTTCGTGGGCGTCACCGTCGGAGTCGCGCTCGGCGTCTTCGTCGGGATCTCGGAAGGAGTCGTGGTCGGCGTCTCGGAGGGAGTCGTGGTCGGCGTCTTCGTGGGGGTCTCGGAGGGAGTCGTGGTCGGCGTCTTCGTCGGGGTCTCGGAGGGAGTGGTAGTCGGGGTCCCGGAGGGAGTCGTGGTCCCGGAGGGAGTCGTGGTCGGCGTCTTCGTGGGCGTCACCGTCGGAGTCGCGCTCGGCGTCTTCGTCGGCGTCTCGGAAGGGGTCGTGGTCGGGGTCTCGGAAGGAGTCGTGGTCGGCGTCCTCGTAAGTGTCACCGTCGGCTTCGCGCTAGGCGTCTTCGTCGGCTTCGCGGTGGGTGTCGCCGTCGGCGTCTTGGTCGGTCTGCGCGTTGGCCGCGAGGTCGGCTTCTTGGTAGGCCGTCTGGGCCACCACCACGGGTCCCCGTTCCGGGTCTTCCCGGGCCGCGGTTTGTCGGTGGTAGGGCGCGGCCGGGACTTCTGGCCGGCGGCAGCGTGCGGCGAAGCCGTGGCACTCGCCCCGCTCGCGTCCGTCAGGACCGCCTGAGGCTCCAGCACATCAGAGGCGATGATGCCGTATCCGCCGGCCAGCACCGCCACCGCGGAGACGCCGGCCAGGGATAACCACCCGCTCCGCCTCTTACGCCTTCGATGCCTTGACACAGGCGACTCCTTCCGATCACGGCCACGCCGAGCCCCCAGAGGGAGAATAGCCATGCCGGAAGTACAAAGTGAGGCTTTTTAACGAAAAGGACTCGTTTTTCTCTCAATTCGCAAGAAGCCCAGCTTCCTCAATCATCACGAAAAAACCGACAAATGGTCGTTATCCCGGCGTTACCGTCTCGCCGTTTTCCCACGTGTTGCCCCGCCACAGGTTTCCAACCCCGTCGCTATCCCAATATGAGACCGGCCCGGCAGATCCGCCCTTCGGCCACACCTTGCGGCTGAAGACGTTGTCGATCACCTTGATGTTCGACGATTTGCCTTTGGCCCCGGCGCCCGCGTACAGCGACCAACCGCCCCCTGCCAGCAGGTTGCCCTCCACCGTCACGTTCTTGACCACGCCGAAGTCCTGGAACAGCGCGACCGCACCCGTCTGGTCCAACGTGTTGATCACCGTGTTGTGCCGGATGATCAGCTCGGTGCCCGCGGCAGGCGGCCCGGTGGACATGATCATGTCGGTGTGGTCTCCAGAGTAGTACTTCGGATCATGCACGTAGGAGTCCTCGATCACGCCCTGCTGGGTCAGGATTCCGTTGGAGATCGTGTGGACGTCGACCCGGCGCACAGTGATCATCTTGCCCTGGTTGAGTATGCCGAACTGGGTGCGCTGCTTGCCGTTGCCGAAGATCTCGCTGTCCTCGACCTTCAGGCCGTCGCGCCCCTCGCGCTGGAGGATCCCCCACCAGCCCTTGGTGCCGCGCACTCGCGTGTTGCGGATGGTCACGTTGTCGGCCTCGACCGTGATGTACCCGGTCACCTCGACTCCGTCGATGACCGTGCCGCTCTTGGTCACCCGGATGGGCCCGGACTTGCGCAGTTTCAAGCCCTTGCGCACACCCGTGTTGTCCGGCCCCGGCCAACCCTGCTCGGGCGGCTTCGACGGCGGAGCCGAGCCGGACTTGGACGCCGCCGTTGCGGGCGGCTGGGTGACGACCGGCTTCTCCTGGGCGCCGGAACCCTGGCACCCGCTCAGCAGCACGATCAGGCCAACGCCGAGACACCAGCCTCCGACGTACGACCTCACGCGCCCTCGGTCTTCCGATTGCCGACGAGGTCGGCCAGCGCAGGTGGCGTCCAGCGCTTGGCGACCTGGCGGAGGTTGCTCCTCCACGCCTCGCCGGGCCGCTGCTTGAACAGCGTGGTGTGGTCGGCGGTGACCTCGTCCTCGGGCCTGCCGTTGGAGTAGTAGTAGAGCGCCATCGAGCGCCGCGCCCGGTCCTGCGGGCAGGTGAGCGGGTCCGGATGCCCGTGGTTGGCGTCATCGGTCGTGGCGAACAGCACGAACCGGTTGAAGACCGGGAGGATCTTGCCCTCGCACTCGGTCATGTCCTTGTTCCACAGCTGCAGGTGCCCGCCGTAGCTCTCCTCCCAGTCCTTGTTGAGGTAGAGCAGGCCGTTGAGCCGGCGGTCGAGGTTGAGCTTTCGGCTCTTGTTGAAGTCGGCATGCACCTTGAGGAAGCCACCCGGCCGGATCTGGTGCAGGCCGCCGCCTTCCAAGTGCGGGTCGGAGACCAGTTGCGTGATGCCGGTCAGCCGCTCGAGGAATTCGACGAACACGCCACCGTTGAACTCCGCCAGCAGGTGCCTGGTGGCCGGTCCCATGCGCTCGGTGTCGGCCAGCGCCAGCTTCACCTCGCGCGCGGTGTCGAACCGCTGCCAGGTGGCATCTCGCGGCTCGGGGAACTCCTCGAGGACGGGCTCCAGCACAGCGGGTGGCAGGAAGTCGTCGATGATCACATGACGGAACGGCGAGGCCGTACGGAACTGCTCGGAATACTTGTCCGCCAGCGGGAAGAGCTCATCCCGGCGAAAGGTGAATGCCTGCAGATCCTGCATGAAGTGTGTCTCCGTCTCTACAACACCGGCCCCTACCTCCTCATCGCCTCAGCCTTGTCATCTGTTACTTGTAACGATCCATTGCCGGGCCGCGATGGCGACATGTGATGCCCGGCTCTCCCCGAGTTGCGATCGTGATCGTGACCTACAACAGCGCGCCCGTCCTCGGCGGTTGCCTGGCCTCTCTGCCTGAGGGCGCTGAAGGGGTACGGCTCGCCGCCGTCGTCGTGGCGGACAACGCCTCCAAGGACGACTCGCTCCGCCTCGCGGAACAGGCCGCCGACCTGCCCGTCCGGCCCGTGCAAGTGGGCAGGAACGCCGGTTACGCCGCGGCGATCAACACCGGGATCGCGGCACTCGACCTCCATGAGCTCGATGCGATCTTCGTGATGAACCCCGACTGCCGCCTTCGCCCTGGTTCGCTTGCCGTCCTGTGCGGAGCCCTCGACCGTCCGGGCACCGGCATCGCCGTCCCCCGGATGGTCAGCACCGAAGGCGTGCTCCATCACTCGCTTCGCCGCGCGCCGACCGTTCGCGGTGCGCTGGCCGAGGCGCTGATCGGCGGGCGCCTGGCGGGCCGCATCGGCACGCTGGGCGAGATGATCGTCGATCCCAGCCGCTACGAACGGCCAGGCCCCGCGGACTGGGCCACCGGAGCCGCCATGCTCATCTCGGTCGCGGCGCTCACCGAAGTCGGCCCGTGGGACGAGTCCTTCCTGCTCTACAGCGAAGAGACCGAGTACGCGCTGCGGGCCGCGGACGAGGGCTGGACGCTCTGGTACGAACCCGCCGCGGTGGTCGAGCACATCGGCGGCGAGGCGAAGACCAGCCCGATGCTGGCCGCGCTGCTCACGGTCAACCGCGTGCGGCTCTTCCAGCGACGCAGGGGCAGGATCGCGACCGCGGGCTTCTATCTCGCCGTTCTGCTCGGCGAGGCGATGCGGGCCGCCGCGGGCCGCCGCACGGCCAGGGCCTCGGTCGTGGCCCTGCTCAGACCCTCCCGTCGGCTACGGGCCCTACCCGGATGAGAGGAACACCATGAGAGTCGAGCATCTGGAGCTCGAGGGCGTGCTGCTGTTCGTGCCGACGCCGAGCCACGACGATCGAGGCTTCTTCACCAGGACCTTCGACGCCGCGATCGCCACGGAGCACGGGCTGGACCACACCGCGTTCGTCCAGGACAGCCAGTCGCGCTCGCGCCTGGGCACGATCAGGGGAATGCACGGCCGCTCGGGCCGCGGCGAGGCCAAGCTGGTGCGGGCGGCGCACGGCGCCGTGCTCGACATCCTGGTCGACGCGCGGCCGGCCGCACCGACGTTCGGCTCCCACATCACCATCCGGCTCGACGACGTGTCGTTCGCGAACCTCTACGTGCCTCCGGGGATCTTGCACGGCTACCAGGCGCTGACCGAGCACGCCGATGTCTGCTACCGCATCGACAGGGAACACGACCCCGCCGAGGACCTGGCCGTCCGCTACGACGATCCCGACCTCGCGCTGCCCTGGCCGTTGCCGGTCAGCGCGATCAGCGAGCGTGACCTGTCGGCGGGCTCCTGGAAGGAGCTCAGGAGCAGCTTGTCCGCCTGATCTCCGCGCTCGAACCGCAGCAGCGCCCCGGCCGCGCCGACGAGCAGGAACATCACGCTGGTGATGCCGGGGAAGGACAGCATGTCGAAGGTGGCCGCGCCCAGCAGCGGGATCACCAGGCAGGCGGCGATGGTCAGTCCCAGGTTGCGTACGTTCTGGTCGGTGCTCAACCAGCGAACCCGGAGGGCGACGACGATCCCGCACACGATCACGCCGACGATTCCCAGAACGCCGAGCAGCCCGGTCTCGACCAGTGACAGCAGGTACTGGTTGTCGAACACCTGATGCTTGAAGGGATACCAGGTGCCGGGCCCATGACCGAAGATCGGGCTCTTGGCGAACTCCCGCATGGCGAAGGGATAGTCGTGGGTGCGGAAGCGGATGCTGCTGTCGTCGCCGGCGCCGGCGAACAGGTTGTAGAACGTGCCGATCAGGCCCGGCGCCAGGACCTTCATGAAGCCCAGGAACACCACGAACGCGCCGATGGTGAAGATCCGGCGCCGGTTGGACCAGCCGAGCAGGAGGATCAGCCCCGCCCCTGCCAGGCCGAGGACGGCGGTCCTGGAGACCGAGAACATCAGGCCGGCCGCGATGATGACGGCGCAGATCCACCAGCGGGCCGCGGCCTGGCCGCGGCTGCGCGCCTGGAAGCCGAGATGCGCGGCCAGGGGCAACAACATCGCGGAGAGCGCGCCGAACTCGATCGGGTGCCCCAGTGTGCCGGCGACCCGGCGCAGGTCCGATCGGGAGATCACGGTCGGCACCTCCTCGGCGGAGGAGTGGCGAAGGCCGGGGAGCCGCATGTACTCGGTAAGGTCGAAGTCGAGCCTGAACTGCAGCAAGGCGACGATCGCCGCGAACGTGCCACCGATCACGATCGCCTTGAGCACGAAGTCGAGGCGTTCGCGACTGCTGATCCCGTCGCAGACCACCAGCACCAGGCCCACGTAACCCAGGTAGAGCACGATCGTGTGGTCGGCGAGGTTGAGCTCGTCGGAGGGCAGGTACAGGTAGGTCGTGTACCCGTAGACGGCCAGCAGGAGCATGCCGTACATGAAGATCGAGGTGCGGACCGGATTGCTGCCCTTGGCCACGCCTGACGTACTGATCATCTGCGCGCACAGCCACACCAGGCCCAGTGCCAGAGCCATGATCTCGGCGGGAGTGAGCGACAGCGGAAGCCCGGCCACCGCCAGGCGGGCCGGGAGGATCAGCAGGAACAGGACGAACAAGCAGACCAGCGTGGCGCCGTCAGCGCGCCGCGGGCGCCGCTGCGCCAGGGCGGTCGCGTTCATCCTTGGCGTCCGGCCAGTGACCGCGTTCCGTTGCGGACGGCAGGCTCGAGCTGCGTGGCCATGCCCAGGCGGCGCGCTCGGCGATGCCGGGCGAAGCTCTCGGCCGCGAAGGCGGCGAACAGACTCATGAAGAACCCGAGCCCTCCGGCGACCACCGCGCTCCGCATCCGGCTGCCCTTCTTCTCGTCGGGTTCGGTCGGCGGCACCACGATGGTGGCGGTCACGAAGGTGGTGGGCGGCGCCTTGATCTGCCGCTGCCGGGCGTGCAGCTCTTTCTGAGCCAGCTCGGTGGCCCTCACCACGATGCCATGGGCCAGCTCAGCGCTTGGCGCCTCGCAGATGATGACGATGAAGGGGGTCGCCGGCATCAGTTCGGGGTTGGTTCCCCCACTAGTGATCTTGAGTGTGACGTCGCCACCGATCGGCGCGCCGACCTTGGCAGCCGTCTGAGGGGTGTTCAGCGCCTGGATGAGGATCGACGAGGTCATGCTCAACCCCTGGTCGAAGGAGACCAGGGGGTTGGTGCGCGGGTTGGGGAACTTTGGATCGCTCGGCACGCTGCCGCCGGTGACCGGCAGGGTGAGAACGAGCGCCGAGCTGGAAACGAAGGTCTTGGGCGCCACGGCGAAGACGCCGACGGCTCCTAGGACCGTGAGCAGGAAGGCCGGAATCGTCACGTACCACCGCTTGAACAGAACTGTCGCCGTCGCCCAGAAGTCCATGGCGGCCTCATCCCTCGCCGTCGTCCTGGTTCGCCTTCCTGGGCACGGGCACGGGAGAGAGGCGCTCCCCCCGATAGGCGGGGAACTCCATGGTGGCGGAGCTGTCCTCGTCGAGTTCCGGCCGTTCGACGGGTTCGTTCACCTGCGCTTCCCGAGGCTGCGCCACGGGCGCCGGCGCCGGGGCCGCCACCGGGGTCGGCATTGGGACGGCCACGGGAGCTGAGGGCTCCGGCCGCTGCAACGGCTTGGGCCGAGATCCGGCGCGCCTGGTCACCACACCGTAGGCGACGCTGAGGCCCAGGCCCAGGCACAGGATGGCACCGCCGATCGCCCCCTGCCAGTTCACGCTGTAGTCGGCCTCGGGCTTGGACGGCGGCACGATGTCGGTGGAGGTGATGAAGGTGTTCGCCGGAGCGCCGAGCTCCTTCTGCCATTTGAACAGCTCGGTCGCCACGCGCTCGCGTGCCGCCATGAGCACGGCCGAAGCCTGCTGAGGAGACTCGCTGTCGACGCTGATGTAGATGTAGGGCCCGTTGATGTCCAGGACATTGGGGTTGGTGCGCCCGTCGTCGATCGTGATCTCCGTCGGGCCGTCCTTCGGCGCGCCGAGCTGCGTCCAGACGTCCTGCGTGTTCATGGAAAGGATGACGATGCTGGCCCCGGTCTTCAGGGCGTCGTTGAAGGAGAGAAAGGGGTTGGTGAGCCCTTGCTTGGCCTTGTCGGTGGACACGGTGCCCCCGTTGACCGGCGTGGCAAGAACAAGGGAGACGTCGGCCGTGTAGCGCTCCGGAATCATGGCGTACACCACGACGCCCACCAGGATCGAGAGAAGGATCAGCGGCGGGCCTATCAGAATTCGTCGGAGAAGACCAAGAATCGCCTTCCAGAACTCCATGTTGTTACGTTCCCCCGCATCAGCCATGCTTGTTCCTATAGGGGACTATCGGGAAATCTTGGTCTTACGTTACATCTCCCTTGGACCGTTACATCGTGCGGCGTCGGAGCGATAGACCTACGACTACGGCGACGGGGGCTTCCGGTGGGGCTGGCAGTAGAGCATGTGGCAACGCGGGGCAGGCTCGCCGGACTCGATGGCTTACGGGGCCTGGCCGCGTTGTTCGTCGTCCTCCACCATTGCTGGCTCCTGTCCTTCCCCGGGTTTCCGGTCAACGATGCGCCCGGGTGGACGGGATGGCTGCTCTACGGCCATTTCGCGGTAGTGGTGTTCATCGTCCTGTCCGGCTTCTCGCTGGCGGTCTCGCCCGCCCGGTCCGGCTGGCAATTGGGCGGCATCCGCACATTCTTCAGCCGTCGCGCCTGGCGCATCCTGCCGCCGTACTGGGCGGCGCTGCTGTTCAGCCTGGTGATCGCGTGGACGGTCATCCCGCAGCCCGGGCAGCAGGCGCCCACCGGGCAGTCGGCCCTCATCTACGGGCTACTGCTGCAGGACATCTTCGGCTCCCCCAGCCCCAACGGGGCCCTGTGGTCGATCGCCGTCGAGGCCCAGCTCTACCTGGTGTTCCCCCTGATGCTGCTGGTCCTGCGCAAGGTGGGCGCGGCGGTGATGCTCGGCGCGGTGACCCTGATCGTCGTGGCGGTGGGGGCGCTGGCGCCTGCCGTACCGGCCGTGGACCTGCTGATGCGGCTGACTCCGCAGTTCGCCGCGCTCTTCGCCATGGGCGCGGTCTGCGCCGGCATCGTGCGTGCGCAGGAGAGTACGGGCCGCCTGGCCTGGCACTGGTTCGCGGCGGCCGCCGCGCTCCCGGTGCTCGTGCTGATCGTGGTGGCCGGGCCGGAATGGGTGGTCGCGAACTTCTTCTGGGTGGATCTGGCGGTCGGCCCGGCTGCCGGGTTGTTGCTGACAGGTGTGGCGACGGGCAAGCCGGTTCGGCTCGTACGGCTGCTCGACACCCGCCCGCTCCGGCGGCTGGGCTCCTTCTCCTACAGCCTCTACCTGATCCACTCACCGCTCGTCGTCATGGTGAACCGGCTCGTCGTCGCCCCGCACGTGCCACCGGGCATGCCGACGTTCCTCCTCACGCTCGCCCTGGCCGTGCCGGTGAGCGTGGGAGCGGCATGGTTGTTCGCATCGGTCTTCGAGCTGCCCTTCCAACGGCACCGGAGCTGGAAGAGCCTGCGCGACGCCGTACGTGCGCGGGTCAGGTGATCTTGGCCAGTGCCTCGGCCTCGTATTCCGCGGCGAGCTCTTCCGGGATGCGCGTCAGGTCGTCGGCCCGGTAGAAGTCACGCAGGGTGGTGCCACGACAGGCGGCGTCCACGTTCGGCGCTGCCGAGCGGGACCTGACGTCGTCGATGTGGACGGTGCGGAAGTCGATGCTGAAGCGGGTCCTGCCAGAGGTGTTGGCGACGGTGGAGTGCAGGTGGGCCCCGGAAAAGAGCATCATGCCGCCCGGCTCCGGCACCAGCCGGAGCTCCGTTTCGAGGTCGAGCTCCTCCTCCGGCCTGGGCTGGTCTCGGGTATCGCTGTAGATGTGCTGTGCGGCAGTGGGCCGGCTGACGGTGGTCCATTCCGCGTAGTCGTAGCGGCCGCTGCCGTTGCGGACGGGGCGGTCGAAGTACTGCGGGTGCAGGGCGAAGACGTTCTCCGGAACCACCTCGTAGATCGGGATCCACCAGTTGACCTGGCAGAACGGCGCGGCGTACCAGCAGTCGCGGTGAGCGTGATAGGCGTAGGAGATGCCGGAGTCGAGATAGTGATCGGCGGTGGAGGTACGCAGCCTCGGCACGTCGAAGTAGGTCTTGTCCAGCGCCATGCCCAGCTCGTCCATCAGGGCGGCGAGGATCTTCTTGCTGGTGGGGTGATGGATGAAGCGCGGCTTGAGGTCCGCGAGCAGCGCGGCGAACTCCTCGACCGGCATCTCGTGCTGGGCGGTCTGGGGGTCGCGGCCCCCGAACGCCTCCTCGATCAGCTCGCGAGCGAACTCGATCAGCTTGGTCGAGGCGGGCGTCGCGGAGTAGAGGAAGACGTCCCCCTGGAAAATCATGCGGCGCCGGACATCATCGTTGATTCGGCTATTGGATAATATAACGGACATAGCGAGATTTCTCCCCCTCGCGTTGTTCTTTACCCTCTCTCGCATCAGCCCGCTACTTCGTTACAACGGCAGTCACGTGAACAGTTACAAGGGCAACTGTGTCTGCGTGTCCGGCCGGCCCACGTAGGTCGCGTAGTCCGGGTGATCGAAGCGGTGCAGCGCCTGAAGGTTGTCGTTCCAGGGGGCGGGAACCGGGCGCTTGTGCCGCAGACCGTTGATCGGAGCCAGCTTCAGCAGCTCGTTGTCCTGGTTGAACTCCCGGATCGCGCTGAGCTCGCCGACATAGTCGTTGTGGATGATCTGGTCGTCGTCGCCGACGGTGTCGTCGAGATAACAGAACACGCGGGGCAGGAAATACTTGTGGTCGCCCTCGAACAGCCTGAGCGCCGCCGCGGTCGAGGAGTAGAAGTCCACGTCGACGGAGACGAACCCGATCGGCGCCGGCCGCTCGCTGTCGAGGAACTCGCCCACGGTGTCCTCGATGTTGCCCAGGATCAGACTGGCCGTTCCCAGACGTGCCCGGAGGGCGTCGACGTCCATGACGAAGTCGCCTTCGCGCCAGATGTAGGGCAGGTCCCGGTAGTCGGTGGGTTTGGGCAGTCCGGCACCGGTGTCGAAGCCGTAGACGTCGATCTTCACTCCCGAGGCGGCCGTCGCCAGCGCAGCCATGCGGTTGAGCTCCACCATGCCCGCGCCCCCCGCGACGCCGAACTCGACCACGCTGATCCGGCCGATGCCGAGGCGCCTGGCCAGTTCGGCCGCCTGCTGCACGCCGTAGGCGTAGTGCGGCCTCGGGTAGAGGTCGAGCGCGCAGCGCAGCTCGTACGAGCCGAACGGCAGACGCCGCATGATGGCCAGCAGGATCCGGCCCGGCTGCATGAGCAGCCGCACGATGCGAATCAACACGAGGAGATCACCCTTTCGAGGAGACGAGTCGGGCGGCCAACCCGGCGATTTTGCGGCTGCGGTGCGCCAGCATCTGCTGCTGCCGGCGCCAATAGGTACGGAGCAGCACGGCATGGGCACGGCTCCGTTGCTCTGCGGAGAGCTCCATGATGCTCAGGGCTCGGTACATCGCCCGGAACTGCAGCGTGGTGGCGAAATGCGCGGTCCAGGCAGGGACGCCGAGCGCCGCGGCGATCCCGGACAGGCGCCGCTCGCGCAGGTTGCGATGTGCGAGCACCGCCGGCACATGACCCCAGGGCGCGGTCAGCGCGAGCATGGTGGCGTAGACCTCGTCCTCACGGATCATCAGCGGCCGGGGCACGGCGGCCACTCGCTCCCGCCGCATCAGGCCGTAGAGGGGATCCAGTCCGTGGTGCTCGGTGGTGACCACGTCCCACAGCTCGTCCAGGCGGTCAATGGGGTCGTCGGAGAGCATCCGGGTGCCGCGGTAACGCGGCTCGTGGACCGTCCCGTCCGACCCTGTGTAACTGACGTCCGAGGTGACCAGGATGAGCCGCTCATCGGCCAGGAACGGCTCCAAGGTCCGGGAGACGTAGCCCGGTTCGAGCAGGTCGTCGTCGCCCATCCAGCGGAAGAATTCTCCCCGAGCGCGCCGGAGCACCTCCACGAAGTTCCCGACCACGTGCAGATCACGCGGCTGCCGGTAGTAGGCGATCCGGCTGTCCTGCCTCGCCAGCTCGCGGCAGAGCTCCTCTGTGTCGTCGGTGGAGGCGTTGTCCGAGATCACCACCTCGAGCTCGGCGTGATCCTGGGCGAGCGCCGATCGCACGGCCGCCTCCAGGCGGTCCGCGCCATTGCGGACCGGGATTCCGATGGACACCAGCATTGCTTCTCCTCGGGTCATCGCGCGCGGGCGGGAAGCAGCCGCACCAGGCGATCGCTCACAATGTGGAACTGGTCGCGGGTCACCACGACCAGCACGTAGGCCAGCAGGCCGCCCCCGCCCGCCACGACGAGCTGGATGAACGGGCTCCCCTGGGTCGGCATCGCGAGGCTCACCATGACAGCCGCGCAGACCAGCGCTCCCAGCACCGGGCGGACGAGAGTGGGCAGGACGGGCGAGAGCCGTACCCCCGCCCGCCGCACGGCGAGCATGGCGAGCGGTAGGGCGACCAGCACGGCCGCGGCCGCCTGCCCGATCGCGGCACCGCGGATGCCGTCGAGATTCGTGCCGACGATGACCGCCGGGATCATCGCCGCCGCGTACCCGAGGTTCATCCAGACCGTCGAGCGGGTGGCGCCCTGTCCGTTCAGGATGTCGAGAGCGAAGGAGGTGAGCATGCGCACCACCATCAGGACCGCCAGGAACCGCAGCACGCCGGCGGCCTGCTCCCACTCCGGACCGTAGATGAAGATGATCAATGGGTGCGCGAGCACCGCCATGAAGGCGGCCAGCGGCAGCACCATGGCGATGAGCAGCGGCAGGGTCTTCTGCACGCCGAGCGACAGGGACTCCTCATCACGCTCGGCCAGCCGGGAGAAGCCGGCGATCGACACCATGCGGATGGCGCTGCCGATCATGCCGGGCACCCAGCTCGACACGTTGAACGCCATCAGGTAGAAGCCCAGCCAATCCTTGCCCATGATGTTGCCGACGATGATGTAACCCACGTTGAGCAGCGTGATCTCCAGCGCGATCCCGGCCGCGGAGGGAATGCCGAACCGCAGCAGCCTGGCCGCGATCTGCCGGTCGAACCCCAACCGGTAGGGCAGCCGCGCGTAGATCAGCATGAAGACGCCGGTGACCACGGCTCCCGCGAGCTGTCCCCAGGCGAAGCTGTAAGGCCCCGCCCCGTTGATCGCCAGAGTGATGGCCACCGGCGCGTTGACCAGGAAGCCCGCCAGGACCGCCTTGGCGTTCTTGCCCGTGCGGAACCAGCGCAGCAGGGCCGCGCTGCGCACCGCCGTGATCGCCTCGACGAGGATGACCGCGGTGAGGATCCGCACCACGGAAGTGGCCTCCTGGCTGCCCGCCAGCATCGAGAAGTACGGCGCGCCGACCCAGAAGACCCCGTACAGGCCCACCGCGGAGATCATCGTCAGTGTCGTGGCCGTGGGCGCGATGTCCTCCAGCCGCCCCCGCCACTGCACGACGGCCGACATGACGCCGATGTCCTTGACGACCATGACGAACTGGGTGGCCGCGAGCGCGACCGCATAGATGCCGAAGTCGGCCGGAGCAAGAAGCCTGGCCAGGATCAGGCCGAGGATGAAAGAGCCCGCGCGGGTAACCAGCGTGCCGAGGAGGCTCCACACTGCCCCTCGGCCCGCCTTGCGCCCGATGTCGCTGATGTCCGGGCCCGCTTGCTCAGCCATGCCCGCCTCCTAGCTCGGCTCGCTGACCCGCTCCAGCCAGATCTCCCGCCAGAACGGGATGAACGCGCGAGGGCAGTTGGATTTGTACACGCCATCGCAGATGATGTCTTCGAGCGCGATGCAGGGATTCTTCATCTCCAGCATCTTGCCTGTCTTCTCGTCGACGCAGCGCTCGACGCGGGCGCTCACACGGGCCGTGCGCCCACATGAACGTGCCATGTCCTCCTCGAAGCCCAGACCGCGGTTGAACCCCTTGGTGGTCAGCGTGGCGACGATCTCGTCCTTGGACTTGATCCGGACCAGCTCACCCGGTTGGAGGTCGGTCGTGCCCGTCGGGGCGGGGCCGGTGTGCGGGCCTGGTTGCACGAAGCCCCACGCGAGGCCACCCTTGATCCGCAGCCGGCTCGGGAATCTCCTGGAGAATTTCTGGTAGCGGTTGAACAGCCCGAAGAAGAGCGTGCGGAGGGTCGACCCGACCCCGGCGTTCCCCACCCTGATGTCGGTGACGTACTGCCCCATGTTCCGGAACGGCAGGCGTTCCGGGGCCGCGCGCAGCAGTTCCGTCGCCTGGCAGCGGAACCGTTCCTCGCCGTCCGGCCCCGGCTCCCTCCGGGTGTTGACCTCCAGGATCGGCAGCAGCGGCCGCTCGGGGCTGACCGGCTCCCCTGTGGGCGCGCCATCCACCCGCTTGAGCCAAGAGGTCCTCCAGTAGAGGGTGCAGGCGGTCTGGCAGCCGCCATGGGCCGAACCGTCGCAGCGGGCGGCCGTCAGGTGGACGGCATCGTCCATCCGCCGCATCCCGGTCCTGGTCATCGTGTCGCAGAGCTTGTTGGCCACCTTGTGCACGGTGAACCGCCGGCCGCAGAACCGCAGCATCTCCGGCATGAAGGGAAGGTTGTCCAGCTCCGCCTTCTCATCGAGTGTGGCGAGGATCTCCTCCGCACTGAGGACCTCGACCACGTCGCCGACTTTCAGCCGCCGACTCAACCCATCCACTCCTTCACCAGGCCTGCGCTCTGCAGGGCGTGTGCCGCGTCGGCCAATGCCTGGAACGGCAGGCTCGACCGTTCCGCGATGTCCAGGAGGCTGTTCAGCCCGTCAGAAAGGCTCAGCACCCACAACATCGCCATCTGCGCCTGTTTCGTGTCACTGCGCCCGCCAAGTGACCCGTACAGGCCACGGGTCCCCAGTTGAGGCTCACCGTACGGACTGAGGTTCTGGTAGCGGCGGTTGCCCTCCAGGACCCGCACGGCCGTCCACAGCGTCTCCAGGGTGTCCTCCATCGCCTCGGGGAGCACGAAGTCGGGATTATCGGCCGAGGTGTGATATTCCGGGTAGCTTCCGTAAGGCGTCCTGGTCAACGAGCCGACGGCGAGGTTGAACCCCGGCGAGCAATACTGCCGCTCGTCGTAGCCGTAGGGAGAGAAGTCCAGGAGGGTGTGCGGCCTGTCCTTCAGCACGTGCGCGAAGACCTGGTCGATCTCGGCGTCGCCGCGCCTGCTGCGCTTGTAGGTGATCGCGCCGCTGTCTCCCGCGCAGGCCAGGGTCACGCCGTGCCTGATCCGGTCGACGTCCCCCCGGTTCAGCGCGAGCCAGGTGATCGCGCCGATGGTGCCGGGCGCGAAGATGAATCGATAGGTGTACCAGGGATCGGACAGGCGCTGCGCCAGCGCGACGGCCACCGCCACCCCGGCCAGGTTGTCGTTGGCCAGCGAGGGATGGCAGATGTGGCAGGAGATCAGCACCTCCTGGGAGCTGCTGCCACGGATCACGTGCTCGCCGTAGGTCAGGTGTCCGTCGGCGAGCGTGGCGTCGATTTTGACCTCGTACCGCCCGTCCGCCAGCCCGTCCAGGGTGTTCTGGCTCAGGCAGAAGCCCCAGGTCTCGGCGTAGTAGCTGGTCCGGTACGGGACCAGGTCCGGCTGGCCGGGCAGGGTGTGCAGGTGCCCACGCAACTCCTCGAGGGACATGGTGGCCTCGACCGGCACGCTGTATCCGACGACGTGCAAGTTGGAGTCCTGGAAGTCGACCACCTTGTTCCCCGCGGCATCCTTGATGGAGGCATCGCGGATGTTCCATTCCCGGGGGATCGTCCAGTCAAGGACTCTGGTCCCCGTCGGCACCTCGGTGATCTCCAGCGGGATCGACTCGCCGATGATCTCCAGGGTGCGCCGCAGGCCGGCACCGGTGATGCTCCTGCACAGCGGATAGAGCCGCCGCACCAGGTCGTGCATCTCGGCCCCGATGATCGGCGCTGTCATGGCCGGAGGGTGTCGTCGACGGTGCCGGCCGCACGCCGGTCGGCGAGCCGGGCCAGCCTGGTGAAGCGGCGTTCGAAGTCCTGCTTGGTCAGGCCGTATTCGCGGTAGGCGTCGATCAGCTCCACCGCTCCCGCCTTGACCGTCCAGCGCGCCTCGTAGCCCAGCGCGGCCCTGATCCGGGAGAAGTCGACGCGGTAGGAGCGCGGATCGGCTCCGGTCTCGCCGGTGATGGCCAGCGTCGATCCGGGCACCGCGGCGACGACCTCGGCCGCGATCTCGGCGACGGTCACGTTGTTGACCTCGGTGCCCACGTTGAAGGCCGTCGCGTGTACGGCTTCACGAGGTGCGACGAGAACGGCCGCGAAGGCGTCGGCGATGTCCCTGGCGTGGACCAGCGGGCGCCAAGGGCTGCCGTCGGACAGCACCCGGACCTCGCCGGTCAGGAACGCGTGGCCCACCAGGTTGTTCAGCACGATGTCGGCGCGCAGCCTCGGGGAGAACCCGAAGGCGGTGGCGTTGCGCAGGAACACCGGCGTGAAGTCGTCGTCGGCCAGGTCGGCCAGGTCGTCTTCGACCCGCACCTTGGATTCGGCGTACGGCGTCACCGGGCGCAGCGGCGCCTCCTCGTCCAGCAGGTCTCCGCCGCCGGAGGCTCCATAGACCGAGCAGGTGGAGGCATACAGGAAGCGGCGCACGCCGGCCTCCTTGGCCAGCCTGGCCAGCCGGACGGAGGCGTGGTGGTTGATGTCGTAGGTCAGGTCGGGCGCGAGCGCACCGAGCGGGTCGTTGGACAGCGCGGCCAGGTGGATCACCGCGTCACATCCGGCCACGTGTTCGGGACCTGCGTCACGCAGGTCCACGGTGTGCGCCTCGATCGTCTCGGGCTCGGGGCCGAGGATGCAGTCGGCGAACAGGCCGGAGTCCAGCCCGACCACCTGGTGCCCGGCCTCGGCCAGTATGGGGGTCATCACGCTGCCCAGGTAGCCCTGGTGGCCGGTGAGAAGTACCCGCATCAGTTCTCCAGATCGACGATCAGCTTGGAAACGTGGAATGCCTCGGCATAGCGCGTGTGGCACTCGATGCCGCGAATGCGGGCCAGGCCGAGGAACGCCTCACGGTCGTACCAGGGCCGGTGCCGCTGGGAAGCGTAGTGGCGCTGGAGCAGATCCACCTTCAGCTCCGCCACCTCCGGGGAGAGCGGCTGGAACGCGGAGGGCGCGGCGAGGTCGCCGTCCCATTTGACGATCTCGTAACCGAGCGTCAGGTGGTCGCGGAAGGCCGTGGGCACGAGCTTGGCCAGCCCCCGGTGGTCCTGGTGGGCGTCGCCGCGCCAGGGTGCGAAGATCAGGCCGGGCTCGGTGCGAGCGCGCAGCTCCTCCACCGCGGCCTTGGCCTCCTCCCATCTGGCCGGCAGGTAGCCGTCGGGCAGCTTCAGCACGGTGAGCCGAAGATCCGCCCCCGGGCAGAAGGCCGCCAGCGCCGCGCGCTCCTCGTCCTCCCGTTCGGTGCCGCCGCCCGACAGCACCAGCGCGTCCACACGGATGCCAGGGTGGGCGGCGCAGATCGTCAGCAGGCTGCCGCCCGCCCCGATCGCCAGGTCGTCGCAGTGCGCGGCGAGCGCCACGATGCCGGTGAGCCGCCCCGCGCGCAGGCCGATCATTGGGACCGTTCCCACAGGGCCCACGGCCGGTCGCCGCGGGAGTATGCCTCGTCCAGTTCCATCCGCTGGTTCACGGTGTCGGTCGGCCGCCAGTAGCCGCGGTGTGGGTAGGCCAGCAGACGTCCGCGCTTGGCCAGCTCCACGCAGCCGTCGGCGACCAGGTCCCCGTTCTCCGGGATGTGCTGGAAAACCTCTTGGGTCAGCACGAAATAGCCACCGTTGACCCACACCGGCATCTCGCTGACCGGCGAGATCCCCCCGACCATGCCGTTCTCGCCCACGTCCACGCAGTGGAAGGTCTGGGACGGCGGCACGACCATCATCGACGCGGCCGCACCCGATCGGGCGAAGCGGTCGATGATGTCGGGCAGCGGTGCGTCGGAGAGCACGTCCGCGTAGTTCGCGAGGAACATCTCGTCGCCACCCAGGTAGGGACGGACGCGGCGCAGCCGTTCACCGATCGGGGAGTTGGTCCCGGTCTGCACGAACGAGATGGACCAGTCGGAGATGTCGCTCGACAGCAGCTCGACCTTGCCGCCACGCAACACGAAATCGTTGGACGTGGCTTCCTGGTAGTTGAGGAAGAAGTCCTTGATGTGGTGGGCGCCGAAGCCCAGACACAGAATGAACTCTTTGTGCCCGAAGTGCGCGTAGTAGCGCATGACGTGCCAGAGCAGCGGTCGCGGACCGACGAGCGCCATCGGCTTGGGCACCTCGCCCGGCACACCGGTGCGCATGCGCGTGCCAAAGCCGCCGCAGAACAGGACAACCTTCACACGACCTCCAGGTGTGGGATCGGGAAGACCAGACGGCCACCCCATTCGTGCACATAGGAGAGCTGAGCGGTAAGCTCTTCGCGCAGGTTCCACGGCAGGACCAGCACATAGTCTGGGCGATCTTGGGCGATGCGCTCCGGCGGAGCGATGGGGATCCTGGTGCCCGGAGTGAACCTGCCGTGCTTGTACGGGTTGCGGTCAACCGTGTAGGCCAGCAGGTCCTGGCGGATGCCGCAGTGGTTGAGCAGCGTGTTGCCCTTGCCCGGCGCGCCGTAGCCGACGACCGTCTTGCCTTCGTCGGCCGCAGTGATCAGGAAGCGGAGCAGGTCGCGGCGGACGCGTGCGACCCGGTCAGCGAAGCCGACGTAGCCGGAAATATCGTGAAGTCCGGCGGCCTTCTCCCGCTCGAGCACCTCGAGCACCCGATCAGACGGGCTTCCCGACGGCCGCGCCCAGAGCCGGATGGATCCGCCATGGGTGGGCAGCAGCTCGACGTCCACCAGCGTCAGCCCGCCGCCGGCCAGTGCCCGCTGCGCGGAGGCGACCGTGTAGTACTGGAAGTGCTCGTGGTAGATCGTGTCGTACTGGTTCAGCTCCATGAGCGTCAGCAGGTGCTGGACCTCGATCGACACCCATCCGTCGTCGGCCACCAGGGCGCGCAGCCCCGCGGTGAAGCCGATCACGTCGGGGATGTGCGCGTAGACGTTGTTGGCCACGACCAGGTCGGCGGGACCGTTCCCGGCTCGCACCGCGGCGCCTGTCTCCGGCGACAGGAACGCGGTGAGCGTCGGCACGCCCTTGTCCTTGGCCGCCTGCCCCACGTTGGCCGACGGTTCGATGCCCAGGCACCTGATGCCGCGCTCGACGACGTGTTGTAACAGGTAGCCGTCGTTGCTGGCCACCTCGACCACGAACGACGGCTTCAACCGTTCCACAGCGGCGTCGACGAACTGCCGCGCATGCTCGACCCAGGAGGCGGAGTAGGACGCGAAATAGGCGTATTCGGTGAACGTCTCTTCCGGCGTGATCAGCGGGGGTATCTGAGCCAGCCAGCAGCTGGTACAGACCCGCAGGTGAAGTGGATAGGTGAGCTCGGGATCGTCGAGCTGTTCCTCGGTGAGGAAGAGCTCACAGGGCGGTGTCGCCCCGAGATCCACCACGCCGACCAGGTCGGCCGAGCCACACAGCCGGCACGATGTCCTCAACAATGAGCCCCACCCGAAAATGACAAAATTTCCCCCTTTGTCCACCCACAGCCGTACTTCGGGTGAGCACCAATGAGTGTTACAAGTATCTTCATGAAACGCCTGAGCATCGATGGAGCATTGCTCTACACCCCCCGCATCCACAGCGATCCACGGGGCGATTTCCTGGAAAGCTTCCGCGCCGCCGACCTGCGGGAGGCGCTGGGGCGCTCGATCGAGCTCGCCCAGGTCAACTGCTCGGTCTCCAGACGCGGCGTGCTGCGTGGCATCCACTTCGCCGACGTCCCGCCAGGTCAGGCCAAATACGTCATGTGCGTCTCGGGGGAAGCCCTGGACGTCGTCGTGGACGTGCGCGTGGGCTCGCCCACCTTCGGCCAGTGGGAGGCGGTACGGCTGGACGACGTGTCGCGCTGCGGAATCTACCTCGCCGAGGGCTTAGGGCATGCCTTCATGGCGCTCAGCGAATCGGCCACGCTCGTCTACCTCTGCTCCACCGCGTACGACCCGGCACGTGAGCACGGCATCCACCCGCTGGATCCGGATCTCGGCATCGAATGGCCGCTTGACGGGGAGCCGCTCCTCTCGGCCAAGGACGCCGCGGCGCCCACGCTCAAGCAGGCTCGTGATGCAGGGATACTGCCATCGTGGTGAGCGTCGTGATACCGGCCCACAACGAGGCCAAGGTGATCGGCCGCCTGCTGGACGGTCTGCTCCGCGAGGCCGCGCCGGGCGAGTTCGACGTCGTGGTCGTGGCCAACGGCTGCACCGACGACACGGTCGCCGTGGCGCAGCCGTACGATGTCCGCGTTCTGACGACGCCGGTCCCCTCCAAGCGCGAGGCGCTGCGGATGGGCGATGAGGCGGCGCGTGGATATCCCCGGCTGTACGTCGACGCCGACATCGAGCTGAGCACCGCCTCCGCTCGCGCGCTGGCGGCCGTGCTGGCCGCGCCGGACGGGCCGCTCGCCGCCGCGCCCGAGCGGGAGCTGGCGCTGGCCGATCGCCCATGGCTGGTCCGCGCCTATTACGCGATCTGGACACGGCTGCCGCACGTGCGCGCCGGGCTGTTCGGCCGGGGCGTCATCGCGGTGAACGGCGCGGGCAACGCGCGCATCCGTGCCCTGCCACCGGCGATGGCCGACGACCTGGCCGCCTCGCTCGCGTTCTCACCTGACGAGCGTGTGATCGTGACCGGCGCCCGTGCCGTGATCCAGACTCCACGTACGGTCGCCGACCTGCTGCGCCGCCGGGTGCGCGCCATGACCAGCGTGAGCGAGCTGGAGCAGACCTCGGCCACGGCCGGAGAGCGCACGGGCATGCGCGATCTGATGGCCATCGTGGCCGGAGAGCCGCGTCTTGTGGGCGCGGCGGTCGTCTTCGCCATGGTGGCCGTGCTCGCCAGGCGGAGAGCCGCCCGCGCGATCCGCGCGGGCGACTACACCACCTGGCTGCGTGACGAGAGCAGCCGGGCTAACTGACCGGCGTGTTCATGTCGGTGGTGATCTGGGCTGCGGTGAGCGCCTTGTTGTAAACGCGGACCTCGTCGATCAGGCCGCTGAAATACTCGCCCGAACCGCTGTTGCCACCGATGCGCAACGGACTCGTCC
>NZ_VCJS01000658.1 GCF_005893125.1 Nonomuraea basaltis | reverse complement strand
CGGAGATCAGCCCTCCGGAGCGCCTGGTGTCAGGGGTGGAATACGGCCTCCAACGAGGCTTCGTCATGCCCGAATCCCTCTGGGCTGATCGTCAGATTGCGTCAACGGGTGGGGCACCTCCAGCGCGATCGCACTGCTCAAAAGGTGAGCCGAGACGTCTCGTGCGTCGTATTGCGCGTCGCCATGACAGGTTGGCAAGCCGTGCAAGAGGAATCTCCGCAGGTCAAGCCCTACTAGATGGCTCAGTAGACAGTGCTCTGGAAACTCCCCGGCGGTGTCGCCGAAGGCGTGACTCAGGGCAATCGTCACAGCCTCGTGCTCGTCCTGCCACTGAAGGCCCTTGACGTCCCTCGCGTAGATGGAGAGGGAACCGACGCTGAAGGGGATATCGGTGTCCACCTCCATCGTCATGTCCCTCGCGATCCGTCGGAGCTCGCCACGGTCCAC
>NZ_VCJS01000147.1 GCF_005893125.1 Nonomuraea basaltis | reverse complement strand
GCCAACCGGCTCGTCGGCATCCTGCACGGCTGCCTGAAAACCGGCACGCTCTATGACGAAGCAACCGCTTGGTCGCATCGCGCTCAGAGTGCTACGGCTTGACATTCAAACTCCTGGGATGTCTTTCACCTGATTGAGCGCCACTATTCGGCCCAGCGAGTGGCCCGGCCAACGAAGGCGCGGGCGAGCAAGAAACTGACGGCCCCCAACGCGATCACCATGACGGCGAGCAACGCGAGGGTGCCGGTACGGGTGAAGTACTGCGCGAGGTAGGCGATGTGTCCCAGCCCGCTTTGTTGGCCGTTGAATTCAGCCGAGATCGCGGCGCTCCAGCCGAGCGCCAGCGACAGCGACAGACCCGAGCCGAGCTCGGGTGACGCTGCCGGCAAGATCACTTGGAGGTAAGTGCGGAGGCGTCCTGCCCCGAGCGACAGCGCCGACTGTGCGTAGTGCGGTGCCACGTTGGCTATGGCGTTGATGCCAAAGGTGAAAACCTGCACAAAGACGGTGAAGGCGATGAACAAGATGGCCCCGGTATCTGAGTTTCCGGACCAGAGCCCGAACAGCGGGATGAGGGCCAGAATCGGCAGCATGCGTGACGCGTGTGCCGGTACGTAGACCAGGCGACGCAGGAACGGACTCCACGACACGAGTGCGGCTAGGACAACGCCGACCGCGACGCCGAGCGAATAGCCGGCGGCCATGCGGAGGCCCGTGACACCGGTATGCCAGATGAGGGCGTAGATCGCACCGCGCCATGACTCGGGCGCTCCTTCATCCGTTCGACCGACACCGAAGCCGCCGCGCCACTCGGTGGACAGGTTCTTTGCGGCGTCCATGATGTCCTTGAACCCAGGCACGTTCGAGGTACCGGCCAAGTTGTCGCCCGCGACGTGATGCGCGATCTCCCAGCCCGCCACGATGGCCACGAGCAGCCCCGCCGCGATCCATTTGGGGGCGTGCTCGCCGTCCGGTGGCTTCATCGTTCGTCGTCCGTGACGACGCCGCTCATTGCGTTGATCACCGCCGCCTTGAGTGCCTGGGCCTCTGGCGACGTGATCTCGGCGGCTCCCCGGGGCCTCGCCAGCGGAATAGGTTCATCAAGCGCCACCTGTCCACGCACCATGACCAGAATGCGGTCGCCGAGCGTGAGTGCCTCGTCGATCTCGTGGGTGATGAACACGACGGTGCAGCCGGACTCCTGGTGCAAGCGCTGCAGGACTGCATAGAGATCAGCCCGACGTGCGATGTCCAGGCCGACGAAGGGCTCATCCATCAGCAGCACCTGCGGTTCGTTGGCGAACACCATCGCGATGGCGACGCGTCGCCGCATGCCACCCGAGAGCTGTTTCGGCCATGCCTTGGCGAACGACTCCAGACCGGTCAGTTCCAGGTAGTGCTGGACGGTCTGCTTCCTGTTCTCCTTCGGGATGCCGCGTGCCTTCAGGCCGAACTCGACGTTCGCCTCCACGCGCTTCCAGAGGAACAGGGTGTCCCGCTGGAAGACGACGCCGCGCTCGGGGCCGGGTCCGGTGATGGGCTTACCGAGCTCGCGCAGCACGCCACTAGTTGGCTTCATGAAACCGGCCAGCATGTTCAGCAGGGTCGACTTGCCGTGTCCCGACGGGCCGAGCAGGCAAACAAAGTCGCCCTTCGGGATCTCAAGGTCGACGCCTCGGACGGCTTCCACCGTCTTACCCGACTCGAGGCGGAAGGTCTTACTGACCTGCTCGAGATGGATCGCCGGTGGTGGCTCCAGCGGCCCACCACCGGCAGGCGCCGAGATCGGGCCGGAGTGGGTCGGCTCCACGGCGCAGTCATGCTCCTTCGCCGGCCCAGTCGTATCGGAGGACAAAGGTCGTGCCATCTCAGTTCTCCTGCCATCGAGTCAGCCAATGGCCGGCGCCCGAGACAAGGGCGTCGATCACCAGGGCGACAAGCGAGAGCGCGATTACGGCGGCGATGACCACGTCGGTGCGCTGCAACTGCGCCATCGCCTGGATCAACTTGCCGGCCCCGTGCTGTCCCCCGATCAGCTCGGAGACAGTCGCGAAGCTCCAACCCAGGGCCAGGGACACCCGCACGCCGCCGAGTACCGCCGGCCCTGTCGCTGGCATGATCACGTGTCGGAACAGGTATCCCTTGCTCGCTCCGAGGCAGGAGCCGAACTGCACGTAGTGCGGCCCGATATTCGATACGGCCATCTGTGTCACCGCGGCGACGGTCATGAAGGTGAACATGATGACCAGCGAGGACTGGGCGATGGCGTTCGTGCCGAACCATATGAGGATGAACGGCAGGATCACCAAGACGGGTGTTGCTCCGAGCACGATGAGCGGTGGCCCGAGCACCGCAGCTGCTGTCCGGAATGCGCCGACGACGGCGCCGACGACGATGCCGGCGAGCGTCCCGATACTGGCGCCGACCAACACGTTCTTGGTGGTGTAGAGCAGCGCCTCCTTGATGCCACCGGTCTGGAAGCCGACGTAGTCCAACGCCGGGATGTCATCCCATCCTTGCTTGAGGGCCTGCCACACGTCGGCGGGTGGCGGCAACTGCACGGGGTCGAACTGCCTGCTGAGCGACTCCCACACAAGGACGAACAACCCGACGCCCAGCGCTGCGGGAACGGCGGCACGCAGGCGCTCGATGGCCCGGGACATCCCGGTCCACCCAGTCGCGATACTGAGCGGGGTCATGAACCGGTTGCCTGCTTGAGCAGTCGGTACGCGTCCAGGTAGTCAACCCACTCGTAGTACTGTGCGGCCTTGGTGGCGAGTGTCTGCTTGTCGCCAGTGAGACCGGAAGCCTTGGGCAGTAGTGCGTCGTAGTCGGCCTTCAGCTTCGTCATGATCTGGTGGTACTCGCCGCCGACGAAGTAGTCCTTCACGTTGAATGTCTTGCCGCTCGGCAGGATGCCACCGTCCTGGGCAGCCTTGACCTGTGCGCCGTAGACCGTCTCCGCATTCCGCGGGCTGGAACCCGTAGCACCCCAGAATTGAGGCTGAGCGGCAAATCCCGACAGCGGGTCGATGAACGCTGTAGATTTGCTTCAGTCCCTCAACGTCCAGGTTCGCGCCACTCCGCGAGTTCAGGTACGGCAGCTGGTCGGCGAGCGCAGAGTCGGGGTTCTTCTCGATCTCATCGATGATGCGGTACATCACCGACAGGAACCGCAACGCCGTCTCGGTGTTGTTCTTGAGGTAGCCGTTGAGTGCGGCCGGGCCTTCATTCGATAGCGAGGCGGACACGACGGCTTCATTGCCCGGCACTGCCGCGAGATCGGTCACCGACACCACCGGGTACCAGCCCTGCTTGAGCAGCTGGACGTTCTGACCCGCGCCGTCGGGCGTGGCGAACTCGATCTGACCGCCCATAGCCAGCTGCACTATCTTGGCGTCGTCGGTCACGGTGAGCTTGACGTCTTTGAAGGTCATGTCGCCTTCTTTGAAGATCGTGTTCAGGAAGACCCGCTGCGAGCCGGTGTTGTTGAACGCGACCGCTCGGCCCTTGACCTCCTCCATGGCGTCGTGGATCGCCTTGGCCGGGTCTTCGCCGGCCTTGATGCGCTCGGCCGCCGACTTGACGCCCGACTTCGGCGAGGCCAGCAGGTACGTCGCCTCGTAGGTGTCACCGAAGCCGAACATCCGCTCGTCGGGCACCTGGGCCATGTACTTGACCATGGTCGGGCCGTTGATCGTCACGATGTCAACGTCGCCGTTCTTCAGCAGCGCGACGACGTTGTCGGGCGTCACGGCGGTACCGAACGGCTTCGGCACGATGTTCAGGCCGACGGCGTCGAAGTAGCCCCTCTTTATACCGATGGCGTAGAAGGTGGAGTCCGGGAAGGGCTTCATACCAAACTTCAGGTCGACGGTAGGTACCTGGGCGCCCGCGCTCGGGACGAAGGCTGCTGGGTCTGCCGAAGCCTGCGATCCGCTGCCCGCCGAGTCGCTCGACCCGCACGCTGACAGACCCAGGGCGACGGTGATCACGGCGGTTGCGGCGGTCGTGCGCGCGCCCCACGAAAGAGTTCCGCGGCCGACCTACTAAGCCGAGCCCTGCTGCGTTCCACCATGTCACTACCTCTTCCTGGATCATGAATGCATGATGCATCATCCTGGGGGCGGTCAATCTCCACGGGGTTGCTTGCCTGTTTCTACTGCGTTACTTGCTCGGACTAGAACGTTCCAGGTCGAGCCGCCCCTTGAAGGTCTGGTTGATCGACTCGATCGCCTGACGCAGCGGCTTGAACAGATGCGCGCCGGCTCGTTGGCATTCGCCCCTGCGGGCCGGGCGTAACAGGGTCAGGTCACACTCGGTCAGCTCCCGCTCGAAGGCACGGCCGTAATACTGGCGGTCGCCGGTGAACGTCTGGCCTGGGTGCTCGGCCACCAGCCGAGGAGCGTCTGACGCTCATCGGCCTTCGCCCCGGTCAGCGCCGTAGCCCGACTGCTGGGGCAGGTAGGGAAACATCCCCCGCAGCTCGGCGTGGGCGTAACGCAGCCGGCGACGCTCACAGTGGTAGCCCAGCAACGCCGCCAGCACCGCCAACGTCACGAGCTCGGCATCACTGAGCGCAGGAGCGATACCGACCCTCGGCCGCAACGCAGCCAGCTCCGGCGCACTCTTCAGGAGATCATCGACTCTCACGTAGAGTGCGGTTGCGAGGGTGTTTAAGTACTAGCCGCCGGTCGACGCAGCCTTCTCCATCAGCTTCTCCCGCGCTGCCCGGGTTGTGCCCTCGAAGTGCTCCAGCTGAACGCGGGTAGCGACCGCCGCGTCCCCGTTCCGATAGGCATCCAGCAGCTCGCGGTGCTCGCGCTCGGCATCGTCGCGACGATGGGTGTTGTCCTCGAGCGTCAGATGGATGTACAACGTTGCCACGTCGGCCAGACGCCAGAGGATCTCCGTCAGTCGGCCGTTGCCGGCTGCGTGATCAAGGATCCGGTGGAACTGCCGGTTGAGGATGCTCCACGTCACCGCGTCGGCGGCTTCGATCTGTCGCATGAGGCTCTCGCACTCGTCGAGCTCTTCAGGCGTTATCCGGGAAACGCCGAGCTCGCACGAGAGCGGGATCAGTCGCTGACGAATCATGAAGATCTCGTCCAGCTCAGCGATCGAAGGGACATGCACGACCGCGCCTCTGAAGCGGTCGAAATCGACGAGGCCCTCCATCACGAGGTCGCGGAACGCTTCGCGGACGGGCGTGATGCTGACACCCAGGCGCTGTGCGATCTCGGACTGCTGAAGCCGGCTGCCAGCGGCAAGTCGTCCCGCGAGAATCTCCGAGCGCAAATACTCGGCGACGGTCTCCTGCGCTGTGCGAGGAACTGCCGCGCTCATCGTGTCCCCGCTTCTCTGTCGGTCTGCTGTGCGGAGATAATATCCGCCACCGCCCAAGGATGCATTATCTCGGGAACGTCCCCTTCGATGGCACGTCGGACCCTGTGATCGGGTGCCGGGATGGCGCAAAACGCTTGGGCGGCGTCGGCGGCGCACCTGGCCCCGTACACGGTCAGGACGCACAAGGGTGTGTTCGATGGGCCGACCACGCACCGGCCCAGCTCCCATCTGATTCCTCCGGGGCCACGACGTCGTCCAGGCGGCCGGCCTGGAGCATGTCGAGGCGGGGCCGCGTCCCGCCGCGACCTCAGCTGCGCGTGCGGATCAGCATGACCAGCCCGGCGATGAACGACCCGAGCAGGACCGGCGACAGGACCGCGAGGCCGCCCCACACGACGAGGCCGAGATAGCCGAGCGCGGACGAACTGGACGTCGGGTCGGCGTCAGCGGCTGCGAACAGCCCCAAGCCGAGGACGACACCGGCCACCGTGAGCGCGATCGGCGTCCACAGGAGCACGTGGGCCCACACACGGTACGTCCGACTGTAGACACGCCGGGCCGACGGCATGTTCGGCTGCGGGGGATACCCGACGGATCCGCTCATGCCCCATTTGTACCAGCCCGCGTGGGCCCCGCACCGCGGGGCCGGCCGTGGCGTACAGGTAGAGGTTCGGCAGATCGAGCGGCAGCGCCACCTCGCCTCCGCCGTTCGGCTGCTGGACTGACTAATTCGGCAGTCATGGCGCTACTCCCCCGTCAGAAGATGCACTCCTGTCTCGTTGACCTTGACGCATGGTGCATATCTCACCTGCGGTGCATGTTCGCCGCCCACCGCTGATCTCGCCGGCCACCTCCAGGGCATGGGATGGTTCCCCGGCGAACGGGCCGCGCCAGCTTCCCTAGCCTGGCGCGGCCCGCCCCTTGCCGGCCGGGTGCCCGTGATTGGCAGGCGACCCGGCTGTAGCTCCGGGTCAGGCGGATGGGCGGCGGCGGAGGGCGATGGTGGCTGTCGCGATGCCGATGATGCCGACCGCGAGCCCGGCGCCACCCAGGAAGCGAGCGGTGCCGTCAGAGGCGGACGAGTCCGCTGCGGACGGAGCCACCGACGGCGCGGCGGCCGCCGGGGCGGTCGATGCGGAGGGGGTGGCGCCGGCAGCGGCCGCGGGGACCAGCTTGAGCAGCGGGGCGGGGTGCTCGGCCTCGGTGCCGTCCGCCTTCGGGGCCTCGGACCAGTCCACCACCTCCCCGTTCGAGTACGTCTGCTTCGTCGGGAACATCAACTGGTCCGTGTCCTTGGGCAACTGCCCCATGGACACTTCGAACTCCTGGAACTCTCCGGGGTTGACCTTGCCGCCCGACCAGACGACCTTGGTGACGGCCTCCTCCAGCTCCCCGTATTCGGTCTTGACCGGCGTGGGCAGCTTGCTCTCGGTCACCTTCACCTCCCACCCGGGCACGGGCTTGACCGACACGAACGCCAGCGGATGGTCGGTGGGGAAAGAGACTTCGATCTTGGTGGTCGAGGCGTTGTCGCGCTCGTTCGGCACCCGGAAGGCGACCTTGGTGAACCCGCCCTGCTCGGCGGTGCCCGGCTGGATGGTGACATGGGCCAGCGCGGGCAGGGCCAGGCCGGCGGTGAGGGCGGTGGCGGCCGCGAGCACGGTCGCGGTACGGCGTACGAAGGACATGGCGAAACTCCACTTGGCTGAATGAGGAAAAACGGGTGTCAGATGGTCAGGCGGGAAGTGGAGGACCACGCCTGGCCAGGCAGTGCCGGACACCCGGCTGGATCGGGACGACCCGGGTGTGGACGATCGGCGCGTACGGGCGTACGGCGGGCACCGCGACCGGCCGCAGCAGGACGAGCCGGCGGCCGAGGCGGCGCAGCAGCGACCAGAGCGCGGCCTCGCCGCGCGCCAGCCACAGGCCCGTGATCAGGGTGGCCGTCAGGTGGGCGAGCAGCATGCCCGCGTTGACCGCCAGGCCCTGCCCGTGCCCGTGCACCATGACGTAGGCCGTGCCGTCGCCCGCGAACAGCTCGTGCAGTCCGAGCTGCGCCGCGACGAGCACGGCGTTGATCGTCGTGGCGGAGCGCTCCCGGCCGCACAACGCCAGCCCCAGACAGGCCACCGCCGCGAGGCCCAGCCCGGCGGCCCACGGCGCGGGCCCCGAGCCGCCGCCCAGCATGTGGGCGAGCGCGGCGAGGGTCACGCAGACGGCGGAGAAGGCGGCCGTCCGCGCGAGCCTGAGGGGGAGTTGGGCACGCATGGGTGTGCCACATGGTCTCACGGGGCAGGGGTCTCGTGAGACCTCGAGTTCGCAAGGCCTGGTCGCTTTATGACATTTGTCGCTAGGGTCGTGCCGATCGCGTTGACATAGAGGTGAGAACGTTGCGGCACATAGCTGGTTTGCTCATTGGGCTTGTAGTGACGGCGGCTGTGCTGGGAGGCGGCGGCTGGGCTGCGCAACAGGCCGTCGGCGGTGCGGCGACGGGGACTGCTCCGGACAGCCAGCAACTGTGGATCGCGCTCGGCGCGATGGCCGCGGTCGGCCTGGTCGTCGGACTCGTGGTGGCGGGCAGGGTGTCGCCGCTGGCGACGTTCGTGCCGTCGATGGTCCTGCTGGCGTGGACGGTCGTCTACGCGCTCGACACGAACCGGGCCCTTTCCCTGATTCCGGCCGACCAGTCGGTGAACCAGATCGTCAGGGAGGCCGGCGCGGGCGCCAGAGCCATGCTCACGACGGGCGTGTTCGCCCTGCTGGGTGTGGCGCTGTTCATCCCGGTGCTGATGCCGTCGCGCTGGTCGCGCCAGCGCGACGACATGGACGAGGACTACGAGGCCGCGCCGGAGGGCAGCTACTACTGAAGCGCGCTGCCCGTGTAGAGCCGGGTGACGACGTCCTCGATCGTGGACTGGTCGGGCGCGGTGGCCATCAGGTCGTCCAGCGTCCCGTCGAACGCCAGCCGCCCGTGGTCGATCAGCATCACCCGGCGGCACAGGCGTTCGATGTCGCCGAGGTCGTGCGTGGTCAGCAGCACGGTCGTGCCCTGCTCGGCGTTGAGCCGCTGCAGGAACTCCCGGATGCTGGCCTTGCTGACCACGTCGAGCCCGATCGTCGGCTCGTCGAGCACCAGCACGTCGGGCGCGTGCAGCAGCGCCGCCGCGAGGTCGCCGCGCATGCGCTGCCCCAGGCTGAGCTGCCGCACGGGCGTACGCATGAACGCGCCCAGGTCGAGCGTCTCGGTCAGCTCGCCGAGCCGCGACCTGAACGCGGCGCGGTCGACCTTGTAGAGCAGCCGGATCAGCTCGAAGCTGTCGGCCAGCGGCAGGTCCCACCACAGCGTCGTACGCTGCCCGAACACCACCCCGATGCGCCGCGCCAGCGTGGTGCGCCGGCGCGACGGATCCAGCCCGGCCACGAGGACCCGGCCCGAGGTGGGCGTGAGAATGCCGCACAACATCTTGATCGTGGTGGACTTGCCGGCGCCGTTCGGTCCGAGGTAGCCGACGAACTCCCCGGCCGACACGGTGAACGACAGGTCGCGTACGGCGTGGACGACGTTCCTCTTCACCTTGAACGAGCGTCCCGCCCGGTCGAGCTCGATCATCTCTAACTCCCCGTGGATCGGTAGTGCCTGATGCCCTGCCGCCAGGCCAGCGCGGCCAGCAGGGCGAGGACCAGCGCGGCGGCCGGGCCGAGGAAGCGCATGAACTCCGGTGTGCCGAACGGATCGTCCCTGCCCAGCACGTACAGGCCGGGCTGCCAGTTGATGAAGGCCAGCGGGACCGCGTACGTCACGCCCCTGACCAGGTCGCGGCCGTAGATGCTGAGCGGGTATTGGCTGAGCTGGTGGCTGCCGTAGGTGAAGGAGCTGCCCACCTCCGGGGCGTCGGTCAGCGCGAACTGCACCGCGCCGGCCAGCGTCCACAGCGCCGTGAAGATGACCATCCCGGTGATCACCATGACGGGGATCATCCAGGCGCGCCGCCAGTCGAGGTCGAGCGCGGCCATGGCGTAGCCGAGCACGAGGCCCGCCTGCAGGATCCGCCCGATCCGGTTGGCGTTGAAGCGGTCGGTGGTGAGCTGCAGCCACGCGCTCACCGGCCTGATCAGGAACGTGTCGAGCGTGCCCGCCTTGATGTGCTGGCTGACCCGGTCGATGTTGCTGACGAAGGTGTCGCAGACGGTGAAGGACACGCTGGAGGCGCCGTACAGGAAGAGGACCTCGTCGCGGGAGAACCCGGCGAGGGTGGTGGTGTTGGAGAAGACGACCAGGATCACGGCGACGTCGAGCGCGGCCGTGACGAAGCCGAGCACGGTCATCAGCCAGAACGAAGCCGGGTACGCGGCCGCGGCGCGGGTCCAGGTCCAGGCCAGCAGGAAGTATGTCCTAACCACCCTGGATCACCACCTTGTGGCGGATCGCCCGGGTGCCGAGCGCGCCGAGCCCGAGCAGGACCACCGCCCAGAACGCCTGGAGGGCCAGCGACTCCAGGACGGGCGCCTTGCCGAGGTAGAGGTCGGTGGGCAGCTGGACCATGGCCGCCCACGGCAGCGCCTTGGCGACGTCGCCGAGCCAGCCGGGGAAGATGTGCAACGGGACCATCATGCCGCTGAAGAAGGTCGTCAAGACCATCGACAGCACCGCCACGCCGCGGTCGTCGACCAGCCAGCAGACCGACAGCGCGACCAGGTAGCGCCAGCCGAAGCTGACCACGACCGCGATCGCGAAGCCGGTCAGGAACGCCGCCCACCGGCCGGGGCCGGCAGGGACGACGATGCCGAACAGGGCCGCGCCGAGGAACATCGGCGGGAGGCCGCGGACGAGGAACAGGAAGGCGGCCCTGCCCACGTCCTCGGCCAGCGACCAGAGCTGGAGCGGGGCCGGGCGGACCAGGTCGAGCGCGATGTCGCCGCTGCGGATGCGCTCGGGGATGCCGAGGCCGCCGCCGAACAGCTGCATCGGCCCGATGAACGCCTGGGTGATGAAGCAGAAGGTGACGGCGTCGGTCACGTCGTAGCCGGCCAGCCCGGGGCGGGCCTGCCACAGCGCGATGAGGATGTAGGCGCGCAGGACGCCGAACACGCTGTTGGTGAACGCGCCGGCGAGCGCCGCCCAGACGTAGGTGGCGTGCTTGCGGAAGCCGTACCGGACGAGCCGGGCATAGAGCGGTATGGTGTTGCACCTCCGGAATGTGAGGGCACGGCTACGCACCGTGTCCGGACCCGTGCACGGGTCTGCCGACGGAAAGCATGGAATTATCCGTCGGCGGCTCAGCGGTCCGCAACGCGATATACGAAGCGCAGGCCCGACCAGGTCGCGTCAATGGCGGCGACCTTGTTGTCGACCAGGCCCATGGCCAGGCCGTAGTCCCGGATGGGGTTCTCCGACAGGTCCGTGGGCACCTTGCTGGCGCGCTTGGGCCAGCAGATCCAGAGGCCTCCGTGCTTGGCCAGGAGGGCCATGGCGGCGGGGAAGGCGTTGTGTAGCGTGGCGGCGTCCGGGCAGAAGACCAGGATCACGTCGTAGGGGTCCCGGTCCGCGGATCGGTGCACTTCCGCCTCGGGTCCTCCCAGGTCGAGGCCGTCTGGGGCGTCGATCGCCAGCACCCGGTGCCCGGGTTTCACACCGAGTTTGCGCGGCAGCAAGGTACCCGAATATCCGGCCATGTCCAGCAGCGTGACACAAAGCTGAAATATCCGCGTAAGGCAGGAGATACTTACTGGCCGGTAGGACTCGGACAAAGGGGGAAGAAGAGTCTTCGGAGGGTCAAAATGCGGATCGATGGGGACGTGGTTCCTGAATACCCCTTGAGCTGGCAGGCCCGCGCGCTGACCGGTCTGATGCGCGGGACTCTGAAGCCGGCTTCCAGCCTGTTGATGCGCCATCCGTTAGCGCTGGTCGGGGCGGCGCGCATCGGCGAGGTCGCGCGGCTGGTCCAGGTGCCGCATCCGGCGCACGTCTCGATCGTGCCCGCCGAATTCTCGGACTGCGGCGGCGAGTGGGTGCGCGGCGGCCAGGGGCTCGACGAGCGCAAGGCGGTGCTCTACTTCCACGGCGGAGGGTACTTCGCGTGCTCGCCGCGCACGCACCGGTCGATCACGTGGCGGCTGTCGGTGGTGGCCAGGCGGCCGGTGCTGGCGCTCGACTACCGCCAGGGTCCCGTGTACAAGCTGGCCGACTCGCTGGCCGACGCGC
This sequence comes from Nonomuraea basaltis, assembly GCF_005893125.1. Lineage (GTDB taxonomy): Bacteria > Actinomycetota > Actinomycetes > Streptosporangiales > Streptosporangiaceae > Nonomuraea > Nonomuraea basaltis. Next base: position 21,058 of record NZ_VCJS01000147.1, on the reverse strand, counting down.
TGGACGCGTACGACTGCCTGCTGCGGCGCGGCCACGCCCCCAAGGACATCATCGTCGCGGGGGACTCCGCCGGCGGCCATCTGACGCTGGCGGCCCTGCTTGCGCTGCGTGATCGGGGGCTGCCGTTGCCCGGGGCGGCGATCTGCCTGTCGCCGTGGGCGGACCTGACCGACGTCCCGCGCCGCGCGAACCGGTGGCAGGACCCGCTGCTGCCGGCGAGCCGGGTACGATGGCTGGCGCGCCGGTGGACCTCGGGGCTGGACCCGCGGGATCCGCTGGTCTCGCCGGTGCACGGGGATTTCACGGGATTGCCGCCGCTCATGATCGTGACCGGCTCGACCGAGGTGCTGCGGGACGAGGCGCGGCGGGTGGCCGAGCGGGCGCGGCACGACGGGGTGCCCGTCAGGTACGAGGAATGGCGGCGGATGCCGCACGTCTTCCCGATCCTGGCGGACATGCTGCCCGAGGCGCGGCTGGCGTTCCGGCACATGTCGCAGTTCCTGGGCGCGGTGGCCGCCCGCCCGGCGTCGGTGGACGGCACGGCGGCCGCCTGATGCGTGGAATGGCCTGATTGCACGAAGATCCTGCCGTGCCCTGGCCGTGCTCGTCCAACAGAGTGTAAGGTTAGGTATACCTAACTTCGTCAGGGGGCTCTTCTCTATGGCTGACAAGCCCACGGACCATCACCGAGGCGTCGTCCTGCGGACCGAGCGGCTCTCGCCGCACATGGTCCGCATCGTCCTCGGCGGCGACGGGCTCGCCGACTTCGCCACCAACGGCTTGACCGACCACTACGTGAAGATCGTCTTCCCCTACGAGGGCGTCGAATACCCCGAGCCGTTCAGCGTGAAGGCCTGCCGTGAGACCATGCCGCGCGAGGTCTGGCCGCGGGTGCGCACCTACACCGTGCGCGCCTGGGACCCGGACGCCCTGGAGCTGACGCTCGACTTCGTCGTCCACGGCGACCAGGGGGTGGCCGGGCCGTGGGCCGACCGCGCCGCGCCGGGCGACGTCGTGTTCCTGCTCGGCCCCGGCGGCGGCTACGCGCCCGACCCCGCGGCGGACTGGCACCTCATGGTGGGCGACGAGAGCGCGCTGCCGGCCATCGCGGCCTCGCTGGAGGCGCTGCCGGACGGGGTGCTCGCGCACGTCCTGGTGGAGGTGGACGGGCCCCAGGAGGAGCAGAAGCTCGGCACGGCCGCCGACGCGCGGATCTCCTGGCTGTATCGGGGCGCCCGCCCCGTGGGCGAGGCCCTGGTGGAGGCGGTACGCGGGCTGGACTTCCCGGAGGGGCACGTGCACGCGTTCGTCCACGGGGAGGCCGGGTTCGTCAAGCAGCTCCGCCGCCACCTGCGGCTGGAGCGCGGGATCGGCCTGGACCGGCTGTCGATCTCCGGATACTGGCGGGCCGGGGTGGACGACGAGGGCTGGCGCGAGGTCAAGAGAGACTGGAACCGCGAGGTCGAGGCCGAGGAGTCCGCCGCGATCGCCGGCTGACGCCCGCGCGGCCGGGCAGCCGGCTGCGCGGCCGTAAGGTCCGCCTCGGCGACTAAGCTGAACCTCATGGCGCTCTCGTGGCGACCGCGTCTCCCGGCCCTCTCGTGGCGGCCGCGCGGCGCGGTGGCGGACGTCCTCGTGGCGCTGGCCGTCGCCGCCGTCATGGTCCTCTACCCCCTCGTGAGCCGGACCGACCTCGCGCCGATGTGGCCGTACGGCCACCTGCTGCTCGTGCTGGCGACCGCCGTGCTGCTGCTGCGCCGGTGGCAGCCGGTGCCCGTGCTGGTCGCCGTGCTGGGCATGACCCTGCTCTACTTCGCCGGCGGCTACCCCGAGGTCCCGATCTACGTGGCCTGCATCGTGGCGCTCTACACGGTCGCCGACCGGACGCACCCGCTGATCGCCCTGGCCTTCGGGGCCGTGGCGATCGCGGGGGCCGCCTGGCAGGAGATCACGACGGCCATGCCGCCCGGCGACCTCCTCATGATCACGGGCTGGCTGCTCATGGTGATCGCGTTCGGGGCCGCGGCCCGCAGCCGCCGCGCGTACGTGGCGGTGGCGGAGCGGCGCGCGGTCATTGAGGAACGGCTGCGCATCGCCAGGGACGTGCACGACGCGGTGGGGCACGCGATGTCCCTCATCAACGTTCAGGCCGGAGCCGCGCTGCACCGGATCGGCGACCGGCCGGAGAAGGCGGAGGAGGCGCTGGCGACCATCAAGCAGGCCAGCGCGCAGGCCTTACGGGAGCTGCGGGCCACGGTCGGCGAGCTGCGGCACGACCCCGGGACCGGTGACATCGGGCGCCTGGTGGACAACGCCCGCCAGGCCGGGCTGGAGGTGCGGCTGCGGCAGCCGCACGAGGCCCGGCTGCGGCCCGAGGTGGATCTGGCGGCGTACCGGATCGTGCAGGAGGCGCTCACCAACACCGCGCGGCACGCCGGCGCCACCCGGGTCAGCGTGGAGCTGGCCATGACGGACGGAGAGCTGACGATCAGCATCGAGGACGACGGGACGAACGGGTCCGGCGGTCCGCCCGGCAGCGGCCTCACGGGCATGGCCGAGCGGGTGGAGAGCCTGGGCGGCACCCTGCGGTACGGCCCGCGTGAGGGGAAGGGCTTCCGGGTGCTGGCCCGGCTGCCCGCGGGAGACGGCGCGGGCAGCCGATGATCAGCGTGCTGCTCGCCGACGACCAGCGGCTGGTGCGGGCCGGGTTCCGGCTGATGCTGGAGGGTGAGCCTGATCTGGCCGTGGTCGGCGAGGCCGGCGACGGCGAGGAGGCGGTGCGCCTGGCCCGGGCCGGCGCGCCCGACGTGGTGCTCATGGACGTCCGCATGCCTGGCCTCGACGGCATCCAGGCCACCCGCCGCATCGTCACCGACCCCGCGCTCGGCGGGGTGAAGGTGGTCATCCTCACGACGTTCGACATGGACGAGTACGTCTACGGCGCGCTCCGCGCGGGCGCCAGCGGCTTCCTGCTCAAGGACACCGAGCCGATGGAGCTGATCCACGCCGTCCGGGTGGCCGCCAGGGGCGATGCACTCATCGCGCCGGCGGTCACGAGGAGGCTCATCGCGGAGTTCGCCGGGCGGGTGACCAGGCCGGTGCCCGAGCTGTCCGGGCTGACGGAGCGGGAGCGGGAGGTGCTCGGGCTGATCGCGTCCGGGCTGTCCAACGACGAGATCGCCGAGCGGCTCGTGCTCAGCCCCGCCACGGTGAAGACGCACGTCAGCCGCATCCTGCCCAAGCTGGGGGCGCGGGACAGGGCGCAGCTCGTGGTGGTGGCGTACGAATCCGGGCTCGTGACGCCGCGCTGGGTCCGCCGCGACCGGTAGGCGCGGAGGCTCAGAAGAGGTAAAACGCCACTTCAGGCCATCACATCACACCACTTACTTACTTCTGAGTAATGAACGCCTTCCCTGCAATACCCCTTATGTAAGACATGCGGAAAGCCTCCTCGGATCCGGTCACAGTGTGCCTTGGCCGTGTTCCAGACAGGAGAGGCGAACCCGGATGGCACGTGGTGAAAGCGGCATGCCTCCCGGCGTGCGACCGCTTACGGTGGGCGACCCGGTCATCATCGGCCGATACCTTCTCCTCGGCCGCCTCGGCACGGGCGGGATGGGAGTGGTGTACTTGGCCGAACACCCTCAGGGCGGCCTGGTCGCGCTCAAGACACCGCATGCGGTGCATCTCAACGATGCCACGTTACGCGCGCGCTTCGCTGAGGAAGTCGCTTTCTCCCGCAGATTGGTGCCTTTCTGCACGGCGGCGGTCGTCGAGGACGGCACCGACAAGGACCGCCCGTACCTGGTCACCGAGTACATCCCCGGCCCCGCCCTCTCGCAGGTCGTCATGGCCGGTGGGCCGCTCACGCCCGATCTCGCCTACGGCGTGGCCCTGGGGGTCGCCGCCGCGCTGGTGGCCGTCCACGAGGCGGGGCTGGTGCACCGGGACCTCAAGCCGGGCAACGTGCTGCTGTCCCCGGACGGGCCGCGCGTCATCGACTTCGGCATCGCCCGCGACGTCGACACGCTGGCCGCGCACACCCAGGCCGGGCAGGTCATGGGCAGCCCGGGCTGGGTGGCGCCGGAGCGGCTGACGGGCGGTCCGGCGCTGCCGGCGTCCGACGTGTTCGCGTGGGGGTGCCTGGTGGCGTTCGCCGCGTCGGGGCACCATCCGTTCGGCGGCGGGGAGTCGGACGTGCTGACCAGGCGCATCCTGTTCGACCCACCGCGACTGGAGGGCGTGCCCGCCATGCTCCGGGCGGCTGTCGCGGCGGCGCTGGCCAAGGACCCCGCCGACCGGCCCAAGGCCGCCGACCTGCTGCGGGCGCTGCTGGCCGCCGGCGGCGTCGGCGATCCGTGGGATCTGCGGCAGGCGGTGGCGGGCGTGCTGGCGGAGATCTGGACGCCCCTGCCCCATCCGTCCGGAGGAGGCCGGGTACGCCTCGTGTCGCCGTCCGGCGAGCCGGACCCGGGCACCGCCCCGAGGCGGAGGACCCGGGCCAAGCCCGGGGCCCACCTGTCCCACGCCAGCTTCGCGGCACTGGCCACCGTGTCGATCGCGGCCGTCACGGTGATCGTGGTCTCGGGAGGCGACGGGATGGGCATCGGGGGCGGCTCGCTGCTCGGCAACCCGCCGGCCGTCCAGCACCACGGCAGCGCCGACTCCACCGTCCGACCGGCGGCCACCCCGACCGGCGGCCTGCCGCCCACGCGCTTGGCCACCGTCGCCCCGATCACGGCCACGCCCACGGTCTTCGTCACGCAGACCCCTACGCGGAGCCCGATCACCGTCCTCAGCCCTTCGCCCGACCGGAAGGACACGTCCCGGCCGTCGAACACCAGCGGCCCCGGCGACCCGGGCGGCGCCGATCCCGGCGAGTGCGCGAGCCCGGCGGGGCAGCGGCGCGGCAACTCGGCGGCACGGCGCGACTGCCCGCAACCGTCCAGCTCGATCACCACGATCCCCCAGGACGGGCCCGGCGAGTCGCCGTACCCGACCGAGACGGTCTCCACCACGCCGACGGCGACGGCCACCGGCACGTCGTGAACCGGGACCGCGGCCCTCAGCGCACCTGCACCCGAGAGGCGGTCGTGCCGCCGGCGGCCGCCTCCCAGCCGGCCACCACCGCCGGGGAGGCGGCCGGGGCACGGGTCAGGGGCACGGTCACCGTCGTCGTTCCGCCGGCGGGCACGGTGACGACGCGGCTCCCCGCCGTCCCCTCGACGTCACGGACGAACAGGTGCGCCTTGCCGGCGCCACCGGCCCGCAGCGTCACCTTCACCGCGTCCTGACCCCTCGTCGTGGAGATCACCCGGCCGCTCTCCGACGGCTTCGCCGCGGGCCCGCCCGCCACCGGGACCTGGATCCGGACCGCCTGCTCCAGCGACTGCGGCGAGTCCAGGCTGGACAGGGCTGTGCCGGGGATCACCGGGTCGGGAACCGGCCGGTCCGCGGGAGGACGGTAGCCCGGCAGCGTCGCGACGCCCCACCGGTACGGATCCCCCTGCACGCCGCCCCACGTCGACCAGCCGATCCGGGTCTGGCCGGTCTTGTCCTGGGTGTCGGAGTCGTACACCAGGATGTTCAGGCCGAGATGCCCGGGATCGACGGAGCCGGGCAGGAGCTCCAGCGGGATGGACATCTCCACGGCGTACCCACCGGAGGAGACCTTCGAGGCGATCCGCACGCCCGTGGCCGGGCCCTGGCGGTTGTCGGCGTCGCGCAGGGCGCACGGCGGTCCCTCGGCCGTCACCGGCAGCACCGCCGCCTTGAACGTCGTGGAGGTGTTCTCGGACGTGCCGCGCGGATCGAGGGTGACCTCCACCGCGTCGGTACGCCAGTGCCGCTTGCAGTCGGCCTCGGCCAGGCGCGTGCCGAGCACGTCGTCCTTCACCTGGACCAGCACGTACAGCGTGTCGTCGCGCCAGGCGAGCCTGGCCGTGCCCGAGCAGTCGGCCGACGACGAGCATGCGGCGCCCTCCCACAGGCGGGAGATGTCCAGGGATGGCCCGGCGTACTCGCCGTCGCCCTCGGCGCCGTCCACGGCGGGAGCCGAGGCGGCCTGCGGGATCGCGGCCGCCGGGACGAGCTCCAGCGCCGGCCGGCCCGTGACGGCGCCGTCCACGGTGACGGTGTAAGCGTAGTCGCCGCCCTCGTTGGAGGTCTTCAGCGAGGTGTCGGTGTTGGCGATGGTGAACGGCACCGTGGCCGAGGCCCCCGCGGCCAGGCCGCTGTAGGCCGCCTCGGCCCGGTCGGCGGCGAAACCGGCCGGCAGGTCCACGCGTACGGTGCCGGACCGGGTCGTGTCGCTCACGTTGGTCACCACGACGCCGACCTCCCTGGTGCCACCGGACGGGAGCGTCAGCACGGGCGTGACCAGGCCGCGCAGCTGCGGCACGCCGACGTCGGCCACCCACTTCTCGTACTGGGCGACCTGAGGAAGCGGCTGCTGCCCGCCCCGTACCGCCGGACTGGCTTCGACCTGCCGGTCGGTGTAGCCGCGTCCGCGCTCGGTGGCCAGCGCGGCCCCGATGCGGGCCCGGCCCGCGGCGTCCTGCGGCGGCGTCACCGTGAACGTCGCCGAGCCCGATCGCCCGGCGGTGAGCCTGCCCAGGTCGCCGGAGCCGGTGACCCGCCAGCCCTCCGGCACCCGCAACGCCACCGAGGAGCGGCCCAGCGGCTCGCGGGGCGGCGCGGTCGCGGTCACCTCGACGGTGAACGCCGTGCCGGGGCGGACGTCGAACGTGCTGGGCCGCAGGCTGAACAGGGTGCCGAGCGGCACGGCGCCGCTCGCCCTGGTCAGCGCGCCGTCGAGGATCGCCGTGGGCGCGGCCGCGCCGCCCGGCTGCGGGAACGGCACGCGCGAGTCCACCTGCGTGAAGAAGTCGCAGCCGAGCTGGGCGGGGTCGGACGGCACGTCGGGGAAGACGGCCCAGCCCTGGGAGGCGTACGTGCGCTGGGCGTCGCGCTCGATCGCGGCCCACGTCCGGCCCTGGCTCGGGGAGACGCGCCCGCTCCACACGCCGTACACGTTCTGCGCCGGATTGGCGGGCCGGAACGTCGAGGCACACGAAGGCCCGGTCTGGGACGTGCCGCGCGCGCCGCCGGTGAGCAGCCGGGCGGGCGCGAAGGGCCGCAGCCCTTCGCGGGTGATCTGCTCAGGGAACGCCTTCGGGTCGGCCGCCGCGTAGAAGGCCTCGATGGCCAGCCGCGCGGCCTGCTGGTGGTTGCCGTGGTTGCCGGGCGTGGGCGCCGGGTCCATGGTCAGCAGGATCTCGGGCCGGGTCTGGCGGACGACCCTGACGACCTTCTCCAGGGTGTCGCCGCCCCAGACCTGCTCGGTCAGCGGGGCGCTCACCGTGTAGTAGAAGTCGACGTCGTCGAGGTTGAACACCTCGCGCACGCCGGCCTTCGCGACCGCCGTACGCTCCTCGGCCTCGCGCAGCAACCCGAGCGCCGGGCCCTCCTCGGGGCCGACGGCGTTGCCGCCGCCCTCACCCCTGGTGACGGTGACGACGCCGGTGCGGACGCCGTGGTCCTCGTTCCACTGGCCGAGCGTCGACAGGCTGAACGCCTCGTCGTCGGGGTGCGCGCCGACGAACAGCGCATCGAGGTCCGCGTCCGAATCCGCGGCGGCGGGGGCGGCAGGAACGGGCAGGACGGTAAGCAAGGTGGCCAGCACTATCAGACTGCGCATGGAACCTCCGGAAAGTTACTCGCGGACCGCCCCCTGGAGCAGCCCGCGGACGAAGTGTCGCTGGAGGAACAAATAGAAGATCACGACCGGGGTGGCCACGATGACCGACCCGGCCGCGAGGAGCGTGAAGCCGGAGGTGTACTGGCCCTGGAAGAAGGCCAGCCCCAGCGGCGCGGTCCGCAACGACTCGCTGGTCACCATGATCAGCGGGATGAGGAACTCGTTCCACGTCCACATGAAGACCAGCACGGTCAGGGTGACGACGGCGGGCCGGGCCGGCGGCACCAGGACCTGCCACAGGATGCGCCAGGTCGAGGCGCCGTCGATGCGGGCGGCCTCGACGATCGCGCGGCTGGACGCCCGGAAGTACGCCCGCATCCAGAACGTGCCGAACGCCACCGACAGCGCCACCTGCGGCAGCGCCACCGACCAGAACGTGTCGATCAGGCCGAGCGTGCGCAGGTCGAAGTAGAGCGGCACCGCGATGGCCTCGCTCGGCATCATGATCCCGAGCATGAACAGGTAGAACAGCACCGACTGGCCGCGGAAGCGCATGGTGCCGAACGCGTACCCGCTCATGATCGACAGGATGACGCTGACGACCACGACGAACGACGACACCGCCAGGCTGGTGCGCAGGTAGGTGCCGAACCGGCCGATCTCCCACGCCGCCGCGAAATTCCCGAGCCCGGCCGTGTCGCCGCTGTCGGCGGGGCCGAGCGCGGCGGACAGGATCGTCACGATGGGGAAGAGCGCGAATGCCGCGAACACCGACAGGATGACGTAGTTGGCCACCCGCTCCCCGCGCGAGATCACGAGATCCTCCTGTCCGCGAACCGGTTGATCCCGAACGAGATCGCGAAGATGACGGCGGTCAGCGTGACGCCGATCGCCGCCGCCGAGCCGACCTGGCTGAGCCCGAAGGCCCGGTGGTAGACCTCGTACGACGGCACCGACGTCGAATCGCCCGGACCGCCCCGCGTCGTGACGTACACCAGGTCGAACGTGCGCAGCGCGGCGATCACCGTCAGCGTCAGGGCGACCGCGATCTCGCCGCGCACCGACGGCAGCGTGACCGCGAAGAACTCCCTGACCGCGCCCGCCCCGTCGAGCCGCGCCGCCTCGTAGAGCTCCGCCGGGATCCGGCTCATCCCGGCCAGCAGCAGCACGGTCACCAGGCCGGTCTCGAACCACGTGCCGACCACCCCGACCGCCGGCAGCGCGAACGCGTAGTCCCCCAGCCAGCCCCGTGTCAGCGAGTCCAGCCCGAGCGCGCCCAGCAGCGCGTTCAGCGTGCCGTTGGGGGCGTACACGCGCCGCCAGGCCACCGCCACCACGACCATGGCCACCGCCTGCGGCAGGAACACGACGGTCCGGAAGAACCCCAGCCCGCGCACCTTGGCGTGGTTGAGTATCGCGGCCAGCATCAGCCCGATGGCCAGCGGCCCGAGGGCGTAGAACACGATGAGCACCAGGGCGTGCGCGAACGCGGCCCGCAACCCCTCGTCGGCGAGGATCGCGGCGTAGTTGTCCAGGCCGGCCCATCGGCCGAGCGACAGCCCGTCCCAGTCGTAGAGCGACAGCTGCACCGCGCGGCCGATCGGGTAGAGCAGGAACGCCGCGTAGACGGCGAAGGCTGGCAGCAGGTAGAGGTAGGCGACGCGGCGCGGCTCCCCCGGAGGCCGGGCCATGCTCACCCCTTGCTCTGGGCTCACCCGTTGCTCTCGGCGAACGTCTTGTAGTCCTTCTCCAAGGCGGCCAGGAACTCCTCCGGCGTCGCCTTCTTGGCCAGCAGGTCCTGCAGCGCCGCCCCCAGCGTGTCGGCGAACGTCGGCGTCGCGTAGTCCAGGTACGGCACCAGCCCGTCCTTCGCGGTCACCGTGCTGAACGCGGTGAACACGTCCTGCTGCGGCCCCACCGGCACGTTCTGCTCGTCGGTGTCGGCGACCGGCAGGTTGCCGGTCGCGGTGAGCACCTTCATCGCGTCGGCGCTGGTGATGAAGTTGATGTACGCCGCCGCCGCGTCCGGGTTGGGGCTCTTGGCGGTGATCGCGAACGGCAGCCCCGTGCCGCCCGTGGCGACCGGCGCGGTGTCGCCCGCCACGGGCGGCAGCATGAATCCCAGGTCCTTGCCGAGCGTCTTCTGCAGGTCGGCGAGCAGCCAGGTGCCCGCGATCATGAAGACGCCCTCACCCTTCCCGAACGCCTGCCACGCCGGGTCGTAGCCCTGCCCGTTGAACCCCTTGTTGAAGTAGCCCCTTTCAACCCAGCCGGCGAGTTGCTCGGCGGCCTGGGTGTTCTCCGTCGTGTTCCAGGAGGCGCCCTTGCGGCCGAAGGCCAGCGTGCCGATCTGATCGGCGGGCACGATGCGGCTCTGCACGGTGCCGAACACGTGGATGGCCGGCCACTTGTCGAGGTTGCCCAGCTGCATCGGCACCTCGCCGGCCGCCTTGGCCGTGGCCAGCGCCGCCTCGAAGTCGGGCCAGGTCTTCGGCGGCGCCAGGCCGAGCTTGGTCAGCTTGGCGCGGTTGTAGAAGATGCCGACGACCTCGCCGACCTGGGGCAGGCCGTACAGGTTGCCCTCGCCGAACAGCTTGCCGTCGGCGCTGTAGCGCGAGTAGCGCAGCACCGACTCCGGGTAGCGTCGCTTCCACCCGTACGCCTCGGCGTAGGCGTCCAGCGGGCGGAGCTGGCCGGCCTTCACGAACGCCCCCATCGAGGAGCGGCCGTTGTTGGCCTCCACCACGTCCGGCGGCTCGTTGCCGCTCAGCGCCAGGCGCAGGGTGGTGTTGAGGTCGTCGAAGGAGCGGGACACCCGGTTGAGCTTGATGTTGGGGTATTCAGCCTCGAACGCGGCGTTGAGCTGCTTCATCTGGGCCGCCTGACCGCCGCGTACCTCTTGGTCCCAGACGGTGAGCGTGACGTTGCCGAGCGCCGCGGCGTCGGTGCGCACCGCGCTCGGCTGCCCAGATGACGGTGCTGTGGACGGCGCGGGCGGGGCCGAGGAGCCGGGCGCGCACGCGGCCAGGGTGCTTGCGATGAGCACGGCGAGCGGCAGGAAAAGGCGTGACCGTCGCGTCGAGGGGATCATGGCGTTACTCCTTTTGCGCAGGCACGCGCGGCGTGTCCGGGTCCTCGTCCTCGGGGTCGGCGGGGTTCGCGTCCGGCCGCTTCCGGGCCATTCCGACGTCGGCGTACCGGGCGATGGTGGCGGCCGCGCGGCGGACCGCGCCGACCGGGACGGTGGGCACCAGCCGGTCGAGGAAGGCGTAGCGGCGGGCCAGCGAGCTGCCGTACGCGCCGCTGTGGCCGGCCGCCGCCCGCACCTCGTGCCACCAGTCGGCGATGTCCCCCCAGCCGGGCGCGGCCAGCGAGCCGCCGAACTGCTGCACGGCCAGCGCCGCGCACACCCCCGCGAACGCCAGCCGGTCGTTCAGCGGCCAGCGGCACAGGGTGCCGAGCACGAATCCCGCGCCGAAGACGTCGCCCGCGCCGGTCGGGTCGAGCGCCGTCACCCGCGGCGCCGGCACGAACGCCTCCTCGCCCGTCATGGAGTCGATGGCCATCGCGCCGTTGGCGCCGTCGGTCACCACGGCCAGCGGGACCTTGTCGGCGATCGCGTACAGCGAGTCGCGCGGCGTGTCGGTGCGCGTGTAGGCCATCGCCTCGGTCGCGTTCGGCATGAACGCGTGGCAGACCGACAGCTGGTCCAGCAAGGACGCCGACCAGTCGCCCGACGGATCCCAGCCCACGTCCGCGAAGATCAGGGCGCCGTCGCGGTGCGCCAGCTCGGCCCAGTTGGACGCGCTGCCGGGCGCGCCGAGCGGTTCGGCGGTGGAGAGCGTCACGATCACCGCCTTTGAGCGGGGCGGTTTGCCGATCATCTCGGACGCCGGCATGGGCGGGGGATGGCCGTGCGTCACCATGCTGCGGTCGCGCTCCACCGCCATGGAGACCGTCACCGGCGAGTGCCAGTGCTCGAAGCGCCGCGACCTGGACAGGTCAACCGATTCCTGCCGTTCGAGCGTGCGCCAGCAGAAGTCGCCGTAGTCGTCGTCGCCGAACGCGGCCGCCAGCGACGTGCGCAGGCCCAGCCGGCTGGTCGCGATGGCGAGGTTGGCGATGCCGCCCGGGCACGAGCCCATGCCCTCGGCCCAGATCTCGGTGCCCGCCTCGGGCATCGCGGGCAGGCCGGTGAAGATGATGTCCAGGAAGACCGTGCCGGCCAGGAAGACGTCGAACTGCGGGCCCTCTGGGGTCCGCTCGCCGGCGAGAGGGTCGTACGCCTGGACAGACACGGGAATGGGTCCTCCTCGACACACCGAGATGTGCGCAATCTTGCACGTTTACTCGCACAGTTCAAGTGTTTCACGCGGCCTTGTGGAGCTAGATGCTTACTTATGCGCGAATATGACTGATACACTCGCGCCGTGCTCCAGCGCCTCCGGCATGCCGAGATCATGCGCCGCGTCCGGCTCTCAGGTGCCACGAGCGTTCGCGATCTCGCCAGCCAGCTCGGCGTGAGCCCGTCGACCATCCGCAGGGACCTCGAGGTGCTCGACCGCGACGGCACGCTGCAGCGCGTCCGCGGCGGCGCCCTGGCCGGCGTGGACGCCGACACCGCCCGGCCCTTCGCCGAGGTGGCGCCGGTCGACGAGCAGGACAAGGAGGCCGTGGCCGCCCGCGCCGCGCAACTGGTGAGCGACGGCGACGTGGTGCTGCTCGACATCGGGACGACGACCATGCGGCTGGCCCGGCGGCTGCGCGGCCGCCGCGTCACCGTGGTCACCTCCAGCCTGGCCGTCCTCGACGTGCTCCGCTCCGATCCGGCGGTCGAGCTGCTGATGCTGGGCGGCATGCTGCGCAGGCCGTACCACTCGCTGGTCGGGGTGCTGACCGAGGCGGCGCTGAGCCAGGTGGTCGCCGACCGCGTGTTCCTGGGGGCCAGCGGCGTGCGTCCCGACGGGCAGCTCGTCGACACCACGCTCGCCGAGGTGCCGCTGAAGCGCGCCATGATCGCGGCGGCGGGGCAGGTGGTGCTGCTCGTGGACCGGCACAAGTTCCCCGGCACCGGCGCGCTGCGGGTGTGCGGCCCCGATGACATCGACGTGGTCGTCACGAACGCGGGCGCCGACGAGACGACACTGCGCAACTGCGCGGCCGCGGGCGCCGAGGTGCTGCTCACGTGAGGAAGGGGTGCCGATGAGACTGGCCGTTCTCGGGGGAGGCGGCTTCCGGGTGCCGCTCGTGTACGGCGCCCTCCTGCGCGATCGGGCGAAGCCCCGGGTGGAGGAGGTGGTGCTGTACGACGTGTCGGCGGACCGGCTGGAGGCCATCTGGCACGTGCTGCGCGGGCTCGCCGCCGGGCACGACGACGCACCCCGGGTGATCACCACCACCGACCTGGATGCCGCGCTGCGCGATGCGAGCTTCATCTTCTCGGCCATCCGCGTCGGCGGCCTGGCCGGTCGCACCGCCGACGAGCGGGTGGCGCTGGAGCTGGGCCTGCTCGGCCAGGAGACGACCGGTCCCGGCGGCATCGCCTACGGCCTGCGTACCGTTCCGGTCGCGGTGCGCGTGGCGGAGCGGGTGGCCGCTCTCGCGCCTGACGCATGGGTCATCAACTTCACCAACCCCGCCGGCATGATCACCGAGGCCATGCGGCGCGTGCTCGGCGACCGCGTGATCGGCATCTGCGACTCGCCGATCGGGCTGATCAGGCGGGCCGCGGCCGCCCTCGGGCTCGACCCGGCGCGGGTGTCGCCCGACTACGTGGGGCTCAACCACCTCGGCTGGCTGCGCGGGCTCACCCACCAGGGGCGCGACGTGCTGCCCCGGCTGCTCGCCGACGACATGGCGCTGCGGCGGGTGGAGGAGGCCCGCGTCTTCGGCGCCGACTGGGTGCGCACGCTGGGGGCGCTGCCCAACGAATACCTGTACTACTACTACTTCACCCGGGAGTCCGTCGCCGCGATCTCCGGGCAGACCCGCGGGGAGTCGCTGCTCAGCCAGCAGGACGATTTCTACGCTGCCGTGCGGGCCCGCCCCGACCGTGCCCTCGCCGAGTGGGACAGGGCGCGCAGGCAGCGCGACGCGACGTACATGGCCGAGGCCCGCGACGTCACCGCCGCCGGCGAGCGGGACACCACCGACCTGGAGGCGGGCGGGTACGAAGGCATCGCGCTCGCCCTCATGGCCGCCATCGCCCGAGGCGAGCCCGCCACCATGATCCTCAATGTGCGCAACGGCGCCGCGGTGCCCGGCCTGCCCGAGGACGCGGTCGTGGAGATCCCGTGCGCGGTCGACGGCGCGGGCGTCCGGCCGCTGGCCACCCGCCCGCTGCCGGGCCGCTTCCTCGGCCTCGTCCAGCAGGTGAAGGCGGTGGAGCAGACGACCATCGAGGCCGCGCTGACGGGCTCCGCGCGCCTGGCCGTCGAGGCGTTCGCCATGCACCCGCTGGTCGACTCGGTGGCCACGGCCCGCAAGCTGCTCGACGGCTACCGCGCCCGCATCCCGGAGCTGGCCGCCGTCCTTCCCGGCTCCGCAAGCTGAACCGCCCTCACCGGCGCGCCCGAGGTGGGTCAGGACGTGATGTCCTTTCCGGAGAAGCGGGCCCACGCGATCGAGCCGAACAGCGCGATGTACGCCCCGAACGCCAGCAGCCCGTCCCGCAGCGCGCCGGTGTCGATCGGGCTGCGCAGCACCGCGTCGAAGTCGGTGAACCTGGTCGGCAGCAGGTACGGGGCGATCGGGGCGAGGTCCGGGATCGCCCGCAGCACCTGGCAGACGATGATCAGCACCAAGGTGCCGGCGATGGCCCCGATGGGCACCTCGGTGAACACCGACAGCGCCAGCGCGACGGCGGCCAGCGCGGCCATGGCGGCGCCGACGTACCCGACGGTGATGAGGATGCGCAGCAGCCCTTCCGCCATCGAGATGGTGGTCCCCGAGAGCAGCGTCACGGACCCGGCCGGGAACAGGATCAACCCGGTCAGCAGCGCGGACAGCGCCACCACCGCGGCGACCGCATACCCGAAGACGACCGCGTTGAGGTATTTGACCACCAGCAGCCGCGTGCGCCCCGCCGGCGCGGCCAGCAGGTAGCGCAGCGTCCCCGTGCCCGCCTCCCCCGCGATCGAGTCGCCCGCGACCACGCTGACGGCCACCGGCATCAGCAGCAGGACGAGGAAGGAGAAGGACAGGAACGTCAGCATGAGGCTGTTGCCGGCGACATCCTGGATGATGCCGGTCATCTCCTCGTCGCCGGAGCCGGCGGCGATCCGCAGCCCGACGCCGAGGATGATCGGCACGGCGGCGAGCACGGCCAGCAGCACCAGGTTGCGCGGCCGGCGGAACGTCAGGCCCAGCTCCGAGCCGAGCAGCCGCCAGAACGCCCACGGCGCGCGGGCGGGCGGCGGAAGTTCGGCCGGCGCGAGCTGCTCGGCCTGTCCGGGCGGGTGGCGTTCAGTGGTGCGCAGGGTCTCCGTCACCGGCACCAGCCCAGGCGTGCGCCGGGTCCGCGTCTCAGCCGTCGACATCGAAGCCCTCCCCTGTCAGTCCGACGAACACGTCCTCAAGGCTCGGCCGGACGACCGCCAGCCCCCGTACGGCGACGCCCTGCTCCACCAGCGTGGCGTTGATCTTCTCGGGCGCGTGCCCGCCCAACTCGGCGGTCAGCTCCCCGTCCCCCGGCCGCACGTCGGCCAGGCCCAGCGTGCCGAGCACCCGCGCGGCGTCCGCCACGTCCGGCGTCTCGACCTTGACGCGGGCCACGAGGCCGCTGCTCAGCGAGGCGATCGTGCCCTGCGCGACCAGCCTGCCGGTACGCATGATCGCCGCGTGCGTGCACATCTGCTCGACCTCGGCCAGCAGATGCGAGGAGACGAAGACGGTGGTGCCGCCGGCGGCGATCTCCTTGACCAGCGCGCGTACCTCGCGGGTGCCCTGCGGGTCGAGCCCGTTGGTGGGCTCGTCAAGGATGAGCAGCTCGCGCGGCCCGAGCAGGGCGGCCGCGATGGCCAGGCGCTGGCGCATGCCGAGCGAGTAGTTGCGGTAGCGCTTGCCCGCGGCGGCCGACAGGCCCACCCGGTCGAGCGCCTCGGCGATGCGCCGCTTGGCGGTGGCGCGCGGCGCGGTCGGGTCGGCGGAGTCGAACCGCATCAGGTTGGCCGCGCCGGACAGGTACGGATAGAAGGCCGGCCCTTCGACCAGCGCCCCCACCCGGGGCAGCGCCTGGGCGAGCGGCAGGCCGAGCACGGAGTAGGTGCCGGCCGTGGGCGCGACCAGGCCGAGCAGCATGCGGATCGTGGTGGTCTTGCCCGAGCCGTTGGGCCCGAGGAAGCCGAACACCGAGCCGCGCGGCACGGTCAGGTCCAGCGCGTCCACCGCGATCTGGCCGCCGCGGAAGCGCTTGGTCAGGCCGTGCGTGACGATGGCATCGTCCCCCGGGGGCCCCGAGGGCGGGGCCGCCCCGAAGGGCGCCCCCGTTTCCTGCATGACGGCGGTCACTTGACGCCCGCCGCCTTGATGATCTCCTCGGGGGTGACCGCGCCGACCAGGAGGCGGCCGTCGTCGGTCAGCAGGGCGGTGACGAGCTTGGTCTTGATCAGCTTGCCGGAGCCCCACGTGCCGCTCACCGGGGTGGCGGACTTGAGCACGTTATCCAGCAGCGCCTTCCCATCGGCGCCGCCGGACTCCTTCTCCGCCTCGGCCGTCAGGTCGGACAGCGAGAACGGCACGACCGCGACGCTCGCCCAGCCCTCGCCGACGGACTTGACCTGGCTCGCGACGTCGGTGGCGTGGTCGGCGCGCTCCTCGGCGTGCTGGCCGGTGCCCTGCTCGCCGAGCGTGGCCTCCTCCACCTTCGCGCCCGCGGGCGGGGTGAAGGTGAAGTTCTCGGCCGCCGGCGGCGTGAACGTCACCTGGGTGAAGCCCACCTGGAACGCCGGCTCCGCCGAGCCCTTGGCGTACACCTGGACCTGGAGCGGAACGTACGTCTCGCCGTCGAGCGCGATGCGTACCTCCTGCACCAGCGAGCCCTCCGCCTTGGGCGACAGCACGAGCTGGTAGACCGGGCGGCCGGCCACCTCGGCCGTGTTGATCACCCGCACGGTGGTGTGCTCGCCGACCCCGGCCAGCGCCCGCTCCGCCGCCTGCTGCGGCGTCACGTCGGTCGGCTGCGGCATGGGCGTGGCGTGCTGCTGCTCAGTCCCCGCCTTGATCGTCATCTTGGTGGCGGTGTTGGTCGCGCTGTCCCAGTACCAGGCCTGGTCGCCGTTCACGACCAGGTTGGTCTCGTTCAGCTGGGTCGGCATGGCGACCCGCATCTTGTTGTCGCCGCCGTACCAGACCTTCACCTCGTGCGAGCCGGACAGCAGGCTGAGCGGCGACGTCTCGCCGCCGGTCTGCGGCAGCGCCGGCAGGCCGAGCGAGGCCGTCTGCTGCACGGTGCCGGACATCGGCGCGATGCCCTGCGACTTGCTGGTCGCCGCCACGGCGTCGGCCAGCAGTTGCTCTGCCGAACGCTCCGGCAGCGCGGGATCGCCGCTCACGGCGGCGATGACGGGGCCTGCGCCGATAGCGGCTCCGATCACTGCTGCGGCCGCGATCGGGACCCCCCACCTCACGAACGTGCCTCTTCGCATCTCACTCCTTAACGGTATGTCGATGCTCACAGCCTGCGTCGTGCATCCTTAGGCGAACCTGAGACTGTCTGAGACCCCTCTCAGCCTTCTCAGCGGGGTCTCAGGGACAGGACGGGAGAATCAGGTCATGAGAGTACTGGTCGTCGAGGACGAACGGCGGATGGCGGCGGCGCTGCAGCGCGGGCTCCAGGCCGAGGGCTTCGCCGTGGACCTCGCCCACGACGGCGAGGAGGGGCTGCACGCGGCCAGGCAGGGCGACTACGACGTCGTGGTGCTCGACATCATGCTGCCGAGGCTGTCCGGCTACAACGTGTGCAAGCAGCTGCGCGCGGAGGAGAACTGGGTGCCGATCCTCATGCTGTCGGCCAAGGACGGCGAGTACGACATGGCCGACGGGCTGGACCTGGGCGCGGACGACTACCTGACGAAGCCGTTCTCGTACGTGGTGCTGGTGGCCAGGCTGCGGGCGCTGCTGCGGCGCGATGCGGGGCGGCGGCCGGCGGTGCTTGTGGCCGGCGACCTGTCGCTGGACCCCGCGCGGCGCCGGGTCGAGCGGGGAGACAGCTCGATCGAGCTGACGCCGCGGGAGTTCGCGCTGCTGGAGTACTTGATGCGCAGGCGCGACGAGGTGGTGTCGAAGTCGGAGATCCTGGAGCACGTGTGGGACACCTTCGACACCGACCCGAACGTGGTCGAGGTCTACGTCGGCTACCTGCGGCGCAAGATCGACGCCCCGTTCGGCAGGAACGCGCTCCAGACGGTGCGCGGCGCCGGCTACCGGCTTGCGGGCGACGGTGGCTGACTCGCCGCTCCTGTGGTGGCGGCGGCAGGGGCTGCGGTTCCGGCTCACCATGGCGGCCGCCGCGGTGCTCGCGCTGGCGCTCGCGCTGTCGGCGTCGGTGCTGCTCAGCGTCCTGGACCGGGCCCTGATGGACACCGTGGACGAGAGCGTCGGGCAGCAGGCCCAGGCGGTGCGGGTGGCGGCCGACGCCGGCACGCTGACCAGCCCGATCACCACCCACGACGGGACCGTCGTGCAGGTCATCGACGCGCAGGGCCGCATCACGCACGTCACGTACGGCGCCGACCGGCTGGTGCCGCTGCTGGACGCGCGGGCCAGGGCGAAGGTGCTGCGCGACGGGCGGGCCACGCAGCTGGACGGGCGGCCGTACGCGCTCCCCGGATTCCTTCGGGTGGTGGTGCTCAGCGCGGACCGCGGGCAGACCGTGGTGGCGGCCAGGCCGATCAACGAGATCCGGACCAGCCTCGGCACGGCCGGCCGGGTCCTGCTGGTCGGCACGCCCGCGCTGGTCGTGCTGCTCGCCGTGGCCAGCTGGATCATGATCGGCCGGACGCTGCACCCGATCGCCGCACTGCGCAAGGGCGCGGCCGACATCACGCACACGGCCAGGTCACGCCGGCTGCCGGTGCCGCAGTCACGTGACGAGGTGCACTCGCTGGCCACCACGCTCAACGGCATGCTGGCCCGGTTGGAGGAGGCCGAGCAGCGCCAGCGGGCGCTGGTCTCCGACGCCGCGCACGAGCTGCGCAGCCCCCTCGCCAGCATCCGGCTGCAGCTGGAGGTGGCACTCGGCCATCCCGAAGGCCAGGACTGGCAGGAGACCGCCGAGGGCGTGCTGGAGGACGCCATGCGCCTGTCCAGGCTGGCCGAGGACCTGCTCGCGCTGGCCCGGCTGGACGAGCGCGGCGGCGTCCCTGCCAGGAACGAGCCGGTCGACCTCGACGAGGTGGTACGCCAGATCGCCGACAGGTACGGCGAGGCCCGCCTGACGGTCTGCGACCCGGTCGTGGTCCGCGGCGACGCGCTCGACCTGAACCGGGTCCTGACGAACCTCATGGACAACGCGGTACGCCACACCACCTCCAAGGTCGAGGTGGCGCTGACCGCCGACGGCGTGCTGACGGTGACCGACGACGGCCCCGGCATCCCTGAGCAGGACCGCGAGCGGGTGTTCAACCGCTTCACCAGGCTCGACTCCGGCCGAAGCCGGGACGAGGGCGGCGCCGGGCTCGGGCTGGCCATCGTGCGCGAGACCGTGCGGGCGCACGGCGGCACGGTCGCCCTGGAGGACGCCTCCCCCGGGCTGCGGGTCGTGGTGCGGCTGCCGGTGTCCCGTTGAGGGTGCCATGCGTACCTTGACCGCCGCGCCTGCCAGGCGGCCGGCAGCGGCGCGGCGACGGGCCCCGGCGGCGCCTGTCGCATGCCGGTCAAGGGCACGCGGGCAGGTTCCGGCGAGGTGCTGACCATCAGGGAGTGAGCGAGGGGCTCATATCTTCGGCGGCCCTCGGGGACACGGCGTGGTGGCCGGGTCCCCCGGGCTCGGTTGTTCCGGGCCCAAGGCGTTGGTGCGGTCGGGGGGTTGGCGATCGGATCATTCGGGGGGTTGGTAGTCGGGTAATGGAGCGTTCCGAATTAGGTTCAGGCGGCTGTTCCCTTCTCTGCGGTCGCCAGGAAGTCCTGGGCGATGAGCGGCAGGCGGCGACGGGCGTGCACGACGGCTATGACGCGACGCACGGCGGGTTCGAGCGACCGCACCACCAGGCCCGCGCGACCGGCCTGCTCGGCCATGCCGCGGTACCAGAGCAGGGACGCCTGGCCGGCGCGGACCGCGTTGAGCCAGCCGTTGCGCTCGTCGGTTTCGAGCACGACCACCGGGGTCACCGCGTACTTGCCGAACATCGCCTCGAGCTCCCTGCGCCGCGTGCTGCCGCGGGCCGGCAGCGCCAGGCGCATGCCGTGCAGTTTGCCCATCGGCACCGGGTTGGGGAGTTCGAGCCCGGGCGGGGAGATCAGCACGATCTCCTGGCGTTCGAGCGGATGGGTGACGAGGTCGGCGGGCACGGGCAGATCGGTGAGCCCGAGGTCTGCCCGCTGATCCCGGATGGCGCTGACGACGCCCTCTCTGCCGTCGCAGCGCACGATCTGGACGCGTACGCCCGGGTGCTCGGCCGCGTAGGCGGGCAACAGCCGCCCCGCGAGACCGGGCTCGAGGTTGGGTGTGGAGGCGATGCGGAGCTCCACCTCTGTTACGCCGCCGTGGTTGGCCAGGCCCTCGATCTCGTGGACGGCATCGAGCGCCTCCCTCGCCAGCTTGACGACCCGGCGGCCCTGTGCGGTGACGACCACGCCACGGCCTGAACGAGCGAAGAGCGTCATGCCGAGCTCCCGCTCAAGGTCGCGGATCGCGCGGGACAGCGCAGGCTGCGCGATATAGAGCGACCTGGCCGCGTCGGTCATGGTGCGGTGCTCCGCAGTCGCGACCACATAGCGGAGCTGCTGGAGATTCATGCCAAAGAAGCTAGGACACCGCCCGCCGCGGGGACCGGGAGATAGCGGAGATCACCTCGAATGATTTCGGACTGTAACCGAGCACTGCTACATCCGTGACGGGTGATAAATGAGTATGCTTTTGCCCCAAATTCGCCAAGGGTCCGTCAAGTCGCGGGGCAAAGCTAGGCATTACCGACAACCGGGTGAACGGGGAGACACGGTGACAGGGAACGGGCAATATCCACCCCCGCCACAAGGGCCAGGGCAGCCACAGCGGCCACCTTCGCGACCATGGCCGCCGCCGGGCTATCGCCAGCCGCAGCCGCAGGGCGGCAACCCGTATCCGCCACCGCCGCAGGGGCCGGCCTACCCGCCAGGCCCTGTCTCTTTTTTAAACCTCCGAGCCCGCCCACCCCACCCTAA
>NZ_VCJS01000146.1 GCF_005893125.1 Nonomuraea basaltis | reverse complement strand
GGGCGGGCGGCCGAGGGCCACGTGTTCAACCTGGGGCACGGCGTGCTGCCCTCGACCGATCCCGACCAGCTCAAGCGCCTGACCGACCTCGTCCACGAGACCGCCCCCGAGGCCTGACACCGAGACCCTGACACCAGGGCTCATGACGCCAGGGCGCGTACCACCGGGTCCCTGAGACGGTGGCGGGGCGTCTGGCGGCGGCGGTCGTGCGTCCGGTGGTGATGGCGGTCGGACGTCCGGTGGTGACGGTGGCCCGGGCGTGCGGCGGCGGGTCAGGCGGCTTCCGGGCCCGGGTCGCCGGGGCGCGGGGCCGGCGGCCGCGTGGTGATCCGGGGTTTCCTTGTGCGGTCGCGCCGTACCAGGTAGATCACCAGCGCCAGCAGGGGCAGCGACGCGATCAGCCACGGCAGCACCGCGCCGAGCACCGTGAGCAGCCCCATCGTGAACGAGACCAGCCCCCGCCACCCGGCCTTGAGCCCGCCGAGGAACCCGGCCGACTCCTCCTCCGGCTCCTCCGCGACGGCGACGGGACCGAGCAGCCGGAGCGTCAGCGTGGCCATGGAGACCTGAGTGGCCAGCTCCTTCTGCTGCGCCTGCAGCGACTCCAGGTCCGCCTCGCGAGCGGAGATCTCCCGCTCCACATCCAGCACCTGGCCGATCGTGTCAGCCCGCTTCAGCAGCGAGCGCAGCGACTCGAGCGACTGCTGCGCCGACTTCAGCCGGCTCTCGACGTCGGCCACCTGCAGCGTGACGTCCTCGGTGGCCTGCTTCATGGAGATCTGCGTGCCCAGCTCCTTGCCCAGCCGGCCCAGCATCCCGCCGTACTTGTCCGGCGGGATCTTGAACTCCAGGGTGGCCGAGGCCCGGCTGTCGCTGGCCGAGCTGCTCTCCTCTTTGGACAGGTAGCCACCGGCCGCGGTCACCATCTGCTTGGCCTGCTCGACGGCGGCGGCGACCTGCTTGACCCGTACGGTCATGCTGCCCGTGTAGATGACCTGCCGCTCCTGCTGGGTCACCTTGACGTTCGAGACGATCCCGTCCGCGTCGCCCGGCTTCCGCTGCTGAGGTTGCTTCTGGCGGATCTGGGCCTCGGCGGGGGCGGACTCCGCCTGCGACATCGCGGCGGGCGCGGCGCCGCTCTTCGCATAGCTCCCGGACCCGCCGCAGCCCGTCAGGAGCAGGGTCGCGCAGGCGGCCGAGAGCGCGATGCCGTACCGGATTCTCCTCATGTCCTTAAGACGGCCTGCGGATCACCCCGGTTTGATGTCATGAATCACGGTACGGTCACTGTGTTTGATGGCCTCACTCCGTTCGGCGGCACTCCCTCGTAGTGTCCATGGCCTCACTTCGTTCGGCGGCTCGGTCGCCATATGCCGCCGTCTTCCCCCGCTCTGGTCGCTCCGCTCCCGCCGCTCCTCCAGACGGCGGCACTCCCTCGCGGCCCCGAGCGGCTGGCCGAGCCGATGAGGCGGTAGCGTCAGGAGACGTGGAAGGGAATCGGGCGCACGTGGTCGTCATCGGCGGGGGGATCTCCGGTCTCGCCGCCGCGTGGTACATCCGGCAGGGCGCGGGCGAGCGGGTCAAGGTGACCGTGCTGGAGGCGGGCCCGCGCATCGGCGGCAAGCTGCACGCCTCGGAGGTCGCGGGGGTGAGCGTCGACGCCGGCGCGGAGGCCATGCTGGCCAGGCGGCCCGAGGGCGCGGAGCTGGCCAGGGCGGTCGGGCTGGGCGACGATCTGGTGTTCCCGGGCGCCAACCGCTCCTCCATCTACACCAGGGGCGCACTGCGGGCAATGCCGAAGGGGCAGGTCATGGGCGTGCCCGCCGACCTGACTGAGCTGGCCAAATCGGGCATCATCTCGCCGGGCGGCCTGCTGCGCGTGCCGCTCGACCAGATCCTGCCGGCGACGCTGGTGCGCACCGACGTGTCCGTGGCGGCCTACATCCGCGCCCGGATGGGCGGCGAGGTCGTGGAACGGCTGGTCGAGCCGCTGCTCGGCGGCGTCTACGCGGGCCGTTCCGACATGCTGTCGCTGGAGGCGACGATGCCGCGGGTCGCGGCCGTCGCCCGCGCCGAGCGCTCGCTGCTGGCCGCGGCCAGGCACCTCGTCGAAGAGACGCCCAAGGACGCCGGGCCGGTCTTCACGACGTTGCGGAACGGCATGGGCGCCCTCCCCGAGGCGGTCGCCAAGGCGTCGGGCGCCGACATCAGGACCGGCGTCACCGTACGCGAGCTGCACCGGACCGAGCAGGGCTGGCGGCTGGTGACCGGGCCGGTGCCCAGGCCCGAGATCGTCGAGGCCGACGCGGTGATCGTGGCCACGCCCGGCCATGCCGCCGCCAGGCTGCTCATGGCCGAGGCGCCCAAGGCGGCTGACGAGCTGGCCAGGATCGAGTACGCCAGCATGGCCGTCGTCACGCTCGCCTACCCGCTCTCCGCCTTCCCCGAGCCGCCCGCCACCAGCGGCTACCTGGTGCCGCCTGTCGAGCGGCGGCCGGTCAAGGCGGTCACGTTCAGCTCGGTGAAGTGGCCCCACCTGGCCAAGGACCTGGTGATCCTGCGCTGCTCGATCGGCAGGATCGGCGAGGAGCACCTGCTCCATCGCGACGACGCCGAGCTGGTATCGCTGGCCATGGCCGAGATGGGCGACGTCATGGGCGCGCGCGGGCTGCCGGTCGACAGCCGGGTCACGCGCTGGGGCGGCGGGCTGCCCCAATACAACGTGGGCCACCTGGACCGGGTGGCCAGGGTGCGCGCGGCGGTGGCCGTACAGCCGGGGCTGGCCGTGTGCGGCGCCGCCTACGACGGGCTCGGCATCCCGGCCTGCATCGGCATCGCCCGCACGGCCGCCGGCCGGATTCTGGACCACCTGTCTCAACGAGGAGAATAGGCACCATGACAGAGGGAGCCCCGCGGCCCAAGGCCCGCGATCTCAACCAGGTGATCCGTTACACCATGTGGTCGGTCTTCCAGGCGACCGAGCCGTGTCCCGTCGACCGCGATGGCCTGGCGGGCGAGGTCGAGGAGCTGCTCGAGCAGGCCGCCGGCAAGGACGTCGTGACCAGGGGGGTCTACGACGTGGCCGGGCTGCGGGCCGACGCCGACTACATGTTCTGGTGGCACGCGCCGACCCCTGAGGACCTGCAGGACGTCTACGCCAGGTTCCGGCGCACCGCGTTGGGCAGGCACAGCAGGCCCGTCTGGTCGGCGATGGCGCTGCACCGGCCGGCCGAGTTCAACAAGTCGCACGTCCCGGCCTTCCTGGCCGAGGAGGAGCCGCGGGCCTACGTGAGCGTCTACCCGTTCGTGCGCTCCTACGAGTGGTATCTGCTGGAGGACTCCGAGCGGCGGGCGATGCTCGCCGAGCACGGCAGGATGGCGCGCGACTACCCCGACGTGCGGGCCAACACCGTTGCCTGCTTCTCGCTCAACGACTACGAGTGGATGCTCGCGTTCGAGGCCGACGAGCTGCACCGGATCGTCGACCTGATGCGCACGCTGCGGGGCGCGCAGGCCCGCCGCCACACCCGTATCGAGATCCCGTTCTACACCGGTGCTCGCAAGCCGGTCCGCGAGATCGTCGCCGCCCTGCCGTAAAGCGGCCCCTTAGCGGGTGAGGGCGGCGCGCAGCCGCCACGAGCCGAGCGCGAAGAACACCGCCGCGTAGCCGGCCAGCACGCCGAGCTGCGGCAGGATGTCGGCGATCGTGCCGTCCCTGCGCAGCAGCTCGGCGAAGCCGTCCAGGGCCCAGGCATGCGGCGTGACGTGCGCGATCTGGCGCATCGTGTCGGAGAACATGTCGAGCGGTGCCATCGTCCCGCCGATCGCGGCCAGGCCGAGGCCAAGCAGCAGGCCGACCGAGACCGCCTGCTGCTCGGTACGCATCGCCGCGCCGACCAGCATCGCCGCCCCGCCGCCCACCAGGGAGAACGCCAGCAGCAGCGCGGCGGCGCCGAGCGGGTCGCCCCAGCGCACCCCGAACAGCAGCCCTGATCCGACCATGATGATCAGGCCCTGCAGCAGCGCCACGCCCACCCGGCCGGCCGCCTCGCCGAGCAGGATTCGGCCGCTCGACGCCGGCGTGGCGTACATCCGGCGCGACACCCCGAGCCGCCTGGTCTCGATCAGCGCGGCGGCTCCGGTCATCGAGGTGAGAAATATGAACAGCAGCAGCTGCGAGGTCGCGGCGATGTCGAAGCTGGACACGCTCCGGGGGATGGCCGCGGTGCCGGTCGTGCTGGACGCCACCGTGATGCCGGGCACGCTGGCGGCCTCGGCCCTGGCCACGAGATCGCCGAATGACCCGTCGCGCACGTAGGCGGCGGCCCGTGCGGGCATCGTCACCTGGGAGACCACGGATCTGACCGCGGCGCCGAGCTGCAGCGCGTTGGGCTCGTTCCGGCTCACGTAGGGCACCGTGACCGGGGTGAAGCTCGTCAGGGCACGGTCGTAGCCAGCGGGGATGAGCAGCGCGGCGGCCAGCCGGCCGCGTTCGACGCCCTCGCGGGCCTCGGCCTCGCTGCCGACCCGCTCCACCCGCATCTGCCCGGATCTCTCCAGCGCCGCCACGAGCTTGGCGGCCTGCGGCCCGTCCCCGCCGGTGACCCCGAGCCGAGGGCTGAAGCCCGAGCCGAACGACAGCCCGAACACCGTGATCAGCACGATCGGGAAGATGATCACGAAAAAGATGTTGGTCCGGTCGCGGAAGAGCCTGACCAGGTTGATCCAGGCGATGGCCGTGATCGTCATGGTCGGAGCATCCTTCCCGACCGCAGCAGGGCGATCCCGGTCGTCACGGCGGCGAAGCCCAGCAGCGCTAGCGTCGGCGCCGGCGCCAGGACGGGCGCGTTCCCGCCGTGCAGGTCGGACAGGCCCTGCAGGAACCAGCGGTGCGGGGTGACCAGGCTCAGCACCGCGAACGCGCCGCCCATCTGCTGGATCGGGATGAACACGCCGCCGAGCAGGCCGAGCAGCACCGCGACCACCGCCTGGATGTTCCCGGCCTGCTCGGCGGTGGTGGCCACGGTCGCGACCAGGGCCATGACTCCGGTGGCCGCCAGCACGCCCGCCACGATGAGCAGCGACACCCCGACGGGGTGCCCCCACTGCGCGCCGAGCAGCAGCGCGGCGGCGGCGACGAGCACGGCCATGGCGACGAAGCCGACCACGATCCCGCTCAGCAGCTTGGCCAGGGCGATCGCCACGCGGGGGACCGGCGCGGCCAGCAACCTGGAAAGGGTGCCGTCGCGGCGCTCGTCCAGGATCGAGCTGAAGCCGAACTGCACGGTGAAGAACAGGAAGAACACCGCCATCCCGGCGGCGAACCCCTCCGCCAGCGACAGCTGCCGCCGCTCCGCGCCGAGGTCCTCGACGGTGACCGGCGCGGGCACGCGGGCGGCCTCCTCGGGTGTGCCGCCGCCCTTGGCCGCCAGCGCCACCTGGACGTAGCGGATCTCGGCGGCGAACGACTCGGCGACCGAGCGGGCCACGAACGAGCCGATCTGCGCGTCCACGTTCCCGATCACGTGGATCGTGGTGCCCTGCCCGCTCAGCACGGCCCGGCTGAATCCGGCGGGGATGACGTACGCGGCGTCGGCGTCGCCGCGCTCGATCACGGCCCGCACCTCCTGCTCGGTGGCGGCCGTCCTGAGCCGGATGACGCCGTTCCGCTCCAGCGGGCGCAGCACCTGCTCGATGAACGCGGTCGCGATCTGGCCCCGGTCGTGGTCGGCCACCGCGAACGTGGCCGTGTCCTGGGCGTCGACCCCTCTGAAGACCAGGCTGAAGATGGTGGCCAGGCCGAACGGCACCACGATCGCCAGCAGGAACAGCGACCGGTCCCTGACCCGCTGCCGCAGGTCCTTGCCCATGATGAGGAGCATCGTCCGCATGTCAGTCCCGCAGCGCTTTGCCGGTCAGGTGCAGGAACACCGACTCGAGGTTCGGCTCGTGCACCTCGACCGCGCGGACGACCACGCCGGCGTCGGTGGCCGCCGCCAGCACCCTGGGCAGTGACTTCCTTGCGTCCTCGACCATCACCTCGACGTGGCCGTCGTGGCCGCTCGCCTTGCGTACCTCGGGCAGCGCCTCCAGAGCGGGCACGGCCTGCGCGCCCTCGGCCGTCAGCGAGATGCGGTCCAGCTCGCCCACCAGGCCGACCAGCTCCCTGCGGGTGCCTTCGGCCCTGATCTTGCCCAAGTCGATGATGCCGATGCGGTCGCAGAGGCGCTCTGCCTCCTCCATGTAGTGCGTGGTGTAGAGGACGGCGACGCCCGCGCCGGCCAGCGCGGCGACGCTCTCCAGGATGGCGTTGCGGCTCTGCGGGTCGACGCCGGCGGTGGGCTCGTCGAGGATCAGCAGGGGCGGGCGATGCAGGAGGCCCACGCCAATGTTCAGCCGGCGTTTCATGCCGCCCGAATACTCCTTGACGGCGTCGTCGGCCCGGTCGGTCAGGCCGACGACCCCCAGGACTTCGTCGATGCGCGGGCGGGCCTCGGCGCGGCGCAGGCCGTACAGCCTGGCGAAGAAGCGCAGGTTCTCGCGGGCGCTGAGGTCCGGGTAGAGGGCCAGGTCCTGGGGGACGTACCCGATCTGCCGCTTGCTCGGCGTGCTCAGGGGGCGGCCGGAGATGAGCACCTCGCCGCTGTCGCGTTCGAGGATTCCGGCGATCATCGAGATCGTGGTGGTCTTTCCCGCGCCGTTGGGCCCGAGGAGGCCGTAGGTTTCACCGGCCTCGATGGTGAAGGTGACGTTGTCGACCGCTACGAGGTCGCCGAACGTCTTGCGTAAATCTCGACATTTCAGGATCTCGTCCCGGGACACCTTCGCAGTCTGGTTGAGCGGATCAAGAAAGAGCAAGACCCAAGTTGGCGGTCCGACTGAATTGATCTATCCCCTTTGTCACAATCAGGTAAATCCCTTGTTCGTGGACGTGGCAGCGCTGTGTTAGGGCAATCTCATGCCGACTTCTGAGACCGCCGTGGCACGTTCCACGAGGGCAAGGAGGGCAGGGTGGAGACATCCGAAAGGCCGGGCCGCAGGCGGCGCCCGGGCGGTCGTCACGTGGCGGGCCGCTCGCGGCATGGGCGGGGCCGCCGCCGTGCCAGGAGGCCAGGACTGGTGCTGGGGACGCTGGCGCTGGCCGGCGGGGTGGCCGGGCTGCTCGGCGCCAACGGGACCTTCAGCGGTGCGCCGGCCGAGTCGTCGGAGCGGCCGCAGGCGGCCGGGTCGCAGGCCGGCGCGGAGCGGGAGAGCCGGGCCTCCGCGCTGCCCGGCCGGGCCGGGACCGCCGGTCCCAGGGCGAGCGCGGAGGTGAAGGCGCGCGAGGTCCAGCAGGCCGTGCCCCAGAAGACCGGGGAGACTGCGGCGCCCAAGGAGACCGCGACCGCCGAATCCGGCGACATGGTGGAGGGGTCCGCGCCGCAGGAGGATGACGCGGTGCTGGCGGTGCCCGGGATGGACGACACCGACGGCTACCGGGCCGACGGGCCCTCGTCGCACACCGATCGGCGAGCGGCGGAGTATTTCCGTACGCACTGGGGTCCGCGCGACAAGGCGCTGAAACATGTCAAAGACATCCGCACGGTCGGCGGCTATTTGCGCATTTATACGGATTTACCGGGTTCTGCGTACAATTCCACCCATGCGATCACGTTGTGCAAGCGAGGTCTCGAATACCTGAGAGCCGCCGGGGTGGCCAAACCGGTGGTGTTCGTGCAGGCCAGGTTCGGGGAGAACGGGAATCCGGTGCTCGCCAACATCCTCGGCCCCTCCGACAGGAGTTGCAGCGTCACCCACCCGGCGCCGGGCTGAGGCTCAGCGCACCCGTACGCGGGTCTTCGCGCACACGTCGCACCGCTGGGTCACGACGCGACCGATGGCCTCGATCGTCACCCAGCGGTGGCGGAGATGGATGTGTACCACAGGAGATTGTTTACCCGTGGCAGGTGGTTGGTACGCGCTGTCGCGGGCCGATCACGCCTTGGGTTCGAGCCGTAGCGAGACCGAGTTGATGCAGTAGCGATCGTCGGTCGGGGTCGGATAGCCCTCTCCGTGGAACACGTGCCCCAGATGGGAATCGCACTTGGCGCACCGCACCTCGGTCCGCATCATCCCGTGACTTTGGTCCTTGATCAGCCTCACCGCGTCGGAGTCCGCGGGCTCGAAGAAGCTCGGCCAGCCGCAGTGCGACTCGAACTTCGTGTCCGACCGGAACAGCTCGGCCCCGCAGGCGCGGCACGAGTAGACGCCCTCGGTCTTGGTGTCGACGTACTCCCCCGTGAACGGGCGCTCGGTCCCGGCCTCCCGGAGGACGTGGAACTCCTCAGGGGAGAGCTGGATCCGCCACTCGGCGTCGCTCTTGACGACCTTTTCCATGGTTCAAGAGTACGAGATCTGGCAAAAAGAGATCTCCGCAGGGTGAAGCATCCGTTCTGGGGTGAATTCGCGTCTTTGTAGGCAAGGGGGTGTGATCGCCTCCTGGCAAGGGGTGAGATCGTCCGCAGATCCCACAGAGCGGCACAGCCCACGCCCGTGCTGGCGCCGCCGGGGATCGCCACGGCCGGCCGGGTGGCGCGCCAGCGCCCGGAACGGCGGCGGACGATCTGTTGGCCCGCCCCGTCGAGCCCTCGGTCCCGCCACCGAGGAGGCTCCGGGGCGGGCCCGCCTCGACTTGTCGGAGGCGGGTAGTAGGTTCGGTGGCATGGCATCGCCGTTCATAGAGCTCGAGGTGGGGGAGCGGACCGTCAAGGTCACCAACCCCGACAAGGTGTACTTTCCGGAGATCGGCGCCACCAAGCGAGAGCTGGTCGAATATTACGTGAGCGTCGGCGAGGGCGCGCTGCGGGCGCTCAAAGACCGGCCGACCAACATCAAGCGCCACCCCGACGGCGTGCAGACCGAGGCGATCTACCAGAAGCGGATGCCGCCGAAGCATCCCGACTGGCTCCAGTCCGTCACCGTCACCTTCCCGAGCGGCCGCACGGCGCAATCCCTGCGGGTCACCGAGGTGGCCGCCATCGCCTACTGCGCCAACCTGGGCACCATCGACTTCCACCCCTGGCAGGTGCGGGCCGCCGACGTCGAGCACCCCGACGAGCTGCGCATCGACCTGGACCCGCAGCCCGGCCTGGAGTTCGACGCCGCCCGCAAGGCCGCGCTGCTCACCAGGGACGTGCTGGGCGAGCTGGGGATGGCCGGGTTCGTGAAGACGTCAGGCAACCGCGGCATCCACATCGCCGTGCGCATCGAGCCCCGCTGGGACTTCATCCAGGTGCGCCACGCCGGCATCGCCCTGGCCAGGGCCGTCGAAGACCGCGACCCGAGCCTGGTGACGACGGCGTGGTGGAAGGAGGAGCGCGGGGACCGGGTCTTCATCGACTTCAACCAGAACGCCCGCGACCGCACGGTAGCCAGTGCCTACTCCGTCAGGGCCAAGCCGTACGCGCCCGTCTCGACGCCGCTGACCTGGGACGAGCTGGCCGACGCCGAGCCGCGCGACTTCGACATCCGCACGGTGCCCGCCCGCTTCGCCAAGGTGGGCGACGTCCACGCGGCCATCGACGACCGGGCCTGCTCCATCGAGCCGCTGCTGGAGCTCTACGCCGAGGACGGGCGCGGCGACATGCCCTACCCGCCCAACTACCCGAAGATGCCGGGGGAGCCGATGCGGGTCCAGCCCAGTAGAGCTAGGGCTGTAACAAGGGAAAATGAGTCAAGCTAGGCTGGCGATACGGGGTAGCGTGGCGCAAAGTCGCCAGATGACCATGGACCGTGTTTGCGGAGCGCCTTGAGGACCTGGCGAAGTCGTCCTCCCGCGATCTCCGGGCGGCGAACAAGGCCACCCGGACGATCGAGATCTACAACGAGTCCATCCGGTTCCTCTGCGAGTGGCTCGGCCAACAGGATCCAGTCGTCCAGGACCGCATGGAGCGGTCCGCCAACCGGCTCCCAGGCGTATAGGGCGGGTCGCCTGCGGGTGGCCCGGCTCCTGTTCGTGCTGTCAGGGACCATGGCAGGAAAGCGGCGAACAACGGCAGGATTCCCGCTCGTCGCGCGACCAGGGCGTCTGCCAGGCTCGACGTGTACCGAACTGATCAGAATCGGGATTCGTTGGGGGACGTATGCGCCGTATTGCCGTTGGTCTGCTGGCCGCTTTCGTTATCGGCGGTGTCGCCGCGTCACCGGCTGTCGCTGACGCGGGCACGGACTACTGGAGCATCGACAGCGTGAGAATCACGGGGGGCGACACGCCCGACGACAAGATTTGGGCCACCCAGGAAAACGCCCGCCTGATGTGACTGGACATCCACCCTCCCCGGGTGATGCGAAAGCCCTCCGCTTCTGGTCTTCAGACCAGAAGCGGAGGGCTTCTTCGCGTTGTATGGCCGCGCTGGGCGCGGCTGAGCTGACGCGGGTGGGGCTGGACGGCGGCTCACCTTGTGCCTCCTCGCGAGCCGTCGCCGAGCGCTTGGGCTCCCCCTCGAACACGGTCTTGGTGACGGGCCATGGGATCAGGCCGTTGCTCGGGTCGGGTCGGTGACGAGTTCGTTGGCGTAGGCGATCGTGTACGGAACGGTCGTGTAGCCGCTCATGACGTCACCAGGGTGTAGTCGCCAGGTAGCCCGGCTCCTCGCCGGGGTCGCACGCGGCGGCCCCGGCGAGGAGCCGGGTCTAGAGGGCGAGCAGGGCGCTGACCGGCAGGCGACTGTCGGACAGCGGGCGGATGGCGATGCGGAGCAGCGCCAGCGCGTTGTCGTCGCCCGCGATGCGGTTGGCGCTGAGCCCGCCGCATGACTGGCAGTGATGGATGATCAGCCACTCCCCGTCCTGCCGGACGGTGACGCTCAGCGCCGCCATCCGGCCCCTGCAGCCCGCCTGCCGGTCCCCCGGGATCCGGTGGTCGACGTGCAGACTGGTCAGGCAGTGCGGGCAGTGGTTGCGGTGCGCGGTGCCGGGCGCGGACATGGGCACGTCCAGCCGGCACCCGGCACAGCGGAACGCGTCGCCGGGTTCCCTCTGATGTGCCTTTTTGCGCCGTTGCGGCCTTTCCCGGCCCGGGTTCCTTCTGGGCATGTCACAGGTCGCCGAACGCCTCGAGCGGGAACGGCGGCTGCGCGAGCGGGCGTACCGCCATGCGCATGAGGATGAGCTGGTTGTCGTCCCCGCAGATGGGGTTGGACGTCAGCTCACCGCACCGGGTGCAGCGATGGATGATCATCCAGTCGCCGGTGCGGAGGACCGCGATCGAGATCGGGATCATCCGCGACCGGCACTCCGAGGGGCCGCCCTCCACGCGGTCGAGCACGTGCTGCGAGTGCAGGCAGCTCGGGCAGTGGTTGCGGCGGGTGCCGTCCGGTGCGGTCGCCGTCACGGTCAGGCCGCAGCGTACGCACTGGAACGTCTCGGTGTTGACGATGGAACGAGGTTTGCCGTTGGTGGACAACCTGGGTACTCCTTGCCGGAAACAATCGATCAGGGCAGCAAGGGAGCGCCGAGCGAGCCTCGCGGGTGTACGCGGGCGTGCTGGTACAGCAGGCAGTCCGGCCTGTCAGGCGTTCACGAATTCAGGTGTGATGCTTCAGAGGCAGGAAGTCGCCCGCGGCACGTCGAGGCGCACTTGGCGCGGTGCCAGGCATTAATTCACTCCCCTCCAGGGCAGGATGACCGCCCACATGCTCCACCGATTCGGACACGTGCGAGGGTAGCGAGGCGGGGCAGCATACGGCCAACGGTTTTTCCGGCCACCCTTCTTCACTAGAGTAATGCTTTAGTGGCGACAGGGAAGGTGGAGGTTCGGGTGGCGACGTCGAGGACCGGGGTACGGGCGGCGAAGGCCGCCGCCACACGAGTGCGGATGCTGGCGGCGGCCAGGTCGTTGTTCGTGGAGCGCGGCTACACGGCCACGACCATGCAGGCCATCGCGACCGAGGCCGGCGTGGCGGTGCAGACGCTGTACTTCACGTTCGCCACAAAGCGGGCCATCCTGTCCGAGTTGCTGGACGTGGAGGTCGCGGGCGACACGGCGCCGGTCGCCACCCTCGACCGGCCGTGGGTGGCCGAGGCGCTCTCCGCGCCGCCGGAGGAGCTGGTCGAACAACTGGTCAAGGGGGCGGTGCGGATCCATGCCAGGGTGGCGCCGCTTCTGGAGGTGGTGCGGTCGGCGGCGGCCGTGGATCCGGAGATCGCCGAGCTGTGGCGGACCAACATCGCGCAGCGGCACACCGTCCTCATGGTCTTCGCCGGCGCGCTCGCCGCCAAGACCGCCCTGCGCGCCAACCCGGCCAGGGCCGCCGACATCATGCTGGCCACGCTCGCCCCCGAGTGTTACCACCTGCTCGTGCATGAGCGCGGTTGGGCCCAGGAGGACTGGGAGCGCTGGGCCGTCGACGCGCTCGCGCGGCAGCTGATCGGCTGAAGTGGATCCCGGGTTGACTAAAGTGCCACTCTAGTGATTTTCTTAGAGTATGGCTCTAGTGAACGTTCTGGTGGTAGGCGGGTACGGCGCCGTCGGGGTCCACGTCGTCAAGACGCTGGCGGGCTGGTTTCCTGGTCGTGTCGTCCCTGCGGGCCGCGACCTGGCCAAGGCTTCCAGGCTGGCCGAGGCGATCGCGGCAACCGATGGCGGCGGCTCCGCGGGTACGGCAGGGGGCGCCGCGGCCAGGGTGGACGTCACCGACGCCGACGGGTTCGCGCGGGTTCTGGAGCAGCACCAGATCGGCGTGGTCGTGCTGTGCGTGGAGCCCCCTGACGCGACCGTCGCGCGCGTCTGCCTCGGCCAGGGTGTCCACCTGGTCGACGTGGGCGCTTCCTATCGCCTGCTCGCCCAGGTCGAGGGGCTGAAGACGGCGGAGGCGACCGCCGTGCTCAGCGTCGGCGTGGCGCCCGGGCTGACGAACCTGCTGGCCCGCCGCGCCCACGACGCGCTCGGCGGCGCCGACCGGATCGACCTGACCGTGCTGCTCGGCGCGGGTGAACGTCATGGCGCGGACGCCGTCCGCTGGACGGTCGGCCAGCTCGCCACCCGTCCGGACGGCGCGCCCCTGCGGGTGGAGTTGCCCGGGTTCGGTACGCGTACCGCTCACCCGTTCCCCTTCTCCGATCAGCACACCCTCCGCCGCACTCTCGGCGTGCCCGTGGTGACGACCCGGCTGTGCCTGGACTCGGCGCCGCTGACCGCCGGCCTGTTCGCGCTCAGCGGGGCCGCCCGTCATGCCCAGGTGCGGCGGGCGCTGACAGCAGTGCTCTCCCGGGTCCACATGGGTGGTGACCGGTTCGCGGTGCGCGCGGACGCCTACCTGGGCGACCGGCGTGCTGCGTACGCGCTGGCCGGGCGCGAGCAGAGCCGCTACACCGGTCTCGTGGCCGCCCACGTGACCCGTGCCCTTCTCGACGGCCGGCTCCCGCCTGGCGTTCACCACCTCGACCAGCTTCCCGCCCTGGCGTCCGTCCCGGAGGACCTCGGGCTTCGCGTCGAGAACGCACTGGAGTTCAACCGAATAAGCTTCTAGATTCGGACGCATGGGCATCGGGCTGACCGAGGAACATCTGGCGCTGGCCGCCTCCGTACGGGGGCTGGCGGAGCGGACCGTCGATCACGCGGCCTTGGCCGGGCAGGGGTTGCTGGGGCTGCATCTGGCGGAGGAGTGGGGCGGGCAGGGGTACGGGCTCCTGGAGTTGTGCGTCGCGTTGGAGGTGCTGGGTGAGCGGCGCGTCCCCGGTCCTTACCTGCCGACCGTCCTGGCGTCGGCGGTGCTCGCCCGCTTCGGCGGCCGCCACGAGGAGCTGGTCGCCGCACTCGCCGACGGCTCGATGACCGCGGCCGTCGCGCTTCCCGCCAACGGCTCGACGGGCGCCGTGGTCGCCGCCGAGACGGGTGCCGCGACCCTCGCCCTGGGGTCGCCTGACGCCGATCTCTTCCTTCTGCCGGTCGGCGGCGGCGCGTGGGCGGTGC
Organism: Nonomuraea basaltis; assembly: GCF_005893125.1. GTDB lineage: Bacteria > Actinomycetota > Actinomycetes > Streptosporangiales > Streptosporangiaceae > Nonomuraea > Nonomuraea basaltis. The sequence continues at coordinate 18,733 of NZ_VCJS01000146.1, read as the reverse complement.
TGGATCGCGACGACGTCACCGCGGATCCCGCCGAGGGTGTCGATCTCGACCGGGCGCTCTGCTCCGTGACGCCCCGGCGGACCCCGCCCGCCGACCGGGTGCTCGCCAACCCGCCGGTACGGGAGCTCGCCGCGGTGCTGCTCGGGGCCGACGCGTGCGGCGTCGCGGCGTGGGCCGTCACGACGGCGGCCGACCATGCCAAGGTGCGCGAGCAGTTCGGGCGCCCGATCGGGCAGTTCCAGGGCGTCAAGCACCGGGTCGCCGCCGCGCTGGTGGCACTGGAGCAGGCCCGCGCCGCCGTGTGGGACGCCGCCAGAGCCATGGACGCCACCGGCACGCCCCCCGCCGACACCGGCGCGCCCACCGCCGAGGGCGGCAGGACCCTCCCCGGCGAGACGCGGCTGGCCGTGGCGGTGGCGGCGGTGCTCGGGTCCGATGCCGCGGTTCGGTGTGCGGCGGACGCGATTCAGGTGCTCGGCGGCATCGGCTACACCTTCGAGCACGACGCCCACCGCTACTACCGCCGGGCCCTGTCCGACCGCATGCTGGCCGGCGACCCGGGCCCGTGGGCCGAGGAGGCGGCCGGGCTGGCGGTGGCGGGCACGCGGCGCGCGATGGAGCCGGACCTGCCGGAGGAGGCCGCCGCCGTCAGGGACGCGATCAGGGCGGAGTCGGAGTCGCTGCGGGCCGAGGAGCCGGCGGCCAGGCCGGCCAGGTTCGCGAACGAGGGCTGGATCATGCCGTACCTGCCCAGACCGTGGGGCAGGGGCGCCTCGCCGCTCGAACAGGTGATCATTCACCAGGAGTTCCGCGACCTCAAGCGGCCGAACCTCGGCATCGCGGCCTGGGCGGTCCCGTCCATCGTCACGTACGGCACCCGCGAGCAGCAGGAACGCTTCCTGCCGAGGACGTTCACCGGGGAGATCGTGTGGTGCCAGTTGTTCAGCGAGCCGGGCGCGGGCTCCGACCTGGCCGGGCTGTCCACGAAGGCGACGAAGGTGGAGGGCGGGTGGTCGCTCAGCGGGCAGAAGATCTGGACGTCCCTCGCGCAGTACGCGCATTGGGGCATCTGCCTCGCCCGGACTTCTCCCGAAAAATCAAAGCATGACGGCATTTCGTACTTCCTGGTGGACATGTCGTCCCCTGGCGTCACCGTCAGGCCGCTCAAGGAGATCAACGGCGACGAGATCTTCAACGAGGTGTTCCTCGACGACGTCTTCGTACCGGACGGCCTGGTCGTCGGCGGAGTCAACGAGGGCTGGCGGGTCGCCCGCGACACGCTGTCCCACGAACGCGTCGCGCTCGGCGACTCCTGGGGCCCCGGCTCGCAGCACACCGACATGGTCGAGCTCATCGAGCGGCTGCCCCCGCTGCGGCAGTCGCAGCGCGAGCAGGCGGGCCGCCTGTGGGCGGAGGGCCAGGCCATCTCGGCGCTCGGCCTGCGCGTGACGCTCTCGAAGCTGTCCGGCACCGACCCCGGCGCCGCCTCCAGCGTCCGCAAGCTGCTCGGCATGCGGCACACGCAGGCGATCTCGGAGTTCTGCTGGTCCCTGGCCCCGGCGAACCGCCATTGGAACCGCATGATCCTCACCACCCGCGCGTTCACGATCGGCGGCGGCACCACGGAGGTGCAGCTCAACATCATCGCCGAGCGTGCGCTGGGCCTGCCGCGCGACCCGTGATCAGCTCTCGGGATAGTACGGGGCCGCCAGGTGCGCGTACACGATCGTGTTCTCCCGGTAGCTGTGCGCCTGCCGGTCGAACGCCCCGCCGCAGGTCACCAGCCGCAGCCCCGGATAGGCGAGCTTGCCGTACACCTTCTTGGCCGGGAAGCGCGTCTTCGGCGTGTGCTCGACCTTGTCGACGACGAAGACGGCCACGGAGCGGTCGGCGCGCAGCACCTGGACCTGGTCGCCGCGCTTGACGTCCTTGAGGCGGGCGAAGACGGCGGGGCCGCTTCTGGTGTCGAGATGCCCGGTGATCACGGCGGCGCCGCGCTGGCCGGGGACGGGGCCGTAGCGGTACCAGCCGGCGAGGTTCGGGGAGTCGAGCGGCGGGTTCTGGATGCCGCCCCGTGCGTCCAGGCCCAGCTCCATCAGCGGGGCGGACACGCCGACGGACGGGATGTAGACGGCCGTGGGCCGGGCGGCCTTCATGGGCTTGGCCACCTTGGTGAGCGGCACGCCGGTGATCGGCCCCGCCCCGGGCTCCTGCCGTACGGTCGCGACCGGCTCCGCCTCAGGCTCGCCACCCACGATCCCGCTCAGCCCGAACCCGATCAGCGACACCCCGGCCACCGTCACGACACCCGCCAGGGCCAGCACCAGCCACTGCCCAGACGTCCGGCCGGCGAGCGGCTCCCGTGCCGGCCTGTGTCCCGGCGGCCCGGCCACTCTAGGCGATGTCCTTATTCATGATTCATGGCCTCACTCCGTTCGGCGGCTCGGTCGCCATACGCGGGCGGCGCCGTGCCGCGAACCCGGCCAGTCCGGCCCCGGTCAGCAGGGCGGCCCCGCCCAGCGCGAACGGCCACGCCGGGCCGTCCTCCGCCAGCCCGCCTCCGCCGGTCTCCGGGTGCCCCTTCGGGACCTTGTGCTCGTCCTCGCCCGCGGGCCGCCACGGGTCCTCCGAAACCTCAGGACCGGGACGGGAGGGCCAGGAGTCCTCCGGTGCGGGCGCGCTCGACCAGGAATCGTCGGGTACGGGCGCGCTCGACCAGGTGTCGCCTGGCGTCTGCCCTCCCGACCAGGAGTCGTCGCCTGATTCGTCGCAGAGGACCGGCAGCGGAAGGAGACACGTGGACACCGCGCCCGGCACCTGAGGCCCGGACTCGGCGGAGGCTGAGGCGGTGCCGATGCCCACCGCCAGGCTCACTCCGCCGACCACGAAGGCCGTCACCGCGCCAGCGGCCGCGAGACGTCGTGCTCTTGCCATGGAAGGCTCCCGATTCCGTCGGTTGTCGCCCCCGTTGCACCAGAGAGCCTTGCGAACTATTGGACCGAGCGTCAAGTAATGTGACCGAAGTGAAACAGGCCGATACAGAGGGTTTAACCTCCGGCCGTCGCGGCAGGGGTGATTCAAGGGGGACAAATGCCATGAGTAATCCACAACAGCCTGAACTTCGCAGATCGGGCAAGGCGCTCACCGGTTCCAAGTCCGCCGACGCCGTACGCGAGACCAAGGAAGCGACCAAGCGCGCCGCCCACCCGCACGGAACCGACAAGGGCCGCAAAGGCGGCGGGAAGGGCGGCGGCGTGCCGCCCGAACAGCGGCCGCAGCATCCGGGGTGAGCACACGGTGAGGGGAAGCCTGCAGTTCATCGGCAACGCCACCACGCTGATCCAGTACAACGGATTCACGCTGCTGACGGATCCCAACTTCCTGCACCGGGGCCAGCGCGCGTACCTGGGCTATGGCCTCAGCTCGCGCCGCCTCACCGACCCCGCCATGGAGATCGAGGATCTGCCCCCGCTGGACGCCGTGGTGCTGTCCCACCTGCACGGCGACCACTGGGACCGGGTCACCCGCCGGGGGCTGGACAGGGACACGCCGATCATCACCACCACCACGGCGGCCCGCCGGCTGCACCGCCGCGGCTTCCGCGGCAGCGTGGGACTGGAGGAATTGCAGCAGCACGAGCTGCGCGGCGCCGGCGGCAGCGTCACGATCACCGCTCTGCCCGCCAGGCACGCGCCGGGCCCTGTCGAGGTGCTGCTGCCGCCGGTGATCGGCACGATGCTGGAGTTCTGCAACCGGGAGGAGCGGGTGGAGCTGCGCCTGCACATCAGCGGCGACACCGTGCTCGACCGCCACCTGGACGCGATCCCGCGCCGCTTCCCCGAGATCGACCTGGCCATCGTCCACTTGGGCGGGACCAGGCTGCTGGGTTCCCTGCTGGTCACGATGGACGGCGAGCAGGGCGCCGCGTGGGTGGACCTGATCAACCCCCGCACGGTCGTGCCGGTGCACTACGACGACTACACCGTCTTCAGCTCGCCGCTGGACGACTTCCGCCACCACATCGAGCAGGCCGGCCTGTCCGACAGGGTGGTCTGTCTGGAACGGGGCGAAACCTGTGAGCTCGCCCCGCACCGCCTCATCCGCCGCTGATCACGCGTCCCGCGTCGGCGCCTCATACGCGTCGAGCAGCAGGCTCGACCTGGCCGCCCGCCCGGAGTTCAGTCGTTGGCACGGGACAGCTGGACAATTTCGGAGAGATTTTGACACGGTAAGGGACCACCGGCCCGGCGATTGAACAGGTGGCCGATAACTCCGGGGGTTCAGTCATGTCATTTGCCCGCCTCGCACCGGACGCCGCCGCCTTCTACACCGCGCAGAGCGCCTTCTCCGACCCCAATGGGCTCGCTCCGCTCTACGCAGAGCTTCCGGCTGATCCAGCTCACCTGGCCCGGACAGCACGTGACCTGATGATCCACCGCCTGGAAGGCGAGCCGTTCCGGTATGCCATTCCGCGCGACCGCCTGCACAACGATGCCGAGACGCGCTACCTCGACGACATCTTGCGCACCATCATCGGGCGGAACGATGCGCCGTTGACGCGGCGGCGGGAGGTCGGTGACCGCTTCGTCGGCGTGTGCCGCGACTTCGCGCTGCTGCACTGTTCGTTCCTGCGCCACGCGGGCGTTCCCGCGCGCCTGCGGTGCGGCTTCGCCGACTACTTCGGCTCGGACGGCTTCCACGCCGACCATGTGGTGACCGAGTATTGGGACAACGACCGGGGCTGGCTGCTCGCCGATCCGCAACTGGCCGACTCGGTGGTCATCGGCACCTGGAAGGTGGACTTCGACCCGATGGACGTGCCGCGCGACCGCTTCCTGGTCGCGGGCAAGGCGTGGCGGGCCATCCGAGCGGGCGAGGCGGACCCGGAGACCTTCGGACTCCACCCCCCGGAGGAGGGGCCGCTGTACGGGGAGTGGTTCGTGGCGCACGACATGCGGATCGACCTCGCGGCGCTGAACAAGGTGGAGACGCTGCTGTGGGACGTCTGGGGGACGGGAGCGGGCGGCGAGAGGGAGATGACGGACGCGATCTATGACCTCTACGACCAGGTCTCGCTGGTGGCGTGCGACGACGTTCCCTTTGACGCGGCGCGGAAGCTGTTCGCCGAGAACGAGGCACTGCGGACGCCCAAGACGGTGCGGTCGTTGGCGCCCTTCAACGGTCCGGGCGAGGTCGTACTCCGGTGATCATCCCCGTCCCGGAGCCGGCCGGGCTGGTATGCCCAGTTCATGGTCGTTAGGCTCGTCGCGTGGTGAAAGAGCTTGATCTGGAGCTTCCCGGCGGCCCTACGCTGCACGTCTACGACACAGGCACGGACGGCGCCACCGACAGGCTGGTGGTCTTCTGGCATCACGGCACGCCCAACATCGGCTCGCCCCCGGTGCCCCTGTTCCCGGCCTCCGACCGCCTCGGCATCCGCTGGGTGTCGTACGACCGCCCCGGCTACGGCGGCTCGGCCTCCGTCCCCGGCCGCGACCTGGCCTCGGCGGCCACGTACGCCGGTCACGTCGCCGACGCCCTGGGCATCGGCCGGTTCGCCGTCATGGGCCACTCCGGTGGCGGCTCACACGCCCTGGCCTGCGCCGCCCTGCTGCCGGATCGCGTGCTGGCCGCGGTGAGCGTGTCCGGCCTGGCCCCGTACGGCGCGGAGGGGCTCGACTGGTTCGCGGGCATGTCGCCTTCCGGCGAGGCGTCCCTGCGCGCCGCCGTGGCGGGACGCGAGGCGAAGGAGCGGCACGAGGCGTCGGCCGAGTACGACCCGGAGATGTTCACCCCGGCGGATCACGCGGCGTTCGACGGCGAGTGGTCCTGGTTCGGCAGCGTCGTCGGCCCGGCCCTGGAGGGTGGGTCCGGCGGGCTGATAGACGACGACCTCGCATACGTCGCCCCGTGGGGCTGCGACCCCGCCCAGGTGACCGCACCGGTGCTGCTCATGCACGGCGGCCGGGATCGGGTCGTGCCGAGCCCGCACGGCGAGTGGCTGGCCCGCCACTGCCCTCGAGCCGAGCTGCGGCTGTCCTCGGACGACGGGCACATCTCGGTCCTGCGCTCTTCCAAGGAGGGCTTGGACTGGCTCCGCGCGAACGCCAAATAGGCGGATGAAAGGAGCTCCTGGCAGGCGGGTGGGCCACCACAACCACGCCCGTCACAACCAGGAGCTCCGGTGATGTTCTATCGTGTCGCCGGTCGGCTTGTCTCGCTCAACGCCGAACTTCGCGGCCGGGAAATTGCGCTGGCACCGCAAAATGGTCCGATACCTATGAAATGTTCGACATTTCCTCCGGAGGCGGCTTAGTCGTCGAATTCCAGGTGCAAGGCCTGGGTGAAGTCGGCCACCGCCTCCTCGTGGCGTTCCAATTCCTGGAAGATCTCGCCCCGTACGCGATACGCCCAAATGTATTCGGGGTCCAGCTCGATCGCCCGGTCCAAATCGTTCAGCGCCGCCTCATTGTCGCCCAGCTCGCTCAGCACCGCCCCCCTGCTGCCCAGTGCCCGGTCGTTCTCCGGGTCCAGCTCCAGGGCGCGGTTCAGGTCCGCGAGCGCCTCCTCGTACCGGTCCATCATGCGCAGGGCCTCGCCCCGCCGGCTGAGGGCCCGCACGTGCTCGGGATCCACGTCCAGGGCCTTCGTGTAGTCGTGCATCGCCTCGGCGTACAGGTTCATGCGCTGGTACAGGTCGCCGCGCGCCACCCAGGAATAGGGCAGCTCGCCGTTCAGGGCGATGATCTTCGCGTGCTCGTCCAACGCCTCGTCGAGGCGGTCCAGGTCCACCAGCGCGTCCGCTTTCGCCTCCAGGATCCACAGGGAGTCGGGGGAGAGGGTGAGGGCGTGGTCGAAGTCCGCCATGGCGTCCTCCAAGCGCCCTATCGCGGCGTACGTCTGGCCTCTCGAACCCAGGGCGTACGCACTGTCCGGCTCCAGCTTCAACGCCTCGTCGAAGTCCTCCAGCGCGGCCTCGTACCGTTCGACGATCCGGTGGCTCTCGCCGCGCAGCCGCCACGCGCGGGCGTTGTCCGGCACCAGCGCGATCGACTCCGTCAGATCCGCGATCGCGGCGTCGTGTCTCGACAGGGCGATGTACGATTCCGCGCGGCTGCGCAGCACCGACGCCCGTGACTGGGCGGCTACCTCGGACAGCCCAGGGTGGTCCTTGATCCCCTCGCTCATGAGGCGTAAATCTATCCAACTAGATCTGGATAATGGCCGCCTTTTCGCGGGTGAACTCGAGCACCGAATCGTGGCCGTAGCCGCTGTCCTTGACGCCCCCGAACGGCAGCCCCGGCGGCATCTGGCGGAACGTGTTCACCCACACCGTGCCGCTCTGCAGATCGCGGACGAAACGGTGCGCGCGGCCCAGGTCACGGGTCCAGACGCCGGCCGCCAGCCCGTAGGGCGAATCGTTGGCGATCTCCAGCGCCTCCTCGTCCGTCGAGAACGGCAGCGCCACCGCCACCGGCCCGAAGATCTCCTCCTGGCAGACGCGCAGCGAGTTGTCCTCCGTCATGTAGAGGGTGGGCGCGACCCAGTAGCCGCCCGGCAGCCGGGGCACCACGTCGGCGCCGGTCCGGCCGCCGAGGACCAGCTTGGCGCCCTCCTTCTCGGCCAGCTCCAGGTACGACGTCACGCGCTCGTACTGCCCGGCCGACACGATCGGCCCCATCGTCGTCCCCAGGTCCTGCGGGTTGTCGAGGACCAGGCCCGCGCAGATGTCCTTGATCCGGCCCAGCAGGTCGTCCCAGATCGAGCGGTGGATGAGGATGCGGGAGCCGGCCACGCACACCTGCCCGGCGTTGCCGGTGTAGATGGAGTTCAAGGTGACGCCCTGCGCGGCCGCGTCCAGGTCAGCATCGGGAAAGACGATATTGGGCGACTTTCCGCCCAGCTCGAACGTCATCGGCTTCAGCGCGTCCGCCGACGCCCGGGTGATCGCCTGGCCGGTCGCCGTCGAGCCGGTGAGGCTGATCTTGCCGACGTCGCGGTGCCGTACGAGGGCGTCCCCGGCCTCCTCGCCCAGGCCGCTGACGATGTTCAGCACCCCGGGCGGGAACACCCCGGCCAGCAGCTCGCCCAGCCGCAGCACCGACGCGCTCGCCTGCTCGGCCGGTTTGACGATCACCGTGTTCCCGGCGGCCAGCGCGTACGCCGCCTTCGCGGAGAAGGTCGAGATGGGGGAGTTCCACGGGATGATGCACACCACCACGCCGTACGGCTCCCGCCGCGTCAGCCCGAGCGCGTCCGGCCCGAGAATGACGGTCTCCCCCTTGACCGCCTCCAGGCACTGCCCGGCGGCCAGCTGCCACAGGAACGCCATCCCCGGCAGGTCCTTCTTCAGCGTGTCCCGCAGGATCCGGCCGTTGTCGCGCGTCTCCAGCCTGGCCAGCTCCTCGGCGTGCCGGCCGAAGACCTCCGACACCTTGCGCAGGTAGTGCGCCCTGGCCAGGGCGGGCAGCGCCGACCAGGCGGGGAACGCCGCGCGGGCCGCCGCCACGGCCGCCTCGGCCTCGGCGGGGCCGCTCGCCGGGATCCGCGTCCACACCTCGCCCGTGGCCGGGTCTATCGAGTCCATGGTCCGGGCCGCGGCGACCAGATCGCCGCCGATGAGATTGCGATAATCAGACACGAGCCCAAGCATATGCTTGCTTGCTAGAGCAGGCCATACGGCCGGTCGCCCGGGGAGCATGTAAAGCCCAAGATCACGTAAAGCGCGCGAACGGGGCGCATAGTCATCCAGGCCCGGGGCAAAACGCTTCGCAGGGTGGTGGCTATGGCATATCGACGTCTATTGGGCCGTCTCGCGTACGGCTCCCGTTACGACCGCGTTCCCTGGGGCCAGCGGGTCTATGTGAGGCCAGGCGAGCGGCTGATCCGCGAGGCGCAGTGGAAGCGGCTGATCAGGCGCGCGCCGGTCATGCCGCTCGAGGAGTACAAGCGGCTCAGGCCGCTGGGCGAGATCGAGGAGTTCCTCAGCTGCATGATGTGCGGGGAGCCCCGCCAGCAGCCGCTGTTCGAGCCGACCGGCGGGAACGGCTGGCGCTACCACGTCGTACGGTGCCCCTCCTGCGGCTTCCTCTACCGGAACCCGAACGTCCTTCCCGAACGCCTCGGCGACCTCTACGCCACCGGCTACAGCAACTTCCTGTCGGGCAAGTACGCCGCCAACCGGCAGCGCCGCTACGACCTGACCATGAAGGCGTTCTCGCCGGTGTTCGACGAGGGCAAGGAGCGGCGGCTGCTGGACTTCGGCTCCGGCGTCGGGTTGTTCCTGGAGCTGGCCGAGCGGCGCGGGTTCGACGCGTTCGGGGTCGACCTGTCGCCGGAGTCTGTCGAACAGGCCAACGAGCGGCTGACCAGCGCGCGGACCTACTTCGGGGCCCCCGAGGACGTGCCGGAGATCGCCGAGGGCGGGTTCGACGTGATCACGCTCTGGTCGGTGCTCGCGCACCTGCCCAGGCCGCTGGAGGACTTCGCGAAGTTCCGCCGCCTGCTGGCGCCCGGCGGGGTGCTGCTCATCCTGACCGTCAACGCCCGGTCGCTGCTGCTCAAGGCGTACGGGTCGGCGTGGAGCGGCTTCACCAAGAACCATCTGATGTTCTACTCCTCGGAGACCGTGCGCACGCTGCTCGGCCGTACGGGCTTCGCCGGCGTCGCCTTCGCCCCTCACTACGGCGACACCGTCGAGGCCGGCACCACCCTCCTGCCCGCCGAGCTGGCCGCGCGGCTGCGCCGCAACGTTGACCTCAGCGACGGCGGCAACATGATGCGCGTCCTGGCCTTCGCCGACGAGGAGGCGGTCGGCCGCTGGGGCGGCGGCCCGCTGACGGTCCACCGCCTGCACGCCTAGATCTCGGGTACGCCGAGGTCGGACGGGCGCGACGGAGCTCGGTGCGCGGGCAGCTCGGCCAGCTCGGGGTCGAGCTGCTTGATCAGCCGCTGCACCAGGGCGGCCCGGCGCACCCGCTCGCGTCCCAGCTCGCGCGGCACCACGCCGAGGTGGTGGCCGGACGGGTAGATATTGGGCGCGTTGCGCAGCCCCATCTTCAGGTAGACGGGCGAGGCGGCCCGGACGATCTCCACCGCCTCGTAGAACCGGACGAACCCACCCTGGTCATCCGGTACCTCCAGATAGAGGTCGATCGGCAGCCGGGTCGCGGCCCGGATCTCGGCCAGGTGCGGCACGGTCAGGTCGGTGCCGACGTTGAGCGTGGTGGCGCCCAGCCGCTCGAGGACCGCGGCGGTGGGGCCGTTGGTGAGCGGCATCAGCACGGACGTCTTCAGCACCAGGTTCGCCGGCAGCGTGCCGTCCTCCTTCAGCCTTCGCAGCACCTCCAGCGTGCCCAGATCGCCCACGAGCAGGCTGCGGATGCCCAGCGAGCAGGCCCGCAGGGCGTCCGCCACGCACGCCGCCACCATCGCGTTCCCCCGCGCGGCCGCCCCCACGGCCTGCGTGAGCTTGGCCTGCCCACCGGTGTCCCAGGCGGCCCGCGGCCCGAGGAACAGGTTGACCTCGATGCCGCGCTCGGCTCCGAGCCGCGCCATGTCGGAGATCTCCGCGTCCGTCAGCATCATCACGCCGCTGCCCTGCGACGTCCTGGCGATCGGCACCCCGAGCCGGTCGGACTCTGCCATCACCGCCTCCAGCACGGCGGGCCCCTCCACGCTGGGGATCTCATAGCGGTACGGGGCCCCGTCCGCGAAGCCGTACCCGGAAGGGGCGGCCTGCTGGACCACCGGGTGTCCGAGGCGGGCCATCAGGGCGTGCAGGTCGGCAAGGCTGGTCATCGGGGCGTCTCCTCGTCGGTAGGTGGCAGCCGTTCGCTCCACCAGCACTCTAAGATCTAGGCATGCAGCTGGCCCCGGGAGTGCACGTCGCCATCACCGACCGGCACGGAGGCGTCAGCGCCCCGCCCTACGCCTCGCGCAACCTCGGCGGCATGGTCGGCGACGACCCGGCGGCCGTGCGGGCCAATCGCGCGGGCCTGGCGGCCGAGCTGGGCGTGCGGGCCGTCGTCTACATGCGCCAGGTCCACAGTGCCGACGTCGCGTACGTGAGCGAGCCGTTCGGCGACGCCTCGCCGGCGCTCGACGGCGTGTTCACCACCGAGCCGGGGCTGGCGCTGGCCTCCCTCGGGGCCGACTGCCCTGCGGTGCTGGTGGCCGACCCGGTGGCCCGCATGGCCGGCGCCGCTCACTCCGGCCGCCCCGGCACCGAGGCGGGCATCGCCACCGCCTTGATGGCGGCCATGGCCGCCAAGGGCGCGGACCCCGGCCGGATGGTCGCGCTGGTGGGGCCGGGCGCGTGCGGCCGCTGCTACGAGGTGCCCGCCGAGCTGCGCGAGCAGGTGGCCTCCCGGGTACCGGAGGCCTGGTCGACGACGTCGTGGCAGACGCCCGCGCTCGACCTGCGGGCCGGCATCGAGGCCCAGCTCAGGGCGGCGGGGCTGGCGGACGTACGCCATGACGCGCGCTGCACGATCGAGTCGGACGAGCTCTACTCCCACCGCCGCGAGCAGCCGGGCGGCCGCTTCGCGGGTCTCATCTGGCTGGTCTAGCCGCTCTTGCCCCGGTTGTTGTTGAACAACACGTTGACGATGATGATCGCGACCCAGATCGGGACCACGTAGCCCGCACGGCCGTCGCCCACCAGGACGAACAAGATGGTGGTGAGGGTGCCGAGACTGAGCGACACGATCGCCAGGGCGAGCCGCTGCGCGTCGCTCGGCCCCTGGTGGGCCACCGACCTCGGGGCCGCCTTGGCCAGGCGCTCGTCCACCCGCCGGTCGACTTCCTTGCCCATTTTGTCGAGGAACGACTCTACGATGGCGTCCTCGAAATCAGGGCCGAGATCGCGGCGGGCGGACACGGCTGCTTTTAACTCATCCCCGGTGCTCATATATCGAGATATAACGGGATATTCGCTTACCGGGCAAGGATGTCGTCGAGGTTGTAACTGATTGGACGCTCGAGCTGTTCGTACGTGCACGACTCCGGCGTGCGGTCCGGCCGCCAGCGCCGGAAATGCGCGGTGTGCCGGAACCGGTCGCCCTCCATCTGGTCGTAGGCCACCTCCATCACCCGCTCCGGCCGCAGCGGGATGAACGACAGGTCCTTCTTGGCGTTCCACCGCGACACCGCGCCCGGCACCCGCTGCCCGCCCGTCGCGGGCCCGGCGGCCGGCTGCCCGATGTTCGCCGTCGCCTGTTCGGCCCAGTGCCCCCAGGGGTGCTCGCCCAGCTCGGCGATGAGCGGCCTGAGCTCCTCCACCAGCTCGGCCCTGCGCGCCATCGGGAACGAGGCCGCCACCCCCACGTGGTGCAGCCTGCCGTCGTCGCCGTAGAGGCCCAGCAGCAGCGACCCGACGATGGGGCCCGACTTGTGCTCGCGGTAGCCGCACACCACGACGTCGGCCGTCCGCTCGTGCTTGACCTTGAACATGGTGCGCTTGTCCGGGACGTAGGGCTGGTCGCCGGGCTTGACGATGATCCCGTCGAGCCCGGCGCCCTCGAACGTCTCGAACCACTCGCGCGCCTGCTCGTCGCTGGTCGTGACGGGGGTCAGCCGGATGGACCCGCCCTTTTCGGGGAAGATGCCCTCGAGCCGGGCCCGGCGCTCCGAGAACGGAGCCTCCATCAGCGCCTCGTCGCCCAGCGCCAGCAGGTCGAACGCGATGAACTGGGCCGGCGTCCGCTCCGAGAGCATCTTCACCCGCGACTTGGCCGGATGGATGCGCTGCTGCAGAGCGTCGAAGTCGAGCTGTGAGCCCTGCGGCAGCACGATCTCGCCGTCCACCACGCACCTGTCCGGCAGCTCGGCCCGGACCGCCTCGACCAGCTCGGGGAAATAGCGCGTGAACGGCCGCTCGTTGCGGCTGCCCAGGTAGACCTCATCGCCGTCGCGGAACACGATGCACCGGAACCCGTCCCACTTCGGCTCGTAGAACAGCGTGCCGTCCTGCTTCGGCATGGCCTTGACCGGCTTGGCCAGCATGGGCGGCACGGGCGGGCGCACCGGCAGGTTGGGCACCGGCTCCGGCTCTTCAACCGCCCCGGTCGCTCCGGTGGGCTCGGTGACTTCAGTCGGCTCCGTCATGGGCTCGCTCCCTCGTGTACCTGCAGAAGAGGACCCCCTCCTCTTCCAGCACCTGGCTGAGATCCAGTCTGACCTGCGCGGGCACGCCGTTCTGGATGCGCGCCGCGCCGCCCCCGACCATCATCGGGCTGATCGACAGGCACAGCTCGTCGACCAGGCCGCAGGCCGAGAGCTGGGCGTTGACCCGGGGCCCGCCCTCGCACAGGATCCTGGTCAGTCCGCGCTCGTGCAGCTGCGCCACGGCCAGGGGCATGTCGACGGTGTCCTCGCCGGCCACGATGACGTCGGCGTGCCTGGCCAGCTCCCTGCGCCGCTCGTGGGGCGCGGACTCGCAGGTGATCACGATCGTCTGGCTGGTGGCGGCGGTGAACAGCTCGTCGTCGAGATCGAAGCCGAGGCTGCGCGAGATGACCGCGATGGGCGGCACCTCGGGACGGCCCGTGCGGATCTCCGTCCACGAGTCACGCGGCTTGACCGGGCCGTAGCCCTCCTTGCGCACGGTCGCGGCGCCCGCGACGACGACATCGGCCAGCCCCCGCAGGACCTGGAAGATCCGCTTGTCGCCGCTGCTCGACAGCCCGCCGGAGCGGCCCTTCAGCCAGGCGGCGCCGTCGGTGCTCGCGACCATGTTGAGCCGCAGCCACGGCCGGCCATCCGGGTACGCGTACGCCTGCACGATGTCTGGGTTGTCCTGTATGTCGGGATAGATGCGCCGCACTCCTCTACCTTGGCACACCGGACCGACAACCCGTCCCGCACGCCTTGATGATGCCGCTGCGGCAGATAGTGCATATCTCAAGACATAGGGGCGACTTTCTGCTTAACGTGACGACAGGGGATGGGACTGACAGGGAGGCCCCGTGGGTCTGGTCACCGCCGCGACGTGGACGATAGCCACACTTGCCGGGGTGTACCTGCTCTGTCTCTGGCTCTCGGGAGGCGGCCTGCGCCGGGCCAAGGTCACCCGCTTCCCGGCGGCGCTGATCTTCTCCCATCCGGCCCTGGCGGTGTCGGCGCTGGTGTGCTGGGCGGCCGGGCTGATCACGGGGAGCCGGGCGCTGGCCTGGCTGGCCTTCGGCGGGCTGGCGATGGCTGCGTTACTGGGGTTCGCGATGTTCACGCGGTGGCTCGGGGCGGGACGGCACGAGAAGAGCGGGTCCGGGTTCCCGGTGCTCGCGGTGACGCTGCACGGGCTGGCCGGGGTGACGACGTTCGTGCTGGTGTTCCTGGCCGCCAGCGTCTTCTGATCACCGACTCACGGTGACTTGGCCTGGCGGGGCTGGCGGAGCACCTGGAGCGAGCGCGCCGTGACGGCCACCAGGTCGCCCGCGTGCCACCCCTCGTCGGCGAACGCGTCTTCCACCGTGTCGTGGCTGGTGTCCAGCACGGGCAGCCACCCGGTGCCGAACTCCTCGCCGGGCAGCGTGAACGGCATGTTCTCGTGGTGGGCGTTGATCAGCAGCAGGAACGAGTCGTCCACGATCTGCTCGCCCCGCGGCCCCGGCTCGGTGATCGCCTCGCCGTTGAGGTAGACCATCAGCGACTTGGCGTAGCCGATGTGCCAGTCGCCCGCCGTCATCTCCGTCCCGCCCGGCGTGAGCCAGACCAGGTCGCGCGCGCCGTTGTCGGGGTGGCGGCCGTGGAAGAAGCGGCGGCGCTGGAAGACCGGGTGCTCGCGGCGCAGCTTCGCCACCGCGCGCACGAACTGCAGCAGGTCGGGCTCGGTGCGCAGCATCGACCAGTCCACCCAGGCCAGCTCGTTGTCCTGGCAGTAGGCGTTGTTGTTGCCGCGCTGGGTGCGGCCGAGCTCGTCGCCGTGCGACAGCATCGGCACGCCCTGCGACAGGAACAGCGTGGCCAGGAAGTTGCGGCGCTGGCGGCGGCGGAGCGTGACGATCTCGGGGTCCTCGACCGGGCCCTCGGCGCCGCTGTTCCAGGAGCGGTTGTCGTTGGTGCCGTCGCGGTTGTCCTCGCCGTTGGCCTCGTTGTGCTTGTGGTCGTACGACACCAGGTCGTTGAGCGTGAACCCGTCGTGGCAGGTCACGAAGTTGATCGAGGCGACCGGGCGGCGGCCCGAGGACTCGTAGAGGTCGGCGGAGCCGGTCAGGCGGGAGGCGAACTCGGGGAGGGCGGAATGCGTACCCCTCCAGAAATCTCGCACGATGTCCCGATATTTGCCGTTCCACTCCGTCCACAACGGCGGGAAATTTCCGACCTGGTACCCGCCTGGACCGACGTCCCACGGCTCGGCTATCAGCTTGACCTGGGAGATCACCGGATCCTGCTGGATCAGGTCGAAGAACGCGCTCAGCCGGTCGACGTCGTGCAGCTCCCGCGCCAGCGCCGACGCCAGATCGAACCGGAACCCGTCGACGTGCATCTCCAGCACCCAGTAGCGCAGCGAGTCCATGATCAGCTGCAGCGCGTGCGGCGAGCGCACGTTGAGCGAGTTGCCACATCCGGTGTAGTCGAGGTAGTAGCGCCGGTCGCCGTCGTGCAGCCGGTAGTAGGCCGCGTTGTCGATCCCCCTGAACCCCAGCGTGGGCCCCATGTGGTCGCCCTCGGCGGTGTGGTTGTAGACCACGTCGAGGATGACCTCGATGCCGGCCTCGTGCAGCGCCCGCACCATGGCCTTGAACTCCAGCACCTGCTCCCCCCGCGTGCCCGCGCTGGAGTAGCGGCCGTGGGGCGCCAGGTAGGCCATGGTGTTGTAGCCCCAGTAGTTCGTCAGCCCGCGCGCCACCAGGAAGTGCTCGGGCACGTAGTGGTGGACCGGCATCAGCTCGACCGCCGTCACCCCCAGCGACAGCAGGTGATCGATGATCGCCGGATGCCCCACGGCCGCGTACGTGCCCCGCAGGTCGGGCGGCACGTCCGGGTGCCGCATGGTGAGCCCGCGCACGTGGGCCTCGTAGATCACGGTCTGGTGATAGGGGATGCGCGGGGGCCGGTCGTTGCCCCACTCGAAGAACGGGTTGATGACCACGTTCTTCGGCATGTAGGGCGCGCTGTCCTCGGTGTTGCGCCTGGTGGGGTCGGTGAAGTAATAGGGGAACAGCGCCTGGTTCCAGGTCAGCTCGCCGTCGATCGCCTTGGCGTAGGGGTCGAGCAGCAGCTTGGCCGGGTTGCACCGGTGCCCTTGCGACGGCTCGTAGGGGCCGTGGACGCGGTAGCCGTACCGCTGTCCCGGCTGGATCCCCGGTAGGTAGCCATGCCAGACGAAGCCGTCGACCTCGGACAGGTCGACGCGCTCTTCGGAGCCGTCATCGTGAAAAAGGCACAGCTCAACCCGCTCGGCGACCTCGGAGAACACCGCAAAGCCGGTGCCAACGCCATCCCAGGTGCCGCCGAGTGGATAGGGCTCGCCCGGCCAGACCTCGCGCATGTGGCCTAATTGTCGCACGGGATGGCGCTCTTGGTCTCTCAATGAGCCGATGCCCCCACGACCAGGGCAGACTCACGGTGGCGAGCAGCCATCAACCAGGGCGGAACAGCCGCCGACCGCAGACGGCACCACGCCGGGACCGCCCACGGTGTCGTGGGCGGCCGCAAGGACGTGAGCGCCGGAGGGGACGCCGTCGAGGGCATCGGAGCGTTAGAGGAGCTCGGCCTTGAGGCTGATCGTGGTGCCGGTCAGGGCCTTGCTGACCGGGCAGTTCGCCTTGGCGGTCTCGGCGGCCTCCTGGAACTGCTCGGCCGAGATGCCCGGGACCTGTCCCTTCACCGTGATCACGATGCCGGTGATGCCCTCACCCGGCTGGAACGTCACGTCGGCGCTGGTCTGCAGTGACTCCGGCGGCGTGCCGGCGCCGGCCAGCCCATGCGAGAGCGCCATCGAGAAGCAGGAGGAGTGGGCGGCCGCGATGAGCTCCTCCGGCGACGTCTTGCCGTTCGCCGCCTCGGCCCTGGAGGGCCAGGAGACCTCGAACGTGCCGACGCCCGAGCTGTCGAGCGAAACGGTGCCCGAACCGTCGAGCAGGGCGCCCTTCCACTGGGTGGTGGCGGTGCGGGTGGTGGCCATGGCTTTGTGCTCCCTCCGTGGTTGGATTTCCGACCCTATCGCGCCCGCGATCGCACGCTGACAAAGTCCCCCCGGCCTGTCATCCGGCTCTACTTTTCCGGCGAATAATGACATGCTCGGGTCGCGGCGCACCTGCCGCCTTGGTCCGGATAAAACGGGAGTGTGGTGCCAGTGGAGGCACCGTACGACGACCGGCTGCTGCATCAGCGGGTGGTCGGCGGCGATGAGTCCGCGCTGGGTGAGGTCTACGATCGGCTCTCCTCGCTGATCTTCGGTCTCTCCCTGCGGGTCACCAGGGACCGGGTGATCGCTGAGGACATCACACAAGAGGTGTTCCTGGTCTTTTGGGAGCGGCCGCTGGCCTACGACCCGGACCGCGGCACGCTGCGCGCCTGGCTCGCCACGATCGCGCACCGGCGGGCGGTCGACCACGTGCGCGCCGAGGAACGGCGGCGCGTGTCGGCGCTGGGGCCCCGGCTGTTCGAGCGCGAACCCGCCAGGCTGGAGGACACCGTGCTCGCCGCCGACGAGGCCGAGCGGGTGCGGCAGGCGGTGACGTCATTACCCGACAGCCTTAGGGAGGCGGTCGAGTTAGCCTACTTCGGGGGCAGAACGTATCGGCAGGTCGGCGAGGAACTGGGCGTGCCCGAGGGCACGGCCAAATCGCGCATCCGGCTGGCCCTGAGGAGGCTGGCGGACGCGCTGGCGGAGGAAGAGGTGTGATGGACCCCGTCGAGCGTCTCTACCTGGACGCGATGATGGAGGACCCGGCGGTGCCGGCCGGCTCGTTGCGGCCCCAGCTCCTTGCCGGGGCCCGGGCGCGGCGCAGGCCCGCGGCTCCCACCGCGGCCTGGGCGCAGCCGTACGCCGGCCGCGTGGCCGCGATGGACGCGCTGCTGGCCTCCGCCGTGGACGACGACTGGTCACGGGTCATCGTCGAGGGCTGGACGCTGCAGGAGCTCGTCGCCCACCTGGCCGCCAAGGACGGCCTCCTCGCCGCCTCCGTGGGCGCACCGGTCCTCGGCCCGCCCATCGGGGCGGCCGACTCGCTCGGACGTACGAACGACGTGCAGGCTTACGAGCGGGCCCGCAGCCCCGAGCAGACGCGACGGGACTGGCGAGCCCAGGCCGACGCGCTCTGCCGCCACCTGGCGGGCCTGCCCGCCACCACGCAGGCCACCCTGGACGGAATGGAGGTCCCGGTGAGCGACCACATCCTGGCCAGAGGCCTGGAGACGTGGGTTCACACCGACGACGCCGCCAAGACGGCCCGGCTCCGCCTCCCAGACCCCATCCCGGAGCACATCCGGCCGACCGCGGACCTCTGCGCCCGCCTGCTGCCCTGGACGATGCTCCTGTCGGGCCTGAACGGCGCCGGCCGCACGCTCCGCCTGACGCTGACGGGCCCGGGCGGGGGAGAGTGGCTGCTTCCCCTGGGCGTGGAGGATGCCGAGCCCGGCGAACCGGACGCCCACATCAGCGCGGACGTGGTCAAGTTCTGCTTCCTGCTGGGTGGCAGGGGAGACCCGGCGAACTTCCCGGCCGAGCTGGACGGCGACCTCGCCCTCGCCAGAGACATCCTCACCACCTGTCTCTTATACACCT
>NZ_VCJS01000145.1 GCF_005893125.1 Nonomuraea basaltis | reverse complement strand
AGATGTGTATAAGACACAGCGGATGATCTCCTCGGCGATGCTCGGCGGGGGGATCGGGGTGCGTGAGTGGGTGCTGAACGCGCAGGTGGTGGCCGGGTATTCGCGGATGGACCCGGTCGATCATCTCGTCTCGCTGGGGCCTGGTGGCGGAGCCGGGGTCGGGATGATGACCGCCGCGTCCGTCGATCGGTACGTCCGGGCCTCGGACGGTGACGTGGAGGCCTTCGCGACCGTGGGCCTGCGGGTGCCCACCTGGGCGGCCGCCCCCGAGGGCGCGGAAGATCCGGAACTGGCTCCGGTGCGGGTGGGGACGATCAACATCGTGACCGTGGTGCCCGTGGCCATGACAGACGCTGCCCTGGTGAACACTGTCATGACGGTCACGGAGGCCAAGTCGCAGGCCTTGATCGAGGCCGGGTTCCCGTGCACGGGGACGGCGTCGGACGCGGTGTGCGTGGCCGCGCCCGTCGACGGGCCCGAGGAGTTATTCGGGGGGCCGCGGTCGGAGTGGGGGGCTCGGGTGGCGCGCGCCGTGCACGCGGCGGTGCGACGAGGTGCCGAAGCGTGGCGTCCTCGTGACTCAAAGTGAGGGAAATTGGGGAAGTAGCATGTGGGCGAGGGCGAGACTCCCGATACTGAATGGGTGACCGCAATGGCAACGATCGAACCGACCCCGGGGCGCACGTTTCTTCCCGGTGCGCGACCGTTCACGGTTGACGACCTGTTCAAACTCCCCAACGACGGGAACCGTTACGAGCTCTTCAACGGGAGCCTGGTAGTGAGCCCTGCCCCAACCCCCCTGCACCAGGACGCGATCTTCCGCTTGCAGATGATCCTCCATCAGGCGATGCCCGCGCATCTGATGGTGTTGTCAACTGTCAACGTGCGCGCCAGCGACAAGGACTTCTACATCCCTGACCTCGTAATCGTGCCCAAAGTTGTGGCGAGGTCCGTGAGGCTTATGTTCAAGCCCAGCGACTTGCTGCTGGCTGTAGAAGTCGTCAGCCCGAGCACCAAGGCGCACGACAGAGGCCTCAAAAGCGAGGCGTATGCGATGGCGGGCATTCCCATCTACTGGCGCGTCGAACCCGACGAAGGCCCAACGCTCTACGTCTACGAACTTGACGGCGACACCTACAGAGGACCCGCTGCCCACAAGCCCGGGACTACAGTCACCCTATCGTCGCCCTACCCTGTCACCTTCGATCCGGCCGATCTGGTCGGCAACTGGATGACCTCGTAATCCTCGGCCGCACCCCGTGCCGTCACCCGGCCCGCCTCCACGTCGGCCAGGACCGCCGGCAGGTCCCGTTCGCCAGGCGGGCCGAGGCCGGCGCCGCCCGTGGTTTCCACGATAAACGCCTCACCGGCCGCGAACCGCAGATTGTTGACCTTGGACGCCAGTCGCTCCACCGTCCCGTCCAGGTGGCGCTTGAAGAAGCCGCCCAGCCGCCCCGGCAGGCCGCCGTCCCGGCCTGGAGGTGGCAGGCGGAGGCGGTCGCCGCGGGTCGTGACGTGGCAGTCGGCCAGGAAGCGGTAGACCGTCCGCGAGCCCAGCCCGCCCCGGAACCGTCCAGGGCCACCCGAGTCCGGGATCGTCTCGATCGACTCCACGATCAGCGGGCAGCGGCTCTCCACCGGCTCCACCTGCGGGACCGAGTTGCGGCCGATGCCGAAGTGCACGCCCGTCGCGTCCGGGCCGTCCAGTCCCTGGCGGGCGCCGACGCCGCCGAAGTCGTAGGAGAGGTGGATCCAGTACGGCGCCCCGACCGCCGCGATCGAGAACGGCTGCAGGATCCCGCTGGCGGCGATCGCCCGTTCGGGCACCGCGTCGGACAGGGCCTGGAAGACGGCCTCCATGGCGGCGTAGATCGGGACGTACCGGCCGCCGCAGGGGTGGGGGGAGCGGGCGTTGAGGAGTGAGCCCTCCGGCAGGCATACCTCGATGGCGCGCAGGCAGCCGTCGTTCATCGGGATCGTCGGGTCCAGGAAGCAGCGGACCGCGAAGACGGCGGCTGCCAGGGACTGTGAGGCCGAGGCGTTGATGGCCGCGGGGACCTGCGGGTCCGTGCCCGCGAAGTCCAGCAGCGCCTGGGTGGCGTCGAGGGTGACGGCGACGCGGATGTGGTGGGATTTTTCGGGGTTTATGCCGTCGTCGTCGATCGGGTACGCCGCCTCGAACCGGCCCTCGGGAAGCTCGGCCAGCGAGGCGCGGGTCCTGGCCTCCGTGTAGTCCAGGTAGTCGTCGACGCCCGCGGCCAGGCCCTGCACCCCGTACTCGTCGATCAGCGCCTCCAATCGGGCGGCGGCCACCGCCGTGCCGGCCACGAGGGCCCGTACATCACCCATGACCTTGTCCGGGGTGCGGCTGTTGGCCCGCAGGATGGCCTCCATCGCCGGGTCGATCCCGTCCGCGGTCGCCAGGCGGACCGGCGGGAGCTGCAGCCCTTCCAGGAAGATGTCCGTGGCCAGCGGGGCCATCCCGCCCGCCGAGAGGCCGCCGAGGTCGGAGACGTGGATCATGGTGGCGGTGAAGTACGCCGGGGTCCCTTCGATGAAGACCGGGCGGTAGACCAGGAGGTCGTTGGTGTGCACGCCGCCCCGGTAGGCGTCGTTGAGCACGTACGCGTCGCCCGGGCGCATCGTGTCCAGGGGGATGTCCTTGATCAGCTCCGGGAGCGCGACCTTGAGCGCCATGCTGTTCATGAGCGTGGTGGCCATGGACTGGGCGATCAGCCGGCCGCGGGCGTCCAGGACGGCGGCCGAGGCGTCGGAGCCCTCCACGATGAACGTCGAGTACGCCGAGCGCACCACCACGATGCTGGCCTCCTCCGCGGCCACGACCAGCGCGTTCCTGAGCAACTCCGCGGTCAGGGCGTCGGTCACGGGTGGCTCCTGCGGGTCAGGTGCACGGCGCGGGTCTCGGTGAGCGTGGCGGTCCATGAGGGCGGGACGACGATCGTGGACTCGGCGTCTTCGATGATGGCCGGGCCCTGGAGGGTTTGGTCCATGGTGTTCCTGGTGTGCACGGGGACGTCGGCATACCCGTCCAGTTCCGGGAAGTACGCCCGCCTGGAGGTGGGTGCTGGCTTCTGCTCGCCGGCCTCCGCACGCGTCGCGCCGGGCTCGGCCGCGCCGCGCCGCGCCGCACCGGCGCCGGGTAGGTGCGGGTCGGCCGTGAGGCGCGGGTGGGCGGTGGGGTGATCTTCGGTGGGCTGGGCACCAGGCGGGGGCGGCTCTTCGACGTGGGCGTTCCGGCCAGTGGGCGCTTGCGGCCGGTCGGCGGGGGTGGTCAGGCGGATGCGGTAGCTGACCAGTTCGATGTCGCCCTGCTGGGCGATGCCGTACACCTGCCGGTATCTGTCGAAGAAGCGCGTCGCGAGGGTCTCGCGCGACGGCGACCAGTCGACGGTCAGGTCGTGGGATTGGCCCTTGAAGCGGACGTCCACCGAGCGCAGCACCCGCACCCCCGGGTCCGTGAGCGAGATGCCCAGGTCGGTCGCCGCCTCCTCGGCCAGTTCGGCGAAGATCTGTTCGGGGTCGCCCGCGTCGAGGCGGGACAGGACCCGGTCGGTGGAGAGGTCGCCCGCCAGCAGGCCCGCCGCCGACGCCACCCCGCAGTGCGCCGGCACCACCACCGTCGAGATCCCGAACCGCTCCGCCACCCTGGCCGCGTGCATGGGCCCGGCGCCGCCGAAGGCGACCAGGGCGAAGCCGCGCGGGTCGATCCCGCGCTGCACCGTCACCACGTGCACCGCCGACGCCATCGAGGCGTTGACGATCTCATGGACGGCAAAGGCCGACTCCTCCCGCGACACCCCCAGCGGCCCGGCGAGCCGGTCGAGGGCCTTGTCCGCCAGCGGCGGCGACAGCGGGATCGAGGCCGAGGAGAGGTAGCCGAGCACCAGGTTCGCGTCCGTGACCGTGGGTTCAGAACCGCCCAGGCCGTAGCAGGCGGGCCCGGGGGAGGAGCCGGCCGAGTGCGGGCCCACGCGCAGCGCACCCGCCGCGTCGAGCCAGGCGATGCTGCCGCCGCCCGCACCCACCTCCGCCAGGTCGATGGCCGGGGTTTTGATGGGTACGCCGGTGCCCGCGCGCCGCCCGCCGAAGCTGCCCTTGCCGCCCACGTGGAACTCGTGGGTGATCTCCGGCCGCCCGCCGCGCACCACGCACGCCTTGGCGGTGGTGCCGCCCATGTCGAACGAGATCACGTCCGCGAACCCGGTCCCGGCCGCCGCCAGCACGCCCGCCGCCGGACCCGACTCGATGGTGGCCACCGCCCGCCTGGCGGCCAGCTCGGCGGAGATCACGCCGCCGCTCGACTCCATGACGTGGATGGGCGCGTGGATGCCGATGGCGGCCAGCCGCTCGCGCAGCCGCGAAAGGTAAGAGGCCATCAATGGGCCGATATATGCGGACATGATGGTGGTGGTGGCGCGCTCGTATTCGCGAATCTCCGGCCATACCTCCGACGAGGTCACCACGTTCGGGACCGACTCTCGGAGGATCGCGGCCACCTGCCGTTCATGGGCCGGATTGGCGTACGCGTGCAGCAGGCACACAGCCGCCGACTCGATGCCGCGCCGCGCGATCTCCGCGGCGGCGCGCCGTACCGAATCGGCATCGATCGGCGTCAGGACGTCGCCGCGCGCCGAGATCCGCTCCACCACCTCGAAGCAGTCGCCCGCGGCGACCGGGGGAGGGGGCGGTGAGAAGCGGAGGTCGTACCGATCCTCCTCGACGCGGGCGTAGCGGCCGAGCGGGATGGCCGCGCGGAAGCCCTGAGTCGTGACATAGGCGACCCGGACGCCCTTGCGTTCGAGCACCGCGTTGGTGGCCAGCGTGGTGGCGTGCACCACCCGCGTGATCTGGGCGGGGTCCCGGTCGCCCAGCGCGCGCGTAACGCCGGCGACGATTCCCGCGATGGGGTCATAGTGGGTGCTCAAACACTTGGCCACGGAAATCGCTCCCGACGTGCCGCGAAGGACCACGTCGGTGAAGGTGCCGCCGACATCGACGCCGATCACGTAGCCCATTCGGGTACGTTACGTCCCCTAGCAAGCGCTTGTCTACGCGGCGGTCTATTGACTTACGACACCTGATTGGGACCCTGGTCCTATACCTGCATTTTGGAGCGGAGAATGGCACGCCTCACACGCCTCACAGCTCTGGCCGGCGGCGTCGCGGCGGCACTGGCGCTGCTCGCGATGCCGGTCGCGGCCCACGAGCACCCGAGCGGGATCACCGACCTGGTGACTCCGGCCGTGGTGCGCGTGGAGGCCGTGTCCCATGTGGAGATCACCCTGCTCGATCACCTCGGCGAGCTCAAACATGTGGAGCGGTCCTACGACATCCCGTTCGGGTCGGGAACCGGGACCGTCGTCAACCCCGACGGGACGATCGTCGCGCTCCGGCGCCTGGCGGTGAACCCCAACGACGTCGCCGTCTACGCGGCGAACAAGATCTTCGCCGAGCACTTCAAGGTGAAGATCCCCGCCGACTACGAGAAGCACGAGCTCTCCGACAAGCAGCTCGACCGCCACCTGAAGAAGTGCTACCCGCCCAAGAGCGACACCGCCACCTGCATCGTCAGCGTCACCACCGACATCACGGCCTTCCCCAACGTGTCCCCGGCCAGCCCCGACGGCTTCAAGGTCAAGTGCATCAAGGCGGGCCCGACGCCCGACAGCCCCGCCGTGCTGGTGCCGCTGACGCCGGTCTCGGGCAGCGTCGGCATGCCGACCGCGCCGCTCGCCGACAAGGTGCCCGACCAGGAGGGCGCGCCCGTCGGCATCGCGGGCCTCCTCGGCAGGCCGGGCCCGAACGTGCAGCACACGGTCGAGATCGCTCACCTGAGCAAGGGCGGCGGCGCCGGAGAGACCGGCAGGCCGTTCGCCGACCCGCAGAAGAAGGTGGACGAGCCGGCCAAGCTGGGCGGGCTGGCCGACAAGGGCCTGGTGGGCGCGCCGGTGATCGGCGACAAGGAGGGCCACGTCATCGGCCTGCTCGTCGGCGGCGGCAAGGAAGGCAAGATGATCGGGGTCAGGGAGATCACCGGCATCCTGTCCCAGGCCAAGGTGGTGCCGCGCAGGGGTGTGATCGACACGGCGTTCGAGGCGGCGCTGACCCGCTACCACACCAAGTACTACACCGAGGCCGCGCCGGGCTTCCAGCGCGTGCTCGAGCTCTATCCGGGCAACGTGGTGGCCGCGGCGCTGCTGAAGACCTCGCTGGCCAAGCGGGGCGGCCCGGAGGACCAGGGCACCAAGCAGGCGGCGACTGCGCCGGCCGCGTCCACGCCGCTGTGGCCCTTCATCGTGGCGGCGGCGATACTTTTCATAGCCGCCGGGGGTGGGGCGTATCTGCTGTGGCGCCGCCGCACTCCGGAAAAACCGAGAGAACTGCCACAGCCGCTGGCGGCCGGTCCACCGCTCGACGACGGTGCCAACCAGACCGTGGTCGTGCGGCGGTCCCAGTCGTTCCCAGTGGTCCCGCAGCAGCAGCAGCAGGTGATGACGGCGCAGGATCCGGCGATCAAATACTGCACCTCGTGCGGCATGAGACTCGGACCCGCGCATCGGTTCTGCGGCTACTGCGGCCACCCCAACGAGACGTGATGCAATTGAACGAAAGATCGCTCATCGGCCAGGAGGTGGCCGGGTACTACATCGAGGACATCGTCGGCAAGGGCGGCATGGCCGTCGTCTACCTGGCGCTCGACCCCAGGCTGAGCCGCCGCGTGGCGCTGAAGATCCTCAACCCGGTGCTCAGCGTCGACGACCGGTTCAGGCAGCGGTTCATCCTGGAGTCCAGGACGGTCGCCAGCATCGAGCACCCCAACATCATCCCGATCTACGAGGCCAACGCCGACGCCGACGGCGTCCTCTACATCGCCATGCGCTACGTCGACGGCCTCGACCTGCGCAGGCTCATCTACGACCGGGGGCCGCTGCCGATCGGCCAGGCCAACCAGATCTTCGCCCAAACGGCCGCCGCGCTGGACGCCGCCCACGCGCACGACCTGATCCACCGCGACGTCAAGCCGGCCAACATCCTGCTCGCCGGCGACCACGTCTACCTGACCGACTTCGGCATCACCAAGCACCGCTCGTCGATCTCCGGGCTGACCCAGACCGACCAGTTCATCGGCACTCCCCGCTACATGTCGCCCGAGCAGATCAACAAGGAGCACATCGACGGCCGGTGCGACCAGTACGCGCTGGCCTGCGTCGTCTACGAGGCCCTGGCGGCGCGGCTGCCGTTCCAGCGCGAGAACGACATCGCGCTGCTGTGGGCGCACCTGGCCGAGCAGCCGCCGCCGCTGTCGCAGGTCAGACCCGAGCTGCCGCCGGCGATCGACGCCGTGATGATGCGCGGCCTGGCCAAGTCGCCCGAGCAGCGCTACGCGACCTGCACCGAGTTCGTCTCCGCGCTGCGCGACGCGATCGGCGGGCACCAGTCCGATGCCGTCGGAGGGGCGTCCCTGATCCCCCGTCCCGGCACCAGCCCGCACTCCGGGCCGCACCCCGTGCCGAACTCCGGGCCGCAGTCCGTGCTGCACTCGGGGAGCTCCTCCGGGCCGCACTCCGGGCCGCACTCCGGGCCGCCGCTCGGCGCCCCGTTCGCGCAGTCCCCGGCGTTCGGCGCGCCCGCGCCGCCCACGCATCCCACCGGACAGAAGAAGCGCCCCGGCCGCGTCCCGATCGTCGCCGCCACGCTGGTCGCCGCCGTCGCCGCGCTCGCGCTGGTCGCGCTGATCATCATGAACCACCGCGGCGACGCCTGGACCCGCTACCAGGCCAGCACCGCCGCTCCGATCGCGTTCGAGTACCCGGGCGACTGGACGGTACGCACGCACCGCGACCTGTTCGCGGTGGCCTCGCCGCACGCCACCGAGTTCGAGGCCCTGTTCGTGGCCGGTCCCGGCGCCGACTGGTCGCGGATCTCCCAGATCGTCGCAGACGACCCCGACACCGCCTCGGGCGTCTACGTGCAGACCTCCGACACCCTCGACGCCGGCGGCGACTCCGAGCAGATGAAGGCCAAGATGGACACCCTGCTGCCCGGCGAGGTCGATCTCGGCAAGCCTGCGCAGGACCAGGCCGGCAACAGCCCCGCCACCCGCTTCGACGGGTCCCTGCGCGACCCCGCGACCGGCACCAGGCTGGGCTTCGTCAGCTACGTCATCGACCGCCGGCCCAAGACCATGCTCGTGATGTACTTCTGCGCCAAGTCCACCTGCGACGACGCCACCCAGACCCGCATCAGGCAGAGCGTCCACGTGTCCTGACTTGTAGCTCACTTGTGTACGGCTTGGCCTGGGTGTTCAAGGTGGGCGCCCGGCGTCTACCCTCCGCGTGTGGGCATTCGTATAGTCATCGCCGACGACCAAGCGATGGTCAGGGCCGGGTTACGCATGGTCGTCGATAGCGACCCCGGCATGGAAGTCGTCGGCGAGGCCGCCGACGGGCGCGAGGCCATCGCCGTGGCCAGGCGCACGCGGCCGGACATCGTCCTCATGGACATCTCGATGCCCAGGCTCGACGGGCTGTCGGCGGCGAAGGAGCTGCTCGACACCCCGTCTCCGCCGAAGGTCATCACGCTGACCACGTTCGACACCGACGAGAACCTCTACGCCGCGCTGCGCGCCGGCACCAGCGGCTTCCTGCTGAAGGTGTCGCCGCCGGAGCAGTTGCTGGAGGCGATCCGGGTGGTGCACTCCGGCGACGCGCTGCTCGACCCGGCCGTGACCAGCCGGGTGATCGCCACGTTCGCCGGCCGGGCCGACCCGATGCCGTCGCCGATGCTGACCGAGCTGACGCCGCGCGAGCTGGAGGTGCTGCGGCTGCTCGCGCGCGGCCTCACCAACGCGGAGATCGCCCGGGAGCTGTACGTGGGGGAGGCGACGGTCAAGACGCACGTGGCGCGGGTGCTGATGAAGCTGTCCCTGCGCGACCGGGCACAGGCCGTGGTGTTCGCGTACGAGACCGGCGTCGTACGGCCCGGAGCCGCCTGACCGTCTCACATTGCGGGAGGCTTTGGTGATGCAGGCCGTATCTGTGTGTATATTTTTCGGCATAAGGCGGTAAACACAGGAGATATTTCATGCAAGCGTTCCCTCGGGTGCTATTCGACGAGGCCCACAGCGAGTCGTGGACCGTCCGCCGCGAGGTGGCCGAGGCCATCAACCCCGCGCACCCCGACGACAACAGCTACGCGCGTGCGGCCGGGCTGCTGCGGCACCTGGGGCACGCGGTGACCGCCCACACGTCGGGCGCGCTCGACGCCGAGGTGCTGGCCGAACAGGACGTCCTGGTGATCGCGCACCCGTCGGGGGAGCGGTGGGAGCGGACCACCGGGCACGGCAGCCCGGTCTTCTCCGCCGCCGAGCTGGACGCCGTCCAGGCGTATGTGGCCGGCGGCGGTGGTCTCGTGGTGCTGGCCGAGGAGGAGCAGGACAAGTACGGCAACAACCTGCGCGAGCTGCTCGGGCGGTTCGGGGTCGGCGTCGAGCACACCACCGTGCGCGACCCGAGGCGCGCGCACCGGGACGTGGCCACCTGGGTGCTCGCCGAGCGGGCCACGACGGACGGGCTGCTCGCGGGCGTCAGGACCGCCTGCTTCTACCGCACCGGCGTCCTCACCCTCACATCCGCCTCGGGAGCGGCCGGCACCCTTGCGCCCGCCTCCGCGGCGGACGGCACCGGCGAGCCTGCCTCCGGAGCTGCCGCCGCCGAGGTGTCCGAGGCCAAGGTCCTGTTCGCGACGTCGGCCACCGCCGATCCGGCGGGCGCGCCGCTGGCGGTCGCCGTCCGGTACGGCCGGGGCCGCGTCGTCGTGTTCGCCGACTCCGACCTGTTCGGCGACGACTCCATCGACGACTACGACCACCGCGGGCTCTGGGGGAACGTGGTCACCTGGGCCGCCCGCGTCCCGTCCGGCGACGGTGCCGCCGGGGCGCGCGACGAGGCCAAGGCCGCCGTGTTCGCCCGGCTCAAGGCGGCCGTCGAGGAGCTCAGGCCGCTCCAGGTCAAGGACGGCTCGGTGCCGGAGGAGGGGAAGGAGCGGGCGAAGGCGCTGGTGGGCCGGATCGCCGAGCACGTGAGCGAATTCTCGCCCCATTTCCCTCATGACGCCGCGTACCTCCAGGCGGTCCAGCGCGACCTCGCCACCTGGGCCGGCCAGGGGCTCGGCGTACCGGACTTCCTCGACTCGCTCGACCTCTTCCACCCCGACACCCAGCGCGTGGACGGTCTGGAGCACGTCGTGGTGTTCCCCATGTACACCCAGAACGGCAACCCGAACCGCAACCTCGAGGCCGTCTGGATCCGTACGATCTGGCCGGACTGGCTGGCCAGGCTGGAGGCGAACGGGTACGACAACCCGATGTTCGTGCCGATCGCGTTCGAGGACTTCACCTCCGGCTACGACACGCACTCGGCCGTGCTGTTCCCCGAGACGGTCGCGGTGCGCCAGGCGCCCGGCCGCTTCACCTGGGGCGGGATCTTCGCCGACCGCGAGGCCGCCAGGTTCAGGCGGGTGTCGGAGGCGGCCGCCGGGACCCTCAGGCTCGGCCTGCCGCCGGACGCAGCTCGTTTGCTGGCGTCGCAGCAGCTCGCGCAGGACACGTTCGTGCTGTGGGACCTGATCCACGACCGCACGCACAGCCACGGCGACCTGCCGTTCGACCCGTTCATGATCAAGCAGCGGATGCCGTACTGGCTGTACTCGCTGGAGGAGCTGCGCTGCGACCTGACCGCGTTCGGGGAGGCCGTGGAGCTGGAGCGGCAGGGGGTGCCGCACGCCAGGTACGTGCAGGACGCGATCCTGTTCGACCGGCTGTTCAGGTTCCCGATCAGCGGGGACCGGGTGCGGAACTACGACGGGCTCGGCGGGCAGCTGCTCTTCGCGTACCTGCACCGCAATGACGTCGTGCGGTGGACGGACAACCGGCTCTCGATCGACTGGGAGCGGGTCGCGGACGCGGTGGCGGATCTGCGGGGCGAGGTGGAGAAGCTGTACCGGGACAGCATCGACAGATCGAAGCTGGCGCACTGGCTGGCGGCGTACGAGCTGGTGAGCTCGTACGTGGCGCCGCACCCGGCCTCCACCTGGGCGAAGGGCATCCAGGCGCTGCCGGAGGAGCAGAAGGCCAAGGTGGACGCGGTGCTGCCGGACGAGTTCCCGCTGAGCATGTTCTACGAGGCGCTGCGCCGTAAGCTGGCCGATGTGGTCGAATCGACTAAGGGACTCCGAGCATGATCATTCTGGTTACCGGGGCCGGAGGGCCCACAGGTGAGGCTGTTTCGGGATATTTCCGGAAAAATGGTCACACTGTGATCGGTGTCGACAAGGACGACGTCGATCTTCTGGACCGCGCGGCCGTACAGGCGCTGGCGGAGCGGATCGACCGCGAGCACGGCCGCGTGGACGGCGTGGTGCACCTGGTCGGCGGGTGGCGCGGGTCGAGCACGTTCGCCGAGACCAGTCTCGAGGACTGGGACGTCCTGCACGACCTGCTGATCCGTACCCTCCAGCACGTGTCGCTGGCCTTCGAGCCGCTGCTGCGCCGCGGCGACAACGGCCGCTTCGTGATCGTCTCCGCCAAGGCGGCCGAGCGGCCGACCGCCGGCGGCGCCGTCTACTCGGCGGCCAAGGCGGCGGCGGAGGCGTGGACGCTGGCGCTGGCCGACGCCCTTGACGGCACCGGCAGCGCGGCGACCATCCTGGTCGTCAAGGCCTTGGTGAACGACGCCATGCGCGCCGCCAAGCCGGACGCCAGCTTCCCCGGCTTCACCGACGTCAACGACCTCGCGGCGGCCATCGGCGGCCTGTACGACCGCCCCGCCGCCGAGATCAACGGCCTCCGATTGGACCTCACTTCTTGATTCCCCGGCACGACCCCCAGCTCAAGACGTTCGCCAGCGACAACTACGCCGGCGTGCACCCCGAGATCCTCCAGGCCATCGCGACCGCCAACGGCGGCCACCAGATCGCGTACGGCGACGACGCGTACACCGAGGCCCTGCAGGACGTCTTCAGGCGGCACTTCGGCGAGCAGGCGCAGGCGTGGCCGGTGTTCAACGGCACCGCCGCGAACGTCGTCTCCCTCCGCGCCATGACCGCGCACTGGGAGGCGGTCATCTGCGCCGAGACCGCCCACATCAACACCGACGAGGGTGGCGCGCCCGAGGTCACGGGCGGCATCAAGCTCCTGACCGTGCCCACGCCCGACGGCAAGCTCACGCCCGAGCTGATCGACCGGCAGGCGTGGGGCTTCGGCGACGTGCACCGGGCGCAGCCGCGGGTGGTGTCGATCTCGAACACCACCGAGCTGGGCACCCTGTACACACCCGGCGAGATCGCGGCCATCTGCGCGCACGCCCACGAGCTCGGCCTCCTCGTCCACCTCGACGGCTCCCGCCTGACGAACGCCGCCGCGGCGCTGGACGTGCCGATGCGGGCCCTGACCACGGACGCAGGCGTGGACGTCCTGTCCTTCGGCGGCACCAAGATCGGCCTCCTGTACGGGGAGGCCGTCGTCGTGCTCAACCCCGGCGCCGCCACCGGGATCGACTACATCCGCAAGACCTTCATGCAACTGTCGTCGAAGATGCGGTTCGTGTCGGCGCAGTTCGAGGCGCTGCTGTCGGGGGATCTGTGGCTGCGGAACGCGCGGCAGGCCAACGCGATGGGGCAGCGGCTGGCCGACGCCGTCCGCGACGTCCCGGGTGTCCGACTGCCCCGGCCGGTCGAGGCCAACGCCGTCTTCGCCGTCCTGCCCAAGGACGTCACGGAGCGGCTGCAGAAGCGCTTCCGGTTCTACACGTGGAACGAGGCCACGGGGGAGGTGCGGTGGATGTGCGCGTTCGACACGACGGAGGCGGACGTGGACGCGTTCGCCGCCGCCGTCGCCGAGGAGATGGACGCGGCCGGGTCCTGACCCCTCGACGAGGGCCGAGAAGCGTCAGGGCTTTGAAGGTTCGGGGCCGTCGGGGCGCAGCGCGAGGCGGGCTGCCTGCCAGCCGCCCACCCCGTGCACCCCGGCCCCGGGCGGCGTCGAAGACGAGCACAGGAACACGCCCGGCAGCGGCGTGCGCCATGGCGCCGGGGACCAGACCGGGCGCCGGAGGAACTGGACCAGGCTGGCCATACCGCCCCCGATGTCGCCTCCCACCAGGTTGGGGTTGGCGGCCTCCAGGTCCGCGGGACCCATCGCGTGCCTGGCCAGCACGCGGTCGCGGAAGCCCGGGGCGTACCGTTCGATCTGGGTCTCGATGGCGTCCGTCATGTCCACCGTGGACCCGCTGGGCACGTGGCAGTAGGCCCACAGCGTGTGCCCGCCCCTGGCCGGGTCGGCCGCGTACGGCTGGACGAGCAGCACGTACGGGCGCGGCGAGTGCCGTCCGGCGGCCATCTCCGCCTCGCTGAGCGCGATCTCCTCCAGCGTCCCGCCCAGATGGACCGTGCCCGCGCCCGCCACCGCCGGGTCCCGCCACGGCACCGGCCCGTCCAGCGCCCAGTCCAGCTTGAACACCCCGGGACCGTAGCGGAAGCGTTCGAGCCGCCGGCGGTAGCCCGCGGGCAGGTCGGCCATCGCGAGCAGCTGCCTGGGCGTCACGTCCAGCACAATGGTCGGCGCGGACAGCTCCGCCAGGCGGCGGACCCGGTGCCCGGCGACCGCCTCGCCGCCCAGCGACCTGAGCTCGGCCACGAGCGCGTCGGCCAGCACCTGCGATCCGCCCCGCACCAGTGGCCAGCCCACCAGGTGGGCCAGGGTCGCCAGCAGCAGGCCGTAGCCGGCGGTGATGGGGGAGCGCAGGTCGAGGACGGAGTGTGCGGCCATGCCCGCGATCAGCGCCCGCCCCTCGACGGTGCGGAACGCCCGCCGGGCGAGCGTCGTGGCGGGCAGCGCGCCCGCGACGCCGAACCTGGCCGCCTGCGCGAACGTCCGCACCGGCACGTCCCACGGCCCCAGCGGCTTGAGCAGCAGCTCCACAAGCGGGAACCCGGCCCGCGCCGCCGCGCCGGCGGTCGCCAGCCACGCGCCCGCGTCGCGCCCGAGCCCTTCCGCGGTGCGGCCCGGGTCGCGGTGCACGAGCGCGGCCGGGCGGTCGTCGAGCGGGTGCGCGACGGGCACGGCGGGATGGGCGAACTCGACCCCCTTGAGTCCCAGCTCGCGGAAGGCCGGAGACGCCAGCGCCATCGCCATCACGGTCGCGCCGAGGTCGTGCACCCGCCCGGGCAACGTCAGCTCCCCGGACCGCAGCCCGCCGCCGAACCGCCCGGCCGCCTCAAGCAACAGCACCTTGCGCCCGGCGCGGGCCAGTGTGACAGCGGCGACGAGCCCGTTGGGCCCGGAGCCCACGACGACGGCGTCGGCGCTCATCCCGCGGCCCCGCTGCTCATTACGCGGGCTTCAGTATCGACGGGTAGGGCTGCGCGCCGCGCTGCCGCAGCAGGTCCGTCATGAGCGTGATCTCGCCGCTCTGCCCCTGGACGATCTTCTGCGCCATGCTGACCACCTCGCTGCGGTCGGACAGCTTGAGCAGGCCCTCGGCCATCTGCACGCCGCCCTCGTGGTGGCGGATCATCAGCTGCAGGAACAGCACCTCGGCCTGCGTGCCCTGCGCCTCCTTGAGCTTGGTCAGCTCCTCCGGCGTGGCCATGCCCGGCATGGTGCCGGGCGCGGCCGTGGCGCCGCCGTGGCCGTGGCCGCTCATCCAGGCCATCGGCTTCTGGTCGGTCGCCTGGCCGAGCTGCCACTGCTGCAGCCAGCCCAGGAACATGCCGCGCTGGTTGGCCTGGGTGTTGATGATGTCGAAGGCCAGGTTGCCGATCTCCTTGGCGGGGCGCTTGTCCCTGATCGTGAACGCCATGTCGACGGCCTGCGCGTGGTGCGCGGCCATGTCGCGGGCGAACCCGGCCTCGGGCGAGCCGTCGCCGGGTGTGCCCGCGCGGCCGAACAGCAAGAACGCGGCCGCGGCGAGCACCAGCACGCCGCAGACGATGAGAATGGGTTTCCTGACGGGCTTTTCCATGGCCCGTCCAGCGTACCCACCTGCGGGCGGAGTCGTGATCGCACGCTTATGACGCTCTTATTCTCCGCATACGCCCGCAGGGCATAGGGTGACCTCTGTTGGAACGCCGATGGAGGAACGATGACGAAGGAGAAGGCGCAGGCGAGGCGCGATCATCTGCAGAAGATGCGAGCCGAGCAACAGCGCAAACAACGCCGCGCCGCGCTGCTCATGTGGGGAACGGGCGGGCTCATCATCGTGGTGCTCGTCGGCGTGGTCGGCTTCTATCTGGTCAACCAGGCCAGGCAGACCTCGCTGGACGCCGTGGCCGACTACAAGTACGACGCCGGCCAGCACGTGTGGAACGCGGTCACCTACAAGGAGACCCCGCCGGTGGGCGGCGAGCACAACAACTACTGGCAGCAGTGCGCGACCTACGACGCGCCGATCCACCCCGAGCACGCTGTGCACTCGATGGAGCACGGCGCCGTCTGGATCACCTACCGGCCCGACCTGCCCAAGGCGCAGGTCGACAAGCTGAAGGCGGTGGCGTCGTCCACGGGCCAGCAGGACTACATGCTGGTCAGCCCGTTCCCCAACCTGTCGTCGCCGGTGGTCGCGTCGTCGTGGGGACACCAGCTCAAGCTGAACAGCCCGGACGACCCGAAGCTCGGCGCCTTCATCAAGCGCTACCAGAACGGGGCCGGCACGCCTGAGCCCGGCGCCACGTGTGGCGGGCCCGACGCCATCACCACCACGGCCCAAGAGGCCCCGCTGCCGCCCGAGCCCACGGGCCAGCAGCAGACGCCGACGACGAGCGCCTCCCCGTCGGCCACCCAGTCCCAGTAGCAGGGGGCGAGCGGAGCCTCTGACCGCGCCCGCTAGGTCTCGCCGATGAGCAGGCCGTGGCGGGCGCGGACGTATTCCTCGACGGAGATGAGCCCGTCGCCGTCGGCGTCCGCCCTGGCGAAGGCCGTGGTGAGGTCGGTGCCCGGGCGGCTCCACACGGAGCCGAACTCCTCGGCGGTGATCCAGCCGTCGCCGTCGTGGTCGATCAGCGCGAAGGTGGCCCTGGAGATCGGCGCGAGCACGGCCCCGAGGTCGCCGCTACGCACCAGCGACTCGAAGGAGAGGACGTACTCCTCCTTGCTGATCCGCCCGTCGTGGTCGGCGTCGAGAGCCCGGACGTGCGTG
The DNA here is from genome assembly GCF_005893125.1 of Nonomuraea basaltis. GTDB lineage: Bacteria > Actinomycetota > Actinomycetes > Streptosporangiales > Streptosporangiaceae > Nonomuraea > Nonomuraea basaltis. The sequence continues at coordinate 16,806 of NZ_VCJS01000145.1, read as the reverse complement.
TCCCAGGCGTTGAGGAACGCGTCGACGACCGCCTCGCCCTCGGGCGTCTCGGCGGACACCCCGGCCTGCTTCAGCCGCCGCTGGGCGAGGGCCATGTAGTCGTAGCTGGTCAGGAAGCCGTCGCCATCGGTGTCCAGGTCGTTGAAGTTGCGCTCCGCGCTCTCGCGGAAGCCCTGCTGGGACATCGCCACTCCGATCGTCACGTTAAGTAGCTGAACGCTACTTAGCGTAACCCTGCATCGGGTTCCGCGGAAGAGGTCAGCCCAGCACGTCCTCCGGCCGCGTCCACTCCAGCCCGTGCGCCTCGGCCACCGGGCGGCTGGTCAGATGGCCCTCGTAGGTGCTCAGCCCGAGCCCCAGCGCCGGGTCCTCGCGCATGGCCCGCCGCCAGCCCACGTGGGCGATGGCCAGCGCGTACGGGAGCGTGACGTTCGTCAGCGCGAACGTCGAGGTGTGCGGCACGGCGCCCGGCATGTTGGCCACGCAGTAGAAGATCGAGTCATGCACCCGGTACGTGGGCCGCTGGTGCGTGGTCGGCCGGGAGTCCTCGAAGCAGCCGCCCTGGTCGATCGAGATGTCCACCAGCACCGCGCCCTGCTTCATCCGGCTGACCAGGTCGTTGCTCACCAGCTTGGGCGCCTTGGCGCCGGGCACCAGCACCGCGCCGATGACCAGGTCCGCCTCCAGCACCGCGCGCTCGATCTCCAGCGTGCTGGAGGCGACCGTCTGGCAGTGCCCCTGGTAGATCAGGTCGGCCTGGCGCAGCTTGTCGATGTTCCTGTCCAGCAGCATGACCTCGGCCTGCATGCCGAGGGCGATGGCGGCGGCGTTCATGCCGGACACGCCGGCCCCGATGACGACGACGTGCGCCGCGCGCACCCCGGAGACGCCGCCCATCAGCACGCCCCTGCCGCCCGCCGTCCGCATCAGGTGGTACGCCCCCACCTGCGGCGCCAGCCGCCCCGCCACCTCCGACATGGGCGCCAGCAGCGGCAGCGCGCCGTCCGGGGTCTGGACGGTCTCGTAGGCGACCGCGGTGCAGCCCGAGTCGAGCAGCGCCCGGGTGCAGGCCCGGGAGGCCGCCAGATGGAGGTAGGTGAACAGCACCTGCCCCTTGCGCAGCCGATGGTATTCCTCCACCATCGGCTCCTTCACCTTCATGATCAGGTCGCCCGTGGCCCAGACCTCGTCGGCCTCCGGCACGATGACGGCGCCGGCCGAGGTGAAGTCGGCGTCGGGGATCGAGGATCCCTCGCCCGCTCCCCGCTCGACGTAGACCTGGTGGCCGTGGCGCACGAACTCGTGCACCCCCGCCGGGGTCAGCGCCACCCGATATTCGCTGTTCTTGACCTCTAGCGGAACCCCGACCTTCATGGGACAACTTCCGTTCGTGCCGAAATTCTCGGCAATCTGCGATCCTGCCTTCATTCTTCCTCGCCGACACCGGGAAAGCGGGGATTCTCCGGCTGATTACCCCGGTTCGGCTGGTCCTCGATAGGCTCACCGCAGCCCGCATATCAGGATGGGATCATCATCGATGGACAAGCCGGAAGAGCCGCCGCGCGCGGACCCGGGGGAGCCGAAGGCCAGCAGACTCACCACCATCGTGTTGTTCGTCTCGCTCGTCCTCGTCGTGCTCGTCGCAGGTGTGCTCGGCACGGTGGCCGTCCTGATGACGAGGAGCCCCGACACGCCTCTGTTAGGGGGCACGGCGCCGCAGCGGCTGGCCGTGCCCATCCACTTCGCCCCGGTCCGGGACACCAAGCCCGCGCCGTGCCCCGGCGACCCGGCCGTGCTCGACGCGGAGCAGCGCACCTGCTACCTGCTGGAGGACGGCGTGACGGTCGGCGCCGTCCAGCGGGTCGAGCCGGTGCGTGAGAAGGACGGGCAATACTCCGTGCGCATCGCGATCGCCCCGGCGTTCAAGGAGCGGCTGGTCCAGCTCATCGACGAGCTGGCGCCCGAGCAGGGGCAGGTGGCGGTCGTGCTGGCGCCCGAGCAGCCCGACCAGCCCAAGGTCGTGCTGGCCGCGCCCATCGTCACCCAGCCCATGGACGGCGACAGCATGAGCATCGCCGGGTACACCAAAGAAGAGGCCGACGCGCTGACCGCCCGCCTGCTCGGCCCGACGCCGAGCGGCACCGGGACGACTCCCGCCGAGCCGGGCGGCACCACCCCGCCGACGCCGGACCCGGGCACGACCGGCACGACCGGCACGACGACCCCGCCCCCGGCCACCACCGGCACCACCAGCACCACCAGCCCCGGCACCACCAGCCCCGGCACGACGAACCGGGCGACGAACGCCGGGCGCGCCCCCGACCGGCGCTACGCCGGCTGCAAGGAGGCCGTGGCGGCCGGTGACGGCCCCTACTACAAGGGCACGCACGAGGAGTACACCTGGTACAAAGACGTCGACAACAACGGCGTGGCCTGCAACAGCGCCGACATGAACTAAGCCATGGCGAGGTGCGTGGTGACCCCGCCACGCACCTCGCGGCCGATGGTGGTCCCCCGCCCGGTCAGCTCGAAGAATCGGTCGAGCACGCCATCCCCCTCCGCGATCAAGGGGGAACGCGGGGTCACTTACCCGGCGGGGGACGAGATCACGCCTTCTCGTGCCGCCCGTGGCCCACGAGCGCGACGAACTCCTCGAGCCCGATCGTGCCGTCGCCGTCGCGGTCGGCGGACTTGATGAACGCCTCGATCTCGCTCTCGGACGCGCCCTGCCCGCCCAGCGCCTCGTTGGCCTTGCGGATCTCGGCCGCGGTCAGCAGGCCGTCGCCGTCGGTGTCGAAGCGCCTGAACTCCGCCTCGGCCGCCTCATGTGCACTTGCCATTGGATTCCTCCCCGTCGTCGGACAAGGCGATATCTTCCGGCCTGATCGGAACGCGAGTCAACCGGAGCCCGGTCGCCGCGCGTACCGCCGCGGCGATCGCGGGGGTGGAGGAGAGCGTCGGAGGCTCGCCCGCGCCACGCAATCCGTACGGGGCCTCGGGGTCTGGATTTTCCAGGATCTTCAGCTGCATGGGCGGCATGTCGAGAATGGTGGGGATGAGGTAGTCGGTGAACGACGGGTTCAGCACCCGGCCGTCGCGTATCTGGATCTCCTCCATCAGCGCCAGCCCGAGGCCCTGCGCGGAGCCGCCGTGGATCTGGCCCTCCAGCGCCTGCGGGTTCAGGATCCGGCCCACGTCCTGCACGGCCGCCAGCTCCACCACCCTGGCCAGGCCCAGCTCCACGTCCACGTCCACGACGGCCCGGTGCACGCACAGCGCCAGCTGCGTGTGCGAGTCGCCCTGGCCGGTGTGCGGGTCCAGCGGGTACGTCGGCCGGTGCCGGTACTCCCGGGTCTCCTCGATCGGCCCGAACGTGGCCAGCGCCTCCCGCACGGGCAGGCCCTTGAACCGCTCGCGCACGGCCTCGCAGGCGGCCTTCACCGCGCCGCCGGTGACGTACGACTGGCGGGAGGCCGACGAGGAGCCCGCCGAGCCGACCGCGGTGTCGGCGGTGGCCACGGTGACGTTCGCGATGCCCAGCTCGGTGCGGGCGATCTGGGCCTGGATCGTCACCAGGCCCTGGCCCACCTCCGCGGCGGCCGTGTGCACGGTGACGTGCGGCTCGCCGCCGACCAGCTCGGCGCGCACCCTGGCCGTGGAGTAGTCGTCGAAGCCCTCCGAGAAGCAGATGTTCTTGATGCCGACGCCGTACCCGACGCCGCGGCGCACCGACTCCCCGTGCGTCGTCTGGGAGACGCCGCCGGGCAGCCCTCGCAGATCCCGCTCAGGCGGCTCGGCGGGCAGCGGCCCAGGCAGCGGCAGGGCCTCCAGGTCGCGCAGCATCCCGGCGAGCGGGGCGGGCGAGTCGATCAGCTGGCCCGTGATCAGCCGGGACCCCTGCGAGACCGCGTTGCGCACCCGGATCTCCACGGGCGACAGCCCGCACGCCTCGGCCAGCCGGTCCATCTGCGACTCGTACGCGTAGCAGGCCTGCACCGCGCCGAAGCCGCGCATCGCGCCGCACGGCGGGTTGTTGGTGTAGACGCCGGTGGCGTCGATCCGCACGTTCGGCACCTCGTACGGGCCCACGCCCAGCGACGCGGCGTTGCCGACCACGGCGGGGGAGGAGGAGCAGTACGCGCCGCCGTCCAGCAGGATGTCGGCCTTGACGTAGACGAGCCTGCCGTCGCGGGTGGCGCCGTGCTCGTAGCGCATCCAAGCGGGATGGCGGTGCACGTGGCCGAAGAACGACTCCTCGCGGCCGTAGACCATCTTGACCGGCCGGTCCAGGCGCAGCGCCAGCATGCAGGCGTGCACCTGCATGGACAGGTCCTCGCGGGCGCCGAACGCGCCGCCGACGCCGGACAGCGTCAGGCGTACCTTGTCCGGCGGCAGGCCCAGGCAGGGGGCGAGCTGGTCGCGGTCCACGTGCAGCCACTGGGTGGCGATGTAGAGGTCCACGCCGCCGTCCTCGGCCGGGACCGCGAGGCCGGACTCCGGTCCGAGGAAGGCCTGGTCCTGCATGCCGACCTCGTACTCGCCGGTGACGACCACCTCGGCCTCGAAGGTGTCGCCCACCCGTACCGGCTGGTGGCGCACGATGTCCCGGGACTCGCGCGGGTCCGTGACGGCCGGGCGGACCTCGTAGTCGACCACGATCGCCGCGGCCGCCCTGCGGGCCGTCTCCGGATGGTCGGCCGCCACCACCGCCACCGCCTCACCCTGGTAGCGGACCTGGTCGATGGCCAGCACCGGCTGGTCCTTGTGCTCCAGGCCGTAGAACTTCACGCCCGGCACGTCCTCGTGCGTCAGCACCGCGAACACGCCCGGGATCTTCAGCGCCGGCCCCACGTCGACCGAGCGGATCCACGCCGACGGGTGCGGGCTGCGCAGCGTCGCGCCCCACGCCATGCCGTCGATCCACAGGTCTGAGGCATAGGCGAACTCGCCGGTCACCTTCAGTGCCGCGTCCGGGCGTCTGGCGCTCTCACCGATGCCGTGCCGGGTCGTGTACGTGGTCTCCGTCATCTTCCGAGTAGAGCACCGCCGCCCGTCCCGGTCCTATGCACGCGACGTGAAATCCCTGTCAAAGGGCGTAACACGCGGCTTGTATATTCCTCCAAGTGCGCATCAGTGACCTGCTCGCCCTGGCGGACCTGCGCCTCCGGCTGCTGACGGGGGACCCGGCCCGCGAGTTCGGCACGGTCCACATCACCGACCTGCCCGAGCCGGGCCGCTACCTGTCGGGCGGCGAGCTGGTGCTGACCGGTCTGCTGTGGCACCACTCGCCCGGCGATTCGGCCCGCTTCGTCGCCGCGCTGGTGGAGGCCGGGGTGTCGGCACTGGGCGCGGGCCAGGCCTGGCTCGGCCACGTTCCCGATGACCTGGTGCGCGCGTGCGAGGACGCAGGCCTGCCGCTCCTGGAGGTCCCGACGGAGGTCTCCTTCCGCACGCTCGCGGAGCTGGTGGCGCCCCGCCTGTCGGGCGACGTGCGCGACGCGCTCGGCCGGCACCGCAGGCTCGTCGCCGCCATCGCCGAGGGCGCCGGCCTGCGCGAGCTCTTCGACGTGACCGCCGCGGAGCTCGGCGTCACCGGCGCCGTCCTGTCCGCCACGGGCCGGCTGATCGTTGGCGCCGCCACGGATCCGGTACGGCTGGCCAGGGCGTACCTGACGGCTCCCCGCCTCCCGGCCGTTTCCGGAAATGTCACGATCTTCGCGGTGAGTCGCGGGCACCGGGCGGCGGGGTGGGCCCTGGCCTGCCACGGCGACCTGCTGGACCGCGCCGACCTGGGCTACGAGCTGGCCGCCTGCGTGGCCCTGGAGCGCAGCCGCATGGAGGAGGGCCGCCGGGTGGAACGCCGTCTGGCGGAGCAGCTCATCGTGGCCGCCCTGTCCGAGTCGGACCCGGCCGATCTCAACGCCCGCCTGCGGACCTGCGGCATCGACGCCGCCGAGCCGTACGCGATCGTCAACGTGACCGCCCTGAGACCGGCCGCCACCCGCGGCCCCGACCCCGCCACGCTGGGCGGCCAGGTGGTGGAGGAGCTGCTGGACCGCGAGGTGGTGGCGGCCGCCGGCGCGGAGGCCGCGCTGGCCCTGGTCCCCCTGCGCGGCACCACCACCGCGGACCTGGCCGGCCGCCTGCGCTCGGGGGCCGAGGTCCTGTCGGCCCTGCCGGACACCCGCGTCTGCGTCGGCCTGAGCGGCGCGCTGACGGGCGCCGCCGCCATCAGAGGCGGCATGGAGGAGGCCGGTCACGCCCGCCGCCTGGCGGCGGCCCGCGGGGGAGGGGTGGTGACCAGCGACGAGATCTATACCCACGCGCTGCTCCTGGCCACGGTGCCGGGCGACATCCGCCGCTCCTTCACCGACCGCCTCCTGGCGCCCCTGCTCGACTACGACCGCCGTCACCAGTCGGATCTGGTGCGGACCCTGGGCGTCTTCCTGGACTGCGCGGGCTCGTGGAACGCGTGCGCGGAGCGGCTGCACATCCACGTGAACACGGTCCGCTACCGGATCCGGAGGGTGGAGGAGCTCACCGGGAGGAATCTGTCCAGCATGGCGGACCGGGTCGATTTCTACCTGGCCCTCCGCGGCGCCGCCCTCTGAAGAGGCATCGGCACGGCCGGCCGAGCGCCTGCTGCTCGCTCGGCCGGCCGGGATGCGCGGCGCCAGGGGAAGCGCGTCCGACAACGGGTGCGGGTGGAGCCAGCTGAATTCAAGATCAAGATGGTGGCTTGTGATGCTCGGTGCCAGGGCATGCGCGGCCTGCCCCGTGGCTTGAAGCTCGCCCGAAGCCGGCGTGGGCCGGACCCAGGGTCAGATTGTGCTGCCCTCTGTCCTGCGCCGGTCAGCAGCAGGCAGGAGTATCAAACGCAATCTGTGGAGACGAATCGGCACTTGCGGCCGTAGCATGGCCTCCAACGGCTACAAAGGCCGTGATCACGGCAGCAAGTATGGACAGGGCAGTGCGCGTGCGCATGGGGGTTCTCCCTCGCCTATTCGTGGTGCTCGGTCGCAATAATCTCAGGGAGCGGTAGCGGTGACCACATCTGACTTGGTCGGACTCCGTATCAAGACGGTCAGGCGGCAGCGAGGCCTGTCTCAGGCGCAGCTCGCGCATCCGGAGTTGTCGGACAGCTACGTGTCCCTGATCGAGAGTGGCAAGCGTAGCCCAACTCCCGCCGTTCTGGAGTTGCTGGCTCAGAAACTCGACTGTTCGCTCTCCTACCTGGTCAACGGTGTCACGGCCGAGCAGATGGAAGACATCGAGCTGGCGCTGGGCTACGCCCGGCTGGCCCTGGAGAACGGAGAGGTCTCCGAGGCCCGCACCCGCTTCGCTGAGTTGCTGACCGATAACAACCTGACAGGTCTCACCAAGCTTCGTCAAGATACGGAATTCGGGCTGGCGCTGGCGACAGAGGCGGCGGGCGATCTCGACGAGGCGATCTCCATTCTCAGCCGCCTGCAGAGCGAGGAGACCACGCCGGAGCGCGCGATCGAGCTCGCCATCGCCCTCTGCCGGGTCTACCGGGACAGCGACAGACTCACCGAAGCGGTCGAGGTCGGAGAGCGGCTCCTGAGCGGCCCCTCCCGCCCGGCGTGGACCGACCACCTCGTGGAGCTGGGCGCCACGCTCCTGTCCGCCTACCTCTACCGCGGCGACATGCTCAAGGCCAGCCAGTTCGCCGCCGAGCTGCTCAATGCCGCCGACGTGCTCGGCACACCGCGGTCGATCGTCGCCGCCTGCTGGAACGCCGCGCTGGTGGCGCAGAGCACCGGGCACGGCGAGGAGGCTCTCAATTTCGCCGAGCGCGCGCTGGCGGTGCAGTCCGAGAGCGGCCAGCCGCGCAACCTCGCGCGCATGCGGACCGCATTCGGCTCGGTGCTCATGAAGGCGCGTCCCGACCAGGCACGGGCTGCCCGCGACATCATGTTGCGGGCCGCGGAGGAGCTGGCGCAGAGCTCGGCGAGCACTGTCGACCTGGCTCGATGCCAGATCGAAGTGGCCCGGGCCTCGATCGTCATGGGCTCGCCCGCCGAGGCCCTCGACCACGTCGAGGCCGGACAGCGACTGCTGCCGGGCAACGTGCGTGCCCTCGGCGCGGAGGCCGATCTGCTCCTCAGCCGCGCCCACGGCGCCCTGGGGAACTTCACCGAGGCCGAAGCGCACGCACATGCCGTGCGCGACCGGCTGGCGCCGCTGCCGGACTCCCTGCGCGTGGCCGGCACCTGGTACGCCGCCGCCGAGACCATGGAGATGCTGGGCGATGCCGACGACGCCGTCGGGGCCTACCAGAGGGCGCTGGCCTGCGCTGGGCTGTAGGGAGGGTCCGGACCGGGCAGTGGCGTCGGTAGCCTTGGGGATGTCATGAAGAGATCCCCGCTCGCGGCTCTCACCGCGATTCTCGCCGCCCTGCTCGTGCTCGGCACCGCCGGCCCGGCTCTCGCGCACGACGCGCTCAAGAGCAGCTCCCCGGCCAAGGGGGCCGAGGTCGCGGCCCTTGACGAGGTCAAGCTCGAGTTCACCGCCAAGGTGCGCACGCCGTTCGTCATCGTGCGCGGGCCGGGCGACGCCCAGCACGAGCTCGGCAAGCCCGAGGTGGACGGCCCGGTGGTGACGCAGGCGGTGAAGGGGCCGCTGCCTGACGGGAAATACACGATCGCCTACCGGGTCGTGTCCTCCGACGGGCATCCGATCGAGGGCGAGATCCCGTTCAAGGTGAAGGGCGCCGAGCCGCCGTCCCCCAGCCCCGAGCCGTCCGGCACGGAGTCGGGCGAGCCGGGCGAGGAATCCGCGAGCCCGGCCCCGTCCGGCACGCTCGCCGCGACGGGCGGCCCATCGGCCCCGGCAGGCGAGGCGAGCGTGGCGGCCGACCAGGCGTCGGCCGAGCAGGACGTGACCTTCCCCGTCTGGCTGATCATCGTGATCGGCGCGCTCGCCGGCATCGGCATCGGTTTCCTGCTCAGCGCCCGGAGAAACAAGTCATGAGCAGGGCGGCGCGGCTCATGCTCGCGGGAGTGGCGGTCGCGGTCGTCGCACTGGCGATCGGCATGATCGCCGGAGGCAGGGCGTTCCCCAGGATCATCCCCGGGCTGCCCGACTCCGGCGCGGTCGTCCGGTGGGGGCTGCCGCTGTCCAAGCTGCTCATGGACGTGTTCGGCGTGCTCACCGTCGGCCTGCTGCTGATGGCCGCCATGCTGCTGCCCAGCGACAAGGGCGTGCTCGGCAGGTCCGCGCTCCACTACGTCAAGGCCGCGTCGTGGACGGCGCTGTCGTGGGCCGGGGCGGCGTTCCTCGCCATCGTGTTCGGCGCCGCCGAGTCCGTGGGCCGGACGGTGCCCCAGATCGCCGACGGCGCCATCCTGAGCAGCTACGCCACCCAGACCACGCAGGGCGTGGCGCTCACGCTCGTCGTGCTGTTCGGCGTGGCGATCGCGCTGTTCTCGCGGGGCGCGATCACCGCGGGCGCCGCGGCCGGGCTGCTGGCGTTCGCGATGGTGACGCTGCTGCCCGCGCCGCTCACCGGGCACACCTCCTCCTCGCCCAACCACGACCTGGCCACCTCGGCGGTCTCGCTGCACCTGCTCGCGCTCGCCCTGTGGGTGGGCGGGCTGCTCGTGCTGGCCGCGCACGCCCTGCGCCGGCAACCGCAGCTGGAGGTGGCCGCCGCCAGGTTCTCCACCATGGCGGTGTGGTGCTACGCCGGAGTCGGCCTGTCCGGGCTGTTCAGCCTGGTCGCCCGGCTGGGCGCGGTGTCGGACTTGTGGACGTCCGAATACGGCATGCTCGCCGTGGCGAAGATCGTCGCATTCGTGCTGCTCGGCTATGTGGGCTACTGGCACAGGCAGCGCACGCTGGTCCAGCTCGGGGCCGGCCGGCCCCGAGCGTTCACCCGGCTGGCCGGCGGCGAGACGCTGCTCATGCTCGCCACCGTCGGGCTGGCCGTCGCGCTGTCGCGCACGCCGCCGCCCGAGTTCACCGTCCCCGCCGACCGGGCCTTCGAGCTGCTCGGCTTCCCCCTCCCCGAGGAGATCACGCTCGGGAACGTGTTCTCCCTGTGGTGGTTCGACCTGTTCTTCGCCGTGGTGGCCGCCGTCCTGGCCGGGCTCTACGGGGCCGGCGTGCTGAGGCTCAGGCGGCGCGGCGACGCTTGGTTCTGGGGGCGTACGGCATCCTGGTTCATCGGGGTGGCGCTGCTGGTGTTCGCCACGCAGAGCGGGCTGGCCCGATACGCCCAGGTCATGTTCGACGTGCACATGATCGAGCACATGACGCTCTCCATGGTCGTGCCGATCTTCCTCGTCCTCGGCGGGCCCGTCACGCTGGCCCTGCGCGCGCTCAAGCCCGCCGCCAGGAGAGGCGACAGGGGGCCGCGGGAGTGGATCACCACGATCCTGCACAGCCGGTTCACGAAGGTCGTCACGCATCCCGCCGTCGCCACGTCCATCTTCATCGGCTCGACGTATGCGCTGTACTTCACGCCGCTGTTCGAGTCGGCCATGCAGGAGCACCTCGGGCACATCTGGATGACCCTGCACTTCCTGATCAGCGGGTCCCTGTTCTTCTGGGTGATCATCGGGGTCGACCCCGGGCCCAACCGGCTCCCGTACTTCGGGCGGCTGCTGATGCTCTTCGTCACCATGCCGTTCCACGCGTTCTTCGGCATCGCGCTGATGATGATGGGCACGGTGATCGCCTCCGGCTGGTACGAGCAGCTCGGCCGCACCTGGGGTGACACGCTGCTGCAGACGCAGCGGGACGGCGGGGCCATCGCGTGGGGATTCGGCGAGATCCCGACGCTCATCGTGCTGCTCGCCATCGCCGTGCAGTGGTATCAGGACGACGACAGGCAGGCACGACGGGCCGACCGCCGGGCCGATCGGGCGGGCGCCGGAGATCCAGAACTCGACTCCTACAACGCTTATCTCGCCCGCCTCAACCGTGCTGACAAGAGCGAGTAGCCGTTCGGCCATGCCCTTCTATCTTCCCACTACAAGTCTCTGTACCGACAGGTAGCCTTTCTCCCAGGGGAGACGGGCATAACCCCGTCAGCTAGCGGGCGCAGGCCGCGAGGGGGGATGCGCACCGCCAGCGAGAGCGCGCCGGAGTGGGGACCGGCCCGGGGTGCCAAGGAAGGCGAGAACCATTGTCGGAAGAGACACGCATGCGCGGGGGGCAGAGCCTCGCCGAGGCGCTCGAGAGCTACTTGGCCGAATGGTCGGAGCGCACGGGGATCGCCGTGGAGACCTGGGCCCTGCCGGGCACCGATGTGCCGGCCCGCGTTTCCAGCAGCGTCATGGCCGTCATGCGCGAGGCCCTGGCCAACGTCGAGCAGCACAGCCGGGCCAGGACCGTGTCCATCGCCGTGACGATCGGCGAGCGCGGGCTGCGCATGACCGTCAGCGACAACGGGCGGGGCTTTCCGGCGGCCGGGGCGGGGCGCGGGATCGCCCGGATGCGGGCGGCCTTCGCGGAGGTCGGCGGCAGCCTGTCGGTCAACAGCGTGCACGGAGAGGGCACCACGATCACCGGGGTGGTGCCCACGCAGCGCTGAGGGCCTGGACGGGGGCGTGGTTACGGGAGAGTGAGGATTTCGCTGCCCGTGTCCGTGACCAGGATCGTGTGCTCGAACTGGGCCGTGCGCTTGCGGTCCTTGGTCACCGCCGTCCACTTGTCCGGCCAGATGTCGTAGTCGATCGTGCCCAGCGTGAGCATCGGCTCGATCGTGAACGTCATGCCGGGCACCAGCTCCACCCGCAGCGACGGGTCGTCGTAGTGGGGGACCATCAGGCCAGAGTGGAAGCTCGTGCCGATGCCGTGGCCGGTGAAGTCGCGGACGACGCCGTAGCCGAAGCGCTTGGCGTACGCCTCGATGACCCGGCCCACCACGTTGAGCTGCCGGCCCGGCGCGACCGCCTTGATCGCGCGCATCGTCGCCTCGCGCGTGCGCTCGACCAGCAGCCGCGACTCCTCGTCCACCTCGCCCACCAGGAACGTCGCGTCGGTGTCGCCGTGCACGCCGCCGATGAAGGCGGTGATGTCGACGTTGACGATGTCGCCGTCGCGCAGCACGGTGTCGTCGGGGATGCCGTGGCAGATCACCTCGTTGATCGAGGTGCACAGGGACTTGGGGTAGCCCTTGTAGCCCAGCGTGCTGGGATAGGCACGGTGGTCGATGAGGAACTCGTGGCCGATCCTGTCGAGCTCGTCGGTGGTGACGCCCGGCTGGACGTGCTCGCCGACCTCCTCGAGCGCCTGGGCGGCGATCCTGCCCGCCACTCGCATGCGTTCGATGATCTCGGGGCTCTTCACGTCGGACTCGCCGGTCTTGGGGCGCTTCTTGCCGACGTACTCCGGCCGCTCGATGTGGGCGGGGACCTTTCGGATGGGCGAAACTCGCCCTGGCTGGAGCAGTGTCGTCATGAACTATGAGTCTACGGGGCAGAATTGAGCTCGTGAGCGATGGCCAGTGGTGGTTCTGTCTCAAGCACATGCGGGTCGAGCCCGACAAGGGCTGCCCCAACAAGGACCGGATGGGTCCCTACGCGTCGGAGCAGGAGGCTGCCGGGGCGCTGCAGCGCGCCGCCGACCGCAACAAGGCATGGGACGAGGCCGAACAGGACGACGACTAGGGCACGATGGCGTAGGCCCTGACGGGAAACGTCCCCATGCCGGCGACCATCGGGGGCGCGGCGTGGAAGCGGAAGCCCTCGTCGGGCAGCTCCGCCAGGCCGGTCATGTGCTCCACCAGCGGGATCCCCGCCTTCAGCAGGATCGTGTGGGCGGGGCGCTCACCGCCCGGCGGGGTGTCGTCGATGTTGAGCGAGTCGATCCCGACCAGCGCCGCGCCCTGCTCGGCCAGCCACGCCGCCGACTCGGGCGCCAGGTACGGGTGATCGTGGAAGTAGGCGTCGGTGCCGAAGTGCCGGTCCCAGCCGGTGTGGATCAGCACGGCCCGCCCGCGTACGTCCAGCCCATGGTCCAGGACCACCTCCCGCGCTCCCTTGGCGCGGACCACCAGCCCTGGAAGGTCGGCGAGCTTGGTCAGCGGCACCTGCGACAGGTCGGGGCCGTCGGCGTAGCGGTGGTGCGGCGTGTCCAGGTATGTGCCGGTGTTGGCGGCCAGCGTGATCGTGCCGATGTGGAACTCGGTGCCCGGCGCGTACACCTGGCGGGAGTCCTCCCTGCTGAGGTGCACGCCCAGCTTCGGGCCGGGAACGCCGGGATAGGTGATCATCCCGTCCACGATGCGGTGACTGAGCTCGACGATCATTTCGCCACTCCTACTCGCGTGAGCTTGACGAGGGCCACCGCGCCGATGGCGGCCCACACAAGGTTGAGACCGGCCGACGGCCAGGCGGCGCTGTAGGCGCTGTTGACCATGAGGCTGACCGAGCCGACGAGATTGACGAGCTGGTACGCCACTCCGTCCCCCGAAATGCGGGACGACGATACCAGGGCGTAGCCGGCCAGCAGGAGAGCGGCGCCGGCCCAGCCGATGGCGGCGAGGAGGAGATCCATGGCCGCCATTGTCCGGAGGCTTCCCGCTAAAGCACAAATAAAGAAACCTAAAGTTGGCCGTAAGCTGAGCTGCATGGACATTGATCCTCGGCGACTCCGGGTCCTGCACGAGGTCGCCCGCCGCGGCGGCGTGATGCGGGCCGCCGAGGCGCTCTACCTGACGCCCTCCGCCGTCTCCCAGCAACTTGCCCAGCTCGAACGCGAGGTCGGGCTGGCCCTCATCGACCGCTCCCAGCGCAGCGTCTCGCTCACGCCCGCCGGGCGGGTGCTGGCCGGTTACGCGGAGCGGGTGGAGGAGGAGCTGCTCGAGGCCAGGCGGGAGCTCACCCGGTTCACCGAACGCCTGGCCGGGCCGGTGCGCATCGCCGCGTTCCCCACGGTGATCAAGCACGTGCTGATGCCCGCCCTGCGGGACCTGGCCGTACGCCATCCCAAGATCACGCCGTTCATCCACGAGATCTACGGGCCGCCCGCGCTGCAGGAGCTGCGGTTGGGGGCGGTGGACGTGCTGATCACCGAGCAGGACATGGGGCTGCCCACGCTGTCACAGCCGTCGCTGAGCACCCGGCTGCTCTACGTGGACGAGTACCGCATCGTGCTGCCGCCCGACTGGCCCGACCCGCCGCGCGCCTTCGCCGACCTGACCCAGGTGCCGTGGGTGGCCGGCGAGCCGAGCCAGGCGACCGGGCAGGCGCTGGAGCGGCTGGCCGGGCTGCACGGGTTCGAGCCGCGCAAGGTGCACCTCATCACGGAATTCGGGCCCACGCTGGCGCTGGTGGCGGCGGGGCACGGGGTGGCGATCGTGCCCACGCTGGCGCTGCTGGACGTGCCCGAGGGCGAGGTGCGGGTGAGCGAGCTGCGGGACGTGGGCGCGCGGCGGCTGGACGCCGTGACGCGGGTCAGCCGTACAAGGTCGGGGGAGCCGGATCCGGTGCAGGCCGTGGTGATCGGCGCGATCGAGGAGGCGACGGCGGGGCTGGAGGCGACGCTGAGCGGCCGCCTGCGCGCGCCCGAGCCGCCGGATTCCTGAGCGTCGTCGAGGTGTCAGTCGGCCAGTTGGGGGCCGCTGACCTTTTCCAGCAGGCGGGCCAGGCGGGCGCGCAGGCCGAGGCGCCGCTCGACCTCGCCGGCCGCCGCGCTCACCAGGTGCTGGGCGCCGTCGAACGTCACCAGCCCGTCCCGCGGCACCGCGATCGCGTCGTGCGCCAGGCCGGCCAGCTCCGAGTCGCCGCCTTCGATCGCCAGGATGGTCGCGCCCGTGCGGCGGGCGTCGTTCACCCGCTCCAGCAGCGGCACCGGCGCCTGCTGCTCCGACAGCACGAACAGGGTCTCGCCGCGGGCCGCCCGCTCCAGGCGGTCGAGGCCGACGCGCAGGTGGGCGGGCGCGTCGGCGGGCGGCGCCCAGCGCACGAGGGTGGGCGTGAGCTGCGGCAGGTCCGAGAACCTCGCTTCGTCGCCGAGGTGTGCGGTCAGGTGCCAGGGCTCGTCGTCAGGGGTGCCCACCAGGAGCAGGCCGCCGGGCGAGCGGGTGGTACGCAGTGCGTGGCCCAGCTCGCGGGCGCGTTCGAGCCAGCCGGTCTGGGCCAGGAGCTCGCGCAGGAGGGCCACCGATCCTGAGTCCATGGGTCCATGGTGCCTCAGGCGTCCGATGCGGGAAGCTTGCTTCCCGCAATTCAAACGCCTCTTCCTTGTTCGTTGTTGGGGGGTTCGCGGGGGGCTTGCCCCCGCGGGGGTCGCAATTCGAATGCTTCTTCCTTGCTGGTTGTCGGGGGGACGCGGGGGGCTTGCCCCCCGCGGGAAGCTTGCTTCCCCGCAATTCGAATGCTTCTTCCTTGCTGGTTGTCGGGGGGACGCGGGGGGCTTGCCCCCCGCGGGGGGCTGTTTCGCAAGTGATGTATTGACATGAGCTGTGTTTCCCCGTCATTTCGGGCCTTGACATGGAGTTACTCTCGGGTAACGATCGGCTCGCGGCGCCGCCGTCCCAAGTCGGTGATCCTCCAGGGAGAGGGGCGGCACATGACCTTACGTGTCCGCGTCAGCATGTCCGTGATCCTGTTATTGATCATGTCCCTCACCACGACCCCCGCCAGCGCCGCGACGCCGGGAAACGTGGTCTCCGCACAACCCACCACCGTCTACCTCCTGCCGGGCCAGCTGCTCCAGGTGCCCGTCAACGCCTGGCACCTCCTCTACAACTCCACCTCCGCCACCGGCGCGCTCAACGCGGTGTCCGGCACGCTGCTCGTGCCCAAGAGCGGCTACCCGCTCGGCGCGCGCCCGATCATCGGGTACGCCGTCGGCTCCCACGGCCTCGGCGACCAGTGCGCCCCCTCGGTCAGCATGAGCCAGGGCAGGGAGGCCGAGCTCGCGCTGGTCAGCCTGTTCCTGCTCCATGGGTTCGCGGTGGCCGTAACCGACTACGAGGGCCTCGGCACGCCGGGGCAGCACACGTACATGGCGGGGATCTCACAGGGCCACGCCGTGCTCGACTCGATCAGGGCCGCCATGCGCGTGCCCGGCGCGGGGCTGTCGACCCGGGCGCCCGTCGCCGTCATGGGGTACTCCCAGGGCGGCGCGTCGGCCGGGTGGGCCGCGCAACTGCAGCCTTCGTACGCGCCCGAGCTCAGGCTCAAGGGCGTGGCCGCGGGCGGCGTGCCGGCCGACCTGCACGCCGTCGCGACCCACCTGGACGGCGGCGAGAACTTCGGCCTGGCCGCGGCCGCCGGGGTCGGGCTCGATGCCGCATATCCCGAGCTCGACCTCGAGGCCGATCTGAACGACCGGGGCCGCGCGCTGCTCGCCGACGCCGCCGACGACTGCGTGGGCGACCTCGACCGGCTCGCCGGGCTCCGCTTCTCCGACCTGAGCCCGATCGACCTGCTCAACCAGCCCAAGTGGCTGACGCGGCTGGGCGAGAACCGGCTCGGGGCCGTGGCGCCGCGGGTGCCGATGTTCCTGTACCACGGCAAGGGCGACGAGATCATTCCGCTCGCGGTGGGGTCTGCGTTGCGATCGGAGTACTGCCGGGCAGGGGCGAACGTACGGTGGACCGCGCTGCCGGCGCCCGACCACGTCACGGGAGCCATCGAGGGCGGGCCGCTCGCCATCGAGTGGCTGGCCCTGCGGATCCTCGGGGTGCCTGCCTCCGGTAACTGCTAGCGGTTCCTGATCACAGCCGGGCTCGGGCGTCCTGGGCCCGGCTGTCTTCCGCTCAGGTCGCATCGTCGGTCGCCCTGGTGAAGGGGGGTTGAGCAGGGGCGGGCGATGGAGGGCCTGGGT
>NZ_VCJS01000144.1 GCF_005893125.1 Nonomuraea basaltis | reverse complement strand
CGCCCGCCCCGTAAGCCCAGGTAGCGGCACCGACCGTCGGGTGCTCGGACTTCTGTGAGACGGCGGCGGCGGTCGGGTGCTCGGGCTCCTCGGAGACGGCGGCGTCCGTCGGATGCTCCGGCTCCGCACGGCCGACGGCGGCCGCGAGAGCTGCCGCCTCCGCGTTCCCGGTGGCCGCCGCCAGCCGGGACAGCGCCCAGCCGATCCCGGCGACACCATGGGCCAGCCCGGCGGAGCCCAGGGACGGCTCCGGGCTCGCCCATCGTGCGACGCCGTCGTAGACCTCCGCCGCCGCCACCAACCGGGACCCGATCTCATCCGCCAGCGCCACCGCGCCGGCGTGCCCGCCCTCGACGTGCTCATCCAGCCTGAGCAGCGGCACCACCGCCCCCGCCAGCCCATCGACCAGCCCGAACGACGCGTTGCCGGCCAGCGAGGCAGGCAGACCGGCCAGCACGGCCGACGCCTGGGACACCGCCTCGGCCGGCTCGACCGCACCGAGCCGTCCCAGCAGCAGCCAGGCCCAGATCCGCGACCCGATACCGAGATAACCCCCAGCGACCTCCCGGGCGTCGGCCGACAGCAGGGCATCCCCGGTGTCGCGCAGGGTGCGCAGCACGGCTCGCAGCAGCTCGGCCGCCTCGGGCACCGGATCCGCCCGGCCGTGCTCCACCTCGTGCTGGTAGCCCGCGAGCACCACGGCGATTCCCGCCGTACCCCCGTACATGTCCAGCCCGAGCGGCAGCACCGCCCAGCCGGCCGAGTCGAGCACCGGCCCGATCCACGTGGCGCTGCCGTCGTCCCCCCGCACGGCGGACGCGGCCAGCCCGCGCACGATCCCGGCCGCCGCCGTACGCCGGCGCCGGTCCAGGCCCGAGGTACGCACCCGGCGCGGCACCAGGGTCCGCTCACCGCGCAACCACCCGTCGTTCAGGTATGCGCCGACCACGGCGGATCGGATGACCTGCCGTTCCACCTCGATGTCGGCCGCCCGCCAGCGGCGCAGCGTACCGGCGAACAGGTCGTCCGCCGCTCCCCACGTCGTTCCGCGTGGCCCGGTCAGCAGTCCCACGCGAGGCGTGGTGGAGTACACGGGCACGTCGGCGACGAGCAGGTCCGCCACCTCGGCCGCGATCACGGCCGGATCGTCCGGCCTGCCGGGCACGTTGACCGCCTGGCGGGCGAGCACGGCCTCGGCGCGTTCGCGGGCGGCGGACTCGTCGTGCAGCGACGCCGGGTGCCACAACATGCGGCCCAGCTCGGCGTACGACTCGGTGGAGCGGGGGACGACCCGGACCGGCACGTCGGCGAAACCGGCGAGCGCCGACTCCAGCTCACCCACCTCGTCCAGGCCCCGCAACCGCTCGGTGAGCTCGGTGAACCCGGCGACCACCTGGTCCCAGTACGCGCCCAGCACCGGGTCGGGGCTCGGCAGGTTCCGCTCCATGGGCACCTCCACGGAGGCCCGGCCCACTCTGGCCCGATCGGTGCCCGCGTCCAGGATGACCTGCAGCTCCGCGGCCGGTTGCTGGCCGGGCAGCGAGCCGATCCCGGACGGGTCGATCCCTCGCCAGCCGAGCGCCACCCCGCGGTCCGGTAGCAGGCCGGTGCTCAGCACCGAGCCGCCGAGCAGCGCCGCGGCCCTGTCGGTGGCGTCGCCGAAACCCAGCTCCATGGCGGGCGGCAGCGGCGTGAACAGCGTCTCGCAGTCCACGACGACGGGCACCGGCCCGGCCGCGATGAGATTCTCGGCGTGCATGTCGCTGCCGCCGAGCAGGAGCATTACCGCCAGCCAGTGCCCCAGGCCACGATGGAAGGCACGCAGCTCCTCGTCACCGTCGCAGTAGCGGTGCTCGACGTACTCGACCCAGCCGTAGGTGCCACGGGCCACGGCCTCGGGCACCCGGATCCGGGTGCCGGCCGGCTCATCGTGCAGCACCCGCTCCAGGAACCGCGCCAGGGCGCGGTCCACGGTGACCGGCCGCGGCTTGTACGCGACGCAGCCGCCCTCGCAACCCAGGAGGACCACGGTCTGCCCGCCCCGATGGCTGTCCCCGGCCGCGAACTCCACCTCGACCAGCCCCGTCCCACCGCCACCCATGAGCGGGCCGAGTGCGGCGCGGTCGGTGACGAACCGGTGCGCCAGCGTCAGCGCCGCCGCGCACCTGTTGCCGATCACCCGGCGCAGGCGGGGCAGCAACGTCGGATAGTGGCCGCCCAGCGAGGTCCAGAAGGCGGGAGTGGCCGTCTTGGCCTGCCACTCCGCCCACCGGGCCGCCGGATCGGCCGCGGTGAGCCGGCCGGTGAGCCGGGCCGCGTGCAGCTCCAGGAGCAGGACGCGGTCGATGAGCCGGCGTACGGTGTCGCGCAGTGCCGTCTCGGCGGCGGCGTGCAGCGCGTCCCGCTCCACCTCCGCCAGCCCCGGAACCGCGCCGAGCCGGGCCGCCAGCCGAACCAGGGCAGGTTCCAGCAGGTGGCCCGGCACGGTGTCGTTCACGGTGTCGTTACCCGTGTGTGCAGATATGTCCGGTCGGAAATGTTCACGGCTAGGAGACCGCTGTCATCTCGAACTGGACGGTACGGGTGTTGCCGAAGGTGCGGGTGTTGGTGCGAGTGTTCGCCATGCTGCGCGTGTTCGCCAGGGCGCGCGTGTTCGCGAGCTCCCGCGTGTTGACGGTGCGGGTATTGACGGTGCGCGTGTTGATCTGACGCGTGTTGGCGGCGCGGGTGTTGATGTCACGGGTGTTGGCCGCGCGCGTGTTGATCTGACGGGTGTTGGCCGCGCGGGTGTTGATGTCACGGGTGTTGGCCGCGCGCGTGTTGATGTCGCGCGTGTTGGCCGCACGCGTGTTGATGTCACGCGTGTTGATCTCACGCGTGTTGGCAGTACGCGTGTTGGCCAGGCTCCGAGTGTTGTCCGCACTCCGGGTGTTACCCGAGGTGACCGACTCGAAGGTGAGGTCGTCCTCGCCGGCGCCGAACAGCGGTCCGGCCGGGTTGATCAGTTCGTCGAACCCCTGGGCCGTCTGCTGCCCGGCGCGCCAGGCGGCGACGACCTCCTCGGCTTGCCACTGGGTGAGTTCTGACATGTGACCGGTCCCTCCTGGGCTCGTCTTCTTGGTCAATCCAGATGCTCCCAGCGGCCATTGCAGATCCGTTGCAGTCCCGCCCGCACCGCCGACGTGCGGAAAAGTACCGTCATCCCCGGCGCCGTCCCGGGCGTATCACTTCGCAGACCCCGGAGCTCTGTCCTCGGGCGCCGGGAGCGCACGAAGGGCATTCGGGGGATTCACGCGAACGTGCGGTGACCCGCAGCCTGCGCACGCGCCGCGAGCCGGGCAAGTCCGATGACGCGAGAAAGGCAGCACTGTGACCAACTCATCCATCGTGGTGACCCCGCCGGTCCCGCCGCTCGGCACCCACCTGCTGCTGGTGTTCCTGCTCCAGGTCGGAGTGCTGCTCCTTGTCGCCGTGGCGCTCGGCAGGCTCGCCGTACGGTGGAAGATGCCTGCCGTGGTCGGCGAGCTGTGCGCCGGCGTCATCCTGGGCCCGTCGCTCCTCCAGCACGCCGCCCCCGCCCTGGCCGCCTGGCTGCTGCCACGCGACGCGGAGCAGTTCCACCTGCTGGACGCGGTCGGCCAGCTCGGCGTGCTGCTGCTGGTGGGGATCACCGGCAGCCATCTGGATCTCGGGCTGGTGCGCAGGCGGGGCGCTACGGCCGCCAAGGTCAGCCTGTTCGGCCTGGTCATCCCGTTCGCGCTGGGCATCGGCACCGGGCTGCTGCCCTCGCCGCTGGCCGCCGGCAGCCCGGACCGTACGGTGTTCGCGCTCTTCCTGGGGGTGGCCATGTGCGTGAGCGCCATCCCGGTCATCGCCAAGACCCTGTTCGACATGAACCTGCTGCACCGCAACATCGGTCAGCTCACCCTAGTCGCCGGAATGGTGGACGACGTGTTCGGCTGGGTGATGCTGTCGATCGTCTCGGTCATGGCCACGACCGGGCTGGCCACGCAGAACGTGGTGCTCTCGATCGCGTACGTGCTCGTGGTGCTCCTCTTCGCGGCACTCGTCGGCAAGCCGCTGGTCGCCCGGCTCTACCGGCGGGTACGCACGCCCTCCACCGTCACCGCCGTCACGGTGGTGCTCGTCCTGCTGTCCGCCGCGGGCACCCACGCGCTGGGCCTGGAGGCCGTCTTCGGCGCCTTCGTGATGGGCATCCTCATCGGCGCCTGGGGCAAACCCGACCCCGCCGGGCTCGCCCCGCTGCGCACCGTCGTCCTGGCCGTGCTCGCCCCCGTGTTCTTCGCCACCGCAGGGCTGCGCATGGACATGACCGCCCTGGCCAGACCCGAGATCCTCGGCGCGGGCCTCCTGGTGCTGACCGTCGCCATCGTCGGAAAGTTCGCCGGGGCCTTCCTCGGAGCCCGGCTCAGCCGGCTCACCTCCTGGGAGGCGCTCGCGCTGGGCGCGGGGATGAACGCCCGCGGCGTCATCGAGGTCATCGTCGCCATGGTCGGCCTGCGGCTCGGTGTCCTGAACCTGGAGACGTACACGATCATCATCCTCGTCGCGGTCGTCACCTCGCTCATGGCACCGCCGATCCTGCGGGTGGCGATGGCCAGGGTCGCCCTCACCGAGGAGGAGAACCTCAGGAACGTCGACGGTCCCCAGCCCGCAACCGTCCCTCGAAGCCCGGCCTGACCGCCGACGGCGCGCAGCTCGTAATCGTCTCTCCAGGGCCGACCTGATCCGCCTACGTCACCTGTTTCCGGACGTGCACGCGTTCCGCGCGCGATAGCAGAGGACGGGCAGCCTGCTCATCACGTCCAGCACCACGCGATCATCGAGCGAGCGCCAGAGACGCCATCTGGCCGCCAGTAGTCACCCGAATTCGCCTGCCAACCCCGCCTTCTTGACCAGCCGCCCCCACCGCGGCGAACCGAAGACGCAACGCTGGCAGGGGATTGGCGGACCTGGCACATCAGCATCTCGTACGCCCCGATCAAGGCGAAGCTTGGCCAGGCCGCGATCACACGGCCGATCAAGGACGGCTCCGCGACTGCCACATTTGCTCCGAGGCTGGCGAGGCTGCTCACCACCAGCAAAGTCCAGGGGATCACCCCTCCTCTACGCCCATAGCGGCTGGAGGAGAGAAGCGACATCGAGGCCGCGACGATCGTGCCGTCCACGGACAGCGGGATGAGCGCCGCCGCCAGCGCATCTTCTCCATGCCACCGAGCCAACTCGTGCATGTGGCGAAACGACACCACCGCCGCCACGAGCGCCACGAGCAGCACGCTCGCCATCGTGATGACCTTGATCCGCCGCTCCACCGAGTGACGTGTCATCACCGCTCACCCTTGCCCGAGCAGGAACTTCTTGGTCAGGGTGAAGGTATGTGCATTGGTTCAAGTCCCTCCTCGGACACGTACCTTTTGCACACGTGGGGGCCAGGGACAACCTGAGCCTCCACGAGTTGTTTCTGGGGCCTGTACGTGAGCCGCAGCCCAATCTGGGCGTAGAGCTCAGCCTTGTCGGCCGCTGGACTGTCGTAGCTGCGCCTGAGCCGCAACCCTCTGATGTCGAAGCACCAGCAGTTCTGCCTCCTTGGAGACATCGCGGCGTAGCACAAGTGCGGGCAAAGACAGCAGGCGCCAGGTGACGGCGTACACCATGGACAAGATCACTAAACATGATCCCAGGCGGCGAGCAGGATCGGCCACTCGGCGCCCCTCAGCCCCTGTCACCCCCGGACGAAGGCCGGGTACGGGGAAGGCTCCTCCCCAGCCGGTCGCAACGGCTTACCCCCAGCGGCCTCCGTTGTTTCAGCCACGGGGCCGCTAGGAATGGGATGGGCGCGCGTCCAGGTCGACCAGGTTGCGCTCCGGGTCGGCAGCGTCGTACAGCACGAGAACGCGGGTCTGGCCCTGCAGACGAGGGCCAGGGTCGTCGCGGAGGTAGTCACTGGCTGCGGTGTATGTCCGGCCCGTCCGCTCATCCTGCCACATCGCATGGACAACGTAGGGATGTCGGTTGTTCACCCGCACGGCGAAGTCGCGTCCCACATGCTCGATCTCCGCCCACACCTGCTGGCCCTGCTCCCATAGCCAGGCTCGCAGCCGAGTAATCCGTCGTCCCTTGACGAACAAGACCGCACCAATCGGCGTGAACACCACGCCCAGCCCGCCGACGATCAGCGGAGCCAGGAACGCTGACCAGACCGACGCAATCCGACCGTTGGACGGATCGGCCGGGTCGTAGGCGACGGGTACGCTTTCGCCCTTCTTGTAGGACGGTGGGTTGCTGCCGGTGGAGCTCTGAAACGAGTACCGCCTACCGTCGACGGTGAACTCCACGGTCGGGTACCACGACGTGTCGCTGCGGGCACGGCCGTCGGAACTCCGTGTCGTGGTGGTCCGTGCGGTCAGCGCGACCACGGTACCGTCGGTCTGTTTGGCCGAGGTCAGGAAGCTCGCCGTAGAGGCGGCCAGCCCGACGCCGATGCAGAGCAGCACCAGCCCGATCAGACCGAAGATCCCGCCGACGATGGTAAAGAGCCGTCCGTTGTGCATGGGACGAGTGTGCCCAACGCCGAGCAATATGTCGTGTGAGAAATCGCGGCTCCCAGCCCAGGGCGAGGTCAAGTCAAGAAATTGCGGGTTGCGGTCACCGGCGTGGTTCTCGCCGCCGCGATACAGCCGCACGATGCCGTCTTCGCCGTCCCAGCTCGCGGGCCAGCTCTCCGGCGGCAACCAGCAGAAGGTCAGCCTCGCGAAGTGGCTCGCCGCCGAATGCGAGATGAGCCACGCGATCATCCGGTTGATCCACACGACGCCTTCGCGGCCACCCACGGGCGATGAGGAAGCGGCATGAATCCAGCCGGGCCGCCGCGTCCGAGGCGAGGAGCGCACGACTTCGGCGATCTCTCCGCTGGCTCCCGACCTCCGAGGAGAAACCGGGCAACCGTGGCTTTGGCGACCTCTTCCAGCGCTTCGTACGGGAGTCCTTGTTTGGTCCAGCGTGACCTTCCTCGGCGGAGCGTGAGCCTGGATCAGCGTCCCAGGACGAAGGCCGCTCGGCCGGCTGACCGTGGTCGGCGTCCAGCCCACCCAGGATGAAGTAGTAGATAAGTAGATAGTCTTTTACGGAACTATCTGCTAATTTCCTTCTTGTTGTCACGCCTTCCACCAGAGGAGATCTCGATGTCCACGCGTGCCCTCATCGTCGACCCGTCCGCCCCCGCAGGCATCGGCTTCGGGGAGATCGCCGACCCAGTCGCCGGTCCCGGACAGGTGCTCATCGACGCGCAGTACGCCTCGCTCAACTACGCCGACATCAATGACGCAACCTCCGGACGCGTTCCCGTCGGCGCAGCGCTGGGCCTCGACGCGGCCGGGGTCGTCCTGCAGGCGGCGACGGACGGCTCCGGCCCTGCCGTCGGAACCCGTGTCGTGCTCTTCGCACAGGGGGCGTTCGCGGAGCGGGTGGCCGTCGATGTGTCGGCGGTGGCCCAAGTCCCGAACGGTGTTGGGCTGGCCGAGGCGGCCGCACTGCCGACAGCCGGCCTGGCCGCGCTCCGCTCGCTGCGGGCCGCCGCGGCCGGACCCGGCAAGCGCGTGCTGGTGACCGGCGCCTCGGGCGGTGTGGGCCGGTACGCCGTGCGTCTCGCGTCCCACGCCGGGGCGTACGTCGTCGCCTCGGTCGGCTCCCTGGCGCGAGGGGACGGCCTTGCCAAGGCGGGCGCGGATGAGGTGGTCGTGGGCCTGGACGACGTCAAAGAGCCCGTCGACATCGTCGTGGAGACGGTCGGCGGACCCCATCTGGTCACGGCCTGGGGACTCCTTGCTCCCGGCGGGAACCTCCAGTCCGTCGGGTGGACCTCGGGAGAGCCTGCTGTCTTCTCGCCGTATGCCACTGTCGGCCCGACCAGGACGCTCGCTTCCTATGTCAACGAGTTCGGAGCCGCCGCCGACCTGGCCGAGCTGGTACGGCTCGCGGCTGGAGGCGTCCTGGTGCCCGAGATCGGCTGGCGCGACTCCTGGGAAAGCTTCGCCGAGGCGGCCGAGGCGCTGCGCGGCCGGCGCGTGGCAGGAAAGGCGGTCTTCGACCTCAAGTCTCGCGATTGATACCCTCGCGATGCTGCCGGAGTAGAGCTGGGCACCTCCCTGACCGATCGATTGCGTGGTGAACGTGGGAACCATCCGCGGTCGCCCGAGCCGCCGGGGCAGCCAGTTCGGCGGTGGGCAGGTCCGTGCCGACTGATGGCTGTGGGTGGGGCGGAGGCTCCGTAGTAGTCGCGGGAGTAACGACCCGCCGTGGAGGCCGGGAGAACCGGCCGCAGGGCCAAGGGGGCCAGCAAGTCAGTAGCCGAAGTACTGGAATGTCGGGATCTCGCCGGGCTCGAATGTATGGATCACGTGGTCGGGACTCAGTTGCGTGCCGTGCTCGAACGCGGCTGTGAACGACGCATCCCCGAGAGTCTCGCGCAGGGCCGCGGTGATGCGGTCCACGTCCCCTCGTTCGGCCGGTGGCAGGGGCGCGCCGACCGACTCGCGCAGCGCCGCGGCGACGCCCAGCAGGTGTGCGGCGCGTGGTGGATCCTCGGCTGTGAGTGCCCCGGCCAGTCCTTCGAGGGCCAAGGCCACGGCTCGGGGGTCGCCGATCTTGCGGGCTGAGGCGAGGCCGTCCAGGTGCAGTCTCACCGCGGCTTCGGCGTCGCCGCGCTGTTCGGCGGCGAACCCCAGCTCGGCCAAGGCCAGGGCCAGGCCGGGCTCCCCTGCCACGCCGCGTAGCCAGTCCACCCATTTGCCCAGGTGGGATTCGACCAGCTCCGGTTCGCCCCGGCGGCGAGCGCTCAGGGCCAGCCCCATCTCGGCGAAGTGCTCGGCGACCTTGTTGGACTGCACGGCGGCCAGGCGCATCGCCTGCTCGTGGTACGCGTCGGCCGCCGCGAGGTCGCCCGTCAGAAGGGCGATCCTGCCGAGCCCGGACAACCGGAACGACGCCTCGTCCCAGAGGGAGAGCTCCTCGGCCATGCGCAGGCCCTCGCGGTGCAGCCGGGCCGCCTCGCGATAGTCGCCCGCGATCTCGGCGAGTTCGGCGAGAGTGTTGGTGGCCTTCACCCGGCCCCACCGGTCGCCGAGTTCCTTGAAGAGCTCGTCGCTGTCGAGCGCGTCGCGGTGGGCGGCGGCGAGGTCGCCCCGGGCCCGGGCGATCGTGGCCCGCACACTCAGCGCGGCGGCCACCCCCCAGCGGTCGTCCAGCTCGCGAAAGCCGTCAAGGGCCTGCTCAAGCAGGGCTGAGGTGACGGTCAGGTCGGTGAAGCCGCGGTGCGCGTAGCTCAGGAACCACTGGGCCCGTGCCCGCGCGCCCATGTCGGCGATGTTCTCGTGCGAGCTGGTCGCCGCGCGGGCGTCCGCATCGGTGCCGTCGCTCATCAGGAGGCGCACGCCGGTCCGCCAGGCGGCCACGCGGGCGTCGTCGCAAACGTTCAGCGCCAGGTCGAGCGCGCGCCGGGCCTCGGCCAGACGGCCGCGTAGGAGCCAGTACCAGCCGAGCGCGTTGACGAGGCGGGCTGCGGCGTCGGCGTCGGCCAGCCGTACGGTCGTGTCGAGGGCGGCGCGCAGGTTAGCCCATTCGCGGTCGAGGCGTTCCAGCCAGGGCCGCTGGTCGGGGCCGTGGAGGTGCGGCGCGGCGCGTTCGGCCAGCCCGGTGTAGTGGCGCAGGTGCCGGTGGTGGATCTCGTCGGATTCGCCGGCCTCCCGCAGGCGGTCGAGGCAGTAGTCCCGTACCGACTCCAGGAGACGGTAACGGGGGCCGTCCGGACCGTCCGCCATGACGACGAGCGAGCGGTCCACCAGGCGCGCCAGCATGTCTATCCCGTCCGTCCCGTCCAGTGAGCCGACCTCCTCTGCCGCGGTCAGCGTGCATCCGTCGGCGTGCACGCCGAGCCTGCGCAGGGCCACGCGTTCGGGCTCGGACAGCAGCTCCCAGCTCCAGTCGATCATCGCGCGGAGGGTACGCTGCCTGGCCGGGGCGCCGCGCCTGCCCGCCACCAGCACACGGAACCGGTCGTCGAGCCGGGCGGCCAGCTCGTGCACCCCGAGCGCGCGCACACGGGCGGCGGCCAGCTCCAACGCGAGCGGGATCCCGTCCAGGCGCCGGCAGACCGCGGCCACGGCCGCGGCATTGGCGGGGCCGAGCTCGAAGCCCGGTGCCGCGGCGGCGGCCCGGGTCACGAACAGCTCCACGGCGGCGAAGCGGCGTAGTTCCTCGGGCTCTGCGGCCGGGTCCGGCAAGTCCAGCGGGGGCACGGCCCACAGCCGTTCGCCGGGCAGGCCCAGAGACTCCTGGCTGGTGGCGAGGATGCGCAGGCCGGGCGCCGTCCGCAGCAGCACCTCGGCCGCCACGGCGACGGACTCGATCACGTGCTCGCAGTTGTCCAGCACGAGCAGGAGGCTCCTCGTACGGAGCGCGTCGGCCAGCCGGCCCAGTAGGTCACCGGCGGCCCCTGCCTCGTCACGGATCCTGAGAGCGTCGTCGCGGACGCCGAGGGCCGAGGCGGCGACTCCGGCCACCGATGCCGGGGAGTCGCCGGAGGCTCGATCGAGGCCGGCCAGCTCCACCAGCCACGCGCCATCGGGGATACCGCCCTCCAGCTCGCGGGCGACCTTGAGCGCGAGCTGGGTCTTGCCCACCCCGGCCGCGCCGGTGAGTGTGACCAGCCGTCCCGACTCCAGCAGCGTGCGTACGTGGCTCACCGCCTGCTCCCGGCCGATGAGTTCGGCCAGGGCGGCGGGCAGATTGGTACGCTGCCGCGCTGCGACGGCGGTGCCCTCCAGCGCCGGATCCTGCCTGAGTATCGCCTCGTGCACGGCCACCAGTTTCGGGCCGGGGTCCAGGCCGAGTTCGTCGGCCAGCCGCTCGCGGAGGTCGGCGTAGCTCTCCAGTGCCTCGCTCTGGCGTCCAGCCCGGGAGAGGGCACGCATGTGCAGGGCGCGCAGCCGTTCGCGGAGCGGATGCCGGGCCACCAGATCGCCCAGCTCGCCGGCCAGCCAGCCGTGCTCGCCGAGCGCCAGCCGCGCCTCCGCGTGCTCCTCCAGCGCGGCCAGGTGCTCTTCTTCCAGCCGCGCCGCCACCGGCCTGGCGAAGTCCTCGTCGGCGAAGTCGGCGTACGCCGGTCCACGCCACAACGCCAGCGCGTCGGCCAGCAGCTTCGCCCGCTCCCGTACGTTGACCGCCGCCCTGGCCCGGCCGACCAGGGACGCGAACCGGCCGGCATCCACGGCCTCGGGCTCCAGCCGCAGCAGGTAGCCCGGAGGCTGCGACACCACCAGGCCGCGGCCGCCCGACTCGGCGCTCTCCAGGACCCGGCGCAGCTGGGACACCCTGGAGTGCAGGGTGCCGGTGGGATTGCGCGGCAGCCGCTCGCCCCATAAGTCGTCGATCAGCCGATCGGACGACACGAGACGCCCCTCGTACACGAGCAGATCGGCCAGCAGCGCCCGCACCTTCGCGTCGGGAATGCGTACGGGCCTGCCGTCAGTCGTCCAGACGGCCAGCGGGCCGAGCACCCCGAAACGCACAACCGCCAGGTTAGACGAGTTCGGACGGACCCAAAGACGGCCCGCAGAAAACCCGAAGGGGCCCGGATCAGGATGAAGTCATCAACCGATCTTTCAAAGGATGAAGGAACGATGAGCGTCAATCGTGAGATCCGGCTTGCCTCCCGCCCGGTCGGTGAGCCGGGACCGGACAATTTCGAGCTGGTCGAGGTCGAGCTGCCGGAGCCGAGCGAGGGTCAGATCCTGGTTCGGAACACGTGGATGTCGGTCGACCCGTACATGAGGGGCCGAATGAACGACGCCGAGTCGTACATCGCGCCGTTCCAGCTCGGCGTCGCGCTGGAGGGTGGCGCGGTCGGCGAGGTGATCGCCTCTCGCGCCGAGGAGATCCCGGTTGGGGCGACGGTGTCCCATTTCCTGGGCTGGCGCGAGTACACCGTGCTGGACGCCACCGCAGCGGCTGTCGTGGACACCGGCCTCGCCCGCCCGCAGGACTATCTGGGCGCACTCGGGCCGACCGGCCTGACCGCGTACCTCGCCGTCACCGAGATCGCACCGGTCAAGAAGGGCGACGTGGTCTTCGTCTCCGGCGCCGCCGGCGCCGTCGGCAGCGTCGCCGGGCAGATCGCCCGCAAGCTGGGCGCCGCCAAGGTGATCGGCTCGGCCGGGGGACCCGAGAAGGTCAAGAAGGTCGCCGAGAACTTCGGCTTCGACGCCGGCCTCGACTACAGGGCCGGTTCGCTGCCCGAGCGGCTCGCCGAACTCGCGCCCGAGGGCATCGACGTGTACGTCGACAACGTCGGCGGCGACCACCTGCAGGCCGCCATCGGCGCGCTGAAGGTGCACGGCAAGGCCGCCCTCGTGGGCATGATCAGCCAAGACAACGCGACCGCCCCCGTTCCCGGCCCGAGCAACATCTACGACGTGGTCACCAAGCGGCTGACCCTGCGCGGAGTGCTGGTGACCGACCATCTTCACCGCTTCCCCGAGTACATCGCCCAGGCCGCGGCCTGGCTGGCCGACGGCGGCCTGCGCACGGAAGAGACGGTGGTCGAGGGCCTCGATCAGGCTCCGGCCGCCTTCCTCGGCGTGCTGCGCGGCGCCAACACCGGCAAAATGCTCGTCCGCCTGTCGCGAGGATGACGACATGTCCACTCGCATGACGATCGAGGAACGCGAGACGTTCCTTGCCGGCACCCACATCGGCGTGCTCAGCGTCCCTGAAGGTCGCGCCTCGCTGCTCATCCCGATCTGGTACGCCTACGCGCCCGGCGGCGAGATCAGGATCAGCACGCCGTCGGCCAGCCGCAAGCTGGGCCTGATCCAGGAGGCGGGCTACGTGGGCTTCGCCGTCCAGCAGGAGGAGATGCCGTACAAGTTCGTCTCCGTCGACGGCCCGGTCGTCGCCTACGAGCCGGCCGACTCGGAGGAATACCGTCGATGGGCGATCCGGTATCTCGGCCCTTCTGATGGGGAGCGGTTCTTCGAGTCGATCGAGGACGGTCTGCCGGATTGGGTGACGATCCGGATCCGGCCGGAGCGGTGGCGCACGTTCGACTTCGGCAAGGAGTTCACCTGATCGGGGCGTTGGGACCATCCGGCTGAAATTGAACGCTAAGCCTCCCGCTGCAGGTCAGGGTGGGTAGAGCTCTGCTGGTGTGTGTGCGGTGGCTGACGGTGCTCACGACGTGGCAATGTTCCCGCCGACGTCGAGCCCGTCATTGTGCACCGAAGAAATCATGCAGAGCCTCGCCCACGCGCTGCGGGTCTCCGTCGTTGTCCGGACCCGAGTGCCCCAGGCCCGAGAACGAGACACGTCGCGCATGCGGGAGCACGGCGGAGAGCGCGTCCAGCGCAACGCGGAAGTATGCCGGGCTCTTTGCGCCGTTGAGCAGCAGAACCTGCGCATCGAGCGCCGCGTAGTCCTTCACCGTGTCAGCCATCTCCCGGACTATCCGCAGGTCGAAGTGCAGCGTGGGGACGAGCGCTTCGATCGGTACCTCGTCTTCGGGCACATCGCGTTGCACGCGCGAGCCGACCGCCATGAGCGGCACAAGAACGAATCGCGGAATTCGACCGAGCACCGGTTCGGTGCCCAGGCCCTTCAGCGCCGTGACCAGCGCGGAGGCGAGCTTGCCCGCGGCGATCTCGCGGTCGAAACGCGGCGCCCAGTCCATCGGCACCGAGCCGTCGACAGACAACGGAGGTTCATACAGGACGACCCGATCGAGTGCCGGGGTGGCCAGGGCCGTACACAGGGTGATGAGTGCACCCGAGCTCAGGCCGAAGATCCGCGAAGCCCCGGTCGCCGCGACCAGCGCCTGCAAGTCGTCGACCTCCCGCAGGACACCGAAGTGGTCACCGTGGGGTCCGCTCAGCCCGCGTCCACGCCGGTCGGGCACATAGACGGTGAATTCGGCCGACAGCGCGGCAGCGAGCCTCGTGAAGTGTTGCGATGCCTGCATCCCACCGTGCACGAGGATCAATGCGGGGCCGCGACCGCGTTGCCGGTAGCCGATCGTCGTCCCGTCGGCGGAACGAACCTGGCCTTTGCTGTAGTCGCGCACGATCTGTGGCGAGCCCTTCACCGTGTCACCTCATCTGCGGCCGGGACGAACCTCTTCTGTGCCCGCTTACCGACCTCCACGGCCGCGTTCCCGCGCTCCAGCAGGTCGTCCTGGTACTCCGCCAGCGCCGAAGTCAGGTCCCGCTCGTCTCGACCGACCTCGGCGAGCCGCGCGCCCAGCCGTACGGCATCCTGCATGGCGGTGCTCGCGCCGTTCCCGCCGCTGGCCAGCGTCAGCCGGTATCCCTGGAAACGCTCGCCGCTGCCGTCATCCGCCTCGTACACGTGCACGTCGATGCCCGCACGGACGAGCTCGTGCGCGAGCGTCAGCCCGCCGACCCCCGCCCCGATCACCAGCACCCGTCCCACGCCTAACGCGGTCATGACACCCTCCATCGCCTACGTGAACAACGTTCACGTGTACATTGTTCACGTACGCGGAGCCGAACTGTCAACCACTACTGGGAGGATTCGATGGGGCAGCGACGCGCCCAGGTGCTTCAGGCAGCGATCGAGTTGCTCGACGAGGTCGGCCTGGACGGTCTGACCATGCGACTCCTGGCCAGCCGGATCGGCGTGCGCGCAGGCGCGCTCTACCGGCATTACCCCAGCAAGCAGGCCCTGCTGGACGCCATGGTCGCGCACCTGGTCACCCCGCCGGCCGACGCCGTCCCGCCACTCGACGGCCCCTGGGACGAGCAACTGCGCGGCCTCGCGATCGGCACGCGCGAGCTCATGCTGGCCCACCGCGACGGCGCGCGCCTCATGTCCACCTTCCACAATCCGGGCAGCGAGGCCGTCACCTTCTACCACGGCCTCATCGCCACCCTGGCGGCCGCGGGCGTCCCCGCGGACACGGCCGCCGTCGCCGTGGACACCGTCATGGCGTACGTCAACGGCTACACGACCGAGGAACAGGCCCGCGCGACCGGCGCCGACGCCCGGCCCAGAGAGGTCCGCGACCGTGCCTTCCACGACGGCCTCGAATTGATCATCACCGGCGTCAAGGCTCTCTGTCGCGGCGTTCCCGCTGCCCGCCCAGCCTGAGCCGGTCGCCGTGCTCGGCATCGATGAGGTCTGCAGCGGTCGTGCTCGTTGGGTGCTGGATGAGAGCACCGGCACTTGGACAACTGCGGTGGATCGCCGGCATACCGGCTTCGTGGATCTGTCGGGCGACTAGGGTCTGCTCGGCCAGGTCGAGGGCCGCACCACCCCCGTCGTAACTGGCTGGCTCAACGAGCGTGATGCCGCCTGGCACCCGCGGGTGGCCTTCGTCGCGATCGACATGTGCACCATCTGCACATCCGCCGTCCGAGCCGCGTTGCCGCAGGCCCGTCTGGTGGTCGACCCTTTCACGTCGTGTAACCGGGCAACCGGGGGTGGCCGCGTGGAACGCCAAGGAAGACCTGCTCGCCCTGGCCCGGACCCATCCCGGCCGGATCGGGGCGTTCACCTCGGCACCACGCCCGTTCAAACGGCACCCGTCGATGGGGTTCAGCTCCGAAGGCGCTCGCCCAGTCTGTCGACCCAGCCCAGGTTCTCATAGGCGACCTGGAGCGCCGGCGCCGGTTGCCCTTGCGGGCGGAACTCGTGGGAGAACAGCTCTGCCGTATCGTCATCCACGATCAGCCGGTACTCGTCCTCGCCATTCCCGGCTCCGTTCAGTGCCAGAGCGATCCCGGTGCGGCCCAGCGGATCGGTGACTTCTCCTAGCGACCTGATCCCGGGCTGTTCGGCAAGCAGCCGGTAGAGGGCGGAGCGGGTCCCGGGGCTGATCGGACCGGCCAGCAGGTCCTGCGCCGTCCACCACATATAGTCGGCGAACTCCGGCTTGCCGCTTCCCCAGTCACTTGGGGACTCCTCCTCGAGCAGCCGCCGCAACAGGCTCTCCAGCCCGTCCTTCTCGGCCGGCAGCTCGAGCAGTTGCTGGACGGTGAAGCGGTGTGTGCCGATCTGGAAGAACAGTTCGATGTCGTAGTCGTTGGTCGACGGCTTCTCCTGGACCAGGGCAGGCGAGCCCAGTTGCCTCCACTTCGCCTCGTCCTCCGAGGAAGCAAACGTGATCTTCACGTCCTGGCCGGTCACGGTACGGCTGGGCGCTCCTTTGTCGCTCGCGTACCAGCTGTCCTGGGTAGTCGCCATAGTCGCCGAGAACGGCGGCTTCTCCCGCTCCGGCTTTCCGACCTTCTTTGCGATCTTCGGCAGGTAACGCACCGGCTGGAAGGTGCGCTGACGGGTGTACCAGTAGCGGCCCGACGTGGACGGCTCGCGGGCGGCGGTCTCGGCCGCGGCCAGCAGGACAGTCCGAGCGTCAAGTTGGCAGAACGGCGAGATCAATTTTCATTGACTTCAGCCGCCTGCATGGCGGGCTGGCCGAGGCGGCCTGATCCTATCTAGGAGGACCCGTCGCCGCGCCCAGCGGGACCGGCTGCCGCTGATGACCCTGCGCAGTGGCGGCAGCGCATACCAGTTGGGACTGGCCAGCCCTTGTGGAGAGCCCGTTGTTCAGTAATGGACACGGCGGGTTCGGGAGACGGCTCGGAGAAACCCACCAGCGGTAACGCTGACAGGGCGCTCCGAGCCGACCTCACCGTTGATGAGTAGGTCACATCAGTGCAGCACGTCCGCATCATCCACCGCGTTCAGACAGCGCGCACTCTCCACCTCAGCCTTCAGACTGAGATCGGAATGGCTCGCTGTGAACGTGGAGGGTGTATGACGACGGAATCGACGAACTGGCGTGGTGTGGCCGTGGTCGGTGCGCTCATGCTGGGCGCCTTCGCCTTCAACACCACCGAGAACTTGCCGATCGGCATTCTCAAGCTGATGGCGGACGACCTGGGCCAGTCGCTGTCGGCCGTCGGCCTCCTGGTGTCCGGCTATGGCCTGACCGTGGCCCTCGTCTCGGTGCCGATCGCCATGGTGACTCGCTCCGTCCCACGTCGGTTAGTCCTCTGCGCCCTGCTGGCCACGCTGTTCCTCGCGAGCGTCGTGGCGGCCCTGGTCTCCTCGTACTGGGTGCTGCTGGCCGGCCGATTGGTCACTGCGGTGGCCCAGGCGCTGTTCTGGGCGGTGATGGGGCCCGTCGCGGTCGGCCTGTTTCCCCCACGCGTCCGCGGGCGCGTCATAGGAGCGCTGTCCGTGGGCGGTTCGCTCGCCCTCGTCCTCGGGGTGCCCGGCGGCACGTGGCTGGGCCAGCACGCCGGCTGGCCGGTGCCATTCCTGGTGGTCGGTGCGCTCGCCATCCCCTCCTTCATCGTGATCGCCACTGTGCTGCCGACTTCCCGTCCAGAAGTCGGCCACGCCGTGCGCGGCGTGGCGCCGGACACCCGCCGGTTCGCGGTCGTGCTGACCGTCACCGGACTCACGGTCACCGGCGTCTTCGCCGGGTACACGTACATCTCCACGTTCCTGGTGGACGAAGCTGGGTTCAGCGCGTCTTCTGTCAGCACCCTGCTCCTGGTCCTCGGCATCACCGGCATCGTGGGTGTCGCGGTGTACGGGCGGCTCCTCGACCGCTTTCCCCGGGCGACCCTCACGCTCCCCGTAACGACGCAGGCGGTAGCGCTGCTCGGCCTGTACGCCGCAGGCGAGTCGCAGGCCCTGGCAGTGATCATGATCGCGTTCCTCGGCGCCTCGCTGGGGCCCATCTTCATGGCCACGCAGAGCCAGGTCATGCACTTCGCGCCGGGCCGCACGGAAACAGCCATCGCCGCGAACAGCGCCGCCTACAACCTGGGCGTGGCCGCGGGCGCCCTCGCGGGCGGCCTGCTGCTTCCCCTCATCAGCGTGCGCGGCACCTTTCTGGTCGGCGGCCTGATGACGGCCGCCGCACTGCTGCTCCTCCTCGAGGAGCAATTTCTGTCCCTGGGTCGCAAGGAACGATGCACCGACGACCCCGAACAGGCGCAGGGAAGGCACGAAACGAAGGATCCTCTCTCGCAGGGTTAGTTCGAACGTTGCCCGTTCGATCGCAAGGTAGGTCCGGACGTCGCGAGGTTCGCGCGGACTGGACAAAGGGCTCGGCATCCCGTTCTCCAGCCTCGCTCGCAACGGCGCCCGGCTGTCGATGGCCGGAAGCGTGCTCTGGAAGATCCTGGCCGACTTACTCGGCCTTGCCGGCACCACCGCCGGGCAGTGGAACGCCACCGCAGCCACCGACCGCGCCGGCTACGTGGCACGCCGACTCAGGTTTTCGCCCGGACCCACGTCCCCGAGTAGATGATTCCTCTCGGCAACCCCGTCTCCAGTCGGTGGTCGACGCACGTGGCGGAACGGCATGTCCAACGCCCAGTCGCTGCGCGAACGCGGCGTGGCCGTGCCTTACATCGCAGGGCTGACCAGTCCTGTTTGGTAAGCGATGACGACCAGTTGCGCACGGTCGCGCGCAGCCAGTTTCGCCATCGCGTGGCTGACATGGGTGCGTGCGGTGGCCGGGCTGAGAAACAACGCGGTACCGATCTCGTGGTTGCTCAGGCCCTGTCCCACCAGGGCCAGCACTTCGCGCTCGCGCTGGGTCAGCACCGCGAGCCGGTCGTCTGCGGCCTGGGCGGCTTTGCGTTGCGCGGTGAACTGGCCGATGAGGCGTCGGGTGATGCGCGGCGCGAGCAGCGCGTCTCCGGCGGCGATCACCCGGATGGCATGCAGGAGCTCGGCCGGTCCGGCGTCTTTGAGCAGGAAGCCGCTGGCGCCGGCCTGCAAGGCGTCGAAGACGTACTCGTCGGTGTCGTAGGTGGTGAGGATGAGGACCCGGACCTGCTCCAACCCGCGGGTCTTGGCGATCTGGGCGGTGGCTTGGATCCCGTCCAGCTTCGGCATGCGGATGTCCATGAGGACGACGTCGGGGCGGGTGGCGCGGGCCCGTTCGACGGCTTCGGCGCCGTTGGTGGCTTCTGCCACCACCGTGATGTCGTCCTCGAGGTCGAGCAGGACCTTGAACCCGGATCGCACGAGACCCTCGTCGTCGGCGAGCAGCACCTTGATCTGAGCGTTGATCAACGATGAGGCGGCCGCCGCGTTCATAGGCGCGACCCGGTCGGCGCGAGGGGCAGCCGTGCCCTGACTTCGAACCCGCCGCCCGGAATCGGCCCGGCGTCGAGTTCTCCGCCCAGCAGTTGACAGCGCTCGCGCATGCCGAGGATCCCGCGGCCGGGCTTGACCGAACTGCCGGTGCTGGTCGGATGCCGGGCCGGTAGGTGCGGGTCCGCGGGGTCGTCACCTGGGGCGGGACGGCGGCCCTCATCGGTCACGCGGATCTCCAAGACCTCGATCCCGGGGTTCAACGCTACCGTCACCCGGGTCGGGCCGACGTGGCGGATCACGTTGGTGATCGATTCCTGAAGGATTCGGTAGGCAGCACTCCCCACGGCGCTCGGCAACGGCGCCGCAGGCGAGGTCTCCTCGAGCTTGATGTCGAGTCCGGCCTCGCGTGCCTTCGCGGTCAGTTCGTCGATCTGCCCCAGCCCTGGGTATGGCACGCGCCTGTCGTTGTCGTCACCGTCGTCGTCGCGGAGTACTCCGAGGATGGCCCGCATCTCCCGCAGCGCCCGGGAACTGGTCTGCTCGATGGCTCGCAGCGCCTCTCGCGCCACTTCGGGCCGCTTGTCGAGCACGTGCGCGGTGACGCCGGACTGGACGTTGATGATCGCTATGGCGTGCGCGACGGTGTCGTGGACCTCGCGCGCGATCCGGAGCCGTTCGGCGTCGACCCGCGCCCGCGTTTCCTCCTCGCGAGTCCGTTCAGCCAGCTCGGCACGCTTCTGAGCTTCGGCCGCGATGACCTGCCGGGACCGGACGGACTCGCCAAGGGCCGCGCTCATGACCGACGCGCCGATCCGGAAGAACACCCAGCCGATGGCGGCGCGTGGCTCGATGTCGGCCGCGGCGACCAGCCAGCCGATCGTGAGCATCGAGGTGCCCACGCCGGCGATCATCAGCGACCGGCGCCCGTCACCGTAGGCGGCGAGGGTGTACAGGGCGACGAAGAGCCCGAGCCAGCCGGGCCCGTCGGGGAAGTCGAGGCCGTAGTACACCAAGCTGGCGAGCGCGGCGGTGACGAACACCGGCACCGGCCACCGGCGGCGGACGGCGACGACCACGCCGCTCACGATCAGCAAGACATATCCCAGGTTTCCGAGGTCGGTAAGGGGACGCTGTACCACCTCGCCGGCATTGCGGACTATCGTGCCCTGAACCTGCATCACGGTGATGAAGAGCGCGAGCAACACCTCCTGCGCCGGCACCGGCAGGCGCAACGACACGGCGCGGTGTTCCATGCCGCGATCCTACGGTTCCCGCCCGCAAGACCACTCCACCCAGACGCGCGACCGCCTACGACGACGGGCGTACCTGGGCACGAGTCGTCTACGCAGAACTGCGTAGACGCTGCCATCCGCTGTCGGAGGCCGCGGCCGCCTCGACGGCGCGATGATCGATTCCGTGAAAACCCTCCCAGGCGCTCGCTCGTCACCGGAGCCTCGGCCGGCATAGGCCGAGTCACCGCGCTGCACACGCTGCGGGCGCCCGCCATTCGACCGAAAGGATCCTGAAATGTCCGTCCGTCACTTGCCAGCCACCGCCGCAGCCGCCCTGCTCGGAATTGTGGGGCTCGCCACACCGGCAGCCGCGCACGTTTTGGTCCAGCCAGTCGGTGCTTACACCTTGACCTCCGGGCGTCTCTGGACTGTGGTGGCCGCTCTGCTTGGGCTGCCCGGCGTGGTCCTCGGTGGGCTGGCCCTGGCCCGCTCCGCCGGTCGTATCGGCGCCGGCACCGGGAGAAGGGGGCCCATCGTGGCCCTGGTGGCGGGGCTGGCCTGCGCGGTCATCGGCGGGCTGGTTGTGGCCGCCGCCGACGGTGGTCCCGGCACCGGCTACGGGATAGTCGGGGGCTACGTGGACCTGGCGATCGGGCTGATCGCCATGGTCCTCGGCGGGCTGGCTCTGGCCCGCTCCCGCCGCACCGAGTTGAGCGGCTGACCGCAGCGAATACAGGCGCGCGATCGACGCCCTGATGACCGTGCACACCTCGATCATCGGACGGCGACCGCTTTGTGATCTTGTACGTATGAACGTACAAGCAGACAGCTCTACATCAACAAGTGCGGCTGCCCTACTAGTTCGATACCTACGTCAAGGCCGCGGTCAACGTCTGTCAAAAGGTGAACGCCGCGGTCGCAGCAGCAGGAGGCTGACGTGTTACACGTGATCGGCGCGGGATTCCCGCGTACCGGAACCAGATCGATGAAGGCAGCGCTGGAAAGGCTGGGATTCGGTCCCTGCTACCACATGGCCGAAATCGGGAGCAATCCCGACCACGTCGACCGGTGGCTGCCCGCTGCCTCCGGCCTGCCGCTGGACTGGGACAGCGTGCTCGACGGCTACCGATCCACCCAGGACTGGCCGGCCAGTTTCTTCTGGCGCGAGCAGGCGGAGGTCTACCCGGACGCGAAGGTCGTCCTGACCGTCCGCGATCCGCATCGCTGGTATGTCAGCATGCAGGCTCTGATCGCCACCCGCCGGGACGTGCCGCCGGATCTGCCTGAAGCGGGGGCCGCGGTACTCAGGACGATGGAGAGGCTCCGCCCAGTTCTCGATCTCATCGGAGAGTCCTCCTTCGGCGACACCTGGGACTTCCAGCGGGGCATGCCCGACGAAGAGATCGCGGTAGCGGCGTACCACCGCCACCTGGCCGTCGTCCAGAAGAGCCTGCCCGCGGATCGCCTCCTGGTGTTCGACGTCCGCGAGGGCTGGGAGCCGCTCTGCCGGTTCCTGGGCGTCGACGCCCCCGCCGGCGAGCCGTTCCCGCACCTCAACGACTCCGAGACCATGCAGCGCGCGCTGCAACAACTGTTGACCGATGGCAGCATCGACTCGGCTTTCATTTCCGGCACGCACGACTGAACGGCATCACCGCGCCTTTCTCAGGACCGTATCGATGACGGCGTCGAGCACCGGAGCCGGCGTGAGTGCCGCGCCGGCGTTGTTGGGATGCACGACGTTGGCGCACCCGGGGGTCTCGCTGCGAGCGCGGGCCACGTCCACCGCTGCCGGCATGGCACTCCTGTTCGTGTTCATCATGGCGAGGTCCCCCCGGTGGTGAACCTGCGCCCGGCCGACGATGACGACCGCTACCACGTGCGAGTGGCACCTCAGGTGATACGGCCACCTGATGCGCCCGAGCGCGCGATCACGCTGCTGCGGACGTTGCCTCAGCCCTTCACCATCGCTCGGGCGCGCCAGGTCCTGCGGACCACCCGGCGGGTGGCCATTCCCCTGCTTGAGCACCTGGACAGGTTGGGCCGAACCAGAAAAAGAGGACTCTTTAAGGGACCTTATTGATCGTTAGGGTGGTGGTGGAAGCGTTAGGGTGTCTGGTGGCCCCACGGTCTTCAAAACCGATGGCGCCGAGCTGCTCGGCGCGGCGGGTTCGATTCCCGTCCGCTTCCGCCAACCAAGGAGCTTTCGTAGGCATCGACGAGGTGTTAGCTCAGGCCCGCACGGGACTGAGCCGCCTGAGCCCACCACATGCGTGGTCAGCGGCGGGTCAAGCCGACAGCTTCATCGTCGACACCCGGCCTGCTTCCCAGCGCTGCGCGGGAGAGGTCCCAGGTGCCATCGTCATAGAGCGCAATCAGCTGGAGTGGCGGCTGGACCCTTGTTGCGAGGCACGCATTCGCGAGGCCGAACACGCCCGCATTCGCTGGATCATTCTGTGCGACGAGGGATACTCCTCCAGCCTCGCTGCCCGCTCGCTTCAAGACCTCGGCCTCTGCCGCAGCACCGATGTGATCGGCGGCTTCCAGGCATGGCGGGCCGCTGGGATGCCGATCATCGTCCGTGAGATGCTGACGTCTCCCCGACGCCCTGGTGAAGGACCCGGGACCATCCCGGCCTAGGAGCACTGAGCGTGTCGGGAGTTGCGGACTCAGTTCCAACAGAGGCGCTGGTTCGATCACCGTCGAGCGGAACGCGCCACAGCAACTCGTCGGCAACGGCGCGTCCGCTAGGAGAAACTCCGGCGGGAGACCAAGCTCGGCACCGCCGTGGAGATCCTCGACCTCGGCGGCCGGCTGACCGCCGAACCCGTGGCCGGCCGCCACCGTCGACCCGACCGGCAGCCACGGGTTCGGCCTGTGGATCATCCGGCACCTGTGCGATGAGGTCACCGTGGGGCAGACCGTGTACGTCACCGATCCCGAGCGGGCTTGCCTGCTCTGCCGACGGCGCGCCCGCTTCTCCGGATGCCGGCGAGGATGCCGGCCCCGATCACGATGGCGCCGGCCAGGACGGGCACCCAGTCGCCCAGCCGCACGTACGGCGTCACCTCGCGGGACACCGGCACGTCGACGATGAAGGTGCCGCGGTAGCCGGGCGGCACCCACGCCAGAGGCCGGCCCCGCGCGTCGAAAGCCGCAGAGGTGCCGTCGGCCTCCACGAGTACCGCTGGCCGGCCGGACTCGACCGCGCGGACGGCCTCGAAGCTCGCCTGCTGCGCGTGTGCCCAGCTCCCGTGGAAGGTGGTGAGCGAGCCCTGCACGATGGTGACGTGCACGCCCATGCGGGCAAGCCGGCGCCGCATATCGGGGAAGGTCGACTCGTAGGAGATGAGCGGGCCGACCACGTACCGGGACACCCTCAACGTCGTCGGCGTGTCACCGGGGGACCGGTCTTTCTCGGCCGCCTCGGTGACATCGGTCAGCCACCCCAGCATGGGACGGAGGGGGACGTACTCGCCGAACGGCACCAGCCGCTGCTTGACGTACATGCCGATGACCCCATCGGCGGAGTACTGGTAGGTCGACTTGGTGATCCGCCCGGAAGGATCCGCGGCGTCCACGTTGACCAGGAGATCGCTCCCGGCCTCAGCGGCGGCTCGACGCAGCCGGAGGTCCACATCGAGGCGCTGCGCGGGATCGAAGGCGACGCTGCTCTGCCCCCACACGATGACGTCGTGG
Organism: Nonomuraea basaltis; assembly: GCF_005893125.1. GTDB lineage: Bacteria > Actinomycetota > Actinomycetes > Streptosporangiales > Streptosporangiaceae > Nonomuraea > Nonomuraea basaltis. The sequence continues at coordinate 9,140 of NZ_VCJS01000144.1, read as the reverse complement.
CCGCGGCCCGCGAGTTCGCGAGTCAACCGCAGGTGCGCGGCCAGACGCCGCTCGGGCCCCGGGACATCCCCCGATTGCACGCCCGCGACCCGCATCGTGCCCGTCACCAGCGGCTCAGGCCGTAGCAGCCCGAAGCCGACGGCGGCCACGACCAGGACGGTGGCCACGCCCACACCGGTCAGCCGCGTCCCGGGCCGGACGCGGGGCAGCACCGCGGCGGTCAGCCCGACATTGACGGCGACCAGGAGGAAACTCAGCAGCCACACCCCGCCCACGGCGGCGACCGCCAGTATCGGCCGCGCCTGCCACTGGCTCAGGCCGAGCAACCCCCACGCGCCGCCCAGGTGCTTCCATGACCGCAGCACCTCGACGACCAGCCACACCGAGGGCAGCACCAGCATCGCCGCCAGCAGCCTGGCCGGCGTGACCCCGCGCAGCAACCCGTACGCGACCAGGCCGAACGGTATCCAGGCCAAGCCGACGACCGCTACCGCAAGCACCGAGAACGCGCCCAAGGAGGGCAGCACCCAATAGTGCAGCGTCGCGAAGAAACCCACGGCCGCCAACCAGCTCCCCACCGCCGCCTCACGAGCCGATCCGGCGGCGCTGAGCAGGATCAGGATGGGAACCAGGCCGAGCCACGCCCACCACCAGGCGTTGATCGCGGGGAAGGCCAGCGCCAGACCCGCCCCGGCCATCAGGGCAAGCAACCGGTTTCCCCATCGCACCGCCACGACGCTTCCCTTCTTGCCCTCGGCCGGCCCCGCTGCCCACTCGAGGATTCCGCCTTCTCAGGGGCCTTGACGTCCCCTGGCCTGGCCCGTCCGGCAGTGCCACCGACGTCGTGGATGACCCCGGGGGCGGACTCAGAACGGCGCGGCTCAGGGACCTTGCGTAATCCGCTGCCCGCGCGGCCGGAATCCGAACATCCGGTACTCCAGCACCTGGAACGGCTTAGGAAACGGCACCTCTTGATGTTCGTCCTACGCCCTCGCGGACCTGATGTCCGCCCGGTACGCGTCCAGCGGGCGGGCGCTGTACTCATGACGCCCCCGCACTGAAGCCGCCGAGAGCGAGCTGATCCGAGCGTTCTCCAGGACATGCGAAGACGTCCTCGCCGACATCGAGATCTTCCTCACCCTCGCCGAAGAGCTGCACATCGGACGTACGGCGTCCCGCCTTCACCTCACCGCCGCACGCGTCGGGCCGGGGCGTCGACAACCTCGGCACCGCGCTGGCCACTCCCGACGAGAACGGGATACGGCTGACGCCCGAAGGCGAGCGACTACGCAACGAAGCGCGGGACATGGACGATCCTTGCTGTGGTGACGGCGACCTCTTCCTCGGAAATAAGTCAGCTGCCCTGGTGTTGTTGCCAGCGTTCGAGCAGGGCGGGAATCTCGTTCAGCATGAACTGGTAGAAGTCGCGCATTTGAGTCAGTCGCCGGTGTGCAGGGTCATCGGCCGCCGTGGTGTCGATGCCGGCCTGCGCGGCTTGGATCATGACCTGGATAACGGGGTTCTGGCTGGTGAACAGGGTGGCCCAGGCGTCGTCACGGAGGCGGTAGTGCTCGCGGCGGCTGCCAGGGGCGGGCAGGCGTTCGATCAGCCCGACCAACAGCAGTGACTTCACCGCGCCTGAGACCGATCCGGCGCTGGCGTCGAGGCGTTCGGCAATGTCGCCGGCGGTGACGCTGTCCTGGTCGGTGAAGAGGAAGACGGCCAGGGTGCGCGCGGCCATACGCTGCAGCCCGCCGTCGGCCAATGTCAGGGCCAGGCGTTCGGCCGCCTGCCACTGCTCCTGCCTGTCGCTCATGGGTCGCAGAATATCCAACATCACAAGCCTTCAGAAAATTCTGAAATTTCGGTATATTGCTGAGCATCGGGCTCTGCCACGCGGAGGACCGATGGTGTGCCGGGAAGCCTGGTCGGCGATGTGACAGCCACATCCGTCGACGAGGAGATGACCCCCGATGACCCTGCTCAGCCGCCTGTACGGCGTGCGACCCGCCATCCGTCACCCGGTACGGAAACGGCGGAGTGTCGAGATCCCGGCCGCCGACGGTGTGCGACTGCTGGCCACCCACTACTACCCGGCCGATGTCGTCCGGCCGCCGCTGGTCCTGCTACGCAGCCCGTACGGCAGAGGCAACGCGCTCGACCAACTGCCGAAGCTGCTGGCCGAACGCGGCTACCAGGTGCTGTATCAGAGCCTGCGTGGCACGGCCGGCTCCGGCGGCCGCTTCGACGGATTCGTCATCGACCCGGCCGACGCCGACGGCACGCTGGCCTGGCTGCGTGACCAGCCGTGGTTCGGCGGCGTGCTGGCCACCTGGGGAGCCAGCTACCTCGGCCTCGTCCAGTGGGAACTCGCCGCCCGGCACATCCCCGAATGGAAGATCGCGGTCATCCAGGACGCGCCGTCGGCCTTCGCCGAGCATTTCATGTACCCGGGCGGCGCCTTCGCGCTGGGCAACGCGCTGGGCTGGGTCCAGCTCGTGGACACCATGTTCAGCGGCAACTTCTCCCTCACCCCGCAGCTGCTGGCCACCTTCACCGCCGGCCGCAAGCTGCGCCGCGCCACTCTCGCCCTCCCGATGGAGCAGGCCGATCGGGCGTTGACCGAGCACCGGGTCAGCTGGTTTCAGGAGTGGATCGCGCACGGCCCTCACGAGGAGTACTGGGCCCGCGTGGATCACCGCGCCAACGTCGAGCGGATGCCGCCCCGCGTGTACTTGCAGGGCGGCTGGTACGACTTCTTCCTGCCGGGCATGCTGGAGGATCACGCCCGTCTGCTGGCCGCCGGGCGCGAGGTCCGGCTGCTGGTCGGGCCGTGGGGGCATGGCAAGGGTCTGTACACCCGCGAAGGCATGAAGGACGCCCTTGCCGCTCTGGATGCCGCCATGAACGGGCAGAACGCTCCTTCGGGGGTGCGGGTGTTCGTCACCGGAGCCAACCGGTGGTTGGACCTGCCCGGCTGGCCGCCTGCTCACCAGCCCACCAGCTGGTATCTGCATCCTGGTGGACAGCTGAGCCGCGCGGAACCCAGGCCGGAGGCAAGCCCTAGCCGGTACCGCTACGACCCTGGAGATCCGACCCCCACCGTGGGCGGGACGGCGGTGAGCATGTCCTCGGGCCCGAAAGACAACCGCGTCATCGAGGCCCGGCCGGACGTGCTCACCTTCACCACCGCCCCACTGGAGGCGGATGTGGAGGTGATCGGCCCGGTCCGGGTCCAGTTGCACGCCCGCTCGTCCAACCCGCACGTCGACTACGTGGCCCGCCTGTGCGATGTGAGCCCTCGAGGCAAGTCGCTCAACCTCTGCGACGGAATCATCCGCCTGAACCAGGACGGCGATATCGAGGGCGGCGGCGTCCAGGGTGAGGCGCGCACGGTGGACATCGCGCTGTGGCCGCTGGCCCACCGCTTCGCGCGCGGCCACCGGATCCGGCTGCAGGTCTCCAGCGGCGCCCACCCCCGCTACGGCCGCAACCCGGGCACCGGCCAGCCGCTGGCCACGACGCGCGAGCTGCGTGCATCAGATCACGAGATCTTCCACGACCCCGAACACCCGTCAGCCCTCTGGCTGCCCCTCAGTCCTGGAGCGTCATGAAACTGCTCGTGCTAGGCGGCACTCACCACGTGGGCCGCGCCATCGTCGAAACGGCGCTGGAGCGGGGCGATGAGGTGACCACGCTCAACCGCGGCCTCAGCCGCCCACCGGCCCCCGGCGTTCGGGCGCTCGTCGCCGACCGCACCGACACCCCGGCGGTCGCCGCCGCGCTCGCCGGTCACGAGTGGGACGCCGTCATCGACACCTGGGCCTGGGCCCCACGCGTCGTACGCGACAGCGCTCGCCTGTTGGAAGGCCGTACCGGACACTACGGCTACGTCTCCAGCCGCGGCGTACATCGCTGGCCGTGGCCGGCGGACGCGGACGAGAGCGCCCCGCTCGTCGACGGCGACCCCGAAAGCGACGACAGCGCCGACTACGCCGCCGCCAAGCGCGGCGGCGAACTGGCCGCCATCGAGGCCTACGGCGAGCGAGCGCTGCTGGCCAGGGCCGGGATGATTCTGGGACCGTACGAGGACGTCGGCCGCGTCCCGTGGTGGCTGCGCCGCCTGGAGAAAGGCGGCCGGGTGCTGGCGCCTGGGCCGGCGGATGCGTCCCTGCAGCACATCGACGTCCGCGACATGGCCGCCTGGATGCTGCAGTGCGCCGAACGCGGCCTCGGTGGCGCGTACACGGTGGCCGGCCGTCCCGGCGAGGTGACGATCGGGCAATTCTTGGAGACGGCTCTGGAGGTGACCGGCTTCGACGCCGAGCTGGTGTGGGGGCCCGAGGAACTGCTGCGCCGGGAAGGCGTGTGGCTGGGCATGGAGTTCGGGCTGCGCTTCCCGCACGACCCGGCGCCGACCGGCATGCACGACGCCGACGTGCATGCCGCCTTCGCCGCGGGGCTGACCACCCGCCCGCTCCAGGACACGATCGCCGATACCTGGGCCTGGCTGCAGGCCGAAGGTGACCCCGCCCCGCGCTCCGACGCCCCCTCTCCCGACACCTGGCTCGATCCCATCGCCGAGCGGCGCGTCCTCGACCAGCTCTAACCTCCACCAGCTTCAGCAAGGAACCTTCATGCGCGCCATCATCATCGGAGCAGGCATCGCCGGCCTGGCCGCCGCCCTGCGCCTCTCCCAGATCGGCTGGGACAGCCTCATCATCGAACGCGCCTCACACCGCCGCAGCGGCGGCTACGGCGTCACCTTCGGCGGCATCGGCTACGACGCCGCCGAACGAATGGGCATCCTGCCCGACCTCCGCAAGCGGGCCTTCGTCACCGAGGAACTCGTCTACCACAAGCCCAACGGCGAGCGGCGCTTCTCCCTGACCCGCGAGAGCATCGCCGCCACCATGGGCCCCCGCTCGATGAACATCCTGCGCGGCGACATCGAAACCGTCCTGTACGACAAGGTCCGCGACCAGGCGGAAATCCGCTTCGGCACCACCATCACCGCCGTCGACCAGGACGCGCACGCCGTACACGTCACCCTCAGCGACGGCAGCGTCGAACACGCCGACCTGCTGATCGGCGCCGACGGCCTGCACTCGGCCACCCGCGCCCTGGTCTTCGGCCCTGAGGAGGACTACCTGCTCGACCTGGAGCACATGGTCGCCGTCTACATGCTCGACAAGCGCCCCGCCGCGATCGCGCCCGGCACCACCGGCACCCTGTCCTCGCGCGGCCGCACGGTCGCGGTCATCAGCGTCGGCGACGGACGCAACGTCGCCTTCTTCGGCTACCGCACCGACCGCGGCGCCGGCACCCGCGCCGACGGACCCGCCAAAGTGCTGCCGCAGGTCTACGGCGACCTCGGCTGGATCATCCCCGAGACCCTGGCAGGCATGGCGACGACCGACTCGGTCTACTTCGACACCATCAGCCAGGTCGTGGCCCCTGCCTGGAGCCGCGGCCGCGTGGCCCTGCTCGGCGACGCCGCCTGGTGCGTCACCCTGTTCGCCGGGTACGGCTCAGCGCTGGCGGTCGGCGGCGCCGATCGGCTCGGCACCGAACTGGAGCGCCACCAGGGCGACATCGGCGCCGCCCTGGCCGCCTGGGAGACGGCGCTGCGGCCGGAAGTGGACAAGAAGCAGAAACTCGGCCGCCGGGTCAAAGGCGTCTACGCACCCGCCAACCCGCTGCTGCTGTGGCTGACCCAGCTCCCGCTGCGCCTCGCCGCCCTGCCGCCGGTACGCCGATACATGATCCGACGCTTCATCAAGGGCTGAACCGCCCGAACCCCGGCAGCGGCCGCTCTGCCGGGGCCCGGCAGTGGGGCGGCCCCGGCTCAGTGGCGCATGGTGGGCGACGGCAGGTGCGGCGGCCGCCATCGCCAGGTGGCGTTGCCGTCGGCGGCGATGCCCTTGCGCCACAACGGTGCGGGCATCAGCCGAATCATGGTCACCATCGCCTGGTACGCGGCGGTGGAGGTGGTGCGGCGCCCGTCAGCGCGGGCGCCGCGGGCGGTGGCCTGGGTGCGCGGGCGGCGCTCGGTGTCGTAGCGACGGAGTGTGGCCTCGATCGTGGGCTCTCCGGCGAGGGCGGCGGCGAGCACGACCGCGTCTTCGAGGGACTGGCCGGCGCCCTGTCCGCGATCCGGGCTCATCGCGTGCGCGGCGTCGCCGAGCAGCGCCACCTGGCCGCGGACGTAGGTGGGCAGCGGGTCCAGGTCGCAGATGTCGATATGGATTACCGCCTTGTCCGGGGTGGCTGCGATCAGCGCCGGGATCGGCTCGTGCCAGGCCGTGACTCGGTGGGCGGCCTCGGTCTTCTCGTCCTCATAGCGGACGCCGGGCTGGTCGGTGGTGGTGACGTAGGCCCAGTAGGTGCGGCCGCGGCCGACGGGGTGGATGAGGAAGTAGCTGCCGGGGCCCATGGTGATGCTGCCGGGCAGCCCGTCGGTGTCGGCGATGCCCAGCCAGGCGGTGCGGCCCAAAAAACGGGGCTGTGGCGCGTCCGGCCACAGCAGTCGGCGCACCGTGCTGCGGATGCCGTCCGCGCCGATCAGCAGGTCGACGGTGGCCTCGCCGCCGTTCCAGGTGACCGTCGTCCCGTGCTGGTCGTGCTGGATGCCGGTGACTTCCGCGCCGGTGCGTACCCATCCGGCCGGCACCGCGTCCAGCAGCAGCCGGTGGAGGTCCGCGCGGTGGAAGGCGGTCAGCGGCGTCGTGTCGCCTGGACGGGCTCGTTGCAGGTAGCGGCCGTCCGGCAGCCGCAGGTTGCCGGCGGAGTAAGTTGGCACGCCGGCCGCGCGCGCCTGCGCACCCACGCCGAGCTCATCGAGCGCGCGCATGGCGTTCGGTGCCTGGGACATACCGGCGCCTATCTCACGCAGCTCGGCGGCCCGCTCCAGCACGACGGCGTGCCAGCCGATCCGGTGCAGGGCGACGGCGGTGGCCAGTCCGCCGATGCCGCCGCCGACCACGATCGCCTGTCTGGTCATGGTGTCTCCTCCTTGTCGCGGCCGTCGGTGGGGTTCAGGGGTGGCGCGTTGTCGAAGACCTTGGCCATCCATTCGAAGGTGGCGTGCGCCTGGCGTACGCGTGAGGCCCGCTCATCGTCCGGGCCGACCAAGTCCAGGCCGTCGCGGGTGATGTCGAGGAAGGAGGTGATGCCGGCGATCTGCTTGCGAGCCACCACCGCCCAGGCGTCCTCGGCCATCCGGTAGTAGACGGTCCGCTCGCCCGGCCGGGTGCGCCAGGTCAGGAAGCCCATGCCGGTCAGCAGCCGCAGGTTGGAGGTCAGCGAGGCGCGGCTGGCGCCGATGGCCTCGCTGATCTGCCCGGCGGACTGCTCCGGCGGGTCGCAGACCATGAGCCAGCCCAGCACCCGCCCGGCGATCGGCGGCACCCCGTCGCGCGCCAGATACATGGCGACCCGTTCCACCCACTCCAGCAACGGCTGCTGCTCGGTCATACCGCCCCGCCTCCTCCTCTTGCAGTTGTTTCAGTATGCGCTAAAATCCCTGTATTGATCAAGGATACGCCCCTCGGGGCGTGCAAATGGCGAGCCGGGAAGTCTGGTCGGCCCGCGGCGTTCGCCGTCGCGGAGAAAGAGGAGGACTTTCCCGATGACCCCACGCACCCTTTCGGCGCTGCTCGGCAGCGGCGTCGCCGCCGGCGTCCTGGTGCCGGTGCTGCTATGGGCCGACGGCGCCACCAGGCCCGGCTACAGCTTGTGGCACCACGGCGCCAGCCAGCTCGGCACAGGCGAGCGCGCCTGGTTGCAGGCGATCAACTTCGTGCTCGGCGGGTTGCTGCTGGCCGCCTTCGCCGCCGGAATGCGCCGCGCCCTGCGCGGCGGGCGTGGCGCGACCTGGGGGCCGATCCTGCTCGCCGCGGCCGCCGCAGGCTTGATCATCGCTGGGCTGGTGCCCACCGACCCCGCGCTCGGCTACCCACCCGGCCAGCCGCACATCGTCACCGCCAGCGGCGTCGTGCACCAGGTGGCCGGTCTCCTGCTGTTCGCCGGGCTCAGTGCCGCCGCGTTCGTCCTGGCCAGACGCCTGGGCGAGGCGAGCCGCGCCTGGTCCCTCTACTCCAGGTTGTCCGGAACCCTCATCATCGTCTTCGCCTTCGCCGCCGGCATCGCCTACCGCCTGGACACCCAAGGCCTCTGGCGCCCGGCCCCCGCGGGCCTGCTCGAACATCTCTCTCTGCTGGCCGGATTCTGCTGGCTGATCGCGGTGGGCATGCATCTGCGACGCGCCCACGCCGACCGTGCCGCAGCGGCGTACGCAGGAGGCAAGACCCGTAAGTGACCATCACGGTTCTGTGGCTGTGGCTGCGCGCGCGGGTCGGCTTGCCGTCAAGCGGCGTCGAGGGCTTCGGTGATCTTGCGGATCATGTCGGCCATGGTGGGGGTGGGCACGCCCTGGTGGGTGCGGGCAGCTGCTTCGATGGCGACGATGACGGTGCTGCGGAAGTTTTCGGCCTCTGCCGGAGCCTGCTGCTTGAGCCGGCTCACGACTGCCGTCAGAGCCGGCAGCACCAGGTCGGCGAGTTCGGCCACGGACTTGCCGCTCAGGTTCACACCCTTGGGCCACTCGGCGAGCACGTACCCGACCAGTCCGGTCGCGGAGCCCAGGGCGATGGAGCCGTCGGTGGCGGCCCGGTGAGGCTGGCCGGTGGCGTCAGCGGCGGCCATCAGCGAGACGGCGCCAAAGGCGGCGGTGCGCAGGGTGATCTTGTCCTGGCCGGAAAGGGTGAGGGGCATGGTGGTGTGCTCCTTTGAATCTGTTACGAAAGGCAGTTGAACGGACGGATGGCGGCTTCGGTGACCGAGACGCCCTCGTCCCGGTGCCACCGGGATACCGGCGGAAACGGGCCGCGGACCCGATCGCCGTAGGCGAGCAGCCACAGCGGGGGCGAGCGGCCGTACGCGCCCTCGCCCGTCACTGGCTCACGGTCAGGCGTCCCAGGTGACCGGGAGGCTCTTGACCCCGTAGATGTCCGCGGTCTCCGGGCGCAGGGGGACCTCTTCGGCCGGCACGGCCAGGCGCAGTGTGGGGAAGCGGTTGAGCAGTGCGGGGAGCGCGGCGCGCATTTCGACGCGGGCGAGCTGCTGGCCCAGGCACTGGT
>NZ_VCJS01000143.1 GCF_005893125.1 Nonomuraea basaltis | reverse complement strand
CTCCCCCGGCCGTACGGCGAAGCCGATCCCATCCAGGGCGACCTTGCCGCCGGGGGCGTCGGGGCCGCCCGCGAAGCGCTTGCGCAGTTCGCTGATCTCGAGCATCAGGTCCTCTCCTTCATCATGGGTCAATCGTGGCTTCCGAGCCGTTCGCCCTGGTAGTCGTGGAAATCATGTGCTCGATGGCGCGGGGCCGGGCCGGTGCTTCGAATGACGTGGTCAAGTGATCTCCTCCGAGAGCCGGCGGTGGGAGCCGCCGTGATTCGTCGTGTCAGCCGCTCGACGCCGCCGACCTGGCCTCCTCGACGCTCTTGCGCAACGCGGTCGCGATCGGCTCGACGGGCGCGGACAGCTGCTGGATCCGGTCCCGGCGCAGACGCGTCTCCCGCCAGGAGGGAACCACCGTCTTGAGCTGGGCCGCCGTGGCCAGCGCCGCCAGGACGCGGACGTCCTCGTCCAGGTGCCCGACCGGCCGGCCGCCGCGGATGGCCCGGCCGACGCGCTCGGCTAGCCTGCGCGACAGGTACGCCTTGCGCGGCGTGATCCGCTCGACCGGGAACAGCAGGATCCGGCGCCGCTCCACGCTGATCATCCGGGCGGCCGCCAGCTCGTCGCGTACCACGCGGACCGCCTTGCCGTTGTCCTTCTGCACCCACCGCCGCCACGAGCGGGGCGGCGAGTTCGAGATCTGCTCCCAGACCACGGCCCGCAGGGAACCCGGCTCGGCGGCCGGGGCGGTGAGAGCTCGCGCCTTGCCCGACTCGTCCGCCAGGTTGCCCGCCAGCAGCAGCTCGGCGAGGGTGGCCGCGCGCAGCAGGTAGCCCAGCTCGCCCCGCTGGGTCAGCTTCTCCTTCCGCAAGTCGAAGGCCAGTAGGAAGGCCGATCGGGTCAGTGACTCACCCTGCTTCACTTGCGTCTCCATCCGCCCGCTCCTCTTCTTCTTCCTGATCTGTGCCGTCCCCTGTGCCGTCCTCTGGCGCCTTCCTCGGCCGTCCGCGTGGGCGCATCCGCCCCACCCCGTCGGGCAGGCGTCCGGCCTCGGACAGGGCCCTGCGCAGCAGGAACTCGATCTGGGAGTTCGTGCTGCGCAGCTCGTCGGACGCCCACCTGGCCAGCGCGTCGTGAACCACCGGGTCAAGCCGCAGCAGGATCTTCTTCCGCTCCACGGTGACTAGTGGTAGAGCGTGCCCGTGTTGAGCACGGGCTGGGTGTCGCGGTCACCGACCAGCACCACGAGCAGGTTGCTCACCATGGCCGCCTTGCGCTCCTCGTCCAGCTCGACCACGTCGTGCTCGGCAAGCTTGGCCAGGGCCATCTCCACCATGCCGACCGCCCCCTCGACGATCCGCTGCCGAGCCGCCACCACTGCGCCCGCCTGCTGGCGGCGCAGCATGGCGTGGGCGATCTCGGGCGCGTACGCCAGGTGGATGATGCGGGACTCGATGACCTTCACCCCGGCGGACGACACCCTGGCCGCGATCTCCGTGGACAGCCGCTCGTTGATCTCGTCGGCGTTGTCCCGCAGGGACAGCTTGGGCTCGCCGTGCGCGTCGTACGGATAGCTGCCCGCGATGTGCCGCACGGCCGTCTCCGTCTGGATGGCCACGAACTCCACGAAGTCGTCCACCTCGAAGACCGCCTGCGCGGTGTCCTGCACCTGCCAGACCACCACGGTCGCGATCTGGATCGGGTTGCCGTCCGCGTCGTTGACCTTCGTCACGTCCGTCTCGTGGTTGCGGATCCTCGTGGACACCCGCCGGCGCGCCGTGATCGGGTTGACCCACTGGAAGCCGGGGGTGCGCAGGGTGCCGACGTACCGGCCGAGCAGCTGCACCACCCTGGCCTCGCCCGGCGCCACCGCGGTGAGGCCGAAGTACATGAAGAACCCGAGCAGGATCATCAGGCTGCTCACGATGACCACCCACATGCCGCCCTGCCCGGCCCCCGAGGCGAGCATGACGATTCCCACGACGAGCAGCGCGATCCCGGCCAGGTCCAGCGCCACCGCCACCCCCAGCATCACGAACCCGTTGCCCGCCCGCACCGGGTGCTCGCTCGTGTGCGGTGCGGGCATGTCCACGACGGCGGCCCCGAGTGCGGCCCCGCCCGATGTGTTCGCCATCGTCCGTCCCTTCTACGTGACTTCATCCTGCTATCAAAGTGATATCACTTTTTCGGCGACAGTGGAAGGCCATAACACCGTGGCTCTGATGACTACAGACGGCTACTTTTCCCCTGATGGCACGGACTCGAGCGGAGGGCCGAACAGCGGAACAGCCGGTAGTGATGGGGCATCCCGTCGCAGGTCAGGGGACGGTGCCGCAGCGGCTTTCTCGTGGTCGTGGCCCTCGTTTCAGACGCACGTGCTAGAGTAAAACGTGCGTTGCATCTAGTAAAACGTATCGGGTAAGTCCGCTGATGCGGCAAATCGGCCGGTCGGCAGCGGAACGAGGTCACGTTGGATGACGGGGAGGCACCCATGATCGGCCGGGATGCGGCGAAGACACGCTCCCGCGGCGGGCTCGCGGACAAGCGCCGGGCGATCCTCGCCGGCGCACTGACGGTGTTCGCGCGTGACGGCTACGCCCGGGCCAGCATCGATGCGATCGCGGCGACCGCCGGAGTGTCCACGCGCACCATCTACAACCACTTCACCGACAAGGCCGAGCTCTTTCAGGCCGTCATCCAGGAGAGCGGCCATCGCGCGGCCGAGAGCCAGATCGCCGTCATCGACCGCCACCTGCGCAAGATCACCGATCTGGAATCCGACCTCATCGATTTCGGTCGGGATCTGGTTGTCCTGGCGCCCGAAAACACCGACCACTTCGCGCTGGTCCGGCAGATCAACGCCGAGGCCGGGCACATCCCCCAAGCCGCCATCGACGCCTGGCAGCAAACGGGGCCGTCCCGTGTCCGACGCGAACTGGCCCGCCGGCTCGAGCAGGCTGCCGAGCGCGGACTGCTCAATCTGCGGGATCCGGAACTCGCGGCCCTCCATCTCATGGCGCTCCTGTCGGTCGCCGCCCCCTCGCCGCACACCGCCGCCCCCTCGAAAGAGAAGACGACCGAAATGGTCACCGCAAGCATCCGTGCCTTCCTCCACGGTCACACGTAGCCACGCCCGCGGTCCCGCACACCGGCGGACCGGACGAGATCGGCAACGACGCCCACGGGGGACTCCACGACCATGGGACCTGCTCATCCTGGCCGCCGGCGGCTCGAGGCTGGGGTAGGGCGGCGTGTGCCGGGCGTGACGAAGAATCTCGCGCGCCGGCGCCGTTTGGGCCGCCGTGGACGGGTAGGTCCGGGGGTTTGCGTGACCGGCGGGACCGCCGGCAGAGCGTTGACGCTCCAATGCGCTCGCCGAGCAATGACGACGACCGGTCCTAATCGCCCTGATCAACCAGCCGTTCTTCGGCTTCTGATCGCGGCTCTCATCGGGTGATGGCGCGCGTACGGCTGCTCGCGGCCGTACGCGCGCCGACAGCTCGGCCAGGCGGCGGCCCAGCCCGTCGACCCGCATGGCCGACGTCGTCGAGGGCTGGCCTCGCTCCCCTCACGGCACGTCGGCGAGGTCGGAGGGCAGGGGAAGCCCTACGTCTCGTTGCTCTGCGGGCGCGGTGACCGTCTCCTGTTCGTGCTCGTGCCGGCGTTGCCGTGTTGCTGTCCTGCGTCATGCGGGGATGGGAGGCCGAGGGAAGTGATCAGGCTGATCATCTCGTCCTGGTAGACCGCGGAGGGATCACGGGTGAGCCCGCGCAGATGGCCGTAGATCTCCAGGGCGACCAGGCCGTGCATGCGTCCCCACACGCGAAGCGTGAGCGCGACCGCGGCGGGCGGCAGGCCGGGGAAGGAGCCCTGGATGGCGTGGGCCAGGCTCGGTTCGAAGTCGGACCATGCGTAGTCGCCGCCGCCCGCCTGGCGCCCGGCTTCCGGCCAGGCCGCCGCGACGAGCCCGGTGAGGCCGGTGCAGGCGCGGTGCTCGGCCTCCTTGGCGGGACCGTCCGCCGGGGCGTGGTAGCCGGGAACCGGATCGCCGTAGATCAGCCGGAAGCCTTCCGGGTTGGCCAGCGCCCACTCGCGTACGGTCTGCGCCCAGGCCAGAATCCGCCCGCCCGGGTCGTCGGCGGGCACGGTGTCGCGCGCGGCCTCCGCCCTGCCCACGAGCGCGGTGTAGACGTCTCCGATGAGCGTGGTCACCAGATCGTCGCGGGTGGCGAAATAGCTGTAGATGGCGCCCGCGGTCATGCCCATTTCGCGGGCGATAGCGCGCAGGGAGATGGCGTCGGGGCCGCCTGCGGCCATGAGCTTGAGCGCGATCGTCTTGATCTCCGCCGTGGTCTCCGCGCGTAGCCGCTCGCGTCTGCTCATCGTCTGATCTCCCACGCTTGACACTCTACACAGTTCCGCTACTGTTCGCCAGTATGAAATTTGAACGGCGTGTAGAAATCAATCTCCGTGTAGGTGGTGTCTCTTGACCTCTGTGGTTTCCCGCGCCCCCACCCGCGCGGAACGTCCCGGCCTCAGGCTGGCTTTGCTGGCCTTCACGCAGCTCATCGTGGCTCTTGACTACAACATCGTGTACGTGGCGCTGCCCGACATCGGCGCGGCCCTGGGCTTCAGCGCCCAGTCCGTGCAGTGGGTGGTCAGCGCGTACGCCATCGGCCTGGGCGGGCTATTGCTGCTGGGCGGGCGGATCGTCGACAAGCTCGGTCCCCGCAGAATCTTCGTGCTGGGCCTCACGCTGTACGGCGTGGCCTCGCTGGCCGGCGGCCTGGCCACGGACTCAGGCCTGCTGCTTGCCGCGCGCGCCGTCCAGGGCGTCGGCGGCGCCCTGCTCACCCCCGCCACGCTCGCGCTGATCTACCGGGGATTCGCCGAAGGGGCCGCCCGCAACCGCGCGCTGGGCGCCTGGGGCATGGCCGGCAGCGCGGGCCTGGCCGCCGGGTCGCTGCTGGGCGGCGTGCTGACCAGCTACCTGGGCTGGGAGTGGGTGTTCTTCGTGAACCTTCCCCTGACCATCGGCGCCGCCGTCGCCGCGCCCCGGCTGCTGCCCGCCGATCCTCGCCGTACTTCTGATCTGGGCGGATTCGACGTTCCTGGCGCACTGCTGGCCACGGCGGGCTCGACGCTCCTGGTGTTCGGCCTGGCCAGCGGGCCGGAGACGGGTTGGGCGACGGTGCGCGGCGCCGGGGCGCTGGCCGGCGCTGCGGCGCTGCTTGGCCTGCTGCTCCTGGTCGAGTCGCGCAGCCGGGACCCGCTCATCCCCCTGCGGTTGCTGCGGCAGCGTGGCCTGGCCACGACGATGGCCGTGATCGCGGTGTTCCAGGGCACGCTCGGCGGCGGCTACTACGTCCTCACCTCCTATCTGCAGCCGGTACTCGGCTACAGCGCCCTGGAGGCGGGGCTGACGTTCCTGCCACTCACCCTCGTCTGCATGGCCGCCGCGTTGAAGGCCGCACCGGTGATGCTCGGCCGGTGGGGGATCCGTACCACGCTGAGTGCCGGGATGTTCGGCACCGGGATCGGGATCGCGGTGCTGATCACCGGCATGCCCCTCGGCGGCGGGTTCTGGACGCTGCTGCCCGGCAGCGTCATCTGGGGTTTCTTCGGCGGCGTCGCGTTCGTGGCGCTGTTCGCCGCGGCGGGCGCCGGCGTGGCGTCACGGGAACAAGGTGTGGCCTCGGGTCTGGCCAGCACGGCGAAGGAGGTCGGCGGGGCGATGGGCCTGGCGGTCTTCGTCGCCGTCGCCACCGCCGGCCTGAGCGCCGGTGCGGCGCCGTCAGCCGAGGTGCTCGGCGGCCTGCAGGCGGCCGGATGGGCGGCCGCGGCCGTCACCGCCCTCGGGGGCCTGGCCGCCCTGCTCCTCAAACCCTCCACTTCTTCGTCTTCGCCCCGGCAGTCCACCACATCCCCTGGAAGGAACCACCTCATGAGCGCCGCCGACCTGCAGACCGTCAATGACCTCGTCCTCAAGTACCTCGGCATCTGGAACGAGCGCGACGCCGTGGCCCGGGAGGTCCTCATCAAGGCCGTTCTCACCGAGGACTCGGTCTACGCCGACCCCGACTACGAGGGCCTGCACGGGCGCACCGAGCTCTCCGCCGCGATCGGCCGGGCCCAGGAGGGGTTCGGCGATCTGGTGTTCAGCCTCGGCACGCTGATCAACGCCCACCATGACACGGCGCTGTTCACCTGGAAGCTGGGCGCGCCCGGCTCCGACACACCCGTCGCCACCGGCCACGACGTCGTGGAGCTCACGGGCGATCAAATCCGCCGCGTGGTCGGATTCTTCGGCTGACACCCCAAGGATCGACGCAGGCGGCCGGCTCGTCTCCGCTCGGGCCGGTCGCCTCGCCGATTCGCCCAGTTCGTCGGGTCTCGCGGTCGGCGTCGTACCACGACCGGGCGGGCCGGCGGCACGCCCCGCTCAAGGATGTCGCCTGGGCGCTCGCCCGGGTCACCGGGCGTGCGGTTACGTGGCCGCGCGGGAGGAGTACGGGAGCAGGGCCATCTCGCGGGCGTTCTTGATGGCCTTGGCCAGCTGCCGCTGCTGCTGCACCGTGACGCCGGTGACCCGGCGGCTGCGGATCTTGCCCCGGTCGGAGACGAACTTGCGCAGCAGGTTGACGTCCTTGTAGTCGATGCGGTCCACGTACAGGAGCGGGTTGGCCTTCTTGCGCGGGGCGCGGCCGGGCTTCGTGCGGGTCATGCGATCTCCTTCAGGTCGAGGATGGGGGCGAACGGGTCGTCGAGGCGCGCGCCGGCCCGCTGCTCCCGCTCGGTGAGCAGGCAGGCGTCGAGCAGTCCGCTCAGGCGGCCGGTGTCGAGGTCGGGGCCGGTGAAGACCAGGTGCTGGACGCGGTCGCCGCGTTCGGGGTCCCAGTCCAGGGAGGCGGCCAGGCGGCGGGCGGGGGAGACGAGATCCCAGGCGGCCTCGGGCAACGCGGCCAGCCAGGGCCCGGCGTCCTCCACCGAGACGATCCCGGCCACCGCGTCCCAGGCGAGCATCCGGTCGGGCCGGCCGGCCAGCCAGAAGCGGCCGCGCGAGCGTACGGACTCGGTCACCAGCTCGTCCACGGCCTCGAACAGGCGGCCGGGATGCAGCGGCCGGCGCTCGCGCCACACCATGGTGATGATCTCGTCGGTCTGGGCGTCGCAGGGCAGCTGGGCGGTGGCCGGTTCGACGCGTTCGGCCAGCTCCGCGGTGCACAGCGCGGCGCCGGTGACGGGTGGCAGGGCGGTGATCGGGTGGACCTGGGTGAGCGGGGCCAGGTGGGCGAGCACCGCACGTGACAGCTCCCGGTCGCCCTCGTCGCCGCCATGCAGCACCAGGGCGGTCGGGTACTCGATCTGCCGGGCCAGGACCTCGGCCAGGTAGCGCTGGTCGCCGGCGGCCGCGGGCTTGCCGACCTCGGCCAGGCGTTCGCCGCGGGTGATGTCCTCGGGCATGACGCCGGCGTCCAGCGCGGTGAGCACGCCGGTCAGGCGCAGCAGGTCGCGGGCCTGCTCGCAGTCGACTGCCTCGGCCACCGAGCGCGGCTCGACCGAGTCCCAAAGGTCGGCGATCAGCAGCGTGGCGGTGGGCGCCAGCCTGATCAGCTGGGGGAGCAGGTCCTCGCGCACGGTGCAGGTCACGCAGCCGTGCGCGAGGCGCACGTCCGCCTCGTCCCGTACGCCGGCCCGGTCGCGTACGGTGCGCCGGACCAGGCCCCGGGTGACCTGGCCGAGGTCGTGGTGGACGGCGACCGAGCCGGGATGACCGGCCAGGAGCCGCTCGACGGTGGCCGTGCGTGCCGGGCCGTGCAGGCCCGCGACGAGGACGACGGGGGTGGACACTGAACCTCCAGTTGCCAAAATGAAAATCGTTGTCGTTATCATGGCATAGGTTCGCAACCCCGGAAGGAATCGCTTTGACCAGAAACGAGCTGCGCCCGGTGATCAAACTCCGTTCGACCGCCGGAACCGGCTACACGTACGTGACCACCAAGAACCGGCGCAACGATCCCGACCGGCTCACCCTGCGCAAATACGACCCGATCGTGCGCAGCCACGTGCCGTTCCGCGAAGAGCGATGAAAGGAAACGATGTCCGCCCACTGCCAGCTCACCGGCGTCAAGCCGGTCTTCGGCAACCACGTCTCCCACTCCCACCGGCGCACCCGGCGGCGCTGGAACCCCAACATCCAGCGCCGCCGCTACTGGCTGCCCAGCGAGGGCCGCTTCGTCCGGCTGACGCTCAGCGCCAGGGCGATCAAGACCGTCGACACGATCGGCATCGAGAGCGCCGTCGCCCAGATCCGGGCGCGGGGAGGGAAGGTCTGATGGCGAAGAAGAGCAAGATCGCGGCCAATGAGCGGCGCAAGGCCGTGGTGCTGCGCCACGCCGCGCGGCGGGCCGAGCTGAAGGAGCTCGTCCGCACCGGCACGCCGCAGCAGCGGTATCAGGCCGTACGGGAGCTGGCCCGCCAGCCGCGCGACGCCAGCGCCACCCGCGTCCGCAACCGCGACTCCATCGACGGCCGGCCCCGCGGGCACCTCACCAAGTTCGGGCTCTCCCGGGTGCGCTTCCGCGAGATGGCGCTCCGGGGCGAGCTGCCCGGCGTCACGAAGGCGAGCTGGTGACCGTGGCCGTACCCAAGCGCAAGACCTCCCGCAGCAACACCCGGCACCGCCGCAGCCAGTGGAAGGCCGCCGTACCGGACCTGGTGCCGATCACCGTGAACGGGCGCGAGCTGCTCGTGCCGCGCCCGCTCGTCCGCGCCTATCAGAGAGGAATGATCACGGTCCGCTGAGAGGTTCGGCCCGGTAGGGCTCCTTGCCGTCGGTGGTGCCCACGAGCATCCACACGTGACGCGACGGCGCCCCTGGGCCGACCGGCGCGTCGCGCACGCGGCCATTGCCGCGGCATGCCCGGGTCATCCGGCGGGTTCGGCGGCCAGCATCGCCGCGCTGCGCTCCCACAGCCGCCGCGCCACCTCGGCGTCGTCGGCCAGCTTGTGCGTGGCCGCCTTCCGCCGCCTCTCGTAGTGACCGCCGGGGATCCAGTCGGCGCCCGGCACCGAGGTGGCCAGCCAGACCAGGGTGTCGGCGCCCTTCTCCGGCGTGAGCAGCAGCCGCTTCAGCGGCGTGTGGTAGACCATCCGGGCCAGGCTGTCCGTCCCACCGGAGAAGTTCGTGGCGACGGCGCCCGGGTGGAAGGAGGCCGCGTTGATGCCCGCCTCGCCGTGGCGGCGCTGCAGCTCCCGGGTGAACAGGATGTTGGCGAGCTTGGCGTCGGAGGTTGACCTGGAAGGTCATCTCGTGGCCGTCGGCCGTCGTCGTACGCGACCCCATGATCCCGCCGGCGTTGTTGACCAGCACGTCGATGGACGGGTAGCGCTCCAGCAGCGCCGCCGCCAGCGCCCGAACCTCCTCCAGGCGGGCGAAGTCCGCCACATGGTGGTCGGCCTCCAGCTCCCTGGCCAGCGACTCCGTCTTCTCGGCCGATCGCCCGACGAGGACGACGTTCTCGCCGCGCTGCCGCAGGATCCGCGCCGCCGCGCGGCCGATCCCGTCGCTGGCGCCGGTGAGGACTATGGTCTTGGCCGCCATGTGGCCCGTCCTTCCGTGGTCGCCCTCCCACCCTAATCCGCGGGCTCCCTCAGCGGAGCGCGGCGAGGTGCTGTGTGACCGGGCCCAGGGTGAGCAGGCCGCTGCCCGCCCCCGCCAGTTCTCCGGCCGCGGGCGCGAGCGCGGCGCGGGCCCGCTCCATCGCCTCCCGGTGGCCGACGGCGGCGGCCGCCCGCGCCACCAGGCACCACATCGCCTCCAGCAGCAGGTCACGCGGCGGGTCCGGCACCTCGCCCAGCGCCGCCGCGGCCTCGTCGCGGCGGCCGCGGGCCAGCAGAACCAGGGGACGGATCCACGGTTCGTACGGTCCCCAGTCCGTCTCGGCGACCTCGATCGGCAGGTCCCGGCGCACGCGCACGCACAGCAGGGCGAGCGGCAGCAGCCCCCGCTGCAGCCCCGGCATGCCCGCGCCGTCGAGCCGGGCAGCGGCCTCCCGGTAGGCCGCCTCCACCTCGTCGGCCGTCGCCTGCCCGGTCGCGTCCACCGTAACCGCCGTCGCCTGTCCGGGCGACGCCTCCTCGACCGCCGTCGCCTGTCCGGTCGCGTCCAGGCGCAGCGCTCGGTACCAGGCGGTGAACACGCCGACCAGCGGCCGTTCGTGCCTCTCGGCCAGGCGTTCCGCGGCGGCCGCGTGCAGGCCGGCCTCCGCGAAGTCGGCGAGCGCGCAGCGGGACTGCAGGCGGATGAGGTGCCCGAGCACCTCGAAGGTGACCAGCCCGTACCGGGCCGACAGCGCGACCAGCTCGGCGCCGATCTCGTCGCGGCGACCGGCCAGGCCCGCCCGGCCGAAGCTCTGCATGAATACGCCGTTCAAGGCGAACGCCAGCAACGCCGGATCGTCCAGCCGGCGCGCGATGTCCTCCGCCTGCCGGGCCGCCTCAGGCCCGCGTACGCCGTGGGCGCCGCGCGACTCCAGGGCGATCGTGGCCAGCAGCCGCGCCCGCGTCGCCTCGGGCGCGCCCGGCGGGACGGCTGTCAGGGTACGTTCGGCCGCGGCCACGACCTGCGCCGCCTGCACAGGGTCGTCCGAGCGGGTCCATATCGCCGGCACGTCGTAGGAGCCGATCACGCGCGCGGTCAGCTCAGCGTCGCCCAGCTCCTCGGCCGCCGCGATCGCCGCCACCCGGTGCCGGCGGGCCGCCTCCAGGCCGCTGCCACCGGTCACGGCGAGCTCGCGCATCAGGCTCACCGTCGACTCCAACCGCGCCCTGGCGCCCGGCGGCACGCTGCGGTCGTAGGCGGCCGCCGCCTGCGCCCACACTGCGGCCGCCGTACCCGACACGGGGTCGAGATGGGGGGCGTGGTGGAGGATGTCGGACTCCAGACGGCGCAGCCCCTGCCCCGGGTCCACGCCCAGGTGCTCCACCAGCAGGGCGCGCGCCCGGCGCAGCACGGCGAGAGCGTCGCCCTGGCGGCCGGTACGGTACAGCGCCAGGGCCAGCAGCCGCCAGGCGTCCTCGCGCCAGGGATGCCCGGCCACGTGCGCGTCCAGGTCGGGCACCGCCTCGGCGGCCAATCCCAGGGCCAGCCGGGCCTCGGCCTGCCGCTCGACGGCGTGCAGGCGCAGCTCGGCCAGGCGGGAACGCTCGGCGCGCACCCAGTCCTGGCCGGCGAATTCGGCGTACGCGGGCCCGCGCCACCAGCCCAGCGCCTCCTCCAGCCGCTCGAGCGTCTCCTCGGGCGGCGACGTGGCGGCGACCACCTGCTCGAAACGCCAGGCGTCCACCGCGCCGGCCGGGGCGCGCAGAGCGTACCCGGGACCCTCGGTGACCAGCAGCCGGGCCGGGGCGCGGGGCGGGCGCTCCGGCTCCAGCGCGCGGCGCAGCGCCGCCACGAATGTGCGTACCGCGCCCACCGCGCCGGGCGGCGGGTCGTCCTCCCACAGGTCCTCCACCAGGCGCGTCACCGGGACGACGCGGCGGCGCGCGACGATCAGCCGGGCCAGCACCGCACGGTGCCGCGGCCCCTTCACATCGATCACACCTCCGGTGCCGTCCCAGGCCACCACCGGCCCCAGCACCCCGAACCCGACCCGCACCGTACGACCGTAGCGCGCTCATCGGATGCTCATCAGCCTGGGCGCCCGGCCTGCGGCACGAGACCGTCGCCTCGGGCCACTTCATGGCCGAGGAGGCCCCCGCCGACGTCACCAAGGCGCTGCGCGACCTGCTCGCCCGCTGACGGTCAGGCCAGGGCGTGCCCACGACGCGAAAACAAGTTGATCAGCGGCCTCCCGAGCTGGATCATGGCCGGATGTCGCGGAACTCGTTGGACCGGGCGCGCCGATTGTGGTCCGGGCTGGCTCGGGTCCCTGTCACGTTTCCCCAGCGTGGTGGCGTGAGCGTGGTCGTCTCGCGCGAGTCGCTGCTGTGCCCGCCGGGATGGGCGGGCGTCGTCACACTGGACGGGGCGATCCTGGCCACCGTGCCCGACGCCGGCCTGATCGAGCCGCTGCGCGGCGTGCTCCTCCACCACCTGGGAGAATCCGGCATCGATCTCGCCCGGCTCCCCGCGCGACTGCCCGTCCAGGACACTTTGGGCCCGGCCACGCTGGCCTACCTCGACGCCGGGCACTTCGCCGCCGCCCATGCCGATACCGAGGTCGAACGCCTGCCGGCGGGTCACCCTGACGTTCGTGCGCTGCTGGCCTCGGTGGACGAGCAGGGCGCCGGCGAAAGCGGCATGGAGAAGGCCGCTTCGGCGGTCTGCGTGGTCCGCGACGGGCAGGATGTGATCGCCGCCGCCGCATATCGGCCATGGCTGGACATGGCGGCGCACGTTTCGGTCCTGACCGCCCCGGAGCATCGCGGTCGTGGCCTGGCTCGCCGGGTGGCCTCGGCGACGGTGGCCGATGCGATGGCGAACGGGTTGCTGCCGCAGTGGCGAGCCCGGCCGGAGGCGTCGCGACGAGTCGCCCGAGCACTGGGTTTCCAGGAGTTCGGCGCGCAGATCAGCGTCCGATGGAGTGCGCGTGTCACCACCTGATGGACTGCCTGGCCCGTGATCCGCACCGTCAAATCCCGGCGCCTGCGCTGTCCAGCAGGATCTTCACCAGGTCGTGCGGGGCGTCCCGCATGAGGTTGTGGCCGCTGTCCAGCGCGTGCGTCCGCCATGAGGGGTCCGTGCACAGTCGCCGGTAGACCGGGGTGAACGGGGACTGGCCGTCCCAGGCGGCCGCGTACACGTAGTCCCTGCGCCGCACGCGTGCGAGGCCGCCGGTGAGATGGAGCGGCTGGAGGAGCGTGGCCAGCGGGTGCGGTGTGGCGCGCGGGTCGAAGAACGGCAGTGGCCGTACCGCGTAGCCGGTGTCCACGACGTCGGCGTACCATTGCCGCTCCTGATCGGAGACCAGGCTCCAGCAGGAGTCGCCGTGGCCTGGGACCATGGCGTCCAGGTACACCAGCGAGCCCACCCGCTCCGGCATGCGGTCGGCGACGCCGGTGATCACCATTCCGCCGTAGCTGTGCCCCGCCAGCACCGCGTCCTGGATGTCCTCGGCCGCCAGTAGGGCGGTCACGTCCTGGATGTGGGTGTCGAGGTTCACCGTGCCGTGCAGCAGGTGGCTGCGCTCGGCGACCCCGGTCAGCGTCAGCGGGAGGACGCGGTGCCCGTGGTCGCGCAGTTGCCTGGCGACCTCCTCGAAGCACCAGCCGCCGTGGCACATGCCAGGAATCAGGACAAAGGTTGTCATAGTTGTGCTCCTCATCGTTCTCGGACTTCAAGGTTCGTACGGTGCTCGCTCGCGGCGATCAGGGCCGCCACGGCGCACAGGACCGCGGTCCACGCGAGTGCGGCGTCGGCCGAGGTGCGGTCGGCGAGCAGGCCCGCGAGCCACGGGCCGATGGTCTGACCGGCGGCGAACAGCGTGGTGAAGGCGGCCAGCGTGGCGGTCCAGTCGGCCGGTGGGGTGGTGGCCCTGATGAGGGCGGTGACGGCGGCGGGCACGCCCATGAAGGTCGCCCCGTACACCATCGCGGAGGCGATGATGAGCGGCGGCGCCGGGCCGGTGAGGGCCAGTGCCGCACCGCCGCCCAGCACGGCGAGCAGCGTGGTGAGGGCTTGGGTGCCGGGCCAGTCGGCGGTCGGGCGGCTCCACAGCGCGGGAGCCGCCACGACCGCGAGACCCAGCGCCGTCCAGGTGAGCACCACTTGCGAGACCGGCGCCTGCCGGCCCGCGAGGTAGGCCGACAGGAAGGTGATGTAGGTGATGTAGCCGGCGGAGAACAGCAGGTAGGCCAGGGCGGTGCGCCACAGCGGGCGCATCCGGGCCCTGCCGCGGGTGGCGGCCGGCGCGTCCCCGTCCGAACCGGCGGCGGCCCAGCTGACCAGTGTCGCCAGCCCGGCGGCGATTCCCAGCCCGGCCCAGGCCAGTCGCCATCGCTCCTCCAGCAGCGGGATGGTGGCGCCGCTGAGGACGATGCCGAGCCCGGTCCCCGCGAAGTAGACGGTGATGGGCGTGCCCGAGGCCGCGCGGGCGGCGATGCGCGAGGCGATCACTCCGCCCGCGATGAACACCGCCGCCCCCGCCGCCCCCGCCACGGCCCGCACGATCGTCAGCGCCAGGAAGTCGTCGCCGATCGCGGTGGCGGCCAGCGCCACCGCAGTCAGCACCATGCCTGCGCGGAAGACGGCGGCGGTCCCCAGGCGGCGTACGGCGGCGGCGGTCACCAGCGCGCCGAGCAGGTAGCCGAGCCCGTTCGCGGCGCTCATCGCCCCGGCCTCGCCCAGGGTCCAGCGCAGGTCGTCGCGCATGGCCGGGACGAGCAGGCCGTAGGCGAAGCGCGCCAGCCCGAGCGCCGAGGCGGTGCCGAGCGCCAGCCACGCCGCCTGCCGAACCGGCGAGATCCCGGCGGACCGGTTGGGCATGGACACACTCCAGAAGATCGAACCGATCGGTACCATCTCGGATGCTAACAGCTGATCGAACCGATGGGTACCATCTATGGCATGCCAGTCGCCAAGGGCTCGACGATCGATCCGGAGCGCACCCGGGCCGCCATCCTGGAGGCGGCCACCTTCATGCTGTACGAACGGGGGCTCGACGGCATCGGCGTCGCCGAGCTGTGCACCCGCCTCGGCGTGTCCAAAGAGACGCTCTACCGGCACTTCGGCACCAAGGACGGGCTCGTCCAGGCCATGCTGGAGGCCCGCAGCGACCGCGTGGTCAGTTGGCTGGCCGAGGCGGTCGCGGCGGCGGGGGAGGACCCGGCCGATCAGCTCGCCGCGGTGTTCGACGCCCTCCAGCAGTGGTACGACGAGCCGGCCTTCCGCGGCTGCGCCATGGTGAACGCCGCCGCCCAGCACCACGTCGAGGCCGTACGCGCCATCACCACCCGCCACCTGGGCCGCCACCTCGACCTCCTGACCGGCATCGCGGCCCGCGCCGGAGCCGCCGACCCGCACCTGCTGGGGCGGCAGCTGCTCATGCTGGTCGAGGGGGCCACCGTCGTCGCCGCGCACCAGGACCCGGCGGAGGCGGGCGGGCACGCACGCCGCGCCGCCCTCACCCTCCTGTCCGCCGCCACCCGTCCCGATCGATGATCAGTTCGTCCGCGGCCTGCGCCGAAGTCCGCCGCGAGAGGTGACGGCCTTGGCCGTTACAGCGGCTTGGCGTAGCAGCGGCTGAGCGGTTTGTCGTGGTAGGGCGGATAGTTGGGGATGGGCGTGTAGCCGGCGCGGGTGTACAGCGCGATGGCCTCGGGCTGGTGGACTCCGGTCTCGAGGCGGATCTCGGCGTGGCCGAAGGCGGCCGCGACCCGTTCGGCCTCGGCCAGCAGGCGCCTGGCGACGCCGCGGCCGCGGGCCGACGGGGACACGTACATGCGCTTGAGCTCGGCGGCGCCGTCGGGGAACGGCTGGATGGCGCAGCAGCCGGCCGGGCGGCCGTCGAGCTCGGCGAGCAGGAAGCGGATGGCCGGGTCGACGCGGGCGCCGCCGTCGCAGGTGTCGTCGGGGTAGCGTGCGGCGAGGTCGGCATCGAGGTCGCGGACCAGCCGGCGGATTCGGGGGTCGTCGCTCGCGGCGGTGGTGATGGTCAGGTCTACGGTGGTCACCGGGCAGGGTTCCCTTCGGGGGTTTCGAGGATCAGGTCGAGGTGGGTCGCCAGGACGCGGCGTTGCAGCTCGGGCGGGTAGGCGCCGGGATCGGTCACGGCGTTGAGCGCCAGGCCGTCCAGGCAGGCGACCAGGCTGCGTACCCGCCATTCCAGGTCCGCGGGCTCCGGCCGGGGGAGGGCGTCGCGTACCAGTCCGGTGAGGCGGCGTACCCAGGAGGCATGGCTGGCCGTGTGGTGGCGCAGCAGGTCGGGATCGGTGCGGTTGGAGAGCTGGAAGTACGCCCAGACGACGGCCTCCAGGCGCCGCTCGGGGTCCAGCGGCAGGGCCTGCTCGGCGACTGAGCGCAGCGTTTCCCGGGCGGCACCCTGCGGGGAGAGCGCGTCGATGCGGTCGGCCATGCGGCGGTGCATGACGGATCTGGCGTGGGCCAGCAGCGCCTTCTTGTCGCGGAAGTAGTGGGTCACCATGCCGGTCGTGCACCCCGCTGCGGCGGCGACCGCGCGCAGGGTCAGCCCATCCAGGCCCCGCTCCGAGACGACCCGCCACACGGCCTCGGACATCGCCTGGCGACGCTCGGCCTGGTCGACCTGTTTCGGCATCGAACCCTCCAGGATGCGTAACCTCTGTTACGTAACAAGCGTTACGCTACCAGGGTCCCGGAACGGTCAGCCACCCCACCCGGTGTGTGCCGCACCAAAAGCCCGCACGGCTATACGGCGCCCGCCGCGCACGCGTACGCCCTTCGGAGCAGCACCTCGCGCTCCGGCGCACTCCGGGTCAGCTGCGCGGCCCGCTCGAATTCGACCCGGGCCTCGTCCATCCGCCCGAGCTTGGCGAGCAGGTCGCCGCGCACCGCGGGCAGCAAATGGTAGTCCCGCAACGCCGAATGCCCGGTCAGCTCGTCGACGATGCTCAGCCGGCTCGGAGGCCTTCCCGACCGGCGTCGTCCACCTCACCTATCAGCGGGCCTGACCGGTTCAACAGGGTCGAACGTCTATCGATCGGACGGTGTACCCGAGGTTCGCGCGAGCTGTGTCGGCGCGGGAACGGCTCTCAATCCAGATCATCTCACCCCCGTGGCCAAACCTCGCGGACCTTGCTGGAAGCCCGCTCCAGAACAGGCGCCCGGTCGGGGATCGGCGGCCCACTGATCTCCGATGCACATCTCGTGATCCACTCACCCGTTGCGTACGAATCAGGCTCACCAACCAGAAAGGGACTCTGCATGAAGCTGACTCGCTGGTTATCCAGGGCCTCCGCGACGACCGCGATCCTGACTGTCATCGCGACGGGACTGGTCTCACCCGCCTCCGCCGCCGCACCGCCGCCGTGGGCGGCCGACCTGCCGGATCTCAGCACACCGCAGATCGCGTACAACCGCGCCGCCGCTCCCGTCGTCACCGGGGTCGCCGCGCGCGGCGCGGACGGGGCGCTGCTGTACAGCCCACGCTCGGGCAATGGGCTCGGCCCCCTCCAGTCGCTCGGCGGGATGATCATCGGGGATCCGTCCGTCGTGGTGACCGTCAACGGCACGCACTTCTTCGTACGCGGCACGGACGACCAGGTCTACACCAACACCATCACCCCGTCCGGCGCGGTCACCGGCTACTCCGTCGTCCCTGGCCTGACCGTGACCGGCGAGATCGAGTCGATCTCGCCGCTGCTGGAGCCGGCCGGGTCCATCGGGATCTTCGCCCGCGGCCCCGACGGCGCGGTGTGGAACAACATCCTGCGCAACGGCGTCTGGACCGGCTGGAGCAGCCTCGGTGGATTCGCCACCAGCGAGATCACGGCGGCCCGCACGTTCGTCGTCCCCCAGTCCACCATCCGGGTCTTCGTCCGCGGCAGCGACCACCGCATCTACGTCAACGCGGTGACGCCGACCGGCGCGAGCGGGTTTCAGCCCCTTGGCGGCCTCCGCGCCACCAGCAACATCGCGGTGGCCGACGACACCATCTTCCCCGGCAACCAGGTCTTCGTCAGGGGCGAGGACAACGCAGTTTGGTACTACAACTTGGTCTCCGCTTCTGACCTGCGAAGAGGGGTCAACAACCCAAGATGGCGATCGCCGTCACTTGCCCGGCGGCCTCGTTCGCGCTGACCAACTGTTCCACACCGTGATCATCGATCACGGCTGTCCCGTAACGCCGACGAGAACCTCGTCATCGGAATCATGTGAGGCCGCCCCCCACCATCAACCGATACCCACCAGCCACAACGCCGTCGGGCAGCCCTGAAGCAACAGCGGGCCGCCAGGAGGCCCGAGTTGGCGCTGGCGATGGTCCGGGGATCTACGCGTGGGGCTGCGCCGCGCCGCCGACGACGCCCGCGGGGCGCGCGGGGCGCGCGGGCCCAGGCGACTCCGGACGATCTGGACGCGCTGGAGACCGATGCGCCGGCCGGGTCCGTCCTCGCCCGCGCTCAGATGCCATGGACACCTCGCCCCGTCGTCACGCTGCGAGGCAAGCGAACGTCAAGGGCGTCGGGGCTTCAGGACGCGGTAACGCAGGTGGGTCACGGACACGGTTCCCGCGACGGGTTTCCCCTCCGGGATCAGCTCGGCCCGCTCCCCGGCGAACAGCGGCGTGCCCGCCCCCATCAGCAGGGGGACGAGGTGGAGCCATACCTCGTCGAGCAGGCCCGCCCTGAGCAACTGCCGGGCGACGTCCGCACCCAGCACCAGGACGTCCTTGTCCCCGGCGGCATCCTTGGCACGTCGGACTGCGGCCTCCAGCCCATCGAAGGCGAACGTCCCGCCGTTGTCGCCGAGGAGGTCCTCCCTGGTCCGGTGGGTGACCACGAAGCTCGGGACGCCTGGCCATGGTGTGCCGCCCCACGGGACCACGCCGAGGTCGAAGGTACGCCGTCCGATCACGGCGGCTCCTACCGCCGCGTCCACCTGCCGGCGGACGCCGATGTCGACCCCGCCGTCCGGCCCCTTCCCGGCCATCCACTCGTGCAGCCGTTCCCCGCCGTCCCCCATAGGCTCCCCCTTCCGGACGTTCGGTCCGGCCGTGAACCCGTCCAGGGACATCGACACATCCAGCACTACCTTGCTCATCGCGAGCCCTCCTTCGATCCACCGGCGCCGCCATCCGGCGCCGTCACGAGAAGGTCGGAGCCGACCCGACCGTCTCGACACCTCGACGGAAAGATCAGTGGGAATGAACGTGAACGTGGAACACCCGGGTTGCTCTCGACTGGCTCCACCACCGGCGCAGCCGCTGGCCCGACTCGCTGACCCGGCGCTCGCCGCGGTCGGGCTCACCCTGCCCAACGCGCTGGAAACCTTCCTCACCGTACGGTTGACCGCCGCGCAACAGGCCGGGGACATCGCCCCCGATCGTGACCCGCGTACCGAAGTCGCCAGCCTTCTGGCTCTCGCCAACGGCCTGACCTCCAGTGTCCTCAGCCGGCAGCGCAGCCACGAGGCCGCCACCAAGATCATCGACTACCGCCTGGACCGCCTGTTCGGGCCCGGCGTCGAGGGTCTGGATGCCGTCTCGATGAACAAGGTCGCTTCTGGTCGGCTGGTCCTGCGGCGCACCGGTCGCGCTGCACTGGGCCAGCCGGAATCCGGACCGAGTCCTGGGGGTGGTGGGCAGGCGCGAATCACGCCGGGTCCATCTCCCGGTCTTGGGCTGCTCCCGACCGATCTTTCTTCCGCGCTGCCAAGATGATGAGTGCCCCGGAGATGATCCCGGCGAAGAACGGGGATGGCACAAGAAGGACGCCGCCTATCACACACCACGTCGCGATGCCCCAGCCGATCCCGGCGGGCACAGCCACCCCGCGTCCAGCGAGGTGCCATGTCAGGCAACCCAAGAGAATCAGGGGCACGGCGAAGCCTCCCGGACCGGCCCAGAAGGTGACCTCATTCTGAAGGGACTCCACCGTCTGGACGGCGCCCCCGTCCGCGAGTACGAGCGGGACGGCTGCCCACATCCCCCGACCCACCCAGCCGGTGATGTCCTCCCAGGCGACGAGCGCCAGCAAGGACAGGTGCCCCATTCCCAGCACCAGCATGATCCCGCTCGCCCAGCGCAGCAGCCGCTTTCGCGAGTTCATCGTGACGTCCCTTCTTCGTACTCCTCCTCCGTATGGTTGCGGTCGCGCCAGGCTCGTTCCCATCGCCGGGTCAGGGCTGGGTAGACGATGAGGTGCCGGAAGGGCGCGATGGCGGCCATGTAGAGCCGCCCGAACCATCCGTTGGGCTTGACGAGGACTGCCATCCGCAGCTCGTAGTCGCCGTTCGCTCCTTGAACCCAGCCGAGATGCATCACGGTGTGCACGGTCTTGTTCGCCAGCTCGCGTGCGGACTCCATGTCGAGCTCGTAGATCGCTTTGAGGGGCATGCTCTCGTTGTCCGGGCCGCAGGGAGCGTCGCGGACGTCGCTGGGCAGGCGGTCGCGGAGCGAGGCAACCCGCTCACCGACGCCCGCTGATGGTTCGTCCCAGCCGAGGAGTGCGCCGAGCTTCCACCGAACGGCGAACAAGAACCTCACCGGCCAGGGCTGCTCCACGGGTCCGCCGGCGGCTCGCATCGCTGCGAGCATCGTCGGGAAGTCGTCAGGCCCGGCTCCGGGAGTGCGGAACGACCACACATCCTCGACCGAGAAGTCACTCGTGAGCTCGTGGATACGCCACGGGTGGGAGGTGTGCGCGGTCTTCGGCAGCTTCACGAGAGCCCCTTTCCGGCGTCCGTCGCGTAGGTCACCCAACGCATGGAGAACCTCCTCATTTCTATGTTGACTGACATAGGCTATATCAATCAACATTCGCTCTGTCGTCCGGCATACCTGGTTAGATGGAGCGCATGGCCACGCGACGTGTCGAGAGGACTCAAGAGAGCCGCCGGCTGCTGGTGGCGGCCGCTGCTGAGCTCTTCGCCGAGAAGGGATACCGGCAGACGAGCTTCATCGACATCGCCGACAAGGCCGGCATCAGCCGCGGCTCCATCCCCTGGCACTTCGGCAACAAGCTGGGCCTGCTGGAAGCGGTGGTCGACGACCAGCTCCAGGCCGTGCTGACCGGTTTCGCCCCGCCCGCCGGGGAGCGCCCCGCTGATCCGCTCGACCAGGTCATGGACTTCATCCGCCTGCCCGTCACGCGCTTGTTCATCACCCTGCTCGCCGAGGCCGTGGAGGTCGGCTCGCCGATCCGCGAGCACTACGCGCGGCTCCACGCGGCGCTCCGGCAGGGGGCGCAGGCCCGGATACCGGCGCAGGCGCTGCCGCCGGGAACGACGCCGGAGGCGTTCACAGTCCTGCTGGTGGGGGCCGTCATCGGCGTCCACGCCCAGTGGCGGGTCGCTCCGGAGGCGGTGGACCTCGAGGCCGTCCACGCTACGCTCCGCGCTCTGCTGCCCCCTGGCCTCGGACAGGCCTGACGCCGCGCCGCCTTCCCGGCTCACCGCCCTATCTGGCGCGTTCCTTCCGCGGGTGGGCGCGGTGAGCCTGCCCAGCCCGCTCCGCCCCGAAATTCCCCGAGCAACGTGTTGTCACGTGCGGGTACGCCGCCAACGCGGACGTGGTCGGGGCGAGCCCGCGACGATCCGCTTCACCGGCACCCGCGTCGCCCCGCTGAGCGTGCGAGACGCGGGCAAGGGCATCGCCGCGATCTCCATCGACATGGACCGCATCGAGATGTACTGGGGAGCATCTGACGAGCATGGCCCGGGCCTGCCCACGAGGCGGGCCCGGCCACAACCGCGGATCTCTTCTACTGCTCGTCCCGGGGCAGGCGGGCCTTGGCGTCGTCGTAGGAGACGTCGCCGGTTGCCTCGGCAGGCCGGTAGACCAGGTACAGCACACCCGTCGTGAACGTCTCGGACTTGATCAGCTCCAGGGGGACGGGGTTCTCCCCCTCGTCGAACAGCCGCTCGCCCTTGCGGACGGCGATCGGGTGTACCAGCAGCTGCAGTTCGTCCAGCAGTCCCGCGGCCAGCAGTTGGCGGATCACGGAGATCGAGCCGCTCATGGCGATGCGGCCGCCCGGCTCGTTCTTCAGCGCAGTCACGGCCTCGACCAGGTCGCCCTGCAGGAGCTCGGAGTTCCGCCAGGTGAACTCCAGCGGCTGGCGCGACACGACGATCTTCCGTGCGTCGCCGAGTGTCTTTCCGAAGCCGGCGTCTTCGCCGCCCTCGGCCTCTCGTTCCGGCCACGCTCCGGCGAAGCTGTCATAGGTCTTACGCCCCAGCAGCAGGGTGTCAGCCATCTGCGCCCCCACGGCCGCGCCCATCTCGTCGTTGAAGTACGGAAAGTGCCACTCCGCCGGCTCCTCAACAACCCCGTCCAGGGAGATGAACAGGCTTGCGGCGATCGTCCTCACGGTGGTCCTCCAAGGAAGGGGCGGGGCCGTCCGGCCCAGCCGTTCTGATGTGCCTTCAGCTTCGCGGGGCCTGCTTACGGATCGCTTAAGGTCTCCCTTTGGGGCGGGCGGCGACGAGACGTCACGAACCCAGAAGGGCCGCTGCCCCAACCCGGTCACGGCCATCATCGACTCCCAGTCGGTGCGGGCCGCGGCCACGGTGACGGAACCTTCGCGCTCCTACGACGCGGCAAGAGAGTGCAGGGAAGGAAGCGTCACCTGGTCGTTGATACCAAGGGTCTGATGCTCGCGGTGATGGTCACCCCGGCCGGACAGCCCGACCGCGACGCCGTCCGCGAACTGCTGGCCCGGCTTCGGATGCTGCACCCGCAGCTCACCCTCATCTGGGCCTACAGCGCCTGTGCCGGGACGCTGGCGGAATGGGCACGGCGTTTCCTGCACCTCATCCTCAAGATTGTGACGAAGCTGCCGGGCCAGACAGGGTTCAAGGCGCTGGCCCGGCGGCGGATCGTCGAGCGCTTGGCGTGGATGATGAACGCCCGGTGCAATGCGATCGACTACGAGCGGCCGGCACAGCACAGCGAGGCCCACCGACATGGGCCTCGATCACTCTCATGACCAGGCGAGATGTTTTCGCTGGTGGTGGCAGCGGCGGGCGCGGTGTTGGTGGCGTCGTCGCCGGCGCGACCAGTGCAATCGTCTCGTTCAGTCCGCCCGCCGCCCCCCGTGGATCGCGGTGAAGGCCAGCAGGGGGGTGGCGGTCCGCGGCGGGTCCTCGAGTATGGGTGAGTGTCCGAGACCGGGCAGCAACTCGACTTTCGCGCCCGGAACGGTGCGGTAGTCGGCGGCGGATGATGATCGCCATCTGCGGTCGTCCTCGCCGAAGATCACCAGTAGCGGCTTGCCGAGGGCCGTCAGCCGATCCGGGAGCGCCCGCTGCTCCAGGTAGTCGCGGGTGGCCTGCATCGTCGTGGTGAGCGTGTGGTAGGTCATAGCGCGCACCTCGTTCAGGAGCTCTTGCGGGATCTGGTAGCCCGGGCGGCTGAAACCGGTGCTCGCGAACTGGCGGATCTGCTCGTCGGTCGGCGGCCACTGCGAGGGTGCGATGGCGGCGGACTGCGGTGCGATGAAGGCGTCCAGGCTGGGTCCGGTGTTGATCAGCGCGAGTGCGTTCACCAGGTCGGGTCGCTGTTCGGCGAGGGCGGTGGCGACCGCGCCGCCGCTGGAATGGCCGACCACGATGGCGTGCTCGACGCCGAGCCGGTCCAGTGCCACGCCGGCCCGGCGTCCCTGGTCCGGGAGCGCGTAGCTACGGTCGGCCGGTTTGGCCGACCGGCCGTGCCCGAGCAGGTCGATCCGGATGACGCGATGAGATCCGGTCAGCAGCGGAACCAGCGGGTCCCACGAGCGGGTCGAGGATGCGGACCCGTGGATGAGCAGGAGCGCGGGGGCGTCGCGGGGGCCGTCCTGGCACACGTAGATGTCGCTGTCGTCCAGGGACAGGGTCGAACTCTCGGTGGCCTCGGCATCGCCATTCACGTGCGGACGGTCGTCAGAAACAGTCATGAGGCCACTGTCACCGCCGGTACGCGTCAGTGTCTTGGACGAATGTTCCCTCAGTCGGCTCGCATAGCATGGGGCCGTGCGGACGTTCGTGCACGGTGCGGCTGTGTGGGACGTCGCATGCCCGCAGCGGCCCAGCCGGGTGGCCGGTGTCACCATGGCCGGGTTCCGGGTCCGTGACCTGGACGCGCTCCGGATGGTCCCGCACCCGGCCGTGACGCTGATTCTGGAGTTCGGCACCGGTTCGCCCATCCTGGACTACGCCGCCGGGCGGCAGCAGCGGGGAAGTATCGTCGCCGGGCCCGGGGTCGGGTCCGGAGGCGCGGTCTGGGCGCGGGGTGAGAACGTCGAGTGCGTGCAGGTGCGCCTATCCCCGCTGATCGCCCGCGCGATTCTCGGCGTCTCCCCGGCCGACCTGGACGGTGCCGTGGTGGCCGTGGGCGACCTGTGGGGCGGCCGGGAGGCGTCACGGATCCGTGAGCAACTGGGCGATGTCTCCTCCTGGGAGGATCGCTTCGCTTTGACGGATGCGCTGCTCGCCCGCCGGCATGAGGCGGAGTCGCCGGTGGATCCGGAGGTGGCATGGGCCTGGCACCGGATCGTCGGCGGCCGTGGCCTGGTCCGGGTCGACGGACTCGCGGCCGAGGTCGGGTGGAGCCGTAAGCGCCTGTGGTCCCGGTTCCGGTCGCAGATCGGCCTGCCGCCCAAGCGCGCTGCGAAGCTGGTCCGCTTCGACCATGCCGCCCACCGCCTGGTCGCGGGCGAAGGCGCGGCCAGGGTCGCGGCCGACGCCGGCTACGCCGACCAGTCCCACCTGCATCGGGACATCATGGCGTTCACCGGCGCGACCCCGGCGACAGTGGCCTATGAGCCGTTTCTGGCGGTTGACGACATCGCATGGCCCAGCCACGAAACTCCCACCAAGCCTTCACATCTCTAGGAATACCGCGAGGCTGCCCACCTAAGATCATTTATAGGTTGAAAGCATCTTCTAAGGCGGCTTGCGAAAATTCCGTAAGGCGCCTTACGATCTCTGGATGATCAACGTAAAACGGCCGTCGTACGACGAGCTCGTGGCGCTGCTCGGTGTCCCCTTCTCCGTCGAAGACGCCCGCGCCCGCTGGGGCTCGCTCGTGGAGGAGGCCAGGAACGGCAGCACCATCATGATCACCCGCGAGCGCTGGGAGTGGGTCGGGCTGGTGCCGCTGTCGAAGGTGGGCGGGGTGTGGAGCGGCCTGCCCCTCGTGCCGTTGTCGACGGCGCGGTCCAAGCTCGGCGACCTCGTCCGCCAGGTCGCCGACCCGTACGGGGAGCCCGTGCTGCTGGGCCGCCACCGCACCCCGGTCGCCGGCCTGGTCGCGGCCCATGTCCTGCTGGACGGGGCCGCTCCCTCAGACCATCCGGACGCCGACGCGCTGCTGGTCGGCGGCCATACCATCACGCTCTCCCGCGATCCCGCGGAAGGGCTCGTCGCCGCCATCGCCCGCGATCAGGACGGCGCCGAGGTCTCGGCCGGTGCGGGGCGCAACGCCCGTGAGGCCCTGCGCGCCCTTGCCGAGCCGCCGCCGTGGCGTCATCCGGGCTGGCCGGCGACCGGCATGACCAGCGCGTCCGGACCGGGGTAGACAAGCGACTCGTGCCCGTCCTGGCGGGCCCCGAAAGGGGGGGCCGCCGCCCTTGGCGCGGATCGGCGCCGGCGGACCTCCAGGCCCAGGTCTTCGACCGAGTCCTTTATCCCACCCAGCCGGTGGCCTGCGCCTGCAGGAGCCGGCGTAGCCACATCGCGGCGGCGCCGCCCACCATCTTCTCCACCGGAGGCGGCAGGTGGGCGGCGAGCGAGGCGTAGCTGATCGCCTGATTCAGTGCGCACAGCGGCGCGGCCACTTTCCAAGCGGCCCGCAGCCGTTCAGGCGAGTCGAACTCCGCCCAGCGCGCCAAATAGCCGTCGAGCGCCTTGGCGCTGAGCTGGAAGAACTGGCTGCTCAGGTCGAGGAACGGGTGGGCGATGGCCGCATCCGTCCAGTCGAAGAACAGATAGCCGAGCGGCCCGCGCGCCACGTTGCCCAGATGCAGATCCCCGTGCACCAAGGAGTACGGCACGGCGAAGCCTGCCAGCTCCGCGCACGCGGCCATCAGCCCGGGCACGGACTCGCGCACCCGGGAGGCCTCCTCGGCCGTCACCCAGGTGGCCGGATCGCACCAGGCCGGCGGAGCGGCATGATCCACCTCACCGAGCCACGCGATCTGCCCGGACAGCCACGGCAGGCGGCGATCGAGGCACCCGGCGCTCCGCAGCTCCGGCACCCGCTCGACCGACTCCACCTGGAGAGCGGCGTAGGCGCTCAGCATCTCCGCGTTGACCTCGTCCGTCGCGTGCCGGATCGCGCGGCCGAAGTCGGCCAGTGCGAGCAGCCGCCGGTCGCCGTGGTGGCCGAGAGCCGCGGGCATCTGAGCGGGGAAGAGCTTGGCCAGGACAGTGGTGACCGCTCCCTCGTCGGCGAAGAGCGGGGTGGCGATGGAAGACTTGATGTAGACGTCGCCGTGCGGTGTGGCCGCCCGCAGCACCGCGGACAGATCCCAGAGGCGCACCTGCTCCAGCCGGTCATCGAGGTCGAGCCCGAGGTCCGCGCTCAGCCACTCGGCCACGCCGTCGATCCATCGCGGATCCGTCCACGGTGGACCACCGTCAAGGCCGGCCTCGTCCGCACTGACCCAGGTGGCAGGTTCGGCGGGCCGGTCGCCGCGTCCTGCGCCGTAGTGTGGCCTTTGCGTAGGCACTTTTCCGTCCGTGCGCGGCGCGGCGACCAGGGTGCACCGGATGATGCGTGCCGTTTCATCCGTCTCCACCCCGCTCAGCCGGAGCACGACGGCGTCGATCCCGGTCTGCTTGCGCAGGGCCGCCAGCGCCTGCCCGGGCTCGTCGGGCTCGACCCTTCCGACCAGCTCGGTCTTCAGCGCCAGGACCCGGGTGTCATCGTCCCAGACGATCAGCCAGTCGATGCGCGTCCGCCACCCGGTCTCGGTCATCGGCTGCCAAGGTAGTCGGCGTGCTGCAGTGCGACATGGTCAAGCAGGATGTCGAAGCCGATGATGGTGCAGGGCGCTTGCCTCGCGGCGAACGGCCATGGGTGCTTGTCAGCCACAGGTCTCCTGTCGGGTCGCGGAGGGCAAAACTATCTCGATCGGACAACCCCGCCGCCTTGATGCGCCGCAGATTCTCCGGTTTCTTGTGCCGGGATCTGGCCATCAGCATCAGCAGACTCGCGCCGGCCTCGCCCAGGTGGGTCCAGTGCCGAGTGGCGAAATTCGTGCAGGTCCCAACCGTGCCGGGGCCGCTCAGCGCGGCGTGCTCGTCCAGCAGAGCGCGGGCCTGGCCATGGGAGGCCGGCGCTGTGCCGTTGATACGCCGAGCCAGGGTCAGTCCGCGAGCACGTCCGGGAATCCGAACGTCGCGACCAGCGCGGGATCGTGGAACTTGATCACACGGGAGACACCGGCGGCGGTGGCCGCCAGCACCACGGTGCCGTCAGCCCGGAGCTCGCCGTCCGCGTCCCTGTGGTACACGACGGCGGCGGGTTGGCCGTTGGCGGTGGTGGGGATCATCCGCCAGTCGCCCGGCGTGCCCAGCACGTACGCGCCGAGCATGTGGATGCACATCGCCCGGCCCGCCTGCCATTCGCGGAATGGCGTCGCTTCCAGCGTGGCGTCCGTGCGCAGCACCTGTTCCAGCAGGCCGGCGTCGGAGCGCTCAAAGGCCGCGATGTAGCCGTCGAGTAGCGCGCGGGCCCGCTGGTCCGTTGGTTCGAGCAGTTCCTCGGGTTCCGGCTCCAGTTCGTTGAGCCGCGCGCGGGCGCGCTGCAGACCGCTCTTGACCGCCGCCGTGGTGGTGGCGAGGATCTCGGCGGTCTCGGCCGCGGAGAACGCCAGCACCTCGCGCAGGATGAGGATCACACGTTGGCGGGCGGGCAGGTGCTGCAGGCTCGCGATGAGCGCCAGCCGCAGCGACTCGCGTGCGACCACCACCGCGGCCGGATCGTCGTCGGGCGGGGCGATCCACGCGTCCGGCAGCGGTTCCAGCCACGAGACCTCGCCCGGCGCAACGGGACGCACCGGCGTGCGGACGGTCGGGTCCGTCGTATGGACCTGTCAGACCCGAGGGCAGCACCCGGATCCGCCGCGGCTCCAACGCCGTCAGGCAGACATTGGTGGCGATCTTGTAGAGCCAGGACCGAATCGACGCGCGGCCCTGGAAGCCGGCGTAGGACCGCCACGCC
This sequence comes from Nonomuraea basaltis, assembly GCF_005893125.1. GTDB lineage: Bacteria > Actinomycetota > Actinomycetes > Streptosporangiales > Streptosporangiaceae > Nonomuraea > Nonomuraea basaltis. Next base: position 5,522 of record NZ_VCJS01000143.1, on the reverse strand, counting down.
CGCAGATACGTCTCCTGCACCAAGTCCTCGGCGTCGTGCGCCGAGCCGACCATGCGGTAACAGTGCGCCAGCAGCTCCCGGCGGAACCGCTCGGTCTCGGCGGCGAACCGGTCTTGATCCGGTGCCGCCCGCACGTGCGACGTCATGCTGCGAGCCTAAGCCGGTCAGCGAGTCGGGCGTTGGCGTCGTCGGCTTCGGGGGCGCGGCCCGCCATCATCTGCACCGAGTGCTGCATCTCCGCGAACACGTCGCGACGGACGTCGACGCCGCATTTCTCCAAGTGCGCGGCCGGGCCGCGGGCCCCGTCCAGCAGCAGTTCCTGGTCGCCGGCCTGGATGAACACCGGCTCCAGGTCGGTCAGTTCCGCGCGCGGTGCGTTGACCATCGGGTCGGTTGGGTCGGCTCCGGCCAGGAAGCCGGACGCTAGCGACATCGAAGCAATCGCCGTCGCCGGGCTCGGTGACAGCACGTCCCATGCGTCCATCAGCAAACGTCTGTCCCGTGCCGTCCAGCACAGGTCCGCCGCCGGAACCGTCAACCGCCGGTACATCGGCACCACCACCGACTGCTTGCTTGCCACGTGCTGCTCCTTCTCACGACCGGTCCCGCTGGTCGAGACCGTCGCCCATGACGACCGCCACACCGCGGCAAAGGAATCGAACGTCCGGCCACGCTGCGTACCCGGTGGTGGAGCCGGCGCGGACTCCGCCACCGTGATGTTCGGGGTTTCTCAGGGCAGCAGGGCCAGTTTGCCGACGCTGGCCCTGGCTTCCAGCTCCGCGAGCGCTTTCGGGCCGTCGGCCAAGTCGTAGGCGGTGGGCCGGCTGGGAGTGAGCACGCCGGCGGCGGTGAGCGCGGACAGCTCACCCATGAGCTCGCCGAAGAGCTGCGGTGCGGCCTGGATCAGCACGCCGATGTTGAGGCCGATGATGTGGACCTGGTGCTTGTACACCAGCTCCCAGTTGGTGATCGCGGCTTCGCCGCCTGCCACACCGTAGACGACGACCCGGCCGGTGACCCGCTTGGCCGCGGCCAGACTGGCTCCGAAGGTCGCGCCGCCCGCCGACTCCAGCACCAAATCGGCACCGGTGCCGCCGGTCAGCCTCAGCACCTCGGCGGCGAGGTCGCCGCCGAGGGAGTCCAGGACGTGGTCGGCGCCCAATGCCAGCACTGTCTCGTGCTTGCCCGGCGAGGCGGTGGCGATGACCGTCGCGCCGTAGTGCTTGGCCATCGTGACCGCAGCCTGGCCCGTCGCGCCCGCCGCGGCGTGGATCAGCACGGTCTGCCCTGCGGCAATGTCGCCCAGAGGCCTGAGTGCGGCCAACGCGGTAGGCCAGTTCACGACCAGGCCCAGCGCCTGCTGCTCCGTCCAGCCGGGGGGCACCGGCACCGCTGCGGCCGCGGGCAGCACCATGTACTCGGCGAAAGCGCCGTCTCCGACGCCGACGACACGGGCCCCCGGTTGCGGGCCGGTCACCGCGTCGCCCACTGTGACGATCTCGCCGGCGGCCTCGAAACCCGCCAGGTACGGCGGCCGCGGGCCGCCCAGGAACGTTCCGTAGGCCTTTGAGATGTCGGCGAAGTTGACGCCGGCGGCGGCGACCCGGATCAGGACCTCGCCCCGGCCGGGGACCGGCACCGGCGCGTCGGTGATCAGGCGCATGTCCTGCGGACCGTTGAACGAGGTCTGCTGCAGAGCTCGCATAATCGCGGGAATATTCATGACAATCAACTTTTCCTTCTCGGCGTGCATGATCGAGACCGGCCCGTTCAGCGGGCCGCTCCTTCCACCATGTAGACCCCGGCCGCCGCCAAAAGGAATCGGCTAGCCCGAATCGCCAGCGCGCAAGCCGGTGAGCGTGATCGTGCCGTACCAGGCCTCGCCGTGTTCCACATCGGCCTGCCAGTAGGAGTGGAACGGCGAACCGGGTTTAGTGTCACATCGGTTGACGCTGTGCGGGATGATGATCGGCGGCGGCCCCGCCGTGATCTCTGGCGGGAGTCTCTGACCAGCTGATATCTCTACAGAAGAGGTGCTTGATGGCCCTGCCGACGATGACGGCGGAGCAGCGTGCGCAGGCGTTGGCGAGGGCGGCCCAGGCCCGTACGGCGCGTCGTGCGCTGTTGGCGGAGGTGGCCTCCGGCGCGGTGGGTGTGGCGGAGGTGTTCGAGCGCGGCGGGCAGGATCTGGTCGGCAGGACACGGGTGGTTCAGGTCCTGCGGGCCGTACCCGGGTATGGGCCGGCCCGGGTCGCGGCGTTGATAGCCATCTGCGGGGTGCAGGAGAAACAGCGTGTTGGCGCGCTGAACGACCAGCAGCGCGAGCGACTCTTGCGGGCTTTGATCAGCTGACAGCGCCGGGGTTGATCGTGTGCGCTATCGGAGCTCCGCGTTCGGGTGGGGTTGGCTCTGCAGGCGATGGCGGCGTTCGGCCTCCTGCGCCGTCAGCGGCTGGCCCGGGCGTCGGATGCGGGCCGGGCGGGGTCGGGGAATGTCTTCGCCTTGCAGGAGGTGTCCGGAGCCGAAGACGACGGCCGCAACGAGTGGGTACGCCTGGCCAAAGACGAAGACGGCAAGGACCACCTGGTGCTCACCGGCCTGGACCGCCTGGATGAGCCCGCCTCCCTGACCACGCTGCGTGCCGACATCGACGCCCGCATGCCCATCGTGGACCTGCCCGAAGCCCTGCTGGAGGTGCACTCCTGGACCGGCTGCCTCGACCACTTCACCCACGTGTCGGGGGACGCGCCCTCCCGCAAACAGGACATGATCACCTCGATCGCCGCCGTCCTGGTCAGCCAAGCCATGAACGTCGGCATGCGGCCGATGGCCGCCGAAGGCGAACCCGCCCTCGCCCTGGACCGGCTGTATTGGGTGGAACAGAACTACCTGCGCGCCGCCACCCTCACCGCCGCCAACGCCGCCCTGGTCGAGTTCCACTCCGGCCTGGAACTGGCCCAAGCCTGGGGCGGCGGCGAACTCGCCTCCGCCGACGGGCTCCGGTTCGTGGTCCCGGTCAAAACCATCAATGCCGGACCCAACACCAAATACTTCGGAAAGGGAAAGGGAGCCAAGGGCGTCACTTACTACAATTTCACCTCCGACCAATTCACCGGCTTTCACGGCATCGTCATTCCCGGCACCCCCAAGGATTGGTATTACATCCTGGAAGGGCTCCTGGATCAGGAAACGTCGCTGAAGCCCACCGAGATCACCTCCGACACCGCAGGCGCCTCCGAAATCGCGTTCGGCATCTTCCGGCTGATGGGCTGGCAATTCTCCCCGCGCCTGGCCGACGTCGGCAGCGCCACCCTGTTCCGCGCCGACCCCGGCGCCCACTACGGCACCATCGACGCCCTGACCCGCAGCCGGGTCAACATCAAGCTGATCAACGACTCCTGGGATGATCTCCTACGGGTAGCCGGATCGCTGCTCACCGGCGCGGTCAAGGCCAGCGTTATCTTTGGTGACTCTCAGTCGTTCGGCAAGTACTTCAAGTAGTGTGGGCGGCTACTTGGCGCACAGTATCTGGGGGTCCGTACGGCATGTTGGGCAGGTCAGGTGCGGCTGAGCGGTACTACCGGGCTGAACGAGCGGTGGCCGCCGATGAGTCGGTGTTGTGGGTGGTGGTCTTCGATGAGGACCTGCAGTTGCATGTCGAGGCGTGCGCGTACCTGGCGGGGCTGCGCGGGGCGGGCCGGGCGTTCAACACGGAGAAGAGCTACGCGGGCCGGATCGCTTTGTACTTGTCGTACTGCCAAGGTCATGGGCTGGACTGGGCCGGCCCGAGCCTTTCGCAGCTGATGGCGATGATGCGCTGGCTGGTGGACGAGCCGATGCCGTCGCGATCACGCAAACCGGGCGCTCCGGTGCGGTATCGCAGCGAGGGCACCGCTAATGCGATCATGGGGACCGTCGGGGAGTTCCTGTCGTGGTGCAGCCTGCAGGGCTGGGTGCCGCCGACGGTGGTCAACACGCTCACTCAGCCGAAGTTCCTGCGCTACCTGCCGGCGGGGTTCGATCCGGGCGAGGACGGCCAGCACCGCACGATCATGACCCGCACGATCAAGTACAGGGTCGCGATCCCAGGCTATGAGTGGCTGACGGATGAGGAGATCGACGTGCTGCTCGGCCTGGCCCGGCACGACCGCGACAGATTCCTCATCCAGCTCCTTTCGCAGGCCGGGATGTTCTCTGGGGGTCGTCCCGGGCGCTGGAGGTTGGATCCTCGCGTTTGTGCAGCTCAGAGGCTGTTGGTAAGAACGGTAGCGATCACGACAGGTGTGGTGCAAGGATCTGAGGCGGCGTGTCACCGGGTTCAGCCGAGATAACTGGAATTCCGGCCATGAGCGGATCTTGAACTCTCTGACCTGCGAAAATATCGAGGTAACGGGCTCCGTCGCGGGGCTCGCGCCAGCCGTACTTCCGAGTCACTGGTGCCCGCTGGCGACCGCGAGTGACCGGAGCTTTCCGCCGTTGGCGTCGAGCCAGTGGGTCGTGTCCTCCAGCTTGCGGATTCGGTCGGTGACCTCGCCGAGCTGTGCCTTCCCGTTCAGCCAGCGGCCTGCCCGCGACAGGGCGCTGCCGACCGCCCGGGCGAGGAGAAGCCGGGGCATCGCGTCGGCCTCGGCGGCGTCCAACGGGCGGACCGAGGCGTACCCCCGGAGGAAGGCCGCCGTGCGGAGCTGCCAGTCGCGCGTCTCCAGGGCCCCGCTGTAGAACAGCGCCGCCATCATGTCCTGGACCAGGAAGCCGACCCCGGCGAATTCGAAGTCAAGCAGCCCGCTCACCTCCCCGGTGTCCTCGTCGACCAGCACGTTCGAGGCTGCCAGGTCACCGTGGATGACCTGGGTCGGCAGCGCGCCGCCGCCCGCAGGCCACGCCTGCCCGACGCGGCGCGCCACGGCGTCGAGGCGGGCGACCCGCTCCGCGCTGATTCCGGCGGCGCGCAGCTGACGGCAAAGGGCGCCGACGTGCGGCACGGCGGGGTGCGCCAGAGGATTACCGCGCCAGTCCCCCAGCCCGTCTTCTGGTGGCACGCCCAGCATCGCCTCGCCGAGCAGCCCGGCCGCCCGGCCGAAGCGCTCGAGTGCCGTCGGGCCCGTGAGGTCGGGCTGCACGCCGGGGATCCACCGGCAGACGGTGGCGGGCCCGGCCGCGGTCTCGATCACCGTGTCCCCGCTGGGCGCGGCGACTGGTTCAGGCACCTGGAAGGGAAGTCCGGCAGGCCGTAGCCGCCGCAGGATCCGGTGCTCGGCGCCGGCCTGCGCGGCGGACTGGGTCTGGCTGACCCGGAGCACGAATCGGAGGCCCCCCTGGCGAAGCAGGAATGTCTGGTTGTTGGTTCCCTGCTCGGCTCGGATGATCGTCGTGTCCCGGGGAAAACCCCACGCTGCTAGGGCGCGTATTTGATTGTGATCAATCTGCGGGATCTGCCCTCGTCTCGGGGCCTGATCCGGTAGATCGTTCAGCGTGACGCGAGTGCAATTGACGGATGTGGAGTGGGAGTTCATCGAGCCCTA
>NZ_VCJS01000657.1 GCF_005893125.1 Nonomuraea basaltis | reverse complement strand
CAAGGCGGCGTGATCAGCCCCGTCCTACTGAATATCGCTTTGCATGGTATGGAGAAGGCCGCCGGGGTCCGCTATCGAACGTCCGGCGTCAACGCCGACCGGGTGATGCCGGGCAGCCCCGTACTGGTGAGATACGCAGACGATCTTGTCGCGATGTGCGGCAGTCGCGAGCAGGCCGAGCAGGTCAAACAGCGACTATCCGCATGGCTGGCACCCAGAGGGTTGAGGATCAACGAGGATAAGACGCGCCTCGTCCACCTCGAAGACGGCTTCGATTTTCTGGGCTTCCATGTCCGCCGGTATCGCAATGGAAAGCTGCTGATCAAACCGAGTAAGGCGGCCGTGCAACGGTTCCGGGCACGACTCACCGCTGAAATGAGGGCCCTGCGAGGGGCCAACGCGCAGGCGGTGATCCGCAGGCTGAACCCGATCATCCGGGGCTGGGCTGCGTACTA
>NZ_VCJS01000142.1 GCF_005893125.1 Nonomuraea basaltis | reverse complement strand
GCCCGTTCGAGGCACCGTCCTGGTTCACCGCCGAGCCGCGCAGCACCGCCAGCACCCGATGCCCACGACGCCGGGCATCCGACAACCGCTCCACCACCAGCACGCCCACACCCTCGCCCCAGCCGACCCCATCAGCCGCCTCGGCAAACGACTTACACCTCCCATCAGCGGCCAACCCCCGCTGGAGGCCGAAGTCGGTGAAGGTGTCCGGCGTGGCCATCACCGTCACCCCACCGGCCAGCGCCAGATCACACTCTCCCGCACGCAACGCCTGCGCCGCCAGATGCAACGCCACCAGCGATGACGAACACGCCGTGTCCACCGACACCGCCGGCCCCTCCAAGCCGAACGCGTACGCCACCCGCCCGGACACCACACTGGCCAGGCTGCCGTTGCCCAGGTAGCCGGCATACTCCTCCGGCACCCGGCCCGGCCGGGTGCCCCAGTCGTGGTACATCACTCCGGCGAACACACCGGTCGGGGTGCCGCGCAGCCCGGATGGGTCGATGCCGGCGCGCTCCAGGGCCTCCCAGGACGCTTCGAGCAGCAGCCGCTGCTGCGGGTCCATGGCGGTGGCCTCCCGCGGGCCGATATCAAACGGAGCGGGGTCGAAGTACGCCGCGTCGTGCAGGAACCCGCCCTGCCGGGTGTAGGTGCGACCCAGCTTGCCGGGCTCCGGGTCGTAGATGCCGGTGATGTCCCAGCCTCGGTCGGTGGGGAAGCCGGTGATGCCATCGCGGTCGTCGATCAGGAGTTGCCACAGGTCTTCGGGGCTGGTGACCTGACCGGGGAAACGGCAGGCCATCCCGACAACAGCAATGAGATCACCAGCGGCATCACCAGCGGCATCACCGGCGGAGCCGCCGCGCGGGGCGGCCGGGGCCGGGCGGCGGGCAGCGGTGCCGGAGAGGGCGGCGTCCAGATGCATCGCCAGCGCGCGGGGAGTGGGATGATCGAATACCAGGGTGGGGGTGAGCCGTAGCCCGGTCACCGCGTGCAGCCGGTTACGCAACTCCACCGCGGTCAGCGAGTCGAACCCGAACTCCTGGAAGGGCCGGTCGGCATCGATGGCCTGAGCGGTGTCGTGGCCCAAGGTGGCCGCCGCCTGGCCACAGACCACATCCAGCAACTGCCGCTGCCGCTGCGGGGCCGACAGGTGCGCCAGCGCCGCCACCACCGGCCGCACCGCCCCAGCCGCACCTGCGGCACCTGCGGCTTCGGCTGGGTCGGCTGGGTCGGCTGCTCGGGTGGGGTCGGCGGTGGGGCGCGCGGCGGGACCGGCCAGCTCGCGCAGCAAGGCCGGCAGGCCGGCCCCCCGCCGGCCCAGCGCGGCCGGGTCGAACCGGGCCGGCACCAGATGCGGCCGACCGGCGACCAGCCCGGCGTCCAACAGGGCCAGGCCTTGACCCGCGGTCAAAGCGACCAGCCCGGCGGCGCGCATCCGCGCCTCATCCCGCGCGCTGATCCGGCCGGCCATGCCCCGTTCCTCGGCCCACGGCCCCCACGCCAGCGAGATCGCCGGAAGATCGGCCGCCGCCCGGGCCACCGCCAGGGCATCGGTGAAGGCATTCGCAGCCGCGTAGTTGCCCTGCCCGGCCCCATCCACCACCCCGGCCAGCGAGGAGAACACCACAAACTGGGCCAGATCACCATCCCGGGTCAGCTCGTCCAGATGCCAGGCCGCGTCCACCTTGGGCCGCAGCACCGCCTCCACCCGCTCGGCCGACAACGAAGTGATCACCCCGTCGTCCACCACTCCCGCCGCATGCACCACCGCTCGCAGGGGGTGGGTGCCAGGAATCCCCTCCAGCAGCACCGCCAGCGCGTCCCGATCAGCCACATCACAAGCAGCCACCACAACCTCGGCGCCCAGCCCGGTCAGCTCATCGCGCAGCTCAGCCGCCCCGGGGGCGTCCAGGCCCCGGCGGGAGACCAGCAGCAGATGCCGCACCCCGTGCCCGGCCACCAGATGCCGCGCCACCAGCGCACCCAGCCCGCCGGTACCCCCGGTGATCAGCGTGGTCCCATCGACCGGCCAGGCCGCCACGGGCTCCTCGCCGGCATCCTCACCACCCACCCGACCAGCGCCGCCAGGCGCCAACCAGGAAGAGGCCACATCTTCCAAACCGGGCGACACCACCCGCCCCAGACGCGGCACCCACAACCGTCCGCCGCGCAGCGCCACCTCCGGCTCACCACAAGCCAGCGCCGCCGCCACCGCGTCGGCCACCCCGTCGCCGCTTCGGCCCAGCGAGGCGCCGGCAAGCGCCACCTCACCGGGTGCCGTCTCGGCGTCGGTTTCCAGATCGACCAGTGTGATCCGGCCCGGATGCTCCGCCTGCGCCGCCCGTATCAACCCGCACACCGCGGCCTGAAGCGGATCCACCTGTCCGCCGTCGGCGGCGACCCCACCCCGGGTCACCACCACCAACCGGGCGTCATCTCCCGGTTCACGAGTCAGCCACTCCCGCAAGCGGGCCAACACCGAACCCACGCCACGGCGCAGGCGGTCCAGCAGCCCACTGTCGGCAGATCCGACCCTGGCCCACTCGGTGGCATCGATCACCAGATCTGCGGCGATGCCACCCGACGACACCGTCACGTCCACCGGCCGCCACACCACCTCGTGCAGCCACTGGTGCGCCGCAGAGCGCGAACTCGACCACTGCACGGGCACCGGGCGGTAAGCCAGTGACGTCACCGTGGCCACCGGCTGGCCCACTGGGTCGGCGAGGTCGAGCCGAACCCCGGCTTCGTCGTCCGGGCGCAGCCTGACCCGCGCCGCACGCGCCCCGTCGGCATGCAGTGACACCCCGCGCCAGGCGAACGGCAACGCCGTATCCTGGTCGTGGCCGGGCAGCAGGTCGGTGGCGTGCAGGGCCGCGTCGAGCAGCGCCGGGTGCACGCCGAAGCCCGTTGCCTCCACCCCGTCGGCCAACCCCACCTCGACGAACACCTCCTCGCCGCGGCGCCAGGCTCGGGTGAGGCCGCGGAAAGCGGGGCCGTAGTCGTAGCCGCGGTTGGCCATCGCCGGGTAGAGGCCGGTGACGTCGAGTGGTTCCGCGCCCGGCGGTGGCCAGTCGGCGAACTCGTGTGCCGCCGCCGGGCCGGGAGCCGGGGCAGGGGAGAGGAAGCCGGTGGCGTGCCGTAGCCAGACACCGTCTTCGCCGATGGAGTGGATCTCCACGGGCCGCCGCCCGTCCACGGCGGATCGGCCGGCGACCACCCGGATCGTCACCTGGCCCCGACTCGGTAGCTCCAGGGGGGTGTGCAGGGTGAGTTCGTCGATGGCCGGGCAGCCGACCTGGTCGCCGGCGCGCAGGGCGAGTTCGACGAAGGCGGTGCCGGGCAGGATCGGGGTGGCGTTGATGGCGTGATCGGCCAGCCAGGGCTGGGCGGTGACCGACAACCGGCCGGTCAGGATGGCGCCGCCGTCGGGCTGCTCCACCACCGCACCCAGGAGCGGATGGTCGGCGGCGCCCAGACCAAGCGCGGCCGGGTCACCGGCCGGGGCGGGCCGCAGCCAGTAATGCCGCCGCTGGAAGGGGTAGGTGGGCAGGTCCAGATGGCCGATGCGGGCGCCGGCCGGTCCGGCTGGTGCGGTGGTCCAGGTCGGCCAGGCGGTCCAGTCCACGCCGGTGCCACACGTCCAGGCCTGGCCCAGTCCGGCGATCAGTTGGGCGGTCTCGTCCCGGTCGCGGCGCAGCAACGCCACCACCGCGGGGTCACCGCCGTTGTAGTTGTCCCCGCGGCCGCCATCGGCACTGAGGACCTCGGCGTGGTCGCCGTCCCCACCGCCGGTTTCGCCGGTGTGGTGGTGATCGTGGTGGGTGAGGGTTTGTTCGATCATGGGGGTCAGCTGGGCGTCCGGGCCTGACTCCAGGAAACAGCCGACTCCGTGCCCGCGCAGGGTGGTGACGGTGTCAGCGAACCGCACCGGCCGGTGCACATGCTCCACCCAGTAGCCGGGCTCGGTGATCTGCGGCCCGGCCAGCCGACCGCTCACTCCCGACACCAGCGCCACGGTCGGCGGGTGGAACGCAAGCGAAGCCGCCACCTCCCCGAACTCGGCCAGCATCGGCTCCATCAAAGGCGAGTGGAACGCGTGCGACACCCGCAACTGGCGGGTCCGGTGCCCGTGCTGCCGCGCCCAGTCGACGACCTGGGCGACCTGGTCGGATGCGCCGGAGACCACCACCGCGCCGGGCGCGTTCACCGCCGCCACCGAGATCTCGCCACGCCCGGCCAGCACCGGGGCGAGGACATCTTCGCCGCAGCCGATCGCGGCCATCGCACCCCCGGCCGGCAGTGCCTGCATCAACCGGCCGCGGGCGGCCACCAGCCGGCACGCATCCGCCAGCTCCAGCACCCCGGCCACATGCGCCGCGGTGATCTCACCCAGCGAATGCCCCGCCACAAAGTCAGGCCGGACCCCCAGCGACTCCAGCAGCCGGTACAACGCCGTCTCCACCGCGAACAACCCGGCCTGCGCGAACACCGTCTGATCCAGCACCCCACCCACACCAGAACCAGACCCAGCAGCCTCAGAACCACCAGTCTCGCCAGTCTCGCCGGTCTCGCCGAGAATGATCTCCCGCAGGCCCACACCACCGGCCAGCCCGGTCACAACCCCCGCAGCGTCGGCGGTAGCGAGTTCAGTCTCCAGCAACGCGCACGCCTCATCGAAAGCGCGGGCGAACACCGGGAAAGCCGCATACAACTCCCGGCCCATCCCAGGCCGTTGCGCACCCTGACCGGAGAACAGCACCGCCACCCGGCCCGGCCGCACCCGACCCACCACCGCAGCCGCCGACTCCAGCACCCCGGCCGCCAACCCTCCGACCGCCAACTCCCCAGTCGCCGGCTCGCCAGCGGCCAGCGCCCGCAACCCAGCCAGCAGACCCTCCCGATCCGCCACCGGCAGCACCGCCCGGTACTCCAGGGCGGCCCGGCGCGACAGCCCGGCCGCCACCTCCACCGGACCAGCCTCGTCATGCCCGGCCACGAACCCGGCCAACCGGCCGGCCTGCGCCCGCAACGCCGCCTGGCTCTTGGCCGACACCACCACAGGCACCGGCAACACCACAGGCACCGGCGGCACTGGCCCCGTAGCCGCGGGGTCGCCCTCGGGTGCAGTGGCCGTGATGCTGTCCCGCTCTGCCGACCCCGCCCCGGCCAACGCTTCCTCAACAGAGGGCACGGCCGTACCGCCGCCGACCACTGATGGCTCCTCAACGGGCGGCTCTTCCAAGATCACATGAGCGTTGGTGCCGGAGATGCCGAACGACGACACCCCCGCCCGGCGCGGCCGGCCCTCGACCCGCGGCCACCGCCGGGCCTCGGTCAGCAGCTCCACCGCCCCGCCGGACCAGTCCACCTTCGACGACGGCGCGTCGACGTGCAACGTCTTGGGCAACAGCCCGTGCCGCATCGCCAGGACCATCTTGATCACACTGGCAATGCCGCCGGCCGCCTGGGTATGACCCAGGTTGGACTTGGCCGAGCCCAGCCACAGCGGCGACTGCCGGTCCTGGCCGTAGGTGGCCAGCAGCGCGTGCGCCTCGATCGGGTCCCCCAGCGCGGTGCCGGTGCCGTGCGCGTCGACCGCGTTCACGTCCGCGGGCTCCAGCCGGGCGGCCGCCAGTGCGTCCCGGATGAGCCGGCGCTGTGCGGGACCGCTCGGCGCGGTCAGCCCGTTAGACCTGCCGTCCTGGTTGATCGCGGTGCCGCGCACCACGGCCAGCACCCGGTGCCCGTGGCGGCGCGCTTCTGACAGCCGCTCCACCACCAGCACCCCGACACCCTCGGAGAACGCTGTGCCGTCCGCGGCGTCGGCGAACGCCTTCACCCGGCCGTCCGGGGCCAGCCCCCGCTGCCGGCTGAACGCGGTGAACATGCCCGGGCTGCCCATCACCGTCACCCCGCCGACCAAGGCCAGGGAGGACTCGCCTGAGCGTAGCGAGGCGCAGGCCAGGTGCAGCGAGACGATCGCGCCGGAGCACGCGGTGTCCACCGTGATCGCCGGCCCGGACAGGCCGAGCAGATAGGCGAGTCGGCCGGAGACCAAACTCGGCGCGTTGCCGGTCATCAGGTAGCCGTCCAGGCCTTCCGGCGCCTCGTGCACGCGTACGCCGTACTCGTGTACCTCGGCGCCGAAGAACGTGCCGACGGGCCGGTCGCGCAGCGACGTCGGGTCGATGCCCGCGTGCTCCAGCGCGGCCCAGGAGGTTTCCAGCACCACCCGCTGCTGCGGGTCCATGGCCAGCGCCTCGCGCGGGTTGATGCCGAAGAAATCCGCGTCGAACCCGGTCGCGTCGGGCAGAAAGCCGCCGCGGCGCACGTAGCTCTTCCCCGGGGCGTCCGGGTTCGGGTCGAAGAGGTTCTCCAGATCCCAGCCGCGGTCGGTGGGAAAGTCGCCGAGCACCTCGCGTTCCTCGGCGAAGATTCGCCACAGTCCCTCGGCGGAGTCGACGCCGCCGGGGAACCGGCACCCGATGCCGACGAGGACGATCGGGTCGACGTCGGCGTCCGGCGTGGCGTCCAGGAGGTTCGCGCGGCCCGCCGCGGGCTCCGGCACGGGCAGACCGAGTACGGCGGCGCGGATGTAGTCGGCGACCAGCGCGGGCGTGGGGTAGTCGAAGGCCAGGGTCATCGGCAGCGCCACGCCGGTGGTGGTGACCAGCCGGTCGTGCAGGTCCACTGCGGCCAGCGAGTCGAGGCCGAGCTCGCGGAACGGCCGGTTGGAGGTCACCTCGGCCAGCTCGCCGCCCTCCACTCCGAGCAGCGCCTCCCTGGTCTCCCGGTGCACCAGTTCCAGGAGCACCCGGCGCTGCTCCGCGGCGGGCAGCTCGTCGAGGCCGTCGAGCCCGGCCTCGGAAGGGCCGCCGTGGTCGCCTGGGGTTGCCATCATGCGCTCCGGGGGTCGGGGTTTCGCGGCGGGTCGTAGACCCGTTGGCGTTGCAGCCGGGAGACGGAGACGATCTCGTCCCCGCGGATCACCACTTCGGTGGGCGCGGGGCGGCCGAGGAACAGGGACAGGCTGGCGGTGAGGCCGTAGGCGCCCGCGTGCGGGATGGTCACCAGATCGCCGGGGGCCGGGTCGGGCAGTTCGATCTCGCGGGCGAGCAGGTCGCCGGGTGTGCACAAGGGCCCGGCCAGCGCGGCCCGGCGGCCGGGCGCGGCGGCGTGCGGCGTGCCGCCGTTCGGTGGCGCGGGCTTGACCTGGACCGGGAGCAGCCGGCCGAGCCCGGACATGCCGCCGAACGCGTTGATCCCCGCGTCCAGGATGACGAAGGTGCGGCCCCGGCTCTCCTTGACGTTGACCACGGTGCAGTGCAGCTCGCCACAGTCGGACACCAGGTACCGGCCGGACTCGCAGGCGATGCCCGGCCGGCCGTCCCGCCACTGCGGCAGGTACCGGTCCAGCGCCTCTTCCAGGCCTTTGCGCAGGCTCGGGTAGCCGGGCCGCGTACCGGGCACGCCGTACGGCGCGGCGAACCCACCGCCGAGATCCACCAGCTCGAGCGGTTCGCCCAGGATGCGCTGCACCTCCGCGGCGACCGTCACGGTGTGCTGGAACTCGCCGAGCAGGCTGTCCTCGTCCGCGGCGTTGCTGAGCGGGAAGAAGTGGGCGCCGATGATCCGGGTGCCCGGAATCGCGCGCATCGCGGCCACCTGCGCGGGCAGCTCCTCCATGTCGTTGCCGAACTGGGAGGGGGTGCCGGTCATCCGGATGCTGGTGGCGGCGGCCGCGGTGGCGCTGTTCACGCGCAGCAGGCATTTCGCGACGGTGCCGTGCGCGGTGGCCGCGGCGCCGACGTGTTCGAGGTCGGTGAGCGACTCCACGGAGAACAGCCGCACCCCGGCGGCGAGCGCCTCGGCCAGTTCCCCCGCGGTCTTGCCGGGCCCGGTGTACAGGCAGTCGGCGCCGGTGAAACCGGCGGCCAGCGCGGCGGTCAGCTCCCCGGTGGAGCTGATCTCCGCACGGCAGCCGCCGCCCGGGGCCGTACGCAGCGCGCGGGCCACGTCCGGGTGCGGGTTGGCCTTGAGCGCGTAGTAGATCGCCGTGCCTTCCGGCAGGAAGTCGGCCAGGTCCTGGTGCGCCGCCGTGACCCGGTCCAGGTCGTACACGTAGAGCGGGGACCCGAACCGGCGGACCAGTTCCTCATGGGTGATTCCCGGCGGCTTCCGGTGGGGCTCCGCCTGCCGAGTCGCGTCCTTGGGCGCTGAGTCCGGGAGCGCCCGCCGGGGACGGGGCGCGGCCGGACGTGCTTCCCCTGCGTGCATGTGGCGCAGCCGGTCGCGGGCGTACTTGCCGTGCGCGGACTGCGGGATCTCCGGGATCACCCGGCAGACCGCGGGCACCTTGGCCGGCTCCAGCCGGGCGGCCAGCTCGCGGAGGACGGCGTGGGGTTCCAGCTTCGCACCGTTGGCGGCCTCGACGAAGACCGCGAGATCGTGCTCGCCGTCCGGGGGCAGCACGGCGGCCGCCCGGACCCCGGCGATGTCGAGCGCCGCCGCCTCGATCTCCACGGTGCTCATCCGGATGCCCTTGCGTTTGAACATGTCGTCCCGGCGGCCGTCGAAGTAGAGGTATCCGTCCTTGTCGAGGCGGCCGTAGTCACCGGTGTGCAGGCGCTTCTCCCCGGTCCGCGGGTCGCGGCGGAAGGTCTTCGCGGTCACCTCGGGGTTGCGCCAGTACCCCGGCATCACGTGCGGGCCGGTCACCACGATCTCCCCGGTCGTCCCGGTGGGCACCGGGTTCCCGTCGGGGTCGAGGATGTGTACGGCGGTGCCGGGCAGCGGCCGTCCGACGGAGTCCGGGCGCTCCCGCTCCTCCTCTGGAGGCATGACGGAGATGCGCTTGCACTCGGTCTGGCCGAACTGGCGGACCACCCGGGCGCCGGGGAAGTGGGTCCGCAGCGCGTCGATGGTGGCGGCGGGCAGCGCCGCGCCGGTGTTGGTGAACAACCGCACCCCGGTGGTGGGCTCACCCTGCCGCTGCGCCGAGGCGATGATCATGTTGGCCAGCGAGGGCACGATCGGCACCACCGTCGCCCGGGTCTTCCGGAGCTGGTCGACCAGCCGCAGATCGGCGCCGGCGTCGGCGAAGACCAGCTCGGCGCCCACGGCGCAGGTCATCAGCAGCTTGTACAGCCCGTAGTCCCAGGACATCGGGAAACGGCAGAAGACCACGTCGTCCGGGCGGTAGCCGAGCGCCTCGACGATCGCCACGGTGGCGAAGCAGACCTGGGCGTGGGGGCAGATCACCGCTTTCGGCTCCGCCGTACTGCCCGAGGTGTACACCAGCGCGGCCAGGTCCGCGGGGTTGATCTCACTCGGTACGGCCACGCGCGCCCGTCGGCTCGCGAGCTCGGTCACCTCGTCCCAGACCGCTTCGAAGTCGTGGACCGGTGCGCCGGTGAGGGCGCGCACGGCGCCGGGTTTCCCGCCGGCGGATTCGACGATCACCAGTGCGGGGTCGGCGTTCTCGAGCACCGAACGCAGGTGAAAGCTCTTCATCGCCGGGTTGAGCGGCACGAAGACGGCACCGCGGCGGGAGACGCCGAAGAACAGCGCGGCCAACCGGCGGTCGGTGGGGGCCTGCACCACCACTCGCGCGCCCGGGCCGACGCCGCACCCGGCCAGCCAGCGGTCCACCGCGTGGCTGATCGTATCCAGTTCGTGATAGGTCCAGATCCCGGTGGAGTCCCTCACCGCTGGCGACTCGGGAAACTCCGCGGCGCTTTGGTCGAGAAAGTCGTGGATGAATGTCCCGTTGTATCTCGGCCGGTTATTCCGCATAATCGATGATCTCCCTCAGGCAGCAGAGTTCAGGCTAAGCCGGGGCTCCGCCCCAGATGTACCCCTAGCCGCCCCTAACGTCGGAGCCGGTCGGCCTACGGCCACGCTCGATAAGTCGCTCTCTTTCCACCGGGTTTACGCGGGGATTTCGCCGGAATCGTCGGTTCGAGATAAGGGTTCGCAGCGGTCATTCGAGCCGTCTTTCACCGGTAGGGCTCGCCGAACCAGATCACGAAGTCAGCCTCGGCGAGGGCCGGGTCGTGGTGGCCGAGAAGCGCGCGCCGATCGCGTCGTGTGGCGAGATGGCACGAGCAAGATCCGGAATGGGCAAGGAATCATCTCCGTCGAGGGAGAGCGGCACTGTGCAAACGCCGAAGTAGAGCGGCCATCCGATCCGCGGCGTGAGCGCGACGGCGGTCAGCCGCACAGGTTGACGTGATCTCAGCGAATCGCCGGCAGGTAACTCCGCTGAGCAGATGCCCGCCTTATGTCCGGGCAATGCCCTGGTTCGCAGAAGGTGTGATCTCCACAATCGTGCCGTGAACCTCCAGCGAATCATCCGGTCATTACACATCACAACCCTCTCGTTATTGATGGTTGTCTCCTCAGCAGTGCTCTGGGCAGGGGCGACGCCGGCCCAAGCGGTAAAGGGCGGAAGCCCGGTAGCCGACGGCACATGGGGCTTCGTGGCGAAGGTGAACGTGGGCGAGACCCACGGCTGCACCGGAGCCCTGGTCAGCCCGCAGTGGGTGCTCACCGCCGCCAGTTGTTTCGCCTCTCAGGGGCAGTCCGTCACGAGCGGGGCGCCGAAGACTGCGACGACGGTGACGGTCGGCAGGACGGACCTGTCCGGTTCGGGCGGGCGGGTGCTGCCCGTGGAGTGGATCCACCCGCACCGCGACCGGGATGTCGTGCTGGTCAAGCTGTCATTGCGGGCCGTCGGCATCACGCCTGTCGCGGTCGGCTCCACCGTTCCTGCCGCGGGAGATGCGCTGCAGGTCACCGGCTATGGCCGGACCGCTGAGCAGTGGGCGCCCAACCGGCTGCATGCCGCGCCGGTCGTGGCCGGGGCCGTGGCCGCCGGCTCGTTCGGCTGGACCGGAGCGAGCGGCAGCGACGTGAGCGCCTGTCAGGGTGACGCGGGCGCGCCGGTGCTCCGCACGAGCGGGGGCCGCGCGGAGCTTGTCGGGCTCGGCTCCGGCGCGGGGCAGGGGGGCTGCCTCGGTGCGGCCGGCGACGGGACGCGCGGCGGCGACGCGGTGCGGGTGGACGATCTGGCGAGCTGGATCCGCGCGGTCGCGGTCGAGCCCACCACGTCCTTCACCCGGTACGGATCCAGTCTGAGCGGGATCGGTGGTTATGACCTGGATGACAACCGTGATCAGGTGGTGGCGTTCGACTACGAGCATTCGGGAAAGCTGGATCATCTGGTGCTCTACCGTCCGGGCTCGCAGATCGTCTTCATCGTCAAGCGGAACACGGACGGTACCTACGCTCCGGTCTATTCCTCGATCTCTGGGATCGGTGGCTATGACCTGAAAGACGGCCGGGACCGCATCATCGCCTTTGATTACACGGGTTCGGGGAAGCTGGATCATCTGCTGCTCTACCGTCCGGGCGGGCAGACGGCCTGGGTTCTCGAGCACGGTGCGGGCAACACGTTCAGAGCCGTGTTCCACAGCTCGGCCGGCATCGGTGGCTATGACCTGAAGAGCGCCGAGGACCAGATCATCGCCTTCGATTACGAGCATTCGGGGAAGCTGGATCATCTGCTGTTGTACCGGCCGGGGATCGGGACGGCCCACATCCTCAAGCACAGCGGTGGCGCCACGTTCACGCCGGTCTATGCCTCGGTCGACGGTGGGATCGGTGGCTACAACCTGAAAGATGCCCGGGACCGCATCATCGCCTTTGATTACACGGGTTCGGGGAAGCTGGATCATCTGGTGCTCTACCGTCCGGGTGGGCAGACGGCCTGGGTTCTCGAGCACGGTGCGGGCAACACGTTCAGAGCCGTCTTCAACAGCGCGGCGGGCATCGGTGGCTATGACCTGAAGAGCACGGCGGATCAGATCATCGCCTTCGACTACGAGCATTCGGGGAAGCTGGATCATCTGCTGCTCTACCGTCCGGGCGGGAAGACGGCCTGGATTCTGAAACACGGCGTGGGCAATTCGTTCACAGCGGTGTTCCACAGCTCGACCGGCATCGGTGGCTATGACCTGGAGTTGGCGAAGGACCGCATGATCGCCTTCGACTACAGGAGTACAGGCGGGCAGAGCCATCTGTTCCTCTACCGGCCAGGCGACCAGATCACCTATTTCGCGGGACGGACTCTTCCGACTGTACAGGTGGCTCCGGTCACCGTGTCGCCCGTCATCGGCCCGGACTCCATCGTGGAGAGATTCGTCTATCCCCTGAACTTCCCGCACGAATTCGCGGGCACCTCCGGTCAGGACGATTGGGGAACGGACGAGGCCGAGGCGCAGAACTTCGAGCTGATCTCCGGGAACGGCGGGATCATCTGGGTCTCGTGCACCGCGTCCCCCGAGAACGGGGTCGGCGTGATCAAGGTGTTCCCGGGCTTGCTGAACGGCCAGACCGAGATCGGCGAGCCGCATCTCGGCGTGACGGCGGTCTGCTTCAAGGTCCTCGGCTCCGAAGGATGGGTGAGGCTCCGGATCCCGAACGTCTATGAGGTTCAGGGAGACAGCCGCTCGCCAGGGGCCGGCCATGACGTGGACGCGACAGTCGTGAACGTGTCTTCCGGAGCGGAGCGGACCAAGCGCGTCGAGCGGGACGAGAGCGAGCAGTTCGGACGTACGGATACCACCTGTGACGAGAGTCACCAGGACTATCCCGACAACTGCCGCGAGACCCTCCTGGAACTGCGGGTCGTCAGCTGAGAACTGAACGGCCGGCCGGCGTTTGACATCCGGCCGGCCGTTCAGCCCATTCCTTGACCGCATCGATGGAAATGGTGGAAGTGAATACGATTCGAGCGTTACGCGACAGGACTCCTTGGCGGACGGCAGGGGTCATCGGCACCGTGCTCGCGTTGCTTGTCATGGGCAGCCCGATCACCGAGGCCGCGGTGGCGGACCCACCCGCCGCGCCGGTATGCGAACGTCAAGTGGTTCTGGAGGCGTGGGTCACGGGCGGCGTGAACGTGCGTCCTGCCGCGGAGAAGGCCCTGCTCGGGGACAAAGCGGCGATCTGTGCTCTGCTTGCCGAGCTTCCCCGGCTCGTGGCGCAGGACGATCGTGAACAGGTCGGCCGCATCAAGGCCCACGGAGGGCCCGAGGTGGCTGCCGCTGCCAACGCCGCCCTGACCTCGGACAACTCCGGTGCCGTGGTGAAGTTTCTCGACGGTGGCTGGGAGACCGCTCGGGAGATCGACCTGCGCGCCAGCGTGAATCAGATGAAGGCGGCCGGCGGACCGGAGGTCAAGGCCGCCGCGAACGCGGTGCTGCGCAACGGGTCACGTGCGGCTATGGGGCAGTTCATCGAGTCGGGCTGGCGGCTGCCGTACAAACTGGACCTTCGTGCGGTCGTCAATCGTGCGATGGCTGAAGGCGGCCCGCAGGTGCAGGCTGCGGCGAACCGGGCGCTTCAGGACGGCAGCCTGGAGATGCAGGAGAGATTCGTCCAGATCGACTGGGGCGTGGCCCAGGCCCGGGACAACGAGAACCAGACCTTGAATGATCTCCGAGCGAGTGCCACGGAGGCGACCCGCCGTGCGGCATTCGAGACGGTCTCCGCAGTCGCACAGGCCGAGCGTGCGAAAGCTGAGGCCGCAGCGGCCAAGAACGACGCGCAGGAGGCGGAACGCCTTGCCTCGCAGGCCGGGCAGGAGTCGGCAGAGGCCAAACGTCAGGCACAACGTGCGGCTGAGGCCGCCGACCGCGCCGCGGCTGCGTCCAACGTCGCCGTACAAGCCGCGTGGGCAGCCGCAGAGGCCGCGCGCGCCGCCGCCGGGGCCGCCGGACGCGCAGCGACCGCGGCGGCGCGGGCGCATGCGGCGTCCGACCAGGCGTGGGCGGCAGCGGCGGCGGCAGAGCTGGACGCGAACGCCGCTGCTGCGGCGGAGAACCACAACCGGGTCATGCAGGCGATCGGTCCGGCGATCTCCGCCTGGCTGTCGCCCATCGAGCAGATCACCGCCGTGACGCAGCAGGCGTACGCCGCGGTCGCCGCGGCCGATTCGGCGAGGGCGAACACCGAGGCCGCCGGACGCGCGGCCCAGGCCGCCGGCCGCTACGCGGGGGAGTCGAGCGCCGAGGCCCGGGCCGCGTTCGCGGCGGCCGCGCGTGCGGGAGCAAGCGCGGAACGGGCGAAGCGCGCCACCGCGGAGACGGTGCGTCAGGCGGACATCGCCAAGGACGCGGCCGGCAAGGCGCGAGATGCCGCGACGCGCGCGGTGTCCTTTGCGGAGGCGGCGGCGAGCGCCGCGGCGAGCGCGGCCGCGCACGCGGGCAACGCCGTCAACGCGGCCGAGCTGGCGACGCAGCACGCGAACAATGCCTACCGCGCGGCGGAGGACGCGTTGCAGGCAGCCGAAACGGCCCAGATCGTGTACAAAGCGGCGCGTAAGGCGGACGCCGAACGACTCAAGAAGGAACTCGAGCTCGAGTTGTCATTCGCCCGGCACATCAGTCAGGAAGCCGCCGAGGCCCGATTGGGGGACGCTCGCGGCTTCGGAGTGCCGATGGGCCGTTATCACACGCCCGAGATCAATGCGCTGATCGCCGAGGCCGCCAACCCGCAGACTGCTGCCGCACTGGCGGCCCGCAAGGCGCGGGAGGTGGCTCGATACTTCGCGACGGTGCCCGGCACGTGGACCAGTTCGGCGGCCATGGCGGCTCTCGGCGAGGACGATGACGTTCTTGCCATCGCGTTCGTCAAGAGCGGACTCGCAGCCGCAGAAGAGCAGGACGACCGCACGACCCTGACCGGTCTCATGGTCACCGGCACCTCGGCCATGAGAGCCGCCGCTCAGGACGCCCTCGACCGCGGGTGGCCCGACGTCATCGCGTTCCTCGACGACCCGGACTACCCCGAGCGAGCCGCCGAACAAAGAGAGCAGGTCGGCCGGATCCTCGCTGAGGCCCGCAGCGCCGGCAACGCGCAGACCGAGGAGGCGGCGAACGTCGCCCTGCGCTCGGACGATCCGGACGCCCTCAAGGAGTTCCTGGAGGTGAAGCACAACACCGCTCGCACGATCGACGTCCGGTCGAAGGTCGGCGCGATCGCCGGCGACGATTCTCACGGTACCGAGGTGCGGAACGGCGCCCAGGTCGCTCTCGCTGGCACGACGGCGATGCAGGTCGAGTTCCTGGAGGTGGAGCGGCACCGTGCGGCCGAACGCGACTACGCGACCGCGACGCACAACTACATCGCCACATCCTTGATGATCGAGACCTCGCAGATCGCGCAGCGCGCCGTCGACTTCGCGCGCACCGCGCAGGCCGCGGCGGCAGAGGCCCGCGGTTCGGCGGAGGAGGCCATCGGGTACGCGAACGACGCCGGCAGAGCGGCCGAGCAGGCGCGGACGTTCGCAACCGAGGCCGTCGCCCACGCACGCGACGCCGCCGCGTCCGCGGAACGGGCCGCGGAGGCCGTCCGCACCGCCGCCGCCGCGGCCCAGCAGGCTCAGCAGTCGGCCGGGAAGGCGTCCCTCTCGGCACGTTGGGCGCGCGCCTCGGCTGTTTCGGCAGCACAGGACGCGGCCAGCGCCTTCGCCGCCTACGACACGGCGTACGCGGCGCAGATCCGGGCCGGCCAGAGCGCCTCAGAAGCGGCCAGGATCGCCGCCGAGGTGTTCGAACACTATCGAGAAGAGGCCCAGCGCCATCTGAACACGCTGATCGCAGAGTGGAAGGATCACTGCAGATGGGGGCCCGATGACGGCCTGCCCGGATACCACGACTGCAACGCTTACGTCGAAGGTATTCTCAACGACCCCAAGGGGCCACTCCACGACCCGGAGGGCTACGCCCACGAAAACACCAACAAGTGCAGGCAACAGTTCGTCGGCAAGGCCCTGGAGGCCTGCCTGTCCGTTGTGTTGAGCCCCCTTTTCTCATACGCGAAAAACGGGATCGCCGACCGGGAAACCGAAACCCACCGTCTTGCCGAGGAATACTTTGCCCTGACCGGCTGGGACCTGCTCAACGCCGCCTCCCAATATACATTGATAAGCGATTGCAAGTCCGCCCTTGCGGGAGGCGCTTTCAGCGCAGGGCAGAGCTTCTCGGAGTGCATCAGCGGGGCCTTTGATCTGTCCGAAGATCCCGACTGGGACGAATATGCGAGCCAGTGGAAGGGAACCTTCGTGGAGTCGCTCATCCCGGAGGAACTTCGATTCGCCGAATACAACTCGGTCTTGGGGCCGATGTACCTGCTCCACCACCTGTCTGATCGGACCATCATCGTGGCGACCTACGAGTCTGCTTTGGCGTCATCGCTTCTGCGCATTCTTCCGATCGGTTGCGTGCAGGAAGGCGGACACTGCCCGTTCGAGGATGCCGCGCTCCAGCTCAAGAGCGTGAGCGAGTCCATCAAACAGCTGAACAACCAGGGCTACATCGTCGACGAGTCCGGACGGGTGCTCGATGCGAGCGGATTGCCGATCGCGAGTCTGCCGCCGTCCAGCGATCTGGAGAAGTGGGCGGGGTATACCGTCGAGAGTGGGCTGCACGACGACCTGGCGGCCCTCGAACACCGCCTCGGCCTGCTGTACAGTCAGCAGTTCGGCCTCCCCCTCGCACCCCCGGCCTGGCACCTTGAGACGCAGCTCGCCTATCGCGTCGCCACGCGCGAAGTGGCGCTCCGTGACTCCACGCTACGGCTTGTCATGAACAATCGGGGCGGGGTCTGTGACGCGGTCCCGATCAGCGGCACCGGGCCTGACCTGCAGCGGCAGGCTGTGGCAGGGTGCATCCAGGCCATCAAACTGCTGCTTCCGGCCGGCACCACAATGATCATCTACTATCCCGATCCGGAAAATCCGGCGGAACTGCTTGAAGTCACCGTGGGTGGGGTTGGCCGCTGGCTGGACTGAACCCGCCAACCGCGTGTGAGTGAACTGGCCGACATTTGGCCCAGGTGAGGGCGCGGTCGTCGAGAGACGCCGCGCCTTCACTCATGGTGGCGGGCTGGGATCCAGCCCGCCACCGGTGGCCGCGCTCAGTCGCCGGCCAGGGTCCCGCCCAGAGGGGTGCGCTCGTAGCGCACGGATCGGCCGGTCCGCGTCCGCGTGACCAGGCCAGATTCGCGCAGCACGGCCAGGTGGCCGCCGACTGCGCCCAGGCTGAGACCCAGCTGGCGGACCAACTGCGTGGTCGTCGCCGGCACCGCGAGCGCCCGCAGCACCTGCGCGCGGTGCGGGCCGACCAGCCGCGCCAGCGCCGCCGCACCGCCCTGCGGGGGCGGCGGCCCGAGCAGGTTCGCGACGCCACGCGCCGGATACACCAGGGCGTACGGCCAGGGCGGCTCGACGTAGCTGATGAGGGTGCCGAAGACGGTCGGCATCAGCAGCAGTCCCTTGCCGCCCAGCCGGTGCCGCTCCCACTCGTTCCGGGGGCCGGTGCGCACCTCGATCACACCGTCGGCCCCCTCGGAGCGCCAGCCCACCCGCGGATCCAGGTCGGACAGCGCCGCGGCCCAGCCGTACATGGCGAGGTGCCCGGCGCGGTGCACCAGGTCGCGCTCCAGCACCGTACGAAGCCGCGGCCAGTCGGGCTCGACCAGCGCATGCCAGGTCGCCTCGATCGCGTCCGAAAGCCGGGTGAGCACGTCCGGGGCGGCCAGGATCTGCTGGAGGTGGCGCGGCGGCGTACGCAGCCCGACCAGGTTGCGGGCGATCTCCGCGCGAACCTGGCGCAGCGGGGTCGCCCGCACCGCGGCGAGTTCGACGGCGAAGTCGTCGCCGGGGCCCGAAGGCGGAGGATGGATGAAGTCGGCGTTGTAGCCGCCGCGGCGGAACAGCGTTGTCAGCGCCCCGACCGCGGGCGTCTCGCGGAGCAGCTGCGCGTACCGCGGCGCGATGCGCTCCGCCCAGGGCCGCAGCGGCCCGGCCGGCTGCTTGCCCGCCGCGACCCGCAGCGCGTTCATTGCTTCACCCAGCGGCGAGATCGCGTAGCGGGTGTGCGCCACGTCGACCGGCCCGACTTCGATGGCAAGCACCTTTCGCCTCCACGCGAAAGCTTAACGCCTCCGCCTGCACCGCCCCGAGACTGGCCCGCATGACGACGCTCCAGGCCGCACCGGCGCGGGCCACCTACCGCGAGGTATTCGCGGTACGCCAGTTCCGCGTGCTGTTCACCGGCTACACGCTCTTCCTCGGCGGCGAGACGGTGAAGATGCTCGCGCTCTCGGTGACCGTCTACGCCGGCACCGGCTCGCCCCTGCTGGCCGCGCTGGCCTACGTCGCCGGCTTCCTGCCCTACGCCCTCGGCGGCACGCTGCTGCTGGCGTACGCCGACCGGTGGCCGCCGCGGGCCGTGATGGTCGGCTACGACCTGGTCCGCGCCGCGGTCGCCGCTGTGCTCGCCGCCGGGCTGCTCTCCCCCACCGCGATGCTGGTGCTGGTGTTCGTCACCGGCATCCCCAGCGCGGTCGCCTCGGCGGCGCGCAGCGCGCTGCTGCCCGAACTGCTCGACGGCGACCGGTACGTGCTCGGCCGGGCCGTGTTCTCCATGGCCGCCGGCGGCACGCAGGTGCTCGGCTTCGCCGTGGGCGGGATGCTGATCGCGGCGCTCGGCCCGTACGGCGCGCTCTGGATCACCGTGGCGAGCTGCCTGCTGTCCGCCGCGCTGCTGCGCCTGCGGCTGGCCGAGCAGCCGCGCCGCGGCACGGCCGCAGGGTACGCGGTACGCGAGACCTGGCGCGTCAATCGCGAACTGCTGCGCCGGCCGGCGATCCGTTCGCTGCTGCTGGCCCAGTGGCTGCCGCCCGCGCTCATGGTCGGCGCCGAGGGCGTGCTCGTCCCGTACGCCGTCCAGATCGGCATGCCGGACTCGGCCGGGCTGCTGTTCACCGCCGTGGCGCTCGGCATGCTCACCGGCGACCTCGCGATCGGCCGGCTGGTCACCCCGGAACGAAGGGAACGGCTGGCCGGGCCGCTGGCACTGCTGCTCGGCGCGCCGCTGCTCGGGTTCGTGCTCTCGCCCGGGCCGGTCACCGCGGCGCTGCTGCTCGCCGTGTCCGGGTTCGGGGTCGCGTACCAGCTAGGGCTGGCCCGGCGCTTCCTGAAGGCGGTGCCGGAGGCGAACCGAGGCCAGGCCTTCGGGCTGGCGCTGACCGGGACCATGACGTTGCAGGGGCTGTTCGCGGCCGGCGGCGGGGCGTTGGGCGAGGTGTCAGCGCCCGGCCTGGTCGTCGGCGCGGCGGGCGCGGCGTCCCTGCTGGCCGTATTGGGTCTCTGGCGCGTGCTCGCGTCGCCGAGGGTGTAGCAGCGCATGAGGAGCGGCAGATCCTGGCCGCCCCTCGCCGTCGGCGATGCGCTCATCAGCGCCGTACGGGCTTGCCGACCGGTCAGCCGCTCGTGACGTGGGGCGGCATGGGTTCTCTACTCGGCGTGCTCGACTGCGGCTTTCGGGAGTGCGAGCATCACGAGCGCCGTGATCAGGTAGAGCGCGGCGGAGACGATCAGGACAATGCTGAGCGCGCGACTGTAGTCGGGCAGCACCGGTGCTCCGGTGGCTGAACCGGTGACGGAGGTGAAGAAGATCGTGCCGAGAACGGCGATGCCGACGGCGCCGCCGATCTGGTTGACGGTGGAGAGCACTCCGCCCGCGGCGCCTGCGTTGCGTCCGGGGACGCCTGCGAGGACGACGTTGACGAGAATGGGTGCGGCGAGACCGAGCCCGAGGCCACCGATGAAGAGCGCGAGGGCGAGGAGCCAGTATCCGGGATCGTTGCCGTCCTTGACGATGTACCACAGGACGAGCTGAGATGCCGCGATGGTGAGCGAGCCGGCGATCAGGAGCGTTCTGCCCGCCTTGGCGGCGAGAGCGACGCCGAGGCCGGAGGTGATGATCGAGCCGAGCGCGTACGGGAGGATCACCAGGCCGGTCTCCCATGCGGTTCGGCCGGTTCCGTTCTGGAGGTAGACCGAGAGGGTGAGGAAGTACGACCCGATGCCGCCGAAGAAGAGTACCGAAGCGCTCAGGCCGACTGCGAAGGCGCGGATTCTCAGCAGAGCCGGGTCAAAGACAGGTTCGTTTCCGCGTCCGGTGAGGCGGCGCTCGTAGGCGAGGAAGATCGCGAGCACGATGATTCCGGCTGCGAGGAGGGCGTAGCTGGCCCAGGTCCATCCCCATGTCTCGGTCTGGATGATCGGCAGCAGCAGGAGAAGGATGCCCGTGGCCGCGAGGAGCGCGCCTGGGAGGTCCAGTCGCGCGGTCGAGGCGGAGCGGGACTCCGGCAGGACCTTCGCGCCGCTGATGAGCGCCAGGATCGAGACGGGCACGTTGATCCAGAAGATCGTGCGCCAGCCCAGGTTGAACAGGTTCGTGTCGACGAGCAGCCCGCCCAGCAGCGGGCCGGCGACCGAGGCGAGGCCCTGGACCGCTCCGTAGGCGCCAAACGCCTTGGCGCGCTCGCCCGGAGCGAATGATGCCCGGATGATCCCGAACACCTGCGGGACCATGATCCCGGCGGTCAGTCCCTGCCCGGCCCGCATGCCGATGAGCATCCCCGGATCGACGGCCAGTGCGCACAGCGCCGAGGTGACCATGAACCCGGCAAGCCCGATCATGAACAGCCGCTTGCGGCCGTACTGATCACCGAGCCGTCCGCCGGTGATCAGGCCCGCGCCCAGGGCGAGGGTGTAGGCGGCGATCGTCCACTGGATCTGAGCGTCGCCGGCACCCAGATCTTGGGCTATCGCCGGGGCCGCGACGGTGACGATCGTCGCGTCGAGAAGGTCCATGAAGGAACCGAAGAGCACCACCAACAGCGCCGTGGTCGCGCCGGCGCTGGCGATGAGTGTCGGAGAAGCCTCAGCTGTGCGGATGCCCTCTCGGGGGCTCGGTGAATCGGTCATGTCGGCCACCATCGCCGGCATAGTTGCCATCGAGTGACAGCTATCGGTGAGAGAATCGGGGAATCATGGCCGCTACCTCCGCACGGACGCTCAAGCTGCTGTCAATCTTCGGGATCGGTGCGACCCTGACCGCCGAGGAACTCGCCACCCGACTCGGAGCGTCAGTGAGAACCGTGCGTCGCGATATCGATACGCTCCGGGACCTCGGGTACGAGATCGTGGCCGTCCGTGGAGCGGGTGGAGGATATCGGCTCGGTCGCGCTACCCGCTTGCCGCCGGTCGTGTTCGATGAAGACCAGGCCGTCGCCACGGCCGTCGCGCTCCAGACCGTGCCGACGGTCCTCTCCGGCATCCGCGAGAACGCGGCCCGTGCTCTCGCCACGCTGCACCAGGCGATGCCCGCGCGCAGCCGCCTGCACGCCGAAGCGTTCACCGTCTCTTCAGCCCGCAACTACTGGGAGTTCCCCGCGCCACCGATCGACGCCGAGATCGTCCGCGCCGTTGGCAGCGCGATCAACCGGCAGCACCTCGTTCGCGTGGACTACACCGGTGACGGCGAACCCGTCACGCTCACGCTGGAGCCGCACGACCTCGTGGTCTGGGCCGCACGCTGGTACTTGGTCGCCTTCGACCCGGATGCGGACCGATGGCGCGCGATGCGCGTGGACCGCATCAAACCACACATGCCCACGCACGCCCCCTTCGACCGACGTGACATCCCGGACGGCGATCCCGTCGCCTTCATCATGACCGCACACGACCGCGGAGACGCCGCCGCCGAATGGCAATGCCGTGGCTCAGCCATCGTCGCCCTGCCCGCCTCCACCGTCGCCCGGTTCGCCCCCGGCGGATCAACAGTCGGGTACGCCACCGAAACCACTTGCCGACTCACACTCGGCGCATGGTCATGGCCAGGACTGGCAGGACTGCTCCTCACCTTCGACGCCGACATCACAGACATCGAGCCGGCCGAACTCAGGCAAGCCCTGCACTCCCTGCGCACCCGAATCAGCAAGGGACTCCGACCCGACCGACCTCACCGGTGACCTGCACATCTGGCGTCCGCGTTCCCAATCAGCCGCTGACCTGACTGACCAGCCAGCCTGTCTTCTCGGCAGCTCCCTGCCGTTCTGAATGGACGCATGCTACCGAGGTAGATCGCGCGCACCTCCCTTACGAGACGACTCGTGAGGGAGACAGGCGTGAAGGGTGGAGGGAGCGAGCTGGTGTTCCGTAAGGGGATCCTCAACCGGAACACCAGCCCCCCGGCAACGTGGCTCGGGCCACGCCGAGTTCAACGCTGGCCTTGTCCATTGGCGTTTGGGACAGCCCATTGGCTGCGTCAGCGGCGGTTCTCGGCTGCCCTGAGTGAGGCCTTCACCGTGTCGATTCTCCCCTCGGCGAGGGTGATGGTGGTGGCGAGCAGTGCCAGGACGGCAGCGGGAACGCCGAGCACGGTGACCGACAGCCAATCTTGAGCCAGACCGCCAAGTCCACCACCCATCGCAACTCCGAGGTAGATCGCGGAGGAGTTGAGGCCAAGGAGAACTGGTGCCGAGGCGGGTGCAAGGCTCACCAGCCGGTGTTGCTGCACGACGGAGACCATCCCGTCGGTGGTGCCCCAGATCGCGGCCCATACGCACGCAACAACCAGGTGGCTGACCGTGAATGGGCTGATCGCGAGCAGCACAGTGCCGCCGGCGAGTGCTGCGACCGCGATCCCGCGTCCCGGAAGGATGTCGGCGAGATGGCCGGCGAGGAAGTTGCCGACCAGGACCCCGACGCCCCAGACGAACAGAATCATGGTGATGGCTTGAGGAAAGGATCCGGTCGTGGCGCCCGCGGTCACGGCTCCGATGTAGGTGTAGACGGCGTAATGTCCGGCCATCACCAGCAGCGTCACGACCAAAACGGAGAGCACCTTGGGCTGGCGCAGCGGAGCCAGGCGGGCCGTCAGGCTTGTCGTCGGGAGCATGACCTTGGGCAACGCTACCGAGATGCCGATCGCGGCAACGACGCCCATAGCCGCGACGGCCCAGAGCGTGAGGCGCCAGTCGACGGCGCCGATCAAGTTGCCCAGAGGCATGCCCAGCGCGGTGGACAAGGTGAGCCCACCGATGACCAGCGCCATGGCACGCCCCCGCCGTTCGGCAGGCGTGATCGCGACAGCCGCGCTCGACGCGGTGGCCGTGATCGTGGCCGCCCCGGCTGCTGTGAGAATCCGGGCCAGCCACGTCAGCAGGTAGGTCGGGCTGAGTGCGGTCACGACGTTGCCGACGACGAACACGATCAGTGCCAGCTGCAAAGCCTTGCGACGATCCAGTGGGCTCAACAGCCAACTCAGAACCGGCGCAGCGACAGCCAGCGTCAACGCGAACACGGTCACCAGCTGGCCGGCGGCCGGCATACCTACCTCAAGATCGGCGGCAATCGCCGGCAGGAGACCGGCTATCACGAACGCGTCGGTGCCGACCGCGAAGGCGGCCAGCGCCAGCGGAAGTAGCGGTCCAAGGAGGTGACCGGATCCCTTCGGTCCTGACCCGGTGGTCTCGGTGCGATTCAATCGCGGTTACCTGCCTGTTGGGACAGGCTGAACTCCACGCCCTGGTCATCCGTGCAGTGGGCGTAGGCGCCAGACGGGATATTGACCGGATCTTCTGCCGTGCCACCGAGTTCGCGCACCCGGGCGACGGCGGAGGTGATGTCGTCGACGGCGAAGAAGATGCGCAGGTGTCGTGACGAATCATCGTGCGGCGTTCCGCCCATGGGCTCGGGCCCCTGGATCATCGAGTAACCCGGGAAGTTGCCCTCATAGAACGTCCAGCCGAACAGCGAGCCCCAGAATCGCTGGGTTGCTTCGATGTCCCTGCTCGGCAGCTCAAAGTACGTGACCTGGCCACTCATAGTCTGTCCCTTCTGTATGTCAGGGCTTCTGACATGCAAGCTATGTCATACTACTGACATGGCGCAAGAAGAGGCGGTTGGCGACCTTGACCAGTCGGTGGGCTACGTCCTCAAGCAGGTGCAAGCCTCACTGCACACCGCGATGGATGAGGTGCTGCGTCCACTGGGTCTCACCGTTGCCCAATACGCATGCCTCGAGCTGCTCG
Source organism: Nonomuraea basaltis (assembly GCF_005893125.1). Classification (GTDB taxonomy): domain Bacteria; phylum Actinomycetota; class Actinomycetes; order Streptosporangiales; family Streptosporangiaceae; genus Nonomuraea; species Nonomuraea basaltis. The sequence continues at coordinate 9,335 of NZ_VCJS01000142.1, read as the reverse complement.
GCCGGCATCCGGGACTGTCCAACTCCGAACTCGCCCGCCGTGCCTTCGTCACGCGCCAGTCGATGAACGTCGTCCTTCGCCGGCTACAAGAGCGGGGCCTGCTCACCCGGCCTGCTCACGCCACTCATGGGCGTGCACTGCCAACCGAGCTCACCCGAGCCGGACAATCGACGCTGCGCGAGGCCAGTGTCACCGTGCGCGCCGTCGAACGGCAGATCTTCGCGCCGTTGTCGCAGGAGCGGCAGCGCCGGCTACGCGAGGACCTTGCCTCCTGCGCAGCCTCTGCGGTCGCAAACCAGCCCGTCACACAGCCCCGAGAACCAGAGCGTCACGCACCCGGTGTCGAAACTCGCCGACACGCCCCCGCCCCGGATCTCGGGCGGCGTCGAAGCTGATCGGCATTCGATGTCGCACGGCACCGACACGGCCAACCAGGCCCTCGCCGCCGCGTGGGACGGCAGCGTCTTCACCGTGACCAAGTTCGACCGGTTCGCCCGCAACATGGCCGAGGCCGCGGCTCGGTGAATGTCTTGATTCATCCCGAAAACGACTCATTTGAAGCTATTGCGACACTGTTGGTCTCCTCCTTCTCGGTCAAAACCCGCGGCTCGGCATAGTCACAGACTTTCGAGGAACGGGCACCGGCGCCCACCCGCCCGGCGCGTTATGCCCTCGATTGGTGTGAGCCGCTGTCTACGGTGATACGCGCGGGAGCGTGAGGGAACTCATCGGCGTGACAGAAGCGGTCTCGTCGTCGGGGGAATGGGGCGGCGAGCCAAAAAGCGGGATCAGACGGTCGGTGTTGAGGTATGTGGTGATGTTGCTGATCAGCCCCTCGAACACGTCGAGGATGACCAATCCGAAGGGCGTGTCGGTGCCGTCGGGGCCAGGCCGTGTCTGCCAGAACGCCGGCGAGCCGTTCGCCGCGGTCGGGACGAGGCGTGCGCCTTGGCAGGACGCGTTTGGATCCAGCAGAGCCTGCCTGATTCGATCACGGCCGCGGAGCCACCACGTGAGAGGAGGCATCGACATTGTCGCATCCTCGTGGATCAAGGCTATGAGCGCGGCGATGTCGTGACGCTCGAACGCGTCGCAGTAACGGGTGAGCAGTTCCTGCTGGGTGGGGTCGGACGGCAGGAACGGATTGCCGGGCATGACGTCGATCGTTTTCAGCGTCGCCCTCGCCCGCTGCAACGCGCTGGTCACCGAGGCGGTGGTGGTTTCCAGCAGGTGTGCGACCTCCTCAGCCTTCCAGCACAACACATCGCGCAGGATCAGCACGGCCCTTTGCCGGGGTGGTAGGTGCTGCAGCGCGGCGACGAATGCCAGGCGGATCGTTTCGCGTTGTACGGCCAAACCTTCGGGGTCGCTGTCCATCGGCAGCACGAGATCGTCCGGAATCGGCTGGATCCAGATCCGTTCCGGAGCGGACTCGCCGATGCCCGACCCGGCGTGCGCCGCCCGGCGCAAGTCCATGGCCACGGCCCGGCGTTGCGTGCTGCGTAGCATGTCGAGGCAGATGTTGGTGGCGATGCGGTAGAGCCATGTCCGTAATGACGCCCGCCGCTCGTCGTAACGGTCGAACGACCGCCACGCACGCAGCAGTGTCTCCTGCACCGCGTCTTCGGCCTCGAAGCCAGAGCCGAGCATCCGGTAGCAGTAGCCGGTCAGTTCGGCCCGGAACGGCTCCAGCCGGAAACCTTCGCTGGTCAAGGTCTTCGCCACCTCTTGACCATACGCGCCGTCACCGACGGTGCGGCGACGACCGATGACTTTTCGTCTCTGGCCTCGTACACACACAGAGCGGCGCGGCTGACCTGTGCGCTGAACGATAGGAGGCAGGTAATGACCGAAGATGACCTTCGGGCCGAGGTGATGGCGGAACGTCGTGAACAGGCAGATCTGCTCGTCACTTTCCGGCCAGAACAGTGGGACGCGCCCACGCTGTGTGACGGCTGGAGGGTGCGAGAGGTGATCGCCCATACGACGATGCCCTTCCGGACTTCGTTCAGGCGGACACTGGTGGAACTGGCGAAGGCCGGCGGAAACTTCAATCGCATGGCCGACCAGTGCGCGCGCCACGACGCTGCCACATTGCCGCCTGAGAGGCTGCTCGCGTGGCTGCGAGACAACGTCGCACACCCGTGGACACCGCCTCGTGGAGGTGTCCACGGGGCGCTCTCGCACGACGTCATCCACGGACTCGACATCACGGTCGGTCTAGGGCTGAGCCGCCACGTCCCGCCCGAACGGGTTGCCCTAGTGCTGGCCGGGATGCGGCCGAAAAACATCGCATTCTTCGGAACCGACCTGACCAAGGTCATGTTGCAGGCGACTGACCTTGACTGGAGCTACGGCACAGGAACGCCGGTCCGGGGCCTGGCACAGGATCTACTCCTCGCACTCTGCGGGCGACGCCTGCCGCCAGGCCGACTCAAGGGCGAGGCTGCGACACGGTTCTCCCAATAGCCGATGACGACGAACGACACCCGGGAAGTACGAGATCGATCAATTCGCGCCCTGACGGCTGCGTACCCCCCGGATCGGTACCGCTCGGCGACATCGGAACACGCCAATAGCACGTGTAAGGACAGGCATCGTGACTCATCAGACCACCACCGCGACCGCTCGGACACCCTCGGAACCAAGTTCGCGGACGACGCAGATGCGGCTTGTGTGCGGCATCGTCGCCGGGCCGCTGTACCTAATGGTCAGCTACGGTCAGGCGTTCACCCGTCAAGGGTTCGATCTCACCCGTAATGCCTTCAGCTACCTGAGCCTGGGCGATCTCGGCTGGATCCAGATCACCAACTTCGTGCTCTGCGGCCTGCTGTTCGTCGTCGCGGCCACCGGCATGCGGCAAGTGCTGCACTTCCAAGCAGGCGGCACCTGGGGCCCGCTGCTGATCGCCATCATGGGCATGTCGATGATCGCCGGTGGCGTGTTCGTCATCGATCCCGCCTTCGGCTACCCCCTCGGAACCCCCGACGGCAAGCCCGACTCCCTCACCTGGCACGGCGGGTTGCACGCCGTGGCCTTCGGCGCGGCCATCATGTCATGGATGGCCGCGTGCCTGATCTTCGGCCGCAGGTTCGCCGCCGCCAAGCAACACCGATGGGCGACCTACAGCATCGCCACTGGACTGATCCTTCTCGCACCCCTCGAAACGATCGCGGCCCCGCCCGGGGCCCTCCTCATCTACATCGCCGCTACCTTCGGCTGGACGTGGACCTCCGCGATTTCCCTCCGACTCCTCCGCGAGTCGCGCTTCACAGGGGCTACCGGATAGGGCGTCACTTTCGGTCCACGCCGGCGGCGCTCGTTTGCTCGTGACCGCACAGCCGTAGCCGATCCCGTCGGCTACGGCGTGCGGCCTGATCAGCATCACCAGCTTGACCAGGCAGTTGCGCGGGAGGTGCCACCGGCCGTCGTCGTCGAGGCGCGGAGTACGCACGCGCGGCCCACGCGCCCTCGGAGTGGTGGACGACTCAGGTGTTCAGTGACACGGCGGTCGTCATCGTGGTGTAGGCCATGGTGAAGCCGCCTCCGATCGCGTCGATGGCGGCCCCGACGCCCTCCAGCACCTCGGCCACCCTGCCCGGTGGGAGTTGGGTGAGCGCGCCGGTGGTCGGCAGCAGGTCGAGCCAATCGTCGCGGCTGTAGTACCGCTCCCAGTCGAATCGCCACTGCTCCGGCTCGCCGAACCCGACCGTCCTCCGGATGCCGTCGGTGAACGTGGCGAACATCGCCTGGTAGATGTCCTGGGCCGGCCTCGGCGGTCCGGCGCTGAGCGGCGAGTCGGGCGCCACCTTCCGGAAGACGGTGGCGAACGCCTCCGCGACGAAGGGCGGCGGGTCGTACGCGTGCGCGAACACCGCCAGCAGGCCGCCGGGACGCAGCACCTGCGCCGCCTTGGCCGCGCCCGCGACCGGGTCCACCCAGTGCCAGGACTGCCCGGCGACGACCGCGTCGAAGGTGCGACCGGCGGCGTCCCAGTCCTCGAACGTCGCCACCTCGACCTCGACCCCGGTACGGCGGGCGAACTCGGCCATTCGTACGTCCGGCTCGACACCCAGCACCCTGCACCCGGCCGCCAGGAACTGACGGGCTTCTATGCCGGTGCCGCAGCCGACGTCGACGATGTCGGGGCCAGGGCTGGCAGCGATGATCTGCTGCACCAGGGCATCGGGATAGTCGGGTCGGGCCCGGTCGTAGCGTTCGGCGTCGATCCCGAACGACTCCGCCATCTGCCTGGCCTTATGGGGCTCGTTCCGCGGAGGCTCTGGTTGCTCCTGCGATATAGTGGGCATGCGCCCACAATAGTGGGCATGCGCCCACTCAGCAATCAGGCAGCGGTTCGCGGTGAGCGAAGAGCGGGCGAAGGCGTGTGAAGAAGGAGGAACGGGCGATGCCGACTGGAGTGGCCCTCCGGGATGTGCGGCAGCCACGACCCCGAGCAGCCCGCCGCCATCGGGTATTGGGAGCCCGCGCTGGCGTTCAGACGACGGCGGAGTGGAAGGCCAGGTACGCGCCCAGATCGGGGATCGAAGGGACGATCAGCCAAGCCGTCGCGGTCACCGAGATCCGCCGCGCCCGCTCTATCGGCCTGGACAAGACCCGGCTCGAGCACCTCCAGGGGGAAACGGTGTGGTGTGCGGCCCCCGGTGCAGGTGGGCTGGATCAGGCGATGACCCCGAGCCTGTATCTGCTGGAGCACCAGGGGGCGGCCGATTCCGGGGACCTTCGCGCCGTGCACGGCGACCAGGGCCCAGACGCCGACCATGTTGCCGGTGGCCCGGTCGACGACCCGCGAGACGGCGGAGCGCTCAAAGGCGATGCCGCGTAGCAGGCCCTCGGCCGGGCGGCGGCCGATCCATGAGCCCTGAAGACCCATCGGTTCCGCCCGAGAAACCTTCGGTTCGCATGAACTCTGGGAGATCGTCGGGTCCAGCACTGATACGGAGCTTAGATGTGATCTTCAGCACACCGCACAACAGCGGCCGCCGACCTCTGGTCCGCCCGCGTAGCGGTACGCCGGGTACAGTGACCGGCCGTGGCTGATCGGCGTGGGGGCGCTACGGGCCATGGCGGGACGCTGATCGTCATCGCTCTCCGGCGGGCTCTGCGAAATAACCGCGAACAAGGACGCCCGCATCGGGCAATCAGCGCCGATCCTCTTTCGAGAAAGGCGCCGGATGCATGACCCTTCTTCATATCCCGCCACACGGCTGGCCGCGGAGCCGGACGACGCTTCGGTCATCGCGAACTCGCGGCACGATCCGGAGTGGTTCTCGATGATCTTCGACCGGTACTTCACCACGATCCACCGCTACGCCGCCGCCCGGCTCGGGCCCGGCGCCGCCGACGACGTGGCCGCGGAGACCTTCCTGGCGGCGTTCGACCAGCGCGACCGCTACGACCTGACCCGCCCGGAGGCCAAGGCCTGGCTGTACGGCATCGCCACCAATCTCATCGGCCGTCATCGCCGCGGCGAGCTCCGCCTCTACCGGGCCCTCAGCCGCTCGGCTGCCCGCGACGACGTGGAGGGCCACGCCGACCGGGTCACCGACCGGGTGACCGCCGAGCAGCTCAGCCCTCGGCTGGCACGCGGCCTGGAGAGCCTGTCCCGGGGCGACCGCGACGCGCTGATGCTGGTGGCCTGCGCCGACCTCAGCTACGCGGAGGTGGCCTTCGCCCTGGGCATCCCGATCGGCACTGTCAGCTCCCGGGTGCACCGGGCCAGAACCAAACTGCGCAAGACACTGGGTCACGCGGCGAAGGGGGTCTGAATCATGGAAGAACTGCAGGAGCTGCGCCGCTATCACGACGCGCTGCCGGGGGCCGCCCCGGAGTCGATCGGCGCGGCCCGGTCCCGCCTGGCGGGTCACATGCGCGGGAGCAGGCGTCCGCGGGCCCGCCGCATCCGGCCGGTGTGGGGGCTGAGCCTGGCCGGGGCGGCCGCCGCCGCGCTGCTCGCCGTGGCCACGACGGTCGTCCCGGGCGTCACTCGGGAAAAGGGCGTCGAGGTTCCCCAGGCGCGGCCCTCCGCCGCCGTCACCGAGCTGCGGCTGCGCCCGGTGGCGAACGCCCAGGACCTGGCCGACAACGCGGCGGTGCTGGCCTCCGACGAGCCCGAATGGAGTGCCGGGCCCACGCAGTGGGGCTACGTGAAGAGCCTGCGCGCCCAGACGCGGGTGGACGGCGGGCAATGGCTGCGCGGCATGCCGGCGGTGACGAACACCCGCGAACAGTGGCGGCAGCTCAACGACAAGGCGTTCGCCACCGTCGAGAAGGGCAAGCTCGAGATCTCCAAGGGGTCGGAGTTCGAGGTGGCCTACCCCTACCTGCTCGCCCTGCCGACCGACGCCGATCAGTTGCTGGCCCGGATCTACGAGACCGTCGACACGGAGAACGCCAGGCATCACAGCTCCTCCCTGCGCTCCGCCGAGGAACGGGCGGAGGCCAGGGGCAAGACCCCCGAGGAGGCGAAGCGGCTGGCGGAGGAATCACTGCCACGCCTCACCTCCGTACAGCGCGACAGGTGGGCGTTCCAGCTGATCGCGATGGGCATGGGGGACGCCGCCCTCCCACCCAGGCTCCGCGCCGCCATGTACGGTGCCATGGCCAAGATCCCGGGCGTCCGATACGAAGCCAAGTCCTCCGACCTGCTCAAACGCCGGGGCATCACCCTCTACCACGTCCTGGACGGCTACCTGCGCGACGAGATCTTCATCAATCCGAAGACCTATGAGTACCTGGGCTACCGCACCATCGTGGTCAAGGACCACGATGACGGACCTTTTGACACCATGAAGAAGGGCGAAATCCACAACTGGGACGCCCTAATCAAGGCCGCTGTCGTCGACAAGGCCGGGCAACGGCCCGGCTGACGCCGGAACCCGTTCCACATCGCTCCGGAATCCTTCTGAGCGCCATGCGGCGCGCGCACTTGAGCCACAACACAAGATCAGTCCGGTCCTGGGAGCCATGACGACTCCCCTGTCACCCCGTTTCACTGATCGGCCCTCGATGCAACCCCTGAACGAACCCTCGGCGACCGGATCGGACGCCGGCGGCTCCTGCTGGCCGGCGCTGCCGCGTTCGGGGTCGCCTCGGTCCTGGCCGCCTACGCCGGCAGCGCCGAGATGCTCATCGCCGCGCGAGCCCTGCTCGGGATCGGCGGCTCGACCCTGATGCCCTCCACCATGTCGTTGATCCGCACCATGTTCCACGACGACAAGCAGCGCACCGTCGCCATCTCGGTGTGGATGATGAGCTTCATGACCGGCGGCGCGATCGGCCCGCTGGTCGCGGGCTTCATGCTGGACAGCTTCTGGTGGGGTTCGGTGTTCCTGCTGGCCGTGCCGGTGATGGTGCTGCTGCTGGCCGCGGGGCCGCTGCTGCTGCCCGAATATCGCGACCCCTCCCCGGGACGGGTCGACCTGTCCAGCGTCCTGCTGTCCATCGTTGCGGTACTGGCCCTGGTTTACTGCCTCAAGCAGATCGCGGCAGACGGCCTGACCTGGCAACCCGCCCTGTCCTTCGTCGCCGGCCTGGCCGCGGGCGTCGTGTTCGTCAGACGCCAGTTGAGGCTGGCCTACCCCCTCATCGACATCCGGCTGTTCCGCGACCGCGTCTTCACCACCTCGGTGGGCACCCTGCTGGTCAGCATCATGGTCATGATGGGCGTCTACTTCTTCACCGCCCAATACCTGCAGCTGGTGGAAGGGTTGTCCGCGCTGCAGGCGGGGCTGTGGACGCTGCCCAGCACCGCCGCGGGCATCGTCGGGACCATGGCGGCGCCGGCGCTGGTGAGCCGGCTCCGCCCGGTCTACGTGATCACCGGTGGATTCGCCGTCGCGATCATCGGCCTGGCAATGCTCACCCAGGTCGGGCCCTCCAGCCTCGCCCTGCTCATCACCGGATCCGTGGTGCTGTCCATCGGCATCGCGCCGGGCACCGTCCTGGGCACCGACATGATCGTCGGATCCGCCCCGGCCGAGCGGGCCGGCGCGGCCTCGGCCGTCTCCGAAACCAGCAGCGAGCTGGGCGGAGCGCTCGGCATCGCGATTCTCGGCAGCATCGCCACCACCGCGTATCACAGCCGGTTGACCGACACGATCCCCGCCGGGCTCGCACCCGAGGCGGCGGACACCGCGCTCAACACCCTCGGCGGCGCGCTGGAGACGGCCAAAGGCCTGCCCGCCCGTCTCGGCGACCAGCTGGTGGCCGCGGCCCACGACGCCTTCGTCCACGGGCTCCATGTCATCGCCATCGTCAGCATCATCGCCATGGTTGCCTTCGCCGCCTCGGCCGCCGTCGTTCTCCGCAGAATGCGCGCCTCCACCGACCCCGAGCCCGCCAGCCCTCCGGTTCCCGAATCAAAGCACCCCTAGAGCCCACCAGGACGGCCAGGACCACGGTGCGGCCGCGGCCGGGAAAGCGGATGACCTCACCAGGTGTCACGAGACCGTCAGCGGCGGGTGTCGCTAACAGCCGCTTACAGCAACTCGGAGCTACTATTCGAGTGCAAGCAGTTACGTAAAGGTGCGGGGTCAATCCGCAAGCCTTCCAGGAGGTACCACACCGATGCCCGGCACCACTACCCTCGCCCGTCTGCTGACTGGCATGGCCGCCCTCACCGCCGTCGGAACCCTCGCCCTTCCTGCGGCAGCCGCCCCCGCCCATGCCTTGCCTCCGGGTGTGATCCAACTCGGCCCCAGCGAGCCGTGCCCGCCCGCCACCCTGTGCCTGTACCGGGACTACGGCCGCTCCGGCCCGGCCTACGGTATCGGCGCCGGCTACAGCGTCGACCTAAACGACCTGCCAATGCCCGGCGGCCTCGGCGACTCCTCCGCCGCCAACAACATCTCCTCCTGGGTCAACAACGCCCAAGGCCTCGCTGTCCTGATCGACCGCAAAAGTGGCCAGGCGCGCCCGCTGTTCCCCGGCCAGCCCATCGAGGAACCGCCCCCCTACAACGACACCGTCGATGAGGTGGACTGGGCCTAATAGGGACGAGGCACCGTCTTAGCAGACCTCTCATCGCGCCGCGGGCCGCAGAGCGGCGAAGCGCTATGTGCGGGTCGGGGCCAGAGGCGTTCCGGTAAGCCAGGCGTCGAGCCTGGTGAGGTTCAAGGCGCCAGACGTTGCTGCCCAGGTCTCTCGCCACAAGATCAGTCGCGCGGTCATCGGCAGGACCGGGCGATCAATGCCGATGTCGGTGACGCTCTGTAGCGCTCGATTCGCAAACACGAGCGGATGTTTGTGGTGTTGTGGTGGGCCGGCCCGCGGTGGGTGAGCCGCGGGGGCCGGGCTGGCTCTTATACACATCT
>NZ_VCJS01000656.1 GCF_005893125.1 Nonomuraea basaltis | reverse complement strand
AGGTGGCTAACAGCACCTGGAGCATGTGCAAGATCTTGTAGAAGGTCAGGCCGCCCCAGCCGCTTTTGGGCTGGTCAAGCGCAGTTCAGTGAGGAACAGATGGGCGGCCGAAGCCAAGGTGACGTGGCGATGCCAGCCGGTCCAGGAACGCCCCTCGAAGTGGGTCAGGCCCAGGCCGGTCTTGAGTTCGCGGTAGTCGTGCTCGATCCGCCAGCGGATCTTCGCCAGGCGGACCAGGTCCCGCAGCCGGATGTCCGCTGGAAGGGTGGACAGCCAGTAGTCGGTGGGCTCCGGCTCGCCGGGCGGCCATTCGGCCAGGAGCCAGCATTCGGGCAGATGCCCGTCACTGTCTCGGGCGATGTCGCGGTTGGCGGGCCGCACCCGCAGCACAAGGAAGCGTGAGCGCATCGTGGCGGTCGGGTTGCCCTTGCTCTTCTTGGTGCCCTGCCGCCAGGCT
>NZ_VCJS01000141.1 GCF_005893125.1 Nonomuraea basaltis | reverse complement strand
GGTCCTCGACCTCAACGGCCGGCTCGTGGGCATCGTCAGCCGCCGCGACCTGGTCAAACTGTTCCTGCGCGGCGACGCGGAGATCGCCGCCGAGATCCGCGACGACATCCTCGGCCGCACCCTGTGGATCAACACCGACGGGGTCACCGTCTCGGTGGACAACGGTGTGGTCACGCTGTCCGGGCAGATGGACCGACGTACCGAGACCGGCGTCGCCGCCCGCATGGCCGCCCGGGTCAACGGCGTCGTCGACGTGGTCAACGAGCTCACCTGGAAGCAGGACGACTCGAAGTGGCAGGCCGGGTAGCCATGCTCGTACGCGAGGTCATGAGCAGCCCGGTTATCACGGTCCAAGGATGATGCGGTGGTGGGCATGGTCAGCCGCCGCGACCTGATGGCGATGCTGGCCCGCTCGGACGACGACCTTCGCCAGGCGGTCGTCACCGCCCTGCGCGAGCACTACCCCTCCGGCCCGAGCCGGGACGTCACGGTGCACAACGGCGTGGCCGAGCTGTCCGGGCCGCCCCACGAGCATGCCGACCGCATCGCCGGCCTGCTCGCCCGCACCGTGCCCGGCGTCGTCCGGGTCGAGCACCTCAGGAGATCCCCATGAGAACGACCGTCGAGAACGTGATGACCACCGATGTGGCCGCCGTCAACCAGAAGGCGTCCTTCCACACCGTGGCCGAGCTGCTCATCAACCGCGGTGTCAGCGGCGTGCCCGTGCTGGACGACGACAGCCACGTTGTAGGCGTGGTGTCCGAGGCTGATCTGCTGGCCAAGCAGGAGTTCAAGGAGCGCTACTACGGCGACGGCTACACACCGCCGCTGCGTGCCCGCATCCGACACACCGTCGGCAGCGAGGGCAGCGGCTTCTACAAGGCGCTCGGCGAGACCGCCGGCGAGCTGATGACCTCGCCGGCCCACACCACCAATCCCGACGTCGCCGTCGTGCTGGCCGCCCGACAGATGGACAAGTACGGTGTCAAGCGCCTGCCCGTGGTCGACGCCGAAGGCAGGCTCGTCGGCATCGTCAGCCGCCGCGACCTGATCAAGGTCTTCCTCCGCCCCGACGCCGACATCGAGCGCCAGGTACGCGAGACCGTCCGCGGCGAGGTGGGCATCGCGGTGGCCGACGGCGTGGTCACCCTGACCGGCACGCTCGACGAGCACAGCCAGGCCATCACCGCCGTCCGCCTGGCCGAGAGCATCGACGGCGTCGTGGCTGTGCACGACAAGCTCAACTGGAGACACGACGACGTCGTCGCGGCATACACCGTGTGGGGCGGCGCCTGACATGGAACCGGCCGTCCTGGACTCGCTGGACCCGCTGATCAGCGCGTTACGCGAGCGCGGGTACGCCGTCGTGGGCCAGTGGTCCGCGACGGCGTGATCCGCTTCCAGGAGCTTGGCTCGGTCGCCGACCTGCCTGCGGGATGGACGGATGAACAGGCGCCAGGCGCCTACCGGCTGCGAACTCGGCGGCGCGCGCGAGCGTGCTCCTTCAAGAGGTCGAGCCCGCGGCGCGCGCTCTCCTGCGGTGCTACCTGGCCTGCGCGCCGGGCGCACGCCCCCACGTGCCTGTGGATGAGGGCTGCGCATGGAGGGCCAGATCGACACCCTGGTGCCCGAACCCGCCGGCGAGCACCTGCCGGCGGTGCTGCGTGAGGCCCTGTCCAACGTGGTGCGGCATTCCCATGCGAGGTCATAGCGGCCTGCGCAACATCGAGGAACGCGCCGCCCGGTTGGGGAACGGCGGAACTGGAGAGCCGCGGAGGGGAGGGACGCGGCTGCGCTGGCGTGTGCCCTTGCGAACTCAGACCTGTGAGACCACCACGTCTGTATCGTTTTCGCCCAGGAGGTCGTGCATCTGCGACAGCAGGGCGCGTAGATCGACCCCGGCGTCCACGAGCGCCGGGAGAAAGACCTCGTTCTTCTTCTCCACGTGGGCGCAGAACAGGGCGTACAGTGCCGACGCGCCTGTGATGACGTCTGCGGTCAGTCGCGCCGCCTTCACCTGGTCCGTCAGCGAGCGTAGGGCGAGGTGCTCACTGCGCATCGCAGCCACCAGCAGGCGGGTCTCCGGTACCCGCTCGGCTGCGGCGTACAGGATCTTCTCCTCTGCAGTCGCGTGGGCGAGCACCTTCTGGGTGCAGAAGCCGACCAGGGTCATCTGCCGTCCCACAGGGGACTGCAGCCGGTCGAGCATCAGGCAGAGCGTCCTGACATGGTCGGCCATGGTGCGGGTGAGCTCGGCGTGGTGGTCACGGATGGCGGCGAGGGTGGCGCGCTGCACATCGTGGAAGGCCGGCGGGGCGGGCCGCTGCGGCTCCTGCTCGGGGGTCGAGTGGAGTGGGGTGGAACTGTGCGCGAGTTGGGCGTGGTCACGCCGAGTGGGGCACTGGCCGCGGGTGATCCGCCGTACCGCCTCGGCGACGGACTCCAGCACCTGTTCGGCCTGTGCGGCGTCGTAGTCAATGTGTTTGCGCTTGCGCACGCCGTGGCTGTGCAGCATGACGTGCTCGTCCGGGACCACGTTGTGACGCTTGAGAGTGCCCAGTACGCACGTCAGCGGGCAGCCGTCGAGAGCGAGGATCGGCCGCCCTGAAATCGCCACGCGCACGAGCGAGGGCACATCCCCGCCCACCCCTGCGATGCACGACATCTCGGCCAGTCCCATGCGGTCCAGCCGGAGCGCCAGGTCGTTGGCCATCTGGGCGGCGCTGGAGCAGCCGGAGCAGGAATAGACCACCGGCAGGTCTGCTCGTCTGGGCCGGGACAATCGAGACTCCTCCTAACGACGAACAACTCGGCGGCGCCCGTCATCCATGATCAGTCGCACCGGCGCGGGTTCCTCTCTTCGGGCGCAGGATTGATCCGGTACGGCTCCGCCACGGTCATGCCGACACTCCTCGCAGAGATGAACCTTGATCGCGCGTCCGAGCCTTTCGCCATCCCTTCGCACCGGCAACGGTCTTTGGTCCCGAAATGACGGGGCCATTGGGCACCTTGCTCATTCGGGCCGTTGGCCCCGCCTGGTTCGGGACTTTGCTGACTGGCTGTTCACCGTCGACAAGCCGCTCATCCGCAACAAGGAGGGCATCACCACCACGCCCTTCGACGTGGCCATGCTCAACGACATTGACCCCTGCCACCTGTCATGAACGTCATCGCTGGGGCGTTAGCCAAGAGGACCAAAGTCCTCCGAAGACGAGCGGGACGCCCCTAAGCGGCAAAGACCATTCCAGGAGACGGTGATGGGGAGAGGAGATCATCATGGAGGACGAACTCGGCGTGGTGGTGGGCTATGAGGACTCGCCCTCGGCGCTCGAGGCCCTGCGGTGGGGCGCTGCCGAGGCCTCGGACAGGAAGCTGCCGCTGACCGTGTGTCACGCGTGGGAGTGGCCCTACCACGAGTGGCCCGGCGAGCTGATCCCGCTCGAGCTGGTCCGCCGCCCGGCGCGGCGGCTGGTGAAATCCGCTGCGGCATGGGTCATGAGGAGATATCCGGAACTGCCCGTCAACACGCTGACCGACCGCGGCTCGCCGGCCGCGCTCCTGGTCGACCTGTCCAAGGAGGCAGAGTTGATCGTGGTGGGCACCCGCGGATACGGCGCGCTCGGAGGGATCGTGGCCGGTTCGGTGAGCGGACATGTCATCGCCCGGGCCGCGTGCCCGATGATCGTCGTACGTGGAGACGCGGAGGCGAGGGGCACCCGCGAAGTGGTAGTGGGCTTCGACGGCTCGCGGTCGTCCATGGCCGCGCTGGGCTTCGCCGCCGGGGAGGCCGCACGGCTGGCGGCGCCGCTCAAGGCTCTGATCGCGGACCCGGGCAAAGACACGCGCATCCAAGCCGAAGGGCTGGCGTGGGAAGAACTCGTCCTCTGGCGGCGCCGGTTCCATGACCTGCAGACAAGCGTCGAACTGGCCGACCAGCCCGCGCGCCAGGCGCTGCTCGAAGCCGCGTGGAAGGCGCGCCTGCTGGTGATTGGCGCGCGCGGCCTCGGCGAGGTGCGCGGGCTGCTGCTCGGGTCGGTCAGCCAGGCGATGGTGCACCAGGCGCCGTGCCCGGTCGCCGTGGTACACGAGCCATAGCGTCACTTGCCCCACTGGGAGTCGTCGGACGGTGACGTGCATCGTGGGTTCCTCGTGGTCCTGCCTCCATCGAGCACGCCCCAAGCTAATTGGTTCTCATCCGCCGCGAACGGGGGACAGGCGAAGACACCCGCCGGGTGGGGATGGACGTCCTGCCCGGCTCGCCGTCTCGGTGGCCTGGGGATGTGACTGCCGACCACGGTCACCGATCCGCTGCCGGGCGGGAGTGCCTCAGGGATGGGGATCTCTGTCGCACCTCGGCGGGTGTCTGTATTCCAGGATCGTCGTGCGGGTGGCGTGCGGGTAGGGCTGAAGGTCCCTGGTTCTCGGGACTTTCGGCGGGCCAGGTCGCACAGCGGCGGGGCCAGGATGGCCGCGCCGAGCGCCATGGCCCAGCCCAGCGGCGGGATCGCGGTCAGGCAGCCTGGCGGTCCTGGGTGGAGACCGTGGGCCGGCGCACGCCCGAGCATGTCGCCTCGCAGGTGGCCGCCTCCTGGCTGCGCGGGCTGGGCGGAGCGGGGTTCCTGGTGGCCGGCAAATGGGCGGCCGCGGGTCACTGGCCGGACACCGTGGTGGTCGCCAACGGCGACGAGGGCGAGGCTGTGACGCGGAAGACCGGCACGCGGGCTGCGATCCGCTCGAAATCCTGCGACGGAGCATGCCGGTCCACCGGGATGTGCGGACGGGCGCCCGGCGCCATGGCCAGATAGCGGCGCAGGATGGGCGCCCGCACTGCGGGCTCGACCTCTTCGAGGCGCACGGTTTCCCGTCGGCCGTGCCGCAGCACCGCCCGCCCCTTCGCCGCGCGCACGTTGCGCACCCAGTTCGCGTTCTCCCCCAGCATCGCCACCAGGTAGCGCTCCCTCTGGTAGTCGGCGACCACCAACGGGAAGGAGATGACGCGGCCACTACGCCGTCCGACGACCTCCAGCGTCGCCAAACGCTTCACCAGCCCCGACGAGTGCAGCACGCGCCAGGCCCGGTTCATGGCCCGGGCCACTCGATTCGGCCTCCCACCACGATAGAGCCAGTGGTGCCAGCGTCCTGATCGGTTCATGAGTCCACTTCCACGAAATCGCTGGTCAGCTCACCCACGCCCGCAGCCCCTGCCGGTTGCCGCGCCCGCGCATGTGCGCCAGCGATTCCTTCTCGAGCTGACGTACCCAATGCGGGGTCAAACCCAGCTCCTCGGCGATCTGCCGGGGCGTGTGCTCACCGTGCCCGCCCAGCCCGAACCGCAGCCGCATGATCAACGCCTGACGTGGTGCCAGCCCCGCGACGAGTGAAGCGAGCAGGTCCTTCAGGGCCTTGCGTTCGACGAGTTGCTCAGCGGACACCATCTCGACGTCCTCCAGCAGTTCGCCCAGTGTCGACTGGTGCCGTTCCTCTCCCACGATCACGTCGAGGCTGGCGCATCGCTGCGGCAGCCGGCGCAGGGCTCCGATCCTGGCCGGCTCCAGTCCCGACTCTTCGGCCAGCTCACGCTCCGTCGGACGACGTCCGAGCCGGTGCATGGCCGTGGCCTCCGCACGGGCGACCTTCGCGAGCTGGTCCTGCACGCCGATCGGCAGCCGCACCGGGTGCGCGTGCTCCGTTCCTCGCTGGATGGCCTTGCGGATCCACCAGGTGGCGACCGTGGAGAACCGGTTGCCTCGGGTGTGGTCGAACCGCTCGACCGCCTCGATCAATCCCAGGTTGCCGTCCTGGATCACGTCGGCAAGAGAGAGCCCGCGGCGCGCGTATCGCTTGGCGATCGACACGACCAGCCGCAGGTTTGCTTCGATCATGTGCTCCCTGGCGGCTCGACCGTCGGCGACCACCGCTTCCAGTCCGGGCTCCGCCGCCCCTTGCTCGATCAAATGGGCGGCGTAGGCCCCGGCCTCCATCCGCTTGGCGAGCTCCACCTCTTGCGCGGGGGTCAGCAAGGGTGTGCCGCTGATCCGCGCCAAGTAGTCGCTCAGCTGATCGTGCGGAACCGGCTCCGCCTGCGCGTCGATGCTCATCGGGCGCTCCTGACCACGGCCAGCGGGCACGGGGACTGGTGGAGCAGTTCCTGGCTGACCGAGCCCAGGACCATCCCGGCGAACGTGCCGTGCCCGTGCGAGCCCACCACCAGCAGGTCGGCACCGCTCGCGGCCTGGCGGAGCACCTCGACGGGATGGCCGTGGACCGCCTCCTCCACGACGGCCACATCCGGATAGCGCTCGCCGAGCAGTTGCCTCGGTACAAGCGGCTCCTCAGAACCCGCAGGGTCGAAGTGACCCGGATGCGGATACGTACGGGCATGGACGACACGCAGCCGCGCTCCCCGCAGCCGCGCCTCCGCCAAGGCGAATTCCAGCACCCGAGCCGATGCCGGCGAACCGTCGATCCCGGCGACGATCTCCTCTCGCGGCAGTGAGGGCAGCTCGCGGACCACCACGACGTCGCAGGGTGCGTGCCCGGCCACGCCGTAGGCGACCGATCCGACCAGCATCCCGCGGAAGCCGCCGATCCCGTGGCTGCCGACCACCAGCAACTCGGCCTCCTCCGCCGCGCCGATCAGGGCCGAGCGAGGATCGTCGGGCAGGAACGTGGTGGACACGCTGATCTTCGGTTGCTCCCTGCGTGCCCGTTCCTCACCTGCGGCCAGCACGCTCTTGCCGCCATCGCGCATCCACGCTGCCACCTCGGCGTAACGGCCGGTCTCGGTCTCGTACGCCCACCGCGGCATGGCATGCGCCACCATCAGCGGTACCTCGCGCAAGGCCGCCTCCCTCGCAGCCCACCCGACAGCCTCCAGCCCGGTCCGCGAGCCGTCCACTCCGACGAGAATCATGCTTTCTCCTTACGTCTCCTCCAGCACACCCTGTGGATGGCCTCGCGTCCCAGCGCCGAAAGACCTCTGCGGGAAGGGACTTTCGGCCCCCAGCGGAGCTCAATGCCGGAACGCGTCTCCCTTATGGGGGTATCCGGACGCATGCCCCCAAGCCGCCGCGCTGTCCGCCCGGCTATGGGCAGACCGGCGCGCATGAGCCGCGCTGTGGTCCGACCGCGCTCGTAGCGGGTCTTGTCCGGGAACGCCCACAGGAAGACCCACCCGATCGAGATCCGGGCGATCGCCCAGACGTAGTCGACCCGGTGCCCAGAGGCCCCAGGCAGAGCAGCGACGCAAGAGGACGAACGCCCGGCGCATCATCGACTTTCGGCCCTGCCCTGCGACACAGTCCCTTGATGGGATCGAAGCATGAGGAGAACGCGCCATGCCGGAAAGCGGGCACGACGGTTATTGCTGGTACAGGCGGCCGCGCTCGTCGCATATGTGATACTCGTGCGCCCGCGGCTGCTTCGCTGGGGAGCGACGCGGGCGGAAGTGCGCGGCCCGCTCCCGGGCGACGCTGTCATTCCCCTCCCCCACATCGTCGCGACCCGCGCCATCACCATCGACGCGCCGCCGGAGGCGGTGTGGCCGTGGCTGGTGCAGATGGGCGGATACACCCGGGCCGGTTGGTACGGCTATGACACGATCGACAACGGCGGTATGCCCAGCGCCCGCCGCATCATCCCCGAACTGCAGAAGCTCGGCGTGGGTGACCTGCTCCTGACAGCCGCGCGGGCACCGGTTACCGGGCCGAGCAGGTCGAGCCGGCGCGCGCGATGGTCCTGGCGATTGGGGCGTTCCACGTCACGGAGACCTGGGCGATCGTCCTACACGACCTCGGTGGGCGCACCAGGATGCTGTTCCGGCTCCGTGTACTGTGCCGCCCCGGCCTCCTGGGCCTGATCTACCTGCTCCTGTCGCAGTCGGCCGGCTACTTCTCAGTCAGAAAGCAGATGACCACCATCAAGGCCCTGGCCGAAGGCGGCACCTCCCGATGGCCGTCGCCGGCCGGAACGGGCGCGGTCCCCCTTGCCGATTGACCTTCGGCAGGACCTCCACCCCTGCACGGGCTGTTCCCCGCCGCCGTCATCATGCTGCCGGTCGCCGCCTGGGACCGCATCACGCCCGGCCAGTCCGCGGCGACGACCGGATAGCCGGCACGTGCCGAACGGCCCAGATAGACGGGTCCAAAGTCCCACCGTGAAGGTGACCTGTGGCGGTGACGGCGGATCGGGCCTGCGATCTACCGTCGGCGTCATGTCCGATGAGCGCCACCCGATCCGTCGCCCGTCCGGCACACGGACGGTGGCGCTCATGACGGGCCTGCACCCAAGCGGACGGCGGGTCACAACCACGAAGGCCATCCCCGGACCCGCCGCCCGCCGGGCGAGACCTCCCCGATGAGCGGCCTGGCCGGCGTGCGGTTCGCGACGCCCATGACCGGTTTCCACATCCGACGCGTCTTCGACGAGCGCTGTCCCGCGCCCTGCCCCCTCCTCGCGCCATAGCCAGACAGGCCGATCCCATGGGCGAGCTGCGCCCGCCGGGTGAGCTACGCGTACCGGCGCGAGCGGGGCCGCAAGCGAGGAGCACCGGCACAAACCACGATCTCGCGAAGACCTGGATGGACATCACCTTCATGCTCGAAGACCTACGCGCGGCCGCGCACCGCGACCCTGCCTTGCACGGCCGCCACAGGCTCGAGGCGATTCTCTACCCCGGACTGTGGGCGGTCTGGATCCACCGCCTGGCCCACCAGCTGCAACGCCGTCGTGTGCCATTCCTGCCCCGCCTGATCTCGCAGCTCGCCCGCACTCTGACCGGGATCGAGATCCACCCGGGCGCCCGCATCGGGCGGCGGCTGTTCATCGACCACGGGGCGAGCGTCGTCATCGGCGAGACCGCCGTCATCGGTGACGACGTCACGCTCTACCACCAGGTCACGCTGGGCGGCCGCGGCTTCCAGTCCGACGCCAAGGCAATCCCCGGCACAGGGGTAACAGCGAACATGGAATGAAGATCCCGCGCCTCGCCGTGGTCACGGCAGGGACCAAAGTCCCTTGGAACACGTCCGATAGACCGTTTCCCAGGGCGACCTGACCTCGGCATCACTGCGGGGCCGGCGGGCCTGGTCGTCGATCCTCCCCCGCCAGGGGAACACC
The DNA here is from genome assembly GCF_005893125.1 of Nonomuraea basaltis. Classification (GTDB taxonomy): domain Bacteria; phylum Actinomycetota; class Actinomycetes; order Streptosporangiales; family Streptosporangiaceae; genus Nonomuraea; species Nonomuraea basaltis. Next base: position 24,265 of record NZ_VCJS01000141.1, on the reverse strand, counting down.
GCAGGACCACCACACGATCAGGATGGAGCGACTGAGCCGACGCCACGGTCAGGCCCCACCTCATCCCGCGTTGCTCGTCTTCAAGCGCGATCCTGCGGGTAGCGGACGCCAGATGATCCGTACGATGACGCTTCGCTGTGAGAGGGATTCATGGCTGTGGGTGAGAGGGCGGCATCCGTCTTCGGTCGGACGTCCTGGGTGATGCTGGGGCTGGCGACGTTGGGTTTCGCGGTGAACTTCTGGGCCTGGGCGTTGCTCAGCCCTCTGGGGCCGCGCTTCAAGGAGCTGCTCGGCCTGTCGGCGCCGCAGCAGGCGTTGCTGGTGGCGGTGCCGGTGATCGTCGGCTCGCTGGGGCGGATCCCCGTGGGGGCGCTGACCGACCGGTGTGGCGGCCGGGTGATGTTCCCGCTGATATCGGCCGTCACCATCGTGCCCGTCCTGTTCATCGGTGTCGCGGGACAGCAGTCGCTCGCCGCGCTGTTGGTCGGCGGCTTCTTCCTGGGCATCGCCGGTACCGCCTTCGCTGTCGGGGTGCCGTTCGTCAACGCGTGGTTCCCGCCGCACCGGCGCGGGCTGGCGATCGGGATCTTCGGCGCCGGGATGGGAGGCACCGCCATCAGCGCGCTGACCACCGTCCCCCTCGTCAGGACGGGCGGCGCAGCCGCCCCGTTCGTCATCACGGCGGTCGTGCTCGCGATCTACGCGGTCGTCGCGTGGCTGGTCCTACGGGATGCTCCTGGACGGAGCGTGGCCGGGCAGCCGCTGATCGCGCGGCTGGCCGCCACGGCCAGGTTGCCGATCACATGGCAGGCGTGCCTGCTGTATGCGGTGGCGTTCGGCGGTTATGTCGCTTTCTCCGTCTACCTGCCGGCCTATTTACAGACCGGATACGGGCTGGAGCAGGCCGACGCCGCCTTCCGGATGGCCGGGTTCGTGGTGCTGGCGGTCCTGATGCGGCCGCTCGGCGGATGGTTGTCGGACCGGATCGGCGCGGTGCCCGTGCTGGCCGGAGTGGTCGCCGTCATGGCGGCGATCCAGGCGCTGACCCCCGCCTTGATGCCGGTGGGCACGATCGCTTTCCTGTCCATGGCGGCGGCGCTCGGCGCGGGCAGCGGCGCCACCTTCGCCCTGGTCGCCCAAGTAGCGCCGGCCGACAAGGTCGGCTCGGTCACCGGACTGGTCGGCGCCGCCGGCGGCCTCGGCGGGTTCATACCACCGCTGGTCATGGGCTTCATCTACGGCCGGCTCGGCTCCTACGGGCTCGGCCTGGCCCTGCTGGCCGTTACCGCCGCGCTGTCCGTCGTGCTGACCTTGACCGCGGTACGCGCCCTGACCGCCGCACGAGCAGACACCCGTTGATTGGGCGCCGAAGCGGGATGGCGTCGCCCTCGAACCGGTGGGCTCGGGGGCGACGCCCCCGTCAGGCGTCGTGAAGGGTGTTGACCAGGCCGTAGTTCCCATCGTCCCGGCGGTAGACGAGACCACCGCCGCCGGTGCCCGAGTCGGCGAAGAAGACGAACGCGAATCCGGTCAGCTCCAGCCGCTCGATGGCCTCCTCCGCGGTGAGCCGCGGGGCGGGCAGCGGGCTGACCGAGATCGCCGCGCACATCGGCGCCGTCAGGTCCGGCTGGGGCACGAGCTGGGCGAGCCGGTAACCGTCGCCGGTGCGGTAGACGACGCTGTCCTGGCCCGTGGTGGCCTCGGTGAACAACAGGAAGTCGTAGTCCAGCTGATCCATGTCCACCACCGCCTCGTCGGGCACGGCGCGGGCCGCTGTGAAAGTCCGTACGATCCGCCGCTCGCCACCGGACCGGCCGGGCGGTCGCTGCTGGTAATGGCGCCCCCGCCGGTTCTCCCAGTCCCTGGTGATCTCCAGCAGCCGGGTCCGGAGCCGGTCGCCGAGCAGGTGAATGGCCGCGCGCGTGGAGACGGCGCTGGCCTGCGCCCTGATGAGCCGCCCCTGGATGTCCAGCACGGCCTCCGCCGTCCGTCGCTCCATCGCGAGCCCCGGCCCGGTGGCGAGCTTGACCTTCGCGCCGAGCACCGGCTCGTGGGCGAGCCTGGCCAGATCGGCCATGGTCTGCCTGGCGCGCCGGACGTCGGCGGACCGGATCCGGCCACGGATCTTGACCTGTACGTCGGCGGGATCAAGAGCGATGGACCTGTGCCTCATGGGTGAGCACCTTCTTCGCATCCGATTCTGATGCCTTCACCCTCTGATCAGTTCGGAGGCTGCTGCCAGGGACTTTCGTCCCCACTACGTAAGGACGTTGGGCTCGTGCGACAGAAGGGACCTGTGGGGCGGAAGCGATCACATGGAGGTCTCTAGCCCGCGGCCGAACGGACTTTAGTCCCTGCCGGAGGGCGACGGCAGGCGACAGGGTGTTCGCATGCGGATCCTGATGACGGAGTCGGACCCCTCCGGCGGCGCGGTGGCGGGGGCGTTGCTCGCCCTCGAAGGACACGAGGTGGCCTACTGCCATCCTCCCGGTGCGGCGGCGTCCGCCGCGCCGTGCGCCGGGATGGTCCCGGGCGGGCGCTGTCCGCTGGCGGACGGGGACATGGACCTGCTGGTCGACGTCAGGCTGGCGCCGGGGCCGTTCACGCTCAGAGAGGCCGGAGTCATGTGCGCCTTGCGCGCGCAGGTCCCGGTGCTGGTGGCCGGGCCCACGCCGTCGGGGACCGCCCTGGACGAGATCGCGTCTAGATGCGATGCCGCCGATCTGGTCGAGACCTGCGCGGACGCGGTTTCGCCGACCGGCCCTGCAGCCCGCCGGGCCGTCGCCGACGCGGTCCGACCCTTGTTGCGCCGCGCGGGAAGTCGCCCGCAGATAGAGCTCGTGGAGGTGGACGGCACGGTGCATGTGTACCTGTCGTTTCTGAGCGAGATCAGCGCCGTCCTCGCCGAAGAGATTCGCCAGGCAGCCGCGCGCGCCTACACACGGGTGACTCGCGACCGCGTCCAGGCCGTCGCACATATGGTGCTGCTGGCCGGAACATAGATCGCGCACCGGCCACACCGCGGCAGGCGTGTGGCGGTCAGTACGCTCAACGGGCACTGTCCCACGTCAGCGCGAGGGTTCCCAGCCGCGCCGGGCGGGGGGCCGTGCCTCGTCTCTGCTGCGGTAGATGATGTACGGGCGGGTGAGGTAGCCGACGGGGGCGGGGAGCATGTGGACCAAGCGTCGGCCTGGCGCCCGCCGACCTGGTGCAGCGTCCGCAGGTCCGCTGAGACCGCACCCGGCCGGAGGTGCCGCCCCATCCTCAGCAACGCGTCGCTGACCGGCCCGTCCATTGCCGACATCGTTACCCTTCTCCCCGAGCGCCACAGAACCGCCGTACCCGACAAATCCGCCTTCATAGCCCGCAACAGGAGAACTCGGGCCGCAACCTGATCCGCGTCAGGCGGTCAGGCGGTCAGGCGCCACATCTGGGCATAGCAGGGGGTATCAGCACCGACGTGGAAGGTTTATGGTGCCCAATGGGCGCCTCCTGGCCGCGCGAGCCCTCGCCCCGCTAGCGAGGAATTCCAAGGCGTCGCTGGCACTGATCCACCAGCATCTGCCCGGCATGAGCGTGACGCGATCGGCGGCGAGGTCGACCGCAGCACGAGCGCCCAGCTGGCCAGCCACATCGACCGCGTCCGCCGGCCCGGCGACCATGTGATCTTCGCTCTGACCGAGTTGTCGTTCCTGGACAGCGCTGGCCTGCAGGTCCTGCTCGCCGCCACCTGCCGTGCGGTTGTGGCCTTCATCGTCATCACCGCGGTGGAGGCCGTCGGTCGGCGCATCCAGCAGCCCACTTGAACCATCCAGATCAGGCAAGCAGCCCCCAGACGTTGGACGGTCTTCAGGTGGCACATCAGCCAGGTCGGCTCACTGTAAGGCCGCCAGGTCTGGAAAATTCGGTCCTTGGTCCTAAATCCGACTTGGCCGTCACGGGTGGGGACTTTAGTCCCTGGCGCGAACCGGGCGCGTCCCTCATGCTGGAACGACATCGGCCGAAGGGCTCAAGGGAGCGCGGCTCATAAGCACGTATTCGAGGATTGTGCATGGATCGGCACGGCACGCTGCGTGAGCGCCGTGACCGGCTGCATCGCCATTGGGCGCGGTGGGTCGCGGGCGATCGGCTCAACAAGCAGGCCAGCCTGCGCGAGGAGATCGCCGCATCATGGCGGCGGTCGATCCGATGGGTACCCCCCGAACGCGACTGCGCACCCGTCGACGCCGCCGCCGACGAGCGATGGGCCTGTTCGCCCCTGCGTGCGCCCGTGCAGGCCATCTCGGACGAGTTGCGCACGATCGCCGAGGACGGCGGGTTCATCGCCGCGATCACCGACGAGTCGGGCACCATCTTGTGGACGTGTGGCGGACCGGTCATGCGCCGCCGCGCCGAGACGGTGAACTTCGCGCCCGGCGGATGCTGGGACGAGCCGGCGATGGGTACCAACGCGCTGTCCCTAGCGTTACGGCACGGGCAACCGGCCAGCGTGTTCTCCGCCGAGCACCTGGTGGAGGCGCTGCACGGGTGGGTCTGCTACTCCGCCCCGATCAAGGCGCCGGACGGGCGGGTGCTGGGTGTACTGGACCTGTCCAGCACCTGGGACCGGTCCCACCCCTTGGCCATGCCCGCGTTGACCAATCTGGTCACCGGTATCGAGCAGCGGCTCGCCGAACGCCTGATCCCCGGACGCCCGGGCCTGCACCTGCGTTGCCTGGGGGCAGCGGAGCTGCTGCGCGACGGCGCACCGGTACGGCTACGGCCCCGGCAGGTGGAGATCCTCACTCTGCTGGCGCTGGAGGGGCACGCGATGTCCCCCGAGCGGCTGCGCGAGGAGCTGTACGGTGAGCGGCATGTCACGGCGGCCACGCTGAAGGCGGAGGTGTCCCATCTCAGGAGCGCGCTGCGTGGGGCGTTGTCGACCAGGCGGTACGAGCTCACCGAGCCGATCGCGTGTGATGCGGCCGAGGTACTCGCCCTGCTGGCGGCCGGGCGGGCCGAACAGGCCATCGACGCCTACGGCGGTCCGCTCCTTCCCTCGTCCGACGCGCCGGGCATCCGGATGTGGCGCGAGCACATCGAGGTCGCCGTGCGCGAGGCGGTCCTCCGCTCCATGCGCCCGGAGGCGGTGCTCACGTACGGCGAGCTGCACCCGTACGACCTGCAGATCCACGAGCGGGCCCTGGCCCTGCTGCCCACCGGCGACGCACGCCGCGGCGTGGCGCTGACGCGCTACCGAAGCGCCCTGGGCAGCTGAGCGGCGATTCTTCCGAGGCGAGCCCTCCCCGCCTACCGCCGCTCCGCTCCCGCACACCACACCACACCGTCGCACACCGCCCTGCCGCTCTCGCCTATCCGGCCGTTCCCGGCTCGCCCCCTTCCCGCCAACCTTCCGCCAACCTCACACCTTCACCGTGGGTTGTGTTACGGCCATGTGAAGGAGAAACGACATCATGGTTTACGCACCTCCTGGTTCCGAGGGCAGCATCGTCACCTACGCCCAGCAGTACGAAAACTTCATCGGCGGGGCGTGGGTGCCCCCGGTGGGTGGCGAGTACTTCGACAACCCGAGCCCGATCACCGGGCAGCCCTTCACCCGCGCGCCGCGCTCCACCGCCGCCGACGTCGAACTCGCCCTGGACGCAGCGCACGCCGCCGCCGACCGGTGGGGACGCACCTCGCCCGCGGAACGAGCGAACATCCTCAACAAGATCGCCGACCGGATCGAGGCCAACCTGGAGCGGCTCGCCGTGGCCGAGACCTGGGAGAACGGCAAACCGGTACGCGAGACCCTCGCCGCCGATCTGCCCCTGGCCGTCGACCACTTCCGCTACTTCGCCGGCGTGCTGCGCGCCCAAGAGGGCGGCGTCAGCCAGTTGGACGAGGACACCGTCGCCTACCACTTCCACGAGCCGCTCGGCGTCGTGGGCCAGATCATCCCGTGGAACTTCCCGATCCTGATGGCCGTCTGGAAGCTCGCCCCCGCCCTCGCGGCCGGCAACTGCGTGGTGCTCAAACCGGCCGAACAGACCCCGGTCAGCATCCTGCTCGTCGTCGAGCTCATCGCCGACCTCCTGCCGCCAGGCGTGCTCAACGTCGTCAACGGCTTCGGCGCCGAGGCGGGCAAGCCGCTGGCCGCCAGCCCGCGCGTGGCCAAGGTCGCCTTCACCGGCGAAACCACGACCGGACGGCTGATCATGGAGTACGCCGCCCAGAACATCATCCCGGTCACTCTGGAGCTCGGTGGCAAGAGCGCCAACGTCTTCCTGCCCGACATCATGTCCGCCGACGACGACTTCCTGGACAAGGCCGTCGAAGGCTTCGTGCTGTTCGCCCTCAACCAGGGCGAGGTGTGCACGTGCCCCTCCCGCGCCCTGATCCACTCCTCCATCTACGACGAGTTCATGGCCCGCGCGATCGCCCGGACCGAGGCCATCGTCGGCGGCGACCCCCTCGACCCGGCCACCATGATCGGCGCCCAGGCGAGCAACGACCAGTACCAGAAGATCCTCTCCTACATCGACATCGGCAAGAAGGAAGGCGCGCAGCTGCTCACCGGCGGCAACCCCCGTACGGTCGCGGGCTTCGAGGGCGGCTACTACATCCAGCCGACCGTCTTCCGCGGCACCAACGACATGCGCATCTTCCAGGAGGAGATCTTCGGCCCGGTGGTGTCGGTGGCCACCTTCGACTCCGAGGACGAAGCCCTCAAGATCGCCAACGATACCCCGTACGGCCTCGGCGCCGGGCTGTGGACCCGCGACATCAACGCGGCCTACCGGCTCGGCCGCGGCATCAAGGCCGGCCGCGTGTGGACCAACTGCTACCACGCTTACCCGGCGCACGCCGCCTTCGGCGGCTACAAGCAGTCCGGCATCGGCCGCGAGAACCACCGCGCCATGCTCGATCACTACCAGCAGACCAAGAACCTGCTGGTCAGCTACTCGCCCAAGCGACTCGGCTTCTTCTGACAGCCACCGCCGAGGGGGCGTACCCGCCCGCAGGCCAGGCGGGTACGACCTCTCGGAGATCCAACCCTCCCCTGGTCGAAAGACCGAACGCCGCGCACACCGGGCCTTCTCCCCGAGCCCGCCTCCCGCCTTTTTACAAGGCTGGAGCCCCGCCCCACTTCCCGTCCAGAAGGAGTGTTCACATACGCGACGACCGTCTCCGCCTTCGACAAACCTCTGGAGATCCGCGACCTACCCGTGCCCACCCCTGCCGCCGACCAGGTGCTCGTCCGGATCGAGGCGAGCGGCCTGTGCCACACCGACATCCACGCCGCCCACGGCGACTGGCCGATCAAGCCCCAGTTGCCGTTCACCCCCGGCCACGAGGGAATCGGCATAGTCCAACAGGCCGACACGGCCGTCACCGAGCACGCCGTCGGCGACCGGGTCGCCTGCGCCTGTGGCGCCTGCGATTGCTGCGTCAGCGGCCGGGAGGCCCCTGTGCGAGTCCCAGCAGAACACCGGCTACGCCATCGACGGTGCCCACGCCGAATACGCCGTCGCGGCGGGCCGATATGCGATCGTGATCACGACCGGCTCGGCCACCAGCCCGAGGAAGGCGTTCGGGAAGCCGAACAGGTGCGCCTGCCAGGAGCTGCCGACCGCGCCGCAGCTGACGACACTGTTGATGTTGCAGGACAGATCCGCGCCCGGGTCGGCCGCCAGGCGCCCTCGCCGAAGCCCACGGCCTGGAGACGGGACAGCACCAGGGCAGAGAGCCTGTCCCACCGCGCCGGCCCAAGCCGCGCCCTGTCCCGCCCGCGGAGCCCGTCCAGGACAGGCAGGGCAGGACACCGCCGCCCCCGCCGCCGGTTCAGGACAACAAGCAGCAGGACAACCCCGACCCGTCAGGACAGGACAAGAACAAGCCGGGTCAGGACAACGGGCGCCCGGACGGCGGCGATCAGGACACGAAGCCCAACGCGCGCAAGAGGACAGACGCCGACCTGATCGCCGAGATGAGATCACGCTGGGCGACCAACCCCGGTCGCCCCACCGTGACCGACGAACTCGGCGTCGGCACAGACCGCGCCGTCCGCCTCATGCGCATGGCATGGCCGGACGAGATCGCCGTCGCCATCGCCATGCACATCACCCCGTCCGGCGACGTCTCGGAGGCCTCGCTCGCCCACGAGCTCGGCACCACCCCGGCCGAGGTGAACAAGCACCTGGAGCTGTACCGGAAGGACTACGGCTTCCCCATGAGCCCGGAGCAGTGGAACGCCCGCCCCGAGTCCATCGCCACGTGGGGCTCGACCGAGCAGCACGTGTCCGACGACGCCTCCCAGCCGTTCGCCACCGCGGACGTCAGCGCCAACTAGCACAGCGAGAGGGGCGGCAGCCGATCGGCTGCCGCCCCTCTTACTGTCTTCTGCCGACCTACCCGGATCGGCCCGTCCGCAGCAGGGCACCGAGTTCTTGTAGGGGTCACGGCGGCCATTGGCGACGAGTGCCCCACGGAAGACCTTCGCGGAGTCCAAGTCGTCGAAGGCGTAGGCGCGGGGCGGGCCAGTACGGCGACCGCCCTCTCTCCAGTGCACATGGTAGGAGTGCGTGCCGTTCTTCTTCTTGCGGTACTCGATGCCTTCAGCGCGCCGAGGTTGTCCTGACACGGAACCATCAGTCCCTTCGTCTCGGGGGGAGGTTCCGTGAACGTAGGTGCCAACCTGGGTTAACGTCCTGCGCCGGCAGGCTCGTGCATCCTCGGTGCACCCTCGAACAAAAAAAACCGCCCCTTGCCTGCGATGTTTCCGCAGGTAAGAGGCGGTTTGATCTTGTGGAGGTGGCGGGAATCGAACCCGCCCTTCCATAGGTCTTGACCTGGCCTTTTGCCCATAGTGCCAGTTAAGCCCGGACTAGACCAGACGGAACGGTACGCAAAAGAACCTCGTGCACCCGCCCGTGCCCCCACGGGGGGCACAGATGATCATGAAGGGCTCGATGCGGCCAAGCCACGCCATCGGGCTGTGACACTAGCTCCGACCGGATGGCATGGTCCGCAACGTGACCAGAACGCACAGCACGGCACAAAGGCCCCCTCGTCGCCTCCGTAAGCCGCTGCCGAACGCCAACGAACAGCCCACGATGACGATCCCCGAGGCGGGAACGTTCCTTGGCCTGGCACGGGGCACCGCTTACGAGGCCGCCGCCAAGGGCGAGATCCCCACGCTGGAGTTCGGCCGGCGCAAGGTCGTCCCCACCGCGAAGCTCCGCGAGATGCTCGGCCTCGACAACCCTGCGGCGTGACCCAGCGGACCGGAACATTGGCCGGCCTCGCCGGGGGTCGGCCACCGATCATCTGCCCTCATAGTCCGCGATAGCGTCCAGGACTGCCTCGTGAGTCGCCTTACCGGCGTTGTTCGCCGGGATACGCCAGCGGTACAGGCCGGTCGGTCCTGACCATTCGAGGACCCCGCCCTTCGCGGGCACGTCGAACGCCTCGTAGACCACCTCGGGCGAGCTCGGATGGACCGTCACCCATGCGCCCTGTGCCCGCCCCACCCAGGGAGCGCTGTTGGCCTTGCCGGACGTGGTCGTGAAGACCCGATTGCCCTGCTTGATGCGCCACTGGCTCCCATAGGGGAGCGGCATGCTGTCCGCCTTGGACACCGCGGTCACCCGGACGGCGAGCGCCAGGAAGTACTTGTTGCGCGGTTTCGTCGTAGGCCCCCAGGTCGGCCGGTGGTAGTAGACGCCGACCGGGGAGACCCTCAGCCAATTGCCCTTCTCTCCCTTGGCCCGGACGGACTGGCCGAACTTGAGCAGTTTCGGCGCGGCCGCGTGGACGGCGGCCGACTGTTGCGCCACCCGGGTTTGCTGTTCGGCGCCTGCTTCTGCGGACGCGGCGAGACACGCCAGGGCGAGTAAGGCGGCGGGCAGAACGGCAACGCGATGCGGCATGCATCCTCCCGGTTTCGATCGTTCCACCCCCGAGCTTGATCACCTTAGCGGCGCGATCACGGCGCGAGGAGGGGTGGCGAAGATCCAGCGCCGCCAGAGCCGGAGCTGGAGCGACCCAATCGAAGCGAGACGTTAGCGGCGCTCCGTTCATACCTTCCCGCCTCACGTGGAACAGACGCCGACCATTGCCATATAGACACCATTAAGGATTTAGTTGTAATCTTTGATGTACCGCCGGGCGATGAGCGGCATCGCTCGGACGGCAGACCGGAAGGACACCTATGCCCAGCAGCAGTAAGGAGCAGCGAGAACGACGCCAGCCCGCATACATCGGGCTGATCGCGCTCATCGCTGAGATGCGCCCCGACTGGGACATCGACCAGATCACCGCCGAACTGCTCGGCTGCCCCTGGAGCGAGCAGCTCATCCTCGCCGCCGTCCGCGCCACCCGACCGGACGACGAGGACAAGCTCCGCGTCGCCGACGAGATCATCAAGGTCGCCTCCCAGCGCGTCCCGGTCACCCAGGCCCAGCTCGACGCCTACACCGACTACGCCAGCCGCCGCCTCAACCGGGCGGAGACGAAGTGATCACCACGTACCGCGACGAATGCGGCACCCATGAGGGACTCCGCCTCCACCAGGACCACAACGAGCGCCCCTGCGGGAGGTGCGTCGAAGGCGAGTCGCAGCGGCTTCTCATGGCCAAGCTATTCCCGGAAATGGTCCCGGCTCGGCCCGCCCCTGCCCCGCTCGTCCCGATCACCCCCGAGCAAGCCGCCGAAAACCTGCGCGCCCTCAACGACGCCATGCGGACCACGCCGTTGCAGGAGTGCGGCAGCCACGCCGCCTTCATGCGCCACTACGAGTACGGCGAGAAGCCATGCCCCGAGTGCGCGACGGCGGAGAGGGAGTACCGCCGAAACCTGCGGATCGCCCACATCAAGCTCGCAAACCCGGCATCCCCCAGCCGGAGGAACGCCGCGGCATGAGCCTCCTCGACACCGAGCTCCAGCCGCCCACCGACCCCGCCCTCCCCCAGGGCGGACCGCACTGGCGCGGCTGCGAGCGCCTCCACAGCGCGTGCGCCTACCAACTCGGCAAGCAGCACGCCGAGCACACCCTGCTCCGCCAGGTCGCCGACCTCATCGCCGACCTGGCCCACCACGACGACCCGCCCGCGCGCACCGTCGCGCTGCACGACGCTTACGCCGCCGTGCGCCGACTCGCCGGCCTGCCCCCGCACACCTACCCCGACAAGGACGACGACCCCATGCCGAAAAGCCGCGACTTCGCCGCCGAGCTCGCTCGCCTCGCCCGCGCGGAGGAGGCCGAGGCCGAGCAGGAGATGCTCGACCGTGCCGCCCTGTCCGGCGCCTGCGCTGACGAGGCCGACGCGGCATGCTGACCATCGACCAGGCCGACATCGAGTCGGCCCTCCAGCCCGGCATCGTTCCCGGCGACGGCCCCACCACCACCCACCTGTTCTGCGGCGCAGGCGGTGACGTGCGCGGTTTCTGGGAAGCCGGGTTCCAGCCCGTGGAGATGGCCAACCACGACGAGCGTTCGATCGAGACCGTCTCCCACCACTACAAGCACGTGGACCCGCGCTGCGTGGACCTCGACCACTACAACATGTCGTCCCTGAAGCCCAGCCAGGTGCTTGTGGGCTCCCCGATCTGCACCGAGATCGCGCAGGCGGGTGGGAGCACCGCGCCGAAGGCGCAGACGGAACTGTTCGAGGAAGAGGGGCACGTCGCCAAGTCCACATGGGAGCGGACCCGCGTCACCGCCTGGTGCCTGCTCCGCGCGGCGGAAGCGCACCGCTACGACATGGTGATCGGCGAGAACGTGCCCGAGTTCGCCACCCGCTGGATGCTGTTCCCCGAGTGGCTGCGCTGCTGGCGCGTCCTCGGCTACCAGGTGCAGCTCGTGTCCCTCGATGCCGCCCACATCTCCGGCCCCGGCAACCCGCCCGCGCCGCAGCACCGACACCGGCTCATCTTCGTGTTCACCAGGAAGGGCATCAAGCAGCCCGACCTGCGGCTCCGCCCCGACGCCATGTGCCCGGAGTGCGGGCCCGTCCAGGGTGTGCAGCGGTGGCGCGACCCCCGGCCGCGCGTGCTCAGGGTCGGCAAGCACGGCGAGCAGTACGACTACGTCTGCCCGAACCGGCGGTGCGGCCACCTCATCGTCGAGCCCGTCGTGTGGCCGGTCGAACCCGTCATCGACTGGGACCTGCCCACGCGGCGGATCGGCGACGGCAAGCCGTACAAGAAGTTCACCCCGTACGCCGAAAGCACCCGCCTCAAGGTGGCGATCGGGCTGGAGCAGTTCGGCAACGAGCCGTTCATGGCGCTGCTGCGCAAGAACCTCACCGTCCAGGGACTCGACGCGCCGCTGCCCACCGTGACCGCCGGCGGCAACCACTTCGCGCTGATCGTCCACATCGGCCGCGACAGCGCCGCCCGCACCACCGATCAGCCGCTCACCACCGTCGCCACCCACCCGCACCACGCGCTGATCGCACCCGCCCTGTCCGTGGACAACTCGGACTTACGGATGCTCGGCCCGGACGAGACCAAGCAGGTCCAGCGCTTCAAGCGCGACTACCGCATCTTCGGCACCATCGCCGAGCAGCGCGTCCAGATCGGCAACGCCGTCCCCGTCAACGTTGCCCACTGGGTCGCCGCCCGTGCCCGCGCTGTCCTGTCCTGACCTTCGTTCCTCGCTGGGCCCCACGGGGGCCCAGCCTCCCTCTCTACGGAGCCACCATGAGATACCGCCCCACCCTCCCCGCGGCCGCCGCCAGCGTAGTCATCGCCGCCCTCCTGGTCGCCTGCTCGGACGCTGCGCCCGCCTGCGCCGCTGTCCGTGAGCTGCCCGCCCCGGCTGCCACGAACCGGCCGCCGAGCAGCAACAGGCAGCCCGCCGTCCCCCAGACGCGCCAGCAGCCGATCGCCCCCAAGACGCAGCAGCAGCCGCAGACGCGCACCACGCCCCAGCCGTCCAGGACAACCACGAACCGCCTCCCCTCGACGGCCGCGCCGAAGCCGACCTCCCGCGCCACCCGGACCCAGCCGAAGGTCACCTACCGGGCCGGCCGTGACGGCAAGCAGTACCGCCACTTTGACGGCTACCCCGGGTGGTACGTCGTCGGCGTCTGGCCCTACGGCTACGCCGACGCCAATGGCTGCACCGTCCCCGGTCAGGAGGGCGACGGGATTGACGACTTCGACGACATCTTCGACGGCGACTGACCACCACCCACCTGTCACACCCCACCTCACCGAGGAGCTCCCTATGCTCGAAACCCGCGCGCGCGACAATGAGGCCGGAGAACCCGTCGTGGTCATCGTGGCCACTGGCACCCACGACGTATCCCGCCTGGTCAATCTGCTCAATGGCAGCACTCCCAACAGCGAGCAGCGCGACCTGGCTGACCAGGTCACCCGCCAGGTACGGCGCCGTAGCGGCGGCCGCGCCGCCCTCGAACTGCTCGCCGAGCACGGCGGCCCCGACCTGCTCACCGCCGTGGGCGAGACCAAGCCCATGTTCGACGTGGCCGCCGACGTGCCCGACATTCCCGAGCACGGCCCCACCTCCGCCGTCGAACTCGCCAAGGCGTACGCGGCCCGCACCGGCTACGCCATGCGGTACGCGCACGAGACCTTCCCGAAGTCCGGCCATCCCGATCGTCCGGCCGCGCTGCGCCGCGCCAGCGACCATTTCCACGTGGCGCAGTTCATGTACGGCGTCGTCTACCTCCTGCGCGAGCTCATGCAGCACGCCCCCGACCGGGCAGACGAGATCGCCTCAAACCTGTGGCGGGACTGGCTCGACGGAGACGCCAGCGAGCGCCTTTCCGACTGGCTGGGCGCGTGGGGCATCGACATCGACGAGCTCATCGTCAAGGCGATCGACGACGCCCGCGCGGCCGGCCATACCAGCTCGCCGCCAATGAAGTCCCCAGCCTGATCGGCGTGTGCTGCGACGGCTGCGGGACCACAGTCGAACGGGACTACATCGTGTCGGAGGCCATGACGAAGCCCGAGCGTTTTGAAGTGGCTCGGGCCACCCTCCGCCGCGAGGGATGGCGGTGCGACAAGTCCGGCGACTGGTGCCCCACCTGTGGCACCACCGCCCGCCGCTGGTAAGCCCCGATCCCGCCCAGGGCGGTGCCGGCACAAGGCCCGCCGCCCTGGGCGCACCAACGCACTCCGAAGGAGGACACGATGTCTCTACTCGACGCGATGAACGCCCGCCTGGACCGCCTGGACGAGGCCGCGAAGAAGAAGCTCGCCAAAACGATGACGGAAGCCAGGCTCCGCGACCACCACATCGTGCCGCTCGCCAAGATCCTCGGGTACCTCGTCTACTGGACGTGGAACAGCAAGCACAGCCCCGCCGGTTTCCCCGACGTGTTCCTGCTCCACCCCGTCACCGGCACCGTCATCATCCGCGAACTGAAGATGGTGGGCGGCGGCAAGAAGCACCAGCCGACCGAGGCGCAGCAGGCATGGCTCGACGCGTTCGGCGTGGCCGGGCTCGACGCCGCGGTGTGGACACCCGCCGACATGATCTCCGGCCGGATACGCGAAGAACTCCTCCGGGGCACCCGCCGCACGGCATGATCAGGATCAACGTCAGACTATTTTGCCGTTGACGTCCTGGGACACATCACAGAACTCAAGGTAATCTTTGAACACCGGGTAGCAACGACCCGCGTGCCCACCAGCCGACACACGAAGGAGGGCACCCCCGACAACCGCGAGGATATGGCGATGAGCACCGACCCGACTCCCACTCCGACCCTGGACGAACTGCGCGGCATGCCGACAGGACCGGACCGCATCAGCGCCGCCGCCGGCGCAGCCGCGGCCGCCAACGCCGACGTGAAGAAGGCCCGTGAGGACCTCGCGAAGGCCGTGTGGACGCTCCACTACCGGCACAAGGACAAGGGGTGGAGCAAGCAGAAGGCGTCCAAGGGCACCGGCGTCGGTGCGACGTCCCTGTTCCCGACCGGCTCCCCTGTCGCGCCGAGCGAGGAGCAGATCCTCGAGCAGCTCCCCAACTGGGACGCGGACACCGCGCTCGCCGAACGTGACAAGGCCGCGGCCGAGCTCGCGAAGCACCGCGCCTTCGCAGACGGCGCCCGGGAGATCCGGCGGAAGGACATCGCCGCCCTCTACCAAGGCCACCTCGACGGCAAGCAGTGGGAGATCGCCGAGATCGGCGCCGAGTACGAGCTCGACACCACCATGGTGACGGGCGACATCAAGGCGATGGGCGTCACCTTGCGCCCGTCGCAGCGGCGCAAGGTGGCCAGCGAGAACAGCGGGCAGCCGACCGAGCTGGGCCCCATCGCCAGAATGCTCGGCGTATCCCGCATCTACCTTCAGCACCGCATCCGCTACTGGAGCAACCCCGAGCGCTCGAGCAAGCCGGGCGCGTTCCCCGCGGACGCCGAGGCTGGCGACGGCAAGTACTGGCCGGACAAGGTGAAGACGTGGTTCGACAGTCTCCCGGCGATGGCGGCCGCGCCCACCGGGCTCAGCCTGCACCGCGCCGCCGAGCAGGTGGGCGAGCCGTACCCGACTGTCAAGGGGGCGATCATCAGCGCCGCGGAGGCTGGCACCCTCCCGCCTGAACTCATCTACGGCAGCGGCGCCGTCAACGAGGCCCTGTTCGTCCAGTGGTGGCGTGACCGGAAGGAGCGGTTGTCCGCCGGCACGACCCTCGTTGACGCGGCCAAGAAGGCTGGCGTGAATGAGAAGACGTTCCGCACCGCGGTGCACGAGGCCGAGGCGGCGGGCGAGCTCCCAGAGAAGGCCAGGGTCAGCGACCGCCGCTACGACGAAGATGTTCTGCTCGCGTGGTGGCGCCAGAAGACCTCTCCAGAGGCGGTGGCGAGCACGGGCACCACCATGAAGGACCTCGCCGAGGCCGCCGGGCTGAAGGTAGACAAGGTGCGCTACCAGGTGCGCAAGGCCGAAGAGTCGGGCAGCCTGCCTGAGGGCGTGCGGCTGCCCAGCGGCCGGTTCAACAAGGAGAAGGGCTTGGCCTGGTTGAAGTCTCTCGGGCTGTAAGCAGGCGTTAACAAGTGCGGGTTACGGCCGCGGTGTCGTTCACAGGGATAGTGCGAATGCCAGTGGCCGCGCCAGCAAGTCGGCTCTCGTAATGCGTAGTGCGCTACAGCTTACGGTTCTGGACGCTACGATTTGACGTGGATGAGACTTCGGGCCCATCCCAGGTGTAGGTGCCCCCGCCGTGGCTTGCCGGCGTTGACGGGGGTCACCGTTCGAGCGGGCTCAGGTGGCCGAAGGGTTATCTGAGCCTGTTGACCAGCAGGTCAACGAGGATGAGCACAGCCCGGACTACGAGCTGCGCCCATTCGACCCACCTGGGGTGGTGGGTTTCCTTGTGTCGTTTGCGCATTGTGTCCCTTCCTCGTGGCGACATGCCGGAAGGATCGGTGCTGTCGTAGGCAGCCGACCCCCCGATCGACTGCTGCCAGGACCGCGTGCGCTGCGGACAGGAACGAGCTTAGAACCGACGCGTTCGGCTTGTAGAGACGTTGAGCCTATCCAAGGGCCTAATCACAGGCTGATTAGACGGTCCGATCAGACGGTCCGATCAGCGGCAGAGCACGCATTTCCTCGCGATGCTGCGCATCGTTCTTGATGCGACCCAAGCGGGTCCAGACACAAGCCACCGCAGTCAGGCACGGTGCCGCTCGTGGAGTACGCAGCGATGTTCCAGCGAGCGGAGACGTGCCCGCTCTGCACGCGCGTCATCCTGCTGAACGCGCGCGACGACCAGGAGGCGGCCGCAGCGCTGGCCCTGCACCTCCGCTATGGGTGTGACGTATGACGGCGCTGGCCGTCCCCCTTCCCCACGCTCTTCCCCCCGGCGACTCTCGCATCGCGTCCGGGATGCTGTCGGACCTGATGGCGTTGCCGCCAGCGATGCGGCGCCGCACTCTCGGCATGCTCGCGCAGCCCGACCTGGTCCAGGTCCTGGCCATGGCCGGGCGGGAGCTCGGCACCCCGTACGGCGTGTGGCTCGGCGACCCGGTCGGCTTCGTCGAGCAGGTCCTCGGTGAGGCGCTGTGGTCCAAGCAGCGGGCGATCCTCCAGGCGATCACGACGCACAAGAACGTCGCTGTCCCGGCGGGCTTCGGCCTCGGGAAGACGCACATCTGCGCGCGGGCGGTCGCCTACTGGGCGTGCGTCTACCCGGTCGGCACCGCCCTGTCGATCACCACAGCGACCCGCATGCGGCAGGTGCACCGGCAGATGTGGCCGCACATCCGGCACGCGGTCGCGCATGGCGCGCTGCCCGGCGAGTGTGACCAGGTGCAGTGGAAGATGCGCGACGCCAAGGGCGTGGATGTCGTGGTCTCGTACGGGTTCACGGCGACCGAGCATGACGAATCCGGCATGCAGGGCATCCATGAAAGCAACCTCTTGTTGATCGTGGACGAGGCCGGCGGTATCGGCCCGGTGATCGGCCGCTCCACCCGGAACCTGCTGACCGGCTCGAACGCGCGCATGATCGCCATCGGCAACCCGCCCACGGACACCGAACGGAGCTGGTTCGAGAAGCTCTGCAGCGACGGCAACAGCGAGCGCTACTCGCAGACGACCACCATCAAGCTCGCCGCGACCGACTCGCCGGCCGTCACCGGCGAGCGCACCGCGGACAAGGTGTGTGCCTGCCTGGCCGGGGACCCGGGCCACATGGTCTCCTCCCACCTGGTCAACGCCGAATGGATCGAGGAGGCGATCCGCGACCACGGCGAGAAGTCGCCGTACGTCATCGCCAAGGTGCATGCGCGATTCCCCAAGGGCGCGAAGGACCAGATCATCCCGTCCGACTGGGTGGACGCGGCCGCGGAGCAGGAGGAGCCGGAAGGGCCCGGCTGGGTCCGCCTCTGCGATCTGGGCCTGGAGGACGAGACCGACGAGTGGATGGTGCGGCTCGGCGGCTGGGTGCGGCTCGGCTGCGACATCGCGGCGGACGGAGGCGACGAATTCGTGATCAGCAGGCTGGTGGAGGACCTGGCAACGATCGAACACACCAGCTCTGGCGCGGAGAACAGCGACGCCGTCACCGTGGCGAACCGGATCCTGGAGGAGATCCGGCGGGCGGAGCTGCTGCGCCGCCGTCTCGGCACCAAGGCCAAGGTGCGCGTCAAGATCGACACGATCGGCGTCGGTTGGGGCGTCGTCGGGCTTCTCCAGCGGTGGGGCAAGGAGGGCAAGCACCAGGCGGAGATCGTGCCCGTCAACGTGGCCGAGGCGACGGACCGGCCGGCGGACTCGGAGGTGCTGCGGCCGTACCGGAAGAGGGACGAGCTGTGGATCGCTGGGCGGACGCTGCTGCGGCCCAACGCGGAGGGGAAGACGCGGCTGCGGCTGCGCATCGCCAATCGGGCGAAAGCACAGCTCAGTGCTCCCAAGAAGTTCGACAACAGTCAGGGGTTCACCTTCGTGGAGTCGAAGAAGGACATGCGCAAGCGTGGCGTCGGCAGTCCCGACCAGGCCGAGGCGTTGCTGCTGGGCCCGTACGAGCCCGCCCGGAAGCAGGTGAAGAAGCGCGGCCGCCTCCTCTCTGGTTGACAGAGCGTGACAACCGAATATGGACGATCCGGACGCTTTGGGATTTGGATCGGTTCACAGCATTCACGGATCGTTACAAACATTCTGTCCGGAACGGCGGAAAACAAGCTGGTCTGAAAGATCGTCTGACCATTTACGCGACCTGCTCCCGATAGTTAAGGTCTCTCCGCTGGCCACGGTCACGTGTGCCACCGATGTCACATCAGTTACGGGGGATTGACCTGTCGGAACTGCACCCGCCGGCAGGCTGCTCGGGCGCCCCCACGTCGCACAAAGGGGTTGATAGATCGCATGACCACCGAAGTCTCCGAGACCAGCCAGGACGAGACGACCGATACCGGCATCCACGAGTTCGTCGCCGGGGTCACTGTGCCAGTCTCCTCGGAGCAGGCTCGCCGCATAGAGACGAGCCGCCGCAACTTCATGCTTCATGAAAAAACATGGGTAATAGCCCAGGACGTCTACTGCGACCATTGCAAACTGCGATGGGCCGACGCGATCTCCGTGCCGTGCCCTGGACCACACACTGAACATCTTCTCGGCGGCAACGGGCCCGCCGTCCGGGCCAAGCGTAAGAGGCCGGCCCCCGGCACCAGCGCCGAAGAGGTCGCCCTGCGCCAGCGCTCCAGCCTCGGCGATATGTACGGCTGACAGGCTCCCTGGTGGCCAGTCATCGATCGTCGGATCGGGGACTTGGATGCCGTGTGGCCGGGGCGCCCTTTCATGATTACTCAGGATGGGTTCCCCGGCCCGCCCGCCGTAGCCAGCGCGCCACTTCCTGCGGCCCGCGCCAGCCACCAAGCAACCCTGCCGACGCGGGCCGGAGTAAGTGCAGTTCCTCGACAAGAAACGCTCGCGAGCCGCTGAATCAACTCGGCGCGTTCAGCAGGAAGTAACGGTCCAGCTCAGCCCTGCACCGTTAGGCACCCGCGCAAGCTCCTGCGACACTCCACCGCGAATGACATAGCACGGGTAGTCGGCGCCGCCGACGCGTGCAGACTTCACGACAGTGCTGGTCCCGCAGTTTCGGTATGCCACGTATCGTGTAGTACCACTGGTCCAGCTACTCGCGCCGCACGGGTCAGCGTTTGCGGGCGTAGCCGACAGAACGGCGGTCGTCGCCAACGCCAATATGGCGACGGAGACATGAGCCAGCATCTTCCGCACAGTTATCCTCCATGGCTCGGTCCGATCGTTGGCTGGTCGATGAAAATTCTGGCATCCTGCCGAAGAGCAGTGTTGCCGCCATGCGACGACCTCTTTGACTCTCGACGACACGGCCGACTCCGGCATTGCGCCCGATATCCTGATCCACCGATGTGTCACGGCAGAAAGTCCGGCTCTCTTCGACTAGGGCAAGCAATGGGCACAGTGGTGATTCGCCTTGACGGAGTACCCGTTAAGGAACGGTTCGATGTCTGGTGGCAGATGGTCGCCCAATCAGTGGTTTCGGTAGACGCCTCCAGCGGCCACGCCGACGACTTCTGGGCGGAGATGCGGATCGTGGACCTGGGTGCGATCCGGCTGTCGAGGGTCACCTGTTCCGGGTTCGAGGCACATAGGAGCACCAGCAGGATCCGTCGTTCCGACCCCGAGGCGTATCAGTTGTCGCTAACGATCCACGGCCGGTCGGGCATTCGGCAGGAGGGCCGCGAAACGGAGCTGACATCGGGCGATCTGGCGCTCTATGACGCGTCCCACCCCTTCGTCGCGTGGAGCGCGCCGGAGGACGCCAGCACGGGGGGTGGTCCGCGTCATGGCATGCCCGCCGGTTTGATCTTGCACGTACCCCACGATGTGCTGACGTTCCCCGCTTCTATGGTGCGACGACTGCTGGCCAGGAGGGTGCCCGGACACGACGGCATTGGGGCGCTACTCAGCGGCCTGCTCAATCAGGTAATGGCGCAGGCGGACCACCTGTCACCGACCGACCTGGAACGGCTGTCCGGCACGGTCGTCGATCTACTCTCGGCCGTGCTGGCCCATGAGGCTGAAACAGACCCATCGTCCTTCGTCACCGATCCTGGCGCGCTTCTCGTCCTGCGCGTGCAGGCGTTTATCGAACGACATCTGGATGAGCCGCATCTGTCACCGAGTGACATCGCCGCCTTCCACCATGTCTCCTTACGCCACTTGCAGCGGTTGTTCGGCAAGGAGGGCTACACCATTAGCGGCTGGATCCAGCATCGCAGGCTCGAACGGTGCCGCCGCGCGCTTGCCGACCCGTCGATGGACCGGCTACACATCGGCGTCATTGCCGCACGCTGGGGCTTCACCAGTGACGCGCACTTCAACAGGCTCTTTCGAAGGAGGTACGGGGTCCCTCCGGCGAGTTACCGCCGCAACCTTCGAAAGGATGCTGGTGACCCGTCACGCAACCTTGGCGGGGTAACTGGTCCAGCTTCGGATGGATGAGTTGGTGACGAAGTTGGGTCTTGGGCTGGCCTGGGGTATTGCGCCTGTGTTTCGCGTGATCCGCTGCAGCTTACGACCTTCCGCCGTCGTCAACGGCCTGACGGCTTCAATACCCGAGATCAATTACCCGTTCGAGATTCTGTGACGCGGCACTAGCCGAAGCCGTACAGAAACCACAGCCTCCTCCTAGCCTGCCCGGCGACCCTTACCGTCGTCCCGGGCAGGCAGGAGAAGTAGGTTGAACCAAGACCCACAGCGTGAGACGCGCCTGCGCCGCGACCTGATCGCCCTGGTCCTCATCGTCGCCGGCATCGGCGGGACACTGGCCGTCGCCTGGAGCTTCAACCCGCTGCTGTTCTGGCTCGGCTTGTCCGTCAGCGCGTTCGTCGGCGGCGTGCTGCTCGGCAGCGGAAAGTAGGGCGCAGTGGCCTTCCTCCCTGCCCTGCGGGGCGTCCTGGGGCTCGCGACGAAGTCCGCCGGGCTGGAGACGAAGTCGTTCGAGCTCGACGCCGGCCACACCTCCTGGTCGGGGATGCTCGCCAGGCTGCGCGACCCGCGCCGCTCTTGGCCCGTCGAACGGGCCGTCCTGGAGGGGATGGAGCGCGTCGTCTGGGTGTTCAAGAGCGTGAACGCCATCGCCGGGCACGCGTCCCGCCTGCCGATCGAGCGGGTGCTCATCAAGGACGACGGCGAGCGCGAGGTCATCGCGGACGACCCTCTCGCCCGGCTGCTCAACGCGGGCGTCGCCAACCAGTTGGAGAAGGGCCCGCAGCTACGCAAGCGGCTGTCTGGCCAGGTCTTGCTGTCTCCGGCCGGGACGTTCGTCGAGGTGACCACCAGCCGGCGTGGCCACCCGATCGGTGCGGACCTGCTGCCGCCGGGCCGTACCCGCCCGGTGCCGGGGTTCAACGGCAACCTCCTGTCGCACTTCGAGACGATCACCCCGGACGGTCGGCGCCGCGCGATCGACCCCGAGAAAGTCATCTGGTTCCGCGACCCCCACCCCTTGGATCCATTCCGCGGCATCACCCCCATGGAAGCCGCCGGGCTCAGCGTGGACTTGGACTTCCTGGCCAGGCTCTACAACGCCACCTTCCTGCGCAACGACGGCCGGCCAGGCGGCGTGATCGGCATCGATGGCGAAGTCGATGACGACGAGATGGAGCGCATCCAAGGCATCTTCGGCAAGGGCGCGCACGAGGCCGGCAAGCTCACCGTGCTCCAGGGCGACCTCAGCTTCATCGACTTGGCCGCCAAGCCGCGCGACATGGCGTACGCCGACCTGGCGCGCATCTCCAAGGAGGAGATCCTCGCGGCTTTCGGCGTGCCCGAGTCCGTGATCGGCAACGCCAGCGGGCGGACGTTCGATAACGCAGCCCAGGAGCAGGAGAACTTCTGGGAGCACACGATGCTCCCCCACCTGTCGCTGCTGGCGACCGGATGGGACACCGATCATGAGGATGACGCGCGCTACGAGTTCAACGTTGACGGTGTCGAGCCGCTCCAGCGGGCGAAGCGGCAGCGTCGGCAGGAGGCGCGCGAGGAGGTCGCAGCCGGGCTCATCTCACTGGACGAGTACCGGGCCATCGCCGGGTACGACCCCGTGGACCTGCCACACACCCGGGCGCTGTACGTAGCGCAGGGGAAGACGCCGATCCCGACGCGCGAGGAGGACGCGGTCGCGCTCGGCATCGCCCCGCCCGAAGACCCGGAAGCCGCGATGGACGGCGCGGCCGCGGCGGGCGAGCTCGGCGGGCAGCCGCCGGCCGGAGACGCCGTCCCCGCAGAGGAGGGCGACGACGGGGCGGAGGAGAACGCGCTGTCGCGTCTGCGGGCCCTGTTCGACGAGAACGGCGGCGGCGAGCAGGAGCCCACCAACGGCGAACCTGCTGCGTCCGCCCCGGGCGGGAACGCGGACGCCGGGGAGAAGCCTGAGCAGGAGCCCGAGGAGGGCGACGCTGAGGAAGAGGAGGCGAAGCCCAAGCGCGGGCGGAGGCAGACGAAGGGCGCCCCAGCGCCTGAGCCGAGGGCTGAGCTCGTGGAGGTGCTTAACCAGCTCGGCGGACGGCTTGTCGGCCGGACGGTGGCCAGGCTGGAGTCACCGAAGTACCGCAAGGGCACCCGTCACTTCATCGCCGAGTACAAGGTGGACACCCGCGTCGGCGACAGCCCGCTGGATATGGCCCGCATCGTGCCTGTGGAGGCGTGGCAGACCGAAGCCGAGCAGGCGGTGTTCCCGGTGTTCGCGGCGGCCGCGACCGCCGCTGGGGGCGGTGTGGAGGCGCACGACACCGCGATGACGGCCGCCGTGGCGGTGGGCGAGGAGTTCGGCCGGGTGGCCGGGGTCGTGCGCGCCGTGGTGGAGGACCTGGACCAGGCGGGCGCACCGATGGAGGAGATCGCGCAAGCGGTGCGCGAGGTGGACCTGACGGACTGGGCTGCCGCGATTGCCGCCGAAATACCGATATAGACACCATTAAAGATGACTGCTAGTGTCGTGGGTGTTCGACCGGCAGCGAGCGGCGCTGCTGGTGGAGCCCGGAAGGAAACCCATGCACAACGGTAAGATCGCCGACGTCATCCCCATCACGTCCGCCTCCGCCTCCCGCCAGCACTTCGGCACCTTCGAGTCCAACGGCGGCAAGATCAAGGTCACCCACGTCCGCGACAAGGTCAGGCTCACGGTCACCAGCCTGGTCATGCGCGACAACGACTTCGAGGACTGCGTCCTCACTCTGGAGTTCGACGCCGAGACCGCACTCGCGTTCCAGGTCGCGACCGGCCTGGCCGCGATCGGCGCGAAGAGTGACCTCGACATCGACGACCCGGAGGGCGTGCGATGAGCGAGCAGCGCCTCACCTGGAGCGGCAACGACAGAGACGGCTGGACCGGCTACTTCTGGTCCTCCCACATCCACTGGGCCTTCCAGATCGTCCCGATCATCGGCGGCGCGGCCTACCGGCTTGACAGCCCCCTCCCCAACCCGGGCTACCGGGCAGACCGGGAGCCGTACTTCAAGGACCCGGACGAGGCGAAGAAGCGCGCCAACACGCTGCTGAGGGAGTTCGAGACCCCCGCCGCGATCCTGGTCAACCGGAACTACCGGCACCGGTACGCAGACAGCGCCACGGAGTACACCTTCGCCAACAAGCTCTACACGCACGCCTGTGACGGTCCCTGTGATCCCCGCGAGGATGGCCACTACTACGAGCCCGAGGCCATCACCATGCGGCTCGTCGGCAGCGACACGTGGATCATCACCCGCCCCGGCGGTCGGCACGCCAACCACTCGCAGGAGTGGACCCTCCCCGACCCC
>NZ_VCJS01000140.1 GCF_005893125.1 Nonomuraea basaltis | reverse complement strand
GGGTAACGGGGGCGGCGGGCGGCGGCGGTGCGCGGGCTGGTCACCGCCACCCGCCGCGGGTGTTCTCTCTGGATCCTCCGCGCCGGACGAGGTTCGGGGCTCATGCGGGCCCGCCCTCTCCTGCCGGGCCTCTCAGGCGGTCGCTCATTCGGGTCTGCCCTTCCTGGCGCGGCGTACCAGCAGGTCGCGTAGCTCGCGGGTGTGCCTGCGGCTGACCGGGAGCTCCGTGTCGCCCACCCGCACGGTGCACTTGCCCGAGTCGATGTGCAGCTCCTCGATGTGCTTGACGGCCACCAGGTGGCTGCGGTGGACGCGGACGAAGCCGGCCGAGGCCCAGCGTTCCTCCAGCGTGGCCAGCGGGATGCGGACCAGATGGCTCCCGCCGGCGGTGTGCAGCCGCGCGTAGTCTCCCTGCGCCTCCACGTAGATCACGTCGGCGCTGGACACGAACCGCGTCACCCCGCCCAGCTCGACCGGGATCGTGTCGGTCTCGCCGGCCTCCACGGGCACGTCGGCCGACACCGCGACGCGCCGGATCGCCTCGGCGAGCCGCTCCGGCCGTACCGGTTTGAGCAGGTAGTCCTCGGCCTTGATCTCGAACGCGTCGACCGCGTGCTCCTCGTACGCCGTCACGAACACGACCCGGGGCGGGTTGGCGAACTGCGACAGCAGCCGCCCGAGCACCACCCCGTCGAGCCCGCGCATCCTGATGTCGAGGAACACGGCGTCTATGGGCCTGCCGTCGGCGATGGCGCGGTCGAGCAGCCGCAGGGCGGCGGCGCCGTCCCGAGCGGTGACCACCTCGCCGATGCGGGGATCAGCGCGCAGCAGGTACGACAGGTCTTCGAGCGCGGGTAGCTCGTCGTCGACCGCGAGGACCCGGAGTTGTGCCATAGATAGTGATAAAACCGACAACAAAGATCGAGGTCAACGGGCAGAGACGCCCGGGTGATATTTCGGCAATCTGATGTTGACCTTGGTACCCGCCCCGGCGCCGGTTTCGACGACCAGTCCGTACTCGTCGCCGTACACCTGGCGCAGCCTCTCGTCCACGTTCGCCAGCCCGACGCCGCCGGGCGAGGCGATGTCACCTGCGAGGATGCGGCGCAGCCTGTCGGGGTCCATGCCGAGCCCGTCGTCCTCGACGCTGATGCGGCACTCGGCGCCGGCGTCCTCGGCGATAATCGTTATACGGCCGACACCGTTGCGGCTCTCCAGACCGTGCCTGACGGCGTTCTCGACCAGGGGCTGCAGGCACAGGAACGGCACCGCGACCGGCAGCACCTCGGGCGCGATGCGGAGCGTGACCTGCAGCTGGTCGCCGAACCTGGCCCGCTCCAGGATCAGGTAGCGGTCGATCGAGCGCAGCTCCTCGGCCAGCGTGGTGAACTCGCCGTGCCGGCGGAAGGAGTAGCGGGTGAAGTCGGCGAACTCCAGCAGCAGCTCCCTGGCCCGCTCGGGGTCGGTGCGGACGAACGAGGCGATCGTGGTGAGCGAGTTGTAGATGAAGTGCGGCGAGATCTGCGCCCGCAGCGCCCGCACCTCGGCCTCCATGAGCAGCGTGCGGGAGCGGTCCAGCTCGGCCAGCTCCAGCTGCGAGTCCACCCATCCCGCCACCTCCTGGGCGGCCCTGACCAGCCCGGCCGAGGCGTGCTGCCCGTAGGCGGCCAGGGCGCCGACGACCCGGTCGTCGGTGGTGAGCGGCACGACCACGGCCTGCCTGATCGGGCATTCGAGCAGTTCGCAGTCGATGGTCAGCACCTGCGTGCGGCCGTCCTTCAAGGTGGCCGCCGCGTGCTCGAACGCATCGACCGCGTGGTGGTCGCCGGCGCCGTCGTACACGAGCAGCCGCTCGCCGTCGGTGATCGCCAGGGCGGCCGAGCCGAGCAGGGCGCGCAGGTGCCGCGAGGCGCGTTCGGCGCCGTCGGCGGTGAGCCCGGCCCGCAGCGGCGGCCCGGCCAGCGAGGCGGTGTGCAGGGTCTCGAACGTGGCCCGCTCCGCCGGGCTGGTGCCCAGCTCGCGGCGGCCCCGCATGACGCGCCACAGCACGATCGCGGGCACGCCCACGAGCACGGCCACGACAGCGACCCCGACCAGGTACTCCACGCGGCCAGAGCCTAGTACGCGCTCAGAGCTCCTCCTGCGTCGGCCCTCTGAGCAAGTGGTTCACTCCCTACCGTCGCTCACAGGCGGCGGCCACCCTGGCGGCGTACGACTCGGCCTCCTCGGCGGAGTCGTATTTCGTGCGCGGCCAGAAGAACCCGCGCAGTCCGTCCTTCTTGTTGCGCGGCACGATGTGCACGTGCAGATGGGCCACGCTCTGGCTGATGCGGTTGTTCATGGCGACGAACGTGCCGTCGGCCTCCAGCCCTTCCTCGACCGCCTTGGCCATGGCCTGCACCCGCTCGAAGAACGGCCCGACGTCGGCCAGGTCGGCCAGCGTCTCGACGTGGAGCGTGGGCACGACCAGCACGTGCCCCTTGAAGACCGGCCGGGCGTCGAGGAAGGAGACCGCCACGTCGTCGGATCGCACCAGGTGGGCGGGCCGCTCGCCCGCGATGATCTCGCAGAACAGGTCGGGGCTCACCGTCCGGCCCTGTCCGCGAAGGCCGTCCAGCTCGTCATGTTGGGCCCCGACCACTCCTCTGGGGCGTGCAGGAAACGCTCGCCCACGCGCTCGCGCAGCCGCTCGGGAACCTCCGGCACCTTGGCGCCCCGGCAGTGGTAGACCAGCGCGCCCCCGCGCTGCCCCATCGCCATCCACGGCAGCCACGGCGACACCCGGCACCAGGAGAACACGCACGGCACGTCGGCCACGCCCGAGTCGAGATCCGTGGCGGAGGCGAAGAACTGGAACAGCTCCAGCGCCCGATACGTGTCACCGGCCGAGTTGTCCGGGTAGTCGGCGACCTTGAGCGGCGACGGGTAGGCCAGCCGGATGTCGACGTTGTAGACCACCTGGCCGCCCAGACGCGTCACCGGCACCGGGTAGGCGCCGAGCCGCTGGTTGACCGGATCGTTGAAGACGTGCTGCACCTCTACCGGCCGCCCCGTGAACGGGTTGTCCCAGACGTCGATCACCTCCCTGGTGCGAGGGTCGAGGTAGAGCGCGGCCTCCCTGGTCAGCAGCTGCCAGCCGCCGTCGGACTCGACCGCCCTGGCCACGTTGATCCCCTCGAATCCGAACAGGTGGTGCGGGCCGTCGTCGTCCTGCCACCCGTATACGTCGCCGGTCCAGTACGAGATCGTCTCCGCGCCGTCCGCCGAGGCGCGCACCCGGATGAATTCCATGATCCGCAGGCTATCCGGAAATGTCACGACGCTCTTCCTGAATCACCGCACGGTGACCGCGAAGATCGCCTCACCGGACTGCCGCCTGCTCTCCTCGTCCTTCGGCGTCCTGTCCTGGCCGCAGCGCCAGCAGTTGAACAGCCTGATCTCGGCCGTGCCCGGCCGCTTGGAGTTGAAGACGAAGTACGCCGTGCCGCCGGATCCGGGGGCGTCGCCCTCGCTCTCGCGCTCCTTGCTGATGTACGAGGCCACCTTCGCGTCCGGTGCCTCCACCAGCGACCAGCTGTCGCCAACGGACGGATTGTCCGCCACGGCCAGGGAGAACCGCTGCCCCGGCCGCAGCTCGACCCGCACGGTCTCGCCCTTGGAGCCCTTGACCACCGTGCCGAAGTCGTTCACCGCGGACCCGCCGCCGCAGCCCGCCACCAGCAGGGCCACCATGGCGGCGACGACCGTTCGACGCATCATCCCTGCAGGTTATCGGCCTCCGGCGGGTCGCGGGGCACCGCGTACGGCTTCCGCACGACCGGCTGGCCCGCGGCGATGCCTTACTGGTCCCTGCGGCGCCTCAGGATGCGGCCGAACACGAAGGCCGCCACGGCGCCGGCGGCGGCGATGAGCAGCACGGGCCGCTTCTTCGCCTGCGCGGCGGCGTCCTTGACCTGGTCGGGCGTGGCCTCGCTGACCTTGTCCGCCACCTCCGAGGTCTTGCCCTTCACGGTCTCGGCCACGTCGGCGGCCTTGCCCTTGGCCGTCTCGGCCGCGCTGGTCGCCCTGCCCTTCACATCGGCCTTGTCCGCCAGCTCGCTGACGGTCTCGCCCATCTCTTTCCGGGTTTCCTTGATGTCCTTGCGCACGTCGCCCACTCCCTCGTCGGCGGCCCGGCGCTCCCCACCCAGCGATCTCTCCTCGGTACGCAGGCTCTCCACGGCCTCGGATCGTTCGTCTGGGATGGGGGCTTCGGGGATGAATGTCTCGTGTTCCTGTCGGGCGGCCTCCGCCTGCCGCGCGTTCTCTGCCGCGCCGGGTCTCGTCGGAGGCACGTTGATGGACTCGCGCTCGGTCGGCGTGCCCACGGTCGCTCTGCGGGCGCCGACGTCACCGGCGTGTTGCTCGCTGTGTCCGGGGTCGGTCTCGCTCATCGCCGTGCTCTCTCCTTGACCATGTCGATATCGGCCTTGACGCTCGCGATGGTCTCCTCGGGGACCGGCGGCGCGGCTCGTTTCACCTGGTTCTTGCCGGTCAGGCCGAGCACGGCGGCGGCGATGAGCAACACTCCCGCCACGATCGCGGCAGCCGCCCATCCGGGCAGGACCAGAGCGAGGAGCATGACGACAGCGGCCACGAGCGTGGCGCCGCCCAGGAACGCGACCGTTCCGGCCGCACCGAACAGGCCCGCGCCGAAACGGGCGTGCTTGCCCTTCTCCGTGAGCTCCATCCTGGCCAGGCGAAGCTCATCCTTGACGAGCCGGGAGACCTGCTCGGAGAGATCGTGGACCAGTTTCTGGGTGTCGTTCACGATGTTCGCCTCCTCCGCTGAGGAAAGCGACTACCCAGGCGACTGGCCTTCTATCACGCGCTATTTCCGCTTGGCGGCCTTGAGTACGAAGCCCAGAACCGAAAGCACGGGGTCTTTCTGCACCTCGCACCAATTGTCCGGCTGCTTCGGCTTGCTCCACGGGGACGGGAGCTCGCACGGCGGAGCCTGCGGCTTGGGCCGTTCACACCACGATCCGGGAGAGTTCATACCATCATTCTACTACTTCACAAATGACTTATATAAGCTCTCCCGCACCTCTTCGGCAGACGAGGTGTGGCCAGGGCGTAGCGAGCCGGAGTGACATACGACATGCGCGCCGACACCTCTATGAGACGGTGATGACCACCTTGCCCCGAGCGTGTCCCTTATCGTCCGACCAGTAAAAGAGTAATCACACCACGCGGCCCTCCTTCGGACCGCTTCGTGGACGGTTCTGGAAGTCCTCCCAGCACTAGGGAAGGGCGTAGACCTGGCCGGTCTGGGCGCCTTCGATCGAGCGGACGTAAGCCGCGGCGACATCGCTGAGGTCTACCGGCGGGAAGCCGGGAAAGTAAGCCCCGTACTTGTCGAGGTCTTCCGTGAAGATCGTCGGGGAGACGGCATTGATGCGCTGGGGTGCGATTTCGATGGCGGCCGCCCGCACGAACGCCTCCACCGCGCCGTTGGCCATGGACGCGGCACTGCCCGTGGCAACAGGCTCCCGAGCCAGCACACCGGTGATCAGGGTGAAGGACCCGCGCTCGGAAACGTGAGGAATACCCTGGCGCACCAGCTCGATCTGGCTGAGCACCTTGCCGTCGAACGCCGCCTGGTAGTCCTGCGGTGTCAACTCGGCGAACGGCTTCCAGGGGACGTCGCCGGCGGCGCTGACCACGGCGTCCACCGCATCCGCCTTCGCGTACAGTGCCGTGATCTGAGCGGGGTCGGAGATGTCGTGGCGGAGGTCACCACTGCTTCGACCAACAGTGAGGATGTCGTGGCCACGCCCGAGCAGCGTCTCGCGCAAGGCGGTGCCGAGCGTGCCGCCGGCACCGATGAGAAGAATCTTCATGGCGACGACGTTACGGCGGCACGGAGCCAGCAGTGAAATGCTCTTCAGGCGGCATTTATGCTCAGCGATTATGAATGTGGAGCTGCGTCACCTTCGGGCCTTGGCGGCGATCGGAGACGAGAGCACCATCACCGGTGCCGCGCTTGCTCTCCATATGAGCCAGCCCGCGCTCTCACGCACCTTGGAACAGTTGGAGAGCCGTCTGGGCACCCGGCTGGTCGAGCGCACCACTCGCCGCCTCACGCTCACCGAAGCCGGAAGGCGGCTGTGGGAGCACGCCCACCGCATTCTCGGCCAGGTGGACACCGCGCTGGCTGAGGCGGTCGCCGGGACGCAGCCGCGCTCCATCCGGGTGGCCTTCGCCTGGTCCGCGCTGGGCAGCCACACGGTTCCCCTCCTTCGCGCCTGGCGTGACCGCCACCCCGACATACCTGTGCACGTCCGGCGCGTGGATGACCCCGAGGCGGCCGTACGGCGAGGCGGGGCCGATGTGGCATTCCTGCGCACCGATCCCACCCCGGATCCCAGCCTGGCGAGCTGCTCTCTCATCCGCGAGCAGCGCATGGCGGCCGTGCCCGAGGAGCATCCGCTCGCCCGGCGCTCGGCCGTGCGCCTGGCCGATCTCGTGGGCCAGCCCGTCGTCTTGTGCTCGACTGCCTCGACCACGCGCGCCGATCTATGGCCCGACGCCCAGCGGCCCCCGACCTTCCAGGTGCCGGGCGTGGACGAATGGCTTACCACCATTGCCACCGGGGAAGCCGTCGGGGTGACCACTGCGGGCATCAGCTACAACCACCCCCACCCAGGCATCCGCTACCTGCCCCTGTCCGATGCCGCCCCCGTGACGGTGTATCTGGTGTGGCCGAGCAGCCCTGCTCATCCCGCGACCGATGCCTTCCGCCGGCTGGTGCAACGGCAACTGGTGGCCTAGCAGCGGTCGCATAGCGAATTCCGGGTCCGCGCTACGCGCCCCGGTCTGTCCCGCCTTCGGCGGGGCATCCTCTGACGGGTCGCCTTCATCCCGGTCTGAAGGCCGCACCTTTCTGCGGAACTTCGGTAACCTACCGTGGTGCTGGCACACGGGGTTTGGGCGGCGGACGGGCTCGCTTTCTGGGCAGAGACCACCGACATCGACGACAACCAAGCGCCGCGGGAACTCATCGTCCCATCAACAAGCGGCCGTTCGCGCCGGGGCGGCGGGCCGCAGCCGCACCCGTTCGCCGCGTCCGCCCCCGGCATCGCCGACGCACTCGGTCTCGACGACGCGCCGGACCGAATGCTGGAGCTGCTGCTTCCGGGCTCGGTCAAGGAGCCGCTGCCGTCGCCGGAGACCGGGCGGCTGTCGGAGGCGGCCCGGCCGAGGCTGCACCTGTGGCAGGTCCCGGCCGTCGTGCCGTCCGCCGCAGTGGCGCTGCGCGTGCTGGCCGAGCACACCGGCACCGCCACCATGCGACACTGGGCCGCCGTCGCCGGCTTCGCCCGCGACCTGGTACGCCGCGGCCGCGTCATCCCGCAACTCGTGCCCGGCGACCCTGGCGACGCGCCCGACGGGTCCATGGCCATGTGGGCGGTCCCGCAGGCGGATGCGCGGGCGGTGTGGCTGCCCGTGGTGACCGGGGTGGACGCCGCGTACTTCCGGGAGCTGGCGCTGGCCATGCCGCCCGCGTGCCGTACCTCCCGCATCGAGCGCCCCTCCGCCGACGTGCTGCGCGAGGCCCTCGAGACCTTCACGGACGCGCTCGTCCGCCAGACCCTCACCGAACCGCTCGTCACCCGCCCCAGGACCCTCCACGACCGCTGGCTGGCCGCGCTGACCGGCACGGACCCCGCCTGCCCGGACGTCCCTGACCTGCGCCGGGAGCTCGAAAGGTGGCACGCGAGCGCGGCCGCGGCCGAGGGGGCGACGCGCGTGTGCTTCCGCCTGCTGGAGCCGGAGGACACCGACGACTGGCGCGTGGAGCTGGCGTTGCAGGCCGCCGACGACCCGAGCCTGTACGTCCCGGCCGCCGAGGTGTGGAGCGGCGAGAAGGTGCCCGGACTGCCGGCGGCCCCCGAACGGGAGCTCCTGGCCGGGCTGGGAAAGGCCGTCAGGCTCTACCCCGAGCTGGACCACGCCCTGCGCGTGCCGCAGCCGAGCGAGCTGGCGCTGGACACCGCGGGGGCGTTCGGGTTCCTGCGGCAGGCGGCGCCGCTGCTGCAGGCGGCCGGGTTCGGGGTGCAGCTGCCGCGCTGGGCTGGCCGTACCAAACTCGGGCTCAAGCTGACCACCAGGACCAAGGCGCAGACGGCGGCCGCGAGCCAGGGGTTCGGGATGCGGGAGCTGGTCGACTTCCGCATCGACCTGGCCGTGGGCGACGAGACGATCAGCGAGGCGGAGCTGGCCGAGCTGGCCAGGCTCAAGGTGCCGCTGGTCAGGGTGCGCGGCCAGTGGGTGGAGCTGGACGACCGGCAGCTGAAGGCGGCGCTCAGGGCCGTGGAGGGCGCCCGTACGGGCGAGGCCACGGCGGCCGGCATCCTCCAGCAGGTCGCCGGTGCCGATTTCTGGGGCGACGACGAGCTGCCGCTGCTGGAGATCGACGCCGACGGCGTGCTCGGCGACCTGCTGTCCGGCCAGGCCGAGCGGCGGCTCCAGCCGCTCAAGACCCCGGCGGGCCTGGACGCCACGCTGCGGCCCTACCAGGAGCGCGGCCTGGCGTGGCTGAGCTTCCTGTCGCAGCTCGGCCTGGGCGGCGTGCTGGCCGACGACATGGGGCTGGGCAAGACGGTCACCACGCTGGCCCTGCTCGTCCACGAGGCGGCCGGCACGCCGACGCTGCTGGTGTGCCCGATGTCGCTGGTCGGGAACTGGCAGCGGGAGGCGGCCAGGTTCGCGCCGCGGCTGCGCGTCTACGTGCACCACGGCAGCGGCCGCGACGCCGCGGAGATCGAGCACGCCGACCTGGTGATCACCACATACGGCACCGCGCAGCGCGACCTGGAGACCCTCAAGCGGTACGAGTGGCGCAGGGTCGTCTGCGACGAGGCCCAGGCGATCAAGAACAGCGGGACGCTGCAGGCCCAGGCCGTACGGTCGATCCCCACCCCCACCAGGCTGGCCCTGACGGGCACCCCGGTCGAGAACCACCTGGCCGAGCTCTGGTCGATCATGGAGTTCGCCAACCCGGGGCTGCTCGGGTCGCGCTCGCGGTTCAGGACCAGGTTCCAGGAGCCGATCGAGGCCCGCCAGGACGAGCAGGCCGCACAGGCGCTCAGGCGGGCGACGGGCCCGTTCATTCTCCGCCGCCTCAAGACCGACAAATCCATCATCTCCGATCTGCCGGAGAAGATGGAGGTCAAGGAGTGGTGCCCGCTCACCCCCGAGCAGGCCTCGCTCTACCAGGCGGTCGTGGACGACATGCTGGCCAAGATCGACGACAGCGAGGGCATCGAGCGGCGCGGCCTGGTGCTGGCCACCATGGCCAAGCTCAAGCAGGTCTGCAACCACCCGGCCCACCTGCTCAAGGACGGCTCCCGGCTGGCGGGCAGGTCGGGCAAGCTGGCCCGCCTGGAGCAGTTGTCCGAGGAGATCCTGGCGGAGGGCGAGAAAGCCCTGCTCTTCACGCAATATGCCGAGTTCGGGACGATGCTCCAGCCATACCTTGCGCAGCGGCTGGACCGCCCGGTCCTGTGGCTGCACGGCGGCCTGCCGAAGAAGACCCGAGACCGCCTGGTCGACCGGTTCCAGAACGACCCGGAGCCGATGCTGTTCGTGCTGTCGCTCAAGGCGGCCGGCGTCGGGCTCAACCTGACGGCCGCCAGCCACGTCATCCACGTGGACCGCTGGTGGAACCCGGCCGTCGAGGACCAGGCCACCGACCGCGCGTTCCGGATCGGGCAGCGCAAGAACGTGCAGGTCCGCAAACTCATCTGCGCGGGGACCCTGGAGGAGCGGGTGGACCAGATGATCGAGCGCAAGAAGGCCCTTGCCGAGCGCGTGGTCGGCACCGGCGAGGAGTGGCTCACGGACCTGTCGACCGACGAGCTGCGCGAGGTCTTCCGCCTCACGGCCGAAGGGGTGAGCTGATGCCGGACTGGTACACCGCCAGCAAGCCGATCAAGGTCGAGGGCGGCATCAAGGCCCGAACGCAGCGCGGCTCGATCGGCTCGACCTGGTGGTCCAGGCGGTTCATCGACATCCTGGAGCGCATCTGCGACAAGGGCCGCCTCACGCGCGGCCGGGCCTACGCCCGCCAGGGCCAGGTCCTGTCGATCGACCTGTCCGCGGGCGAGGTCAGGGCCGAGGTGCAGGGTTCGCGCCGCACCCCGTACGAGATCGTGATCAGGATCGAGGCGTACGCCGAGAGCCGGTGGGCCGAGCTCGAGGAGGCCATCGCGGCGCAGGCCGTCTACCGGGCCAAGCTCCTGGCCGGCGAGATGCCGACCGAGATCGAGGAGCTGTTCGCCTCGCTCGGGATCGACCTGTTCCCGCGCGACCTGGACATGGACTGCTCGTGCCCCGACTGGGGCTTCCCGTGCAAGCACCTGTCGGCGGTGCTCTACCTGCTGGCCGAGTCGTTCGACGACGACCCGTTCCTGGTGCTGGCCTGGCGGGGGCGCACCCGCGAGCAGTTGCTGGGGTCGCTGGCCGCGGAGGAGGCGGACGAGCTGCTGGTGGACGACGTGCCGTTCGCCGACCGGCTGGCCGACTTCTACGCCCCGGGCGCCACGGCGCACCGGCCGGAGCGCCGCCCCGCGGCCGTCGCATCCGATCTGCTGCTGCGGGTCTTCCCGCCGCCCGGCGATCTTGGACGCGCGCTCGTCCCGGCGTACCGACGGCTGGGGGACGCCTGATCAGCGGTCGTGGAAGTCCTCGGGCACCATGACGCGCACCCCGTTCGGCACCACCCGGAGCCGGATCGGGGTGCGCAGCCGCACCTCGCCGTCCACGTCGGCCGCCATCGGCGGGTCGGTCTCCAGCAGCATCTCCTGGCCCATCACGAACGGGCCCCCGGCCAGACTGCGCCAGCGGCCGGTCGTCGCGCGGATCAGCGTCTCCCCGAGCAGCCGCAGCTTCTTGCCCGACCCGAGCTGGTAGGCCACCAGCAGCCCGTTGTCGATGCTGATGTCCCTGGCCACCTGCCAGCCGCCGTGGAAGCGGCCGTTGGCGATGTTGAGCTGATGGGTGAGCAGCTCGTGGCGCTTGCCGTTCACGGTGATGTAGGCGCGGAACGGCTTGTGCCCCGGCAGGACCGTGAGCGCGGTCAGCGGGTAGGCGGGGCGGCCGATGATGCGCTTGAGCCAGGGCTTGACCTTGCCGGCCACCTCGACCGAGACGCCGAAGCTGGCCAGGTTCGCGAACTCGCGGTCGTCGGCCATGCCGAGGTCGATGTCGGCCACCTTGCCGGTGGTGAACACCCTGATCGCCCCGGCCAGGTCGAGCGGGAGGCCGAGGCTGCGGGCGAAGTTGTTGGTGGTGCCGAGCGGCAGCACGCCGAGCGCCACGTCGCGGTGCGCCACGTGGCGCACCGCCGAGGAGAGCGTGCCGTCGCCGCCGCCCACGATGAGCAGGTCGGGCTTGGTGGCCAGGGCCGCGTCGAGCAGGTCGCGCAGCTTCTTGGGGTTGTAGACCGACAGCTCGGCCAGCGGCTCGAACCCGAGGTTGTGGATCTGCTCGATCACCTCGAAGTAGTGGCGGCGGCCGCGGCGCGAGCGAGTGTTCACCACGACCGCCACCCGGCGATCCCTCCGGATCGCCTCGGTGTGCTCGGCCTTGGTGCGCAGTTCGCTCATGGTCGTCAATCGTAGGGCGTGGAGACCACCACCTGCGGCCGGTCGCCGGACGCGACCGGCCGCAGGGCCGCCGGGAGCCCCCAGCGGCGTGTTATGGCGATCTCATGCCGACTTCTGAGATCGCTGTGTCATGGCGATCTCATGCCGACTTCTGAGATCGCTGTGTCATGACGATCTCATGCCGACTTCTGAGACCGCTGTGGTTCACTTCTTCGGCGGTACGACCTGGACGATGGCGCCCAGGTTGCCCGGCAGCGGGCTCAGCAGCTTGAACTGCACGCCCAGTGCCTTGCCCTCGTCACCGGGGTTGCCGGTGCCGAGCACCGAGCCGGCGGCCACCTGGCCGTACAGCTCCGTGGCGGGGGTGCCGTCCGCGTGCACCACGCGGGTGGTGTACGTCTGGTCGCCCTTCGACGGCACGACCACCGAGGCGTCGAAGTCGCGGTAGGCGAGGGCGCCGTTGAGCACCTCGAGGCCCGGGTACCACGTCTTGGCGTCGGTGAAGGCCGGGACGCCCTTCTGCGCGGGGAAGTCCGTGCAGTACTCGCTGAACGGCTCGTCCGGCGCCTCCAGGCATTCCTTGAACGGGTACGTCTTGCCGAACCCGAACGCGGCGTTGGACGTCTGCGCGCGCCCCTGGAGGTTCTTGTTCGCTGCCGGATCCTTCTCGGCGGCGGTCCCGGTGCGGCGCAGCGGCTCGTAGTGCGAGTCCACGACCAGCAGGCTGCCCTTGGGCCCGAGGCTCGGCGGAAGCCGCAGGTTGCTGCCGATGCTGTTGTTGACGAAGGTCGAGTCGCGGTACCACACCAGCAGGCCCGGCGCGTTGTACTTCAGCTTCTGCACCTTCCACGCCCCGTCACGGAGGTAGTCGGTGTCGTAGGTGTACTGCAGCCCCTTGTCGAAGCCGTCGAAGTTACGCCACTCGGCCAGGTAGAAGCGGGAGACCTCGCGCTCGCCGTTGTTGCGGGTCCAGCCCTGGCCGCTGGTGTTGGTGAACGTGCCGCCGACGGCCTTCCACCCGTTGTCGCCGCCCTCGACGTCGTCGCTCCACACGGCCGTGCCGCCGCTGGTGAGCTGGAAGTCGTCGGCGTGCCAGCCGCGCCCCTGATAGGCGGCGTCGGTGTTGTACGCCAGCCGCAGCTTGATCGTCTGCCCGGCGAACGGCGTCAGGTTGACGTAGTCGTGCCGCCAGGCGCCGCCGGTGTCACCGGTGAGGCCGTACTTCTTGTTGCCGAAGGCCTTGAGGTTCTTGTACGGGTCCGGGTAGTCGTCAGGCGTGCTGACCTCGTTGCCGGCCTCGTCGTAGACCTTCTGCTGGGTCCACGTCTCACCGCCGTCGGTCGAGACCTCGACGAAGCCGAAGTCCCAGTCCAGCTCGATGTCGTAGTTGTTCCACATCCACAGCTTGAGATCGGTCCCTGCGGGCACGGGCAGGTCGCGGGCCACCGTGAGGTTGGCCCAATCCTGGTCCAGGCCGCTCCACCAGGCGTTCGAGCCGCTGTGGACGTCGATCATCTTCAGCGGCGAGGAGGCCAGGTTGACCCGGACGCCGTCTGCGGTGAGCTTGGGCGTGCGCGACGACTGGCCGACCGTGACGAGCCTGGCGGCGTCGCCGGGGTTGAACGTCTTCGGGTTCGCCCAGCCGAGCACCCACTTGTCCCACAGGCCCATGTGCGTCGGCATCGACTGGAAGATCGGCCCGGAGTGGGAGCCGCTGGACATCAGGTCCCAGAAGTCGACGGCCGAGCTGGCCTGGCCCGAGGTGTCGTACAGGTCGGGCAGGCCGAGGTCGTGGCCGTACTCGTGGGCGAAGACGCCGACTCCGGAGTCCTCGGGCTGCACGATGTAGTTGGAGATCTTCTTGTCGGTGCCGGGGACCTTGTAGCCGCCGGCGACCGCGCTGGAGTGCGCCCAGATGGCGTAGGTGCCCTGGGCGCCGCCGTCGGAGGACTTGTCCTTGCCGGCGTGCACCAGCACCAGGTGGTCGACGACCCCGTCGGGCTCCTGGTGGTTGCCGTCGCCGTCGGCGTCGGAGATGTCCTCGACGTCGTAGTCGGCCCACGGGAAGTCCGGCTGGGTCTGCGCGAGGACGTTCACCGAGTCGATGGCGAGCTGCCCGGCGCCGAGCTCGTTGCCGGGGTGGCCGGACATGTCCTGGGGCGCGCCGCCGCAGGCCGCGGCGCCGTACCAGGCCTCGGAGTGCGGGACCTTGATCCAGCCGACCGCCGAGCCGGTGACGGAGTAGGCGCCCTTCGACATCTCCTCGTACATCTTCTTCATCGTGAAGCCGGAGATGTCGATGCCCGGCTTGCCGTCGCGCGGGTCCTTCAGGTCGGGGCGGACGCGCTCGGTGATGCCCTTGTCGGTGTAGAGCATCTTGTTGAAGTGCTCGGGGCTGAAGTCCTTGACCCAGAAGGAGTTGTTGTCCTTGTGCGGCAGCGTGGCCGGGTCCGGGATCTTGTTGTGCAGGGGGCCGTTCAGCACTGTGCCGGGCGGCTCGACCACGCAGTCGTCGGGCTCGCTGTTGGTGCTCCGAAGCCGGTTGAAGCCGGAGAAGTCGTCGTTGGCCTGCTCGTTGAACTCGACGAGCAGCGTCAGGAGCTTGGCCGTGCGGGTCTGCTTGGAGTTCTTGAAGATCCATTCAGCCGGGTTGCGGCCGGTTCTGATCGCCTCGTTCTCGCGGGCGGCGAGGATGCGGCCCGAGGCCGGGTTCCCGCTGGAGAACTTCCGGTCGAACTTCTGCGCCGGGGTCATCGAGCGCGACCGCTGGTCCGTGAGGGGCGGCTCCTCCGGGTTCTGCTCGACATTGGGCGGTGCGTAGTTGATGTAGAAGTCCGAGGCCACGGGCTCGTAGGTCGCGACGGAGGCGGCTTGAGCGGTGGGCGCGGACAGGGCGGCGCCAAGGAGGGCGACCGCCGGTAAAGCTGCTAATAAGCGCTTTGTGCTGGGCACCAGGAACCCTCTCTGCCCGGGATCGCCGGGCGCATGGCCATAGGGTGTGCAATGCCGGACGCTAGGGCTTGGGTCAACCAACGTAAAGTACGTTGTTGAAACGTGATCAAACTACGACATTCAGACCATCAATAGCGCGGCGACGACCCCGCCCGCGACCGCGCCGCCGTAGCAGACCACCGCTATCACCGGGTCGAACCTGGCGATGCCGAGCAGCTCCTCGCTGGTGAACCTGATGCGGTGCGCGGCGTGGAAGAGACACAGCACGACGACCGCCAGTAGCGCGAGGCGGACGAGCACGTGGTCCACCAGCGCGCGCAGGTGCTCGGGGGCAGGCCAGTCCACCACGCCGAGCGGCATGAGCACCCCGAACAGCAGCACGAGCACCGGCAGCACGAGCGCGGCCGCCACTCCCCCGCCGCTGAACAGCAACCACAGGTACGGCTCCAGCGTGCGCTTCACGGCGACCTCAGGACGAAGTAGGCGATCACCAGGGAGATCAGCGCCCAGAGCGAGTGGTTGCCGCCCTGGATCATCCAGGCGGGCACCCGCCAGCCGTCCAGCCGCACGACGGTGGCCTTGGGCGCGAGATTGAGGAACGTGATGGCGTGGAAGGCCGTCGCGGCCAGCGCGACCACGTTGATCACGATCATCCACGGCTGCGCGGCCAGCGCGGCGAACTCCTCAAGGGTGCCGCCGAAGATCGCGCCGATGAGCATCAGGATGAAGACGATCGACCAGGCCACGAAGACGCTGGTCAGCTCGCGCAGCACGAACACGGTGTAGTTGCGGCTGCGGGCGAACCACAGGTTGTCGCGCGGCGGCCGGTAGGCGGCCGAGGTGGTGCGCACGGCGGCGCTGGGAGTGATCTTGTCGTCGGCCGTCATCGCCTGCTCCACGGCAGCACCGAGCGCATGGCGGCGGTGAGCTTGTAGCGCTGGATGGCCTCGGCCGGGTCCACGTGCTTGGGGCAGACCCGGGTGCACTCGCCGACGAACGTGCACCCCCACACGGCCTCGTCCAGGTTGAGCACGTCGAACCTGTCGCCCATGTCGCGCGAGTCCAGGTTGTAGCGCTGGGCGAGGGCGATGGCGGCCGGGCCGAGGAAGTCGGGGTCGAGCACGTACACCGGGCAGGCCGAGTAGCACAGCAGGCAGTTGATGCACATGCTGTACTGCTTGTACGCCTCCAGTTGCTCGGGCGTCTGGGCGTACTCGGTGGTCAGCGGCAGGTCCTCGCCCTCCCTTACCAGCCAGGGCCGCACCGACGACAGCTTGGCCAGGAAGTCGTCGATGTCCACGACCAGGTCCCTGATGACCGGGAAGCCCTTCAGCGGCTCGACCCTGACCGGGCCCTCGCCGTACTCGGCGAGGAACGTGCCGCAGGTCAGCTTGGCCTCGCCGTTGACGGTCATGCCGCACGAGCCGCACACGCCCATCCGGCAGGACCAGCGGTAGGACAGGCTGCCGTCGAGCTGGTCCTTGATGTAGTTGAGCCCGTCGAGCACGGCCCAGTCGTCCATGAGCGGCACGTCGAACCCCTGGAGGACCGGCTCCGAGTCCTGTCCCGGCCGGTAGCGGGCGATCTCCATCCTGATCGTGCGCGTGCCCGCCACCTGCTCGACCCGCTCCGTCGTGTCAGTCTCTGCGTCCAACTGTTCCCTCACCCTCCTCATTCGCTCCGCGGGTGGCTTGCTTCGCGGCGCCCCCCACTCCGCTCACTGCGTCGGGTTCAGTCACGGCCGTACACCCTTTCTCCCGGAGGCCAGCGGGTGATCGTCACGGGCAGCAACGTGACCGACGGCGTGCCGTCGGGCGCGCGGTGCACCAGCGAGTGGGCCAGGTAGGCGTCGTCGTCCCTGGCGGCGAAGTCGGTGCGCTGGTGCGCGCCGCGCGACTCTTCCCTGTTCAGCGCGCAGGCGACGATCGTCTGGGCGACCTCCAGCATGACGTGCAGCTCCTGCAGGGCGATCAGCTCGGTGTTGTACGCGCTGCTCGTGTCCTCCACCCGGGCCTCCTCGGCGCGCTCGCGCAGGTCGGCGAGCGTGTCGACGGCCTTGGCCAGCACGTCGCCGGTGCGGTAGATGCCGGCCGCGCCCTCGAGCGTGTGCTGCATCTGCTCGCGCAGGTCGGCCATTCGCTCACCGGTCCTGCTGCCCTCGCGCGCGCGTTCCAAGCGCCGCCGCTCGTCACCGCCCTGGGTGCGGACGGCCGGCGCCTCGCCCTGCCGGTGCTCCCTGGCGAACCCGGCGGCGGCGACGCCCGCCCGGCGACCGAAGACCAGGATCTCGGGCAGCGAGTTGGAGCCGAGCCGGTTGGCGCCGTTGATGCTCACGCAGGCGGTCTCGCCGGCGGCGTACAGGCCGGCGATGGGCGTGGCGCCGTTGATGTCGGTGTGGACGCCGCCCATCATGTAGTGCACGACCGGGCGCACCGGGATGAGGTCGGTGGCCGGGTCGAGGTTCTGGTAGCTCTTGCACAGCTCCCGCACGAACGGGATGCGCATGTCGATCTTGTCCTCGCCCAGGTGGCGCAGGTCGAGGTAGACGACGGGGCCGTACGGCGTGTCCACGGTGCGGCCCATCTGCTGCTCGTGCACGAACGCCTGGGAGAGCCGGTCGCGCGGCCCCAGCTCCATGCTGCGCAGCTTCGGCGTGGGCGTGGGCTTGCCGAGGTCGTAGTCCTGCAGGTAGCGATAGCCGTCCTTGTTGATCAGCCAGCCGCCCTCCGCCCTGGCCGCCTCGGTGATGAGGATGCCGGTGAACGGCAGGCCGGTCGGGTGGTACTGGACGAATTCCATGTCCTTCAGCGGGGCGCCGGCGCGGTAGGCCAGGGCCATGCCGTCGCCGGTCTTGATGGCGGCGTTCGTGGTGAAGGGGAAGACCCGGCCGCAGCCGCCGGTGGCCAGGATGACGGTCCTGGCGGGGATGGTCTCGATGCGGCCGGTTCTGATCTCGACGGCCACGACGCCGTGGACGCGGCCGTCGTCGACGACGAGCTTGGTGACGAACCACTCGTCGTACCTGATGATGTCCTGATATTTCAGGGTTGTTTGGAACAGGGTGTGCAGGAGGTGGAAGCCGGTCTTGTCGGCGGCGTACCAGGTGCGCATCTTCTTCATGCCACCGAACGGACGGACGGCGACCCGCCCGTCCGGTTCGCGGCTCCACGGGCAGCCCCAGTGTTCGAGCTGCATCAGCTCGCGCGGGGCCTCGTACACGAACGCCTCGACCGCGTCCTGGTCGGGCAGCCAGTCGCCGCCGGAGATCGTGTCGTAGCAGTGCTCGTCGAGCGTGTCGTCGAGGCCGATCACCCCGGCCGCGCCGCCCTCGGCTGAGACCGTGTGGCTGCGCATCGGATAGACCTTCGACACGACCGCCACCTTGAGCGACGGGTCCGTCTCGGCGACCGCGACGGCCGCCCGCAGGCCCGCTCCGCCTCCTCCGACGATGAGCACGTCGATCATGTGGTCAGCTCCCGTGGTCGGGTTCTACCTGGTCCTTTACCCGCTTGCCGTCGTGGCGAATGGCGGACAGATGGATGCTGCCGTCGTGGTACT
Organism: Nonomuraea basaltis; assembly: GCF_005893125.1. Taxonomy (GTDB): domain Bacteria; phylum Actinomycetota; class Actinomycetes; order Streptosporangiales; family Streptosporangiaceae; genus Nonomuraea; species Nonomuraea basaltis. The sequence goes on along the minus strand of NZ_VCJS01000140.1, from coordinate 15,242 downwards.
CGTGCCAGATCCGGCGGCACCCGCAGTCGAAGAGCTGGTCGCGGATCAGCAGGCCGTAGCCGTCGTCGTCGAGGAGGCGCTCACCGCCGACCTTCTTGCCGCAGGGCGCCGTCTCGGGGGCGAAAGGAGTGCGTATTCCTGTCATCGCCGGTCTCCCTCAAGGGGGGCGAACGTCATTTCCACACAAGCACCAATAGGCGACTTCTGGAAGACCGCGAATATGGTCAGCCCTAAATGATCAGGAAGTTTGAATTTCCAAGATAAGTATTGATGCCCGGAAATGCCCTCCATATCGTTCTCCTTGATCATGCTGCTGGGCCCGCGGCGTTGTGCTCACGCCGATCGGCAGCGGACGGCCTTCAGATCCACCTCCCGGCCGGTGTACGGCACCGCCACGCGGCCGGTAGGGGTCCACAGCGACACGGTGCGTGCATCACGGCGCCAACTGCTCAGGAGCGGCCCTCCTCCTCGCTCCGCCCCGCCGCTCCGTGCCCGGCGTCGTCCTGAGGTGCCGGCTCGGGGGTCTCGCCCTCCTCGACCGCCGAGGGCCGCGCCGCGATCTCCCGGGGATAGTGCAGGTCGAAGGCGGGCCGCTCGGAGCGGATGGGCGGGATGCTGACGAAGTTGTGCCGCGGCGGCGGGCAGCTCGTGGCCCACTCCAGGGAGTTGCAGTAGCCCCACGGGTCGTCGAGCGTGACCTTGGGCGCGCGCCTGGTCGTCTTGAACACGTTGTAGAGGAACGGCAGCGTCGAGGCGCCGAGCAGGAACGCCCCGACGGATGAGACCTGGTTGAGCCAGGTGAAGCCGTCGGCGACGCCGTAGTCGGCGTACCTCCTGGGCATGCCGAGCTGCCCCAGCCAGTGCTGGACCAGGAACGTGGTGTGGAAGCCGATGAACAGCGTCCAGAAGTGCACCTTGCCGAGGCGGTCGTCGAGCATCCTGCCGGTCATCTTCGGCCACCAGAAGTAGAACCCGGCGAACATCGCGAACACCACCGTGCCGAAGACCACGTAGTGGAAGTGGGCCACCACGAAGTAGGTGTCGCTGATGTGGAAATCGAGCGGCGGCGCGGCCAGGATGACCCCGGTGAGCCCGCCGAGCAGGAACGTCACCAGGAACCCCACGGCGAACAACATCGGCGACTCGAAGCTGAGGTGCCCCCGCCACATCGTGCCGATCCAGTTGAAGAACTTCACCCCGGTCGGCACCGCGATGAGGAACGTCATGAACGAGAAGAACGGCAGCAGCACCTGCCCGGTCGGGAACATGTGGTGCGCCCACACCGTCATCGACAGCCCGGCGATCGCGATCGTGGCGCCCACCAGCCCCATGTAGCCGAAGATCGGCTTGCGGCTGAAGACCGGGAGCACCTCGGTGATGATCCCGAAGAACGGTAGCGCGATGATGTACACCTCGGGGTGGCCGAAGAACCAGAACAGGTGCTGCCAGATCAGCGGCCCGCCGTTCTCGCTCAGGAACACCTGGGTGCCCAGCTTGCGGTCGGACTCGAGCACGAGCAGCGCGGCGGCCAGCACCGGGAACGCCAACAGCACCATAACGCTGGTCAGCAGCACGTTCCAGGTGAAGATCGGCAGGCGGAACATGGTCATGCCGGGCGCCCGCATGCCGATGATCGTGGTGATGAAGTTGACCGCCCCGAGGATCGTGCCGAGCCCCGCCATCGCCAGCCCCATGATCCACAGATCGCCGCCGATCTGTGGCGAGTACATCGACGTCGACAGCGGCGTGTACGCGAACCACCCGAAGTCGGCGGCCCCGCCGGGGGTGAAGAACCCGGCCACCACCATCAGCCCGCCGAACAGGAACAGCCAGTACGCGACCGCGTTCAGCCGCGGGAAGGCGACGTCCGGCGCGCCGATCTGCAGCGGCATCACCACGTTGGCGAACCCGGCGAACAGCGGCGTGGCGAAGAGCAGCAGCATGATCGTGCCGTGCATGGTGAACAGCTGGTTGTACATCTGCTGGCTGACGAGACCCATGCCCGGCTGCGCCAGCTCGGCCCGGATGATCATGGCCATGACACCGGCGACGAGGAAGAACCCGAACGAGGTGATCAGGTAGAGGTACCCGATGACCTTGTGGTCGGTCGTCGACAGCCAGGAGGCGATGACGGTCCCGGTGCGGCGGCGCCTGACCTGCTCGATCGAGGTCTCGCGAACAGTGGTCACGGCTGCTCCCTCCAATGCGGAGTGTGGCCTGCCCCGATGTACCCATTCCACGCCAACGATCGCAACTCGGGAAGACGTTCTTTAACATTCACGGCCAGGGACTTTGACATGCGCCCACGGAAGGGCTCCCATGCGAGATCGTCGCTGGTGGATCCCGACCGCCGACCATAACGTTTCCAGACATGTCGATGACTGTCGGACTCCATATGCCGAACGGCTTCGCCGGCGCCGGCCCGCACGGCCTTGCCGGGATCGCGGCCCTGGCCGAGGAACTGGGCTACGACTCGCTCTGGACCGCCGACCACGTGGTCCTGCCCAGCCCGCGGGTGGCGCCGTCGCCGCTCGAGCCGGACGCGCCGCTGCTGGACGCCGTCGTGTCGCTGGCGTACGTGGCCGCGCACACCGAGCGGATCCTGCTGGCCACCGGCTGCGTGGTGCTCCCTCAGCGCGACCCGCTCGTCCTGGCCAAGCAGCTGGCGAGCGTGGACGTGCTGAGCGGCGGCCGGCTGGTGTTCGGGGTGGTGGCCGGCTACCTGGAGCCGGAGCTGCGCGCGCTCGGCGTACCGCTGGAGGGCAGGGGCCCGCGCACGGCTGAGTACGTGCGCGCGATCCGCGCGCTGTGGGAGGACGCGAGCCCCGCCTTCCACGGCCGGTACGTGTCCTTCAAGGACGTCGACGCCCACCCGCGCCCGGTCCGGCGGGTGCCGGTCGTCATGGGCGGGCACACGCGCGCCGCCCACCGCCGGGCGGCCGAGCTGGCCGACGGCTGGTACGGCTGGATGCTGGGCCTGCGGGCCGCGGCCGCCCAGGTGGAGTCGGTGCGCGCGGAGGCCGCGGCGGCGGGCAGGACGCTGGAGATCTCGGTCACCCCGGCCCGCCCCCTCGACCCCGAGAACGTGCGCGCCTACGCCGATCTGGGGGTGGACCGCCTCATCGTGTCCCACCGGCCGGGGCTGCCCCTGGACGAACTGGAGGAGTTCGTCCGGCGGAACGCGCCCGGACAGGTCCTTCTCTGAGACCGTGACGCCGGACGTCCCACATACCGGATGATGTCCGGCTCCCTGGCGAGTTCTTCTATCCTTGCGGTCCAGGACCGATTCGGAGGAGAGATCTCGTGACCGCTCAGCGTGACTACGCCGCCCTCGTCCAGCGTGGGCTCTCGCTCGACCTCACCAGGGGCAAGCCGTCGCCACGCCAGCTCGACCTCTCCGACGACATGCTCAAACTGCCGGTCTCCTACCGGGCGGCCGACGGCACCGACGGCCGCAACTACGGCAACCTGCAGGGCCTGCCCGAGCTGCGCGAGCTGTTCGCGCCACTGGTCCAGGTGCCCGCCGAGCAGCTCGTCGTGGGCGGCAACGCCAGCCTGGCGCTCATGCACGACACGGTGGTGCACGCGCTGCTCACCCCCATGCCCGGCGCCGCCCGCCGCTGGGTCGAGGAGCCGGAGATCACGTTCCTGTGCCCGGTGCCCGGCTATGACCGGCATTTCACGATCTGCGAGCGGTTCGGGATCAAGATGGTCCCCGTGCCGATGAACGCCGACGGCCCCGACATGGACGTCGTCGAGCGCCTGGTAGCCGCCGACGCGAGCGTCAAGGGCATGTGGTGTGTGCCGAAGTACAGCAACCCGTCCGGCATCGCCTACAGCGACGAGACGGTCCGCAGGCTGGCCACCATGCCGACCGCCGCCCCCGATTTCCGGATTTTCTGGGACAACGCCTACGCGGTGCACCACCTCACCGACACCCCGGCCGAGCTGGCCGACCTGCTGGCGCTCGCCACCGAGCACGGCAACGCCGACCGGGTGTTCGTCTACGCCTCCACGTCCAAGGTGACGCTGGCCGGCGCGGGCGTGTCGTTCTTCGGCGCCTCGCCGGCGAACGTCAAGTGGTTCCTGCACAACACCGCCAAGCAGTCCATCGGCCCCGACAAGATCAACCAGCTGCGTCACGTTGAGTTCCTGCGCGACGCCGCGGGCGTGGCCGCGCACATGCGGCGGCACGCGGAGCTGATCGGCCCGAAGTTCGAGCTGGTGGACAAGGTGCTGACCGAGCGGCTCGGCGACCTCGCCACCTGGACGAGCCCCAAGGGCGGCTACTTCATCAGCCTGGAGGTGCCGCACGCCGCCGAGGTGGTGGCCAAGGCCAAGGCCGCGGGCATCGCGCTGACGCCCGCGGGCGCCACGCACCCGTACGGCCAGGACCCGGACGACCGCACGATCAGGATCGCGCCGACGTACCCGGACCTGGACGAGCTGGAGCAGGCCATCAACGGCCTGGCCGTCTGCGTCCGCCTGGTCGCGGAGCAGCAGGGCTGAGGCCAGGTCTACCTGCTGTTCCTGAAGCCGAAGATGTACTCGCGCGTCTCGCTCGGATGGAACGAGACGCCGATCTCCGGCTCGAAGACGACGTTGTCGCGAGCACAGTAATAGAGGCTCTCCCAGACGGCCATGGCCTTCTCCCTGGCCGGGGCCTCGTTGGTGTCGCGCTTGCGGGCGCCGTACGAGCCGAGCACGTTGAGCAGCCCGAACCCCCAGAACAGGCCCGTCAGGCAGAACGGGGCGAGCAGCACCTCGCCCCACTGCGGGTCCTGCCCCATCGCGATCACCAGCGACACGACCAGGTGGGTCAGGGCCGCCGCCAAGAGCAGGATGTAGCCCTGGTTCCTGGCCCACGGCGTGTAGTGGCGGCTGGGGAACGACAGCCAGACCGCGAGCTGCGTACGGCTCATGACGTGCTTGGACGCGCCCAGCGTCGCGGCCGTGGGCAGGTCGGCGACCTCCCGCGTGCCGGGTAACCTGACCCGCCCGATCTTGTACGTGGTCCCCGCGGCGACTGCCCCAGGAACCGCGACGACCTGGTCAGTCTCCGAACACACCGGGCACCTGACTTTCACCTGGGCAGTTTGTCCTTAAGGACCGGCCTGCGCAAACCGCAGGATGGCCCACGTGCAGCGGCCCCGCCCCAGGTAGTGGGATTTTCCACCTAGGGTGCATGATGTGAGACCAATCGATGCCTTGGTGAACTCTCTGCCTGATGCACGTGTCCTGACCGACCCCGACGTGATCGACTCCTACGCCCGCGACCGGACCTTCCTGGAGCCCGGCAAGCCGCTCGGCGTGGTGCTCGCGGCCTCCCGCGACGATGTGGTCACCACCTTGAGGTGGGCGAGCGAGCACCGGGTGCCGGTGGTGCCGCGCGGCGCGGGCACCGGCCTGGCGGGCGCGTCCGTCGCCGGCGACGGCGCGGTCATCCTTTCGCTGCACAAGATGACCGCGATCAGGGAGCTGTCCCCGGCCGACGAGATCGCCGTCGTCGAGCCCGGCGTCATCACCGCCGACCTGGACCGGGCCGCCAGGGAGCATGGGCTCATGTACGCGCCGGACCCGTCGTCGTACGAGATCTCCACGATCGGCGGCAACCTGGCCACCAATGCCGGCGGGCTACGGTGCGTGAAGTACGGCGTGACCAGGGACTCGGCGCTCGGCCTCGAGGTCGTGCTGGCCGACGGCCGGATCCTGAACACCGGCCGGCGCACCATGAAGGGCGTCACCGGCTACGACCTGACCGGCCTGTTCGTCGGCTCGGAGGGCACGCTGGGCGTCATCACCGCGGCCACGGTACGGCTGCGCCGCGCGCCGGCCGCGCCGCCTGCGACGTTCGCGGCCGAGTTCGGCTCGCTCAGGGACGCGGGGGCGGCCGTGTCGGCGATCATGGCGGCCGGCTGCCAGCCGTCGCTCATGGAGCTGCTCGACCGGGCCTCACTGGAGGCGATCGACGACTGGCGCAACATCGGGCTCGAAGCGACGACGCAGGCCATGCTGATCGGCCAGTCCGACGCCACCGACGGGCAGGCGACGGCCGAGCGCATGGAGCGGATCTGCATGGAGAACGGCGCCTCCTTCGTGGCCGTGTCCTCCAGCCCGCAGGAGACCGAGGAGCTGATCGGGCTGCGCCGGATGGCGTACCAGGCCAAGGAGCGTCTGGGCGCTTGCCTGGTCGAGGACGTGTGCGTGCCGCGCTCCGTACTGCCCGACATGATCACCGCCATCGAGGCGGCCGCGGCCCGGCACGGGGTGAAGATCTGCACGGTCGCGCACGCCGGGGACGGCAACCTGCACCCGGTCTTCATCTTCGAGCACGGCATGGTGGAGCCGCCACCCGAGGTGTGGGCGGCGGCGGACGAGGTGTTCACGCACGCGCTGGAGCTCGGCGGCACGCTCACCGGGGAGCACGGCGTGGGGCTGCTCAAGCAGCGCTGGCTGGCCATGGAGTCGGGGCCGGTGGCCGCGGAGGTGCAGCGCGGCATCAAGGCGGTCTTCGACCCGCTGGGCATCCTCAACCCGGGCAAGGCGATCTGACGGAAGACCTGGGGCTTGGCCTGGCCGACGGAGGACCGGGGCCTTGACCAAGCCGTGACCTTGGGCGTCGACGCGCACACGACCTGCGGCAGAACACTGACTCACTGCGTCAAAGCGTGAAACTTCTGACACGTCCGGCAGACGTCCCATGCCTCACGCTGGTAGCGTTTTGCCTCATCTATTGGGTTGTGATGGGGGTCCGACGTGAATCAGTTCCAGCCGTTGGCGGCGGACGACCCGCGACGGCTGGGGACGTACGATATCGTCGCCCGGCTCGGCGAGGGCGGCCAGGGCGTTGTCTACCTGGGCAAGAGCGACTCCGGGGAACAGGTCGCGGTCAAGCTGCTGCACCATGCCCTGGTGGCCGACGCCGACGCCAGGACCCGGTTCCTGCGCGAGGTGGCGGTGGCGCAGCGGGTGGCCAGGTTCTGCACCGCTCCCGTGCTCCACGCCGACCTGGACGGGAGCCGGCCGTACATCGTGAGCGAGTACGTCCCGGGCCCCTCCCTGCGCGAGATGGTCATCAACGAGGGGCCGCGGCGGGGCGCGGCGCTGGAACGGCTCGCGATCAGCACGGCCACCGCGCTCGCCGCCATCCACCGCGCCGGGATCCTGCACCGCGACCTCAAGCCCGCCAACGTGCTCATGGGGCCCGAGGGTCCCGTCGTGATCGACTTCGGCATCGCCCGCGCCCTTGACTCCCCCGGCGCGACCGCCACGGGAATGGCCATGGGGACGCCGTCGTACCTGGCGCCCGAGCAGCTCAGCGGCGCTGCGGTGTCGGAGGCGGCCGACGTGTTCGCGTGGGGCGTCACCATGGTGTTCGCCGCCACCGGCAAGCCGGCGTTCGGCGCCGACTCCATTCCCGTGGTGATGAACCGGATCCTGAACGAGGAGCCGGAGCTCGGGGCCATGGAGGGTGCGCTGGGCGCGCTGGTGGCCGCCTGCCTCTCCAAGGACCCGTCGCAACGGCCGAGCGCCGACGAGATCATCGTCCACCTCACCGGCCAGCCGGCCCCGAAGTCGGCCATCGAGCCGGTGACGGGCCAGCAGGCGGCAGGTGCGGCCGCCGCGCAGCCCGGCCTCACCGCCCAGCCCGGCACGGGCCAGGGCGCAGGCAAGAGCGGTCCAGGCCAGGAGGCCTACCCCGGCCCTTGGACGCAGCCCACCGGCCCTCACCCCGTGGGATCTCCACAGCCCGCAGCACCCCCGCAGACGGGCCCTCACGGCCGCCCTGCCGCGGACCCAGCCCACAGCGCCGCCTCCATGGCGAACGGGCCGATGGGCGGCCCGGCAGGCGGCTCCCCCCACGGCGGCCCGCAGCCAGGAGCGCCCGGTGGCCCCCAGCTCGGCGGCGCCCAGCCTGGAACGCCCAGCGGCCCCCAGCCCGCGATGCCAGGCGGCGGCCCGCACGCGAGAGCGCCTCAGGGCGGCCCCAGCAGCGGCCACCAAGCCGCCGCATCCGGCATGCCTTCCCACGGCCCCGGGATGCCTCAAGGCGGCCCGTTCCAGGGCGGCACCCCCGGCGGGCACGGCGGATCGAGTGGACCCGGAGGACCCGGCAGGCCCGGTGGCCCGGCCGGACCCAGTGGACCCGGCGGCAGTTCGCGGCCGGGTGACGGCACGTCCGCGAAGCAGCGCCGCACTCTGACCCTCGCCCTGTCCGGAGCCGCCGCAGCGGCCCTGCTCGTGGTCGCCGGGGCCGTGGTGGTGCAGGCGAACAGCAAGCAGATCCCGGTGGTGGCCGTGGGCGGCACCACGACGAACACCCCAGGCGACGGTTCAGGCGCCGGTCAGCCGGGCGAGCCGCCGTCCGCCGAGCAGACCCCCGACCCGTTCGTCCCCGCGGAAACCTCACAGCCGGTCCCCACCTTGGACATCGAGGTGCCCGAGGAGACCAAGAAGCCGAAGCAGTCCAAGCAGCCGGTCGCCCAGATTCCGACGGCCCCGATCGACACCGCCCAGCCGCGTCCCCAGACGACGACGAAGCAGCCCAAGTCCGCTCCTACTCCTACTCCGACGAAAACGAAGAAGCAGGACGTGGTCGAGCCGGACGTGGAGCCGACGGCAGCGCCGTCGACGCCGCCGACCTCCGGCCCCACGCGCACTGTCGCGCCCACCGCCAAGCCAACCAAGATACAGGAGCCGCTCAAGCCGAACCCCTACAAGCCGACGACCGTGTGCGGTGCCGGCTACAAGGTCATCGACTCCCACGCGATGACCAATGCCACCATCTACCTGCTGTACAACTCCGGTGCCCGCAAGAACTGCGTGGTCACGATGTCTCGCATGCTGATCCCGAGCAAGGCGCAGATGAATGCGATCCTCCAGGTCAAGGGAGGGGGCAGCGCGAGCAATCCGGGCAACTTCACCGCATACGCAGGTCCCATCCGTCTGCCCGCCTACAAGAAATGCGTGATCTGGGGCGGTTCGTGGGGCGGCAAGACCTGGAAGTCCGGCTGGAGCCACTGCACCTGACTCCGTTCGGCTGTGACGAAAACCCCGCCCGTCCGGGCGGGGTTTTCGTGCTTGCTGGAGGGACAACGCGACGGTTACCGTAGCCGATGATCGATTCGAGCGGCTGCTGCTGGAGCTGCGCGAGGGAGGCTCATGATCAGGAGCAGGCTCGATCCCGCGAGCGACGACTACCGACGGCGGCGCGAGGCCATGCTCGCCAAGCTGGCCGACCTCGACGCCGAGCACGCCAAGGCGGTGGCCGGGGGCGGGGAGAAATACGTCGAGCGGCATCGCGGCCGCGGCAAGCTCCTGGCCAGGGAGCGCATCGAGCTGCTGGTCGACGCCGACTCGCCATTTCTCGAACTGTCGCCGCTGGCCGCCTGGGGCAGCGAGTTCCAGGTCGGGGCCGGGATGGTCGCCGGGATCGGGGTGATCGAGGGCGTCGAGTGCGTGATCACGGCGAACGACCCCACAGTCAGGGGCGGCGCCTCGAACCCGTGGACGCTCAAGAAGTCGCTGCGGGCGGCCGACATCGCGCTGCAGAACCGCCTCCCGTACGTGAACCTGGTCGAGAGCGGTGGCGCCGACCTGCCGACACAGAAGGAGATCTTCATCCCGGGTGGGCGGATATTTCGGGACCTGACTAGATTGTCGGCCGCCGGGATCCCGACCGTCGCGCTCGTCTTCGGCAACTCCACGGCGGGCGGCGCGTACGTGCCCGGCATGAGCGACTACGTCGTGATGGTACGGGAGCGCGCCAAGGTGTTCCTGGGCGGCCCGCCGCTGGTCAAGATGGCGACCGGGGAGGAGTCGGACGACGAGTCGCTGGGCGGCGCCGAGATGCACGCCCGGGTCAGCGGCCTGGCCGACCACCTCGCCCAGGACGAGCACGACGCGCTCAGGATCGGGCGCCGCATCGTACGATCGCTCAACTGGCACAAGCAGGGCATCACCCCGCTCCCCACTCAAGAGCCGAAATATCCGGCTGACGAGCTGCTCGGGATCGTCCCCGAGGACCTCAAGGTGCCGTTCGACCCGCGCGAGGTGATCGCCCGGGTCGCGGACGGGAGCGAGTTCGAGGAGTTCAAGCCGCTCTACGGTGCCTCCCTGGTGACGGGATGGGCCCGGATCCACGGCTACCCGGTGGGCGTGCTGGCGAACGCGCAAGGCGTGCTGTTCAGCGAGGAGTCGCAGAAGGCCACCCAGTTCATCCAGCTCGCGAACCAGTCCCGCACCCCCCTCCTCTTCCTGCAGAACACGACCGGCTACATGGTCGGCAAGGACTACGAGCAGGGCGGCATCATCAAGCACGGCGCCATGATGATCAACGCCGTGTCGAACTCGACCGTCCCCCACCTGACGATCGTCATGGGAGCCTCGTACGGCGCCGGCAACTACGGCATGTGCGGGCGCGCCTACGACCCCCGCTTCCTGTTCAGCTGGCCGAGCGCCAAGTCGGCGGTGATGGGCCCGGCCCAGCTGGCCGGGGTGCTGTCCATCGTGGGGCGGGCGTCGGCGCAGGCAAGGGGGCAGGTGTACGACGAGGAGGCCGACGCGGCGATGCGCGCCATGGTGGAGGCCCAGATCGAGGCCGAGTCGCTGCCGTTCTTCCTGTCCGGACGCCTGTACGACGACGGGGTGATCGATCCGCGCGACACGCGTACCGTGCTGGGCATGTGCCTGTCGGCGATCAACAGCGCGCCGGTGCCGCCGGCGGCGGGGTTCGGGGTGTTCCGGCCATGATCACACGTCTGCTCGTCGCGAACCGGGGCGAGATCGCCCGCCGCGTCTTCCGCACCTGCAGGTCGCTCGGCATCTCCACGGTCGCCGTCTTCTCCGACCCCGACGCGGAGGCGCCGCACGTGGCCGAGGCCGATCTCGCGGTACGGCTGCGCGGCGCCCGCCCCTCCGACACGTACCTGGCCGTCGAACGCGTCCTGGAGGCGTGCCGCGCCTCCGGTGCGGACGCCGTCCACCCCGGCTACGGCTTCCTCTCCGAGAGCGCCGAGTTCGCCCGGGCGGTGCTGGCGGCCGGGCTGCTGTGGGTGGGTCCGCCGCCCGCGGCGATCGCCGCCATGGGGTCGAAGATCGCGGCGAAGCGGCTGATGGAGGAGGCCGGGGTGCCGGTCCTGCCCTCGCTCGACGTGACCGCGCCCGGGGAGTTCCCGCTGCTGGTGAAGGCGTCCGCCGGTGGGGGCGGGCGGGGGATGCGGATCGTGCGGGACGCCGGGGAGCTGGCGCGGGAGGTCGAGTCCGCGCGGCGCGAGGCGGTGGCGGCGTTCGGGGACGGGACCGTGTTCGCGGAGCCGCTGCTGGAGCTGGCCAGGCACGTCGAGGTGCAGGTGCTGGCCGACCGGCACGGGACCGTGTGGGCGCTCGGCGAGCGCGAGTGCAGCGTGCAGCGGCGGCATCAGAAGGTCGTCGAGGAGTGCCCCTCGCCAGGGATCGCTCCCGAGCTGCGGGAGCGGCTGTGCGAGGCCGCCGTCCGGGCCGCCCGCAAGATCGGGTACGTCGGCGCCGGGACGGTGGAGTTCCTGGTCAAGGGGGACCGGGTGGCGTTCCTGGAGATGAACACCCGGCTCCAGGTCGAGCACCCGGTCACCGAGCTGGTCTACGGGGTCGATCTCGTGCGGCTGCAGCTGGAGGTGGCCGAGGGGGCGGCGTTGCCTCCCGTGCCGCCCGTCCCGTCCGGGCACGCGGTGGAGGTGCGGCTCTATGCGGAGGACGCCGCTTACCTGCCGCAGTCGGGCGTGGTGCGGCGGTTCGAGGTCACCGGTGATGTGCGGGTGGATTCGGGGGTGGAGTCCGGATCGGTGGTCTCGCCGTACTACGACCCGATGCTGGCCAAGGTCATCGCGCACGGCTCGTCGCGGGCGGAGGCGGTGCGCAAGCTGGTCACGGCGCTGCGGCGGGCGCGACTGCACGGCCTCACGACGAATCGCGATTTACTGCTAAGAATCCTGGAAAATCGTGCTTTCCTGGCCGGTGACACCCACACCGGCTTCCTGGAGGATCCGGCCGGCCCCGCCCACGCGAGCGCACCGCAACGCACGGACGAGTTGCCCGCCCTGGCCGCCGCCCTGGCCCTGGCCGCCGCCAACCGCCGCCGCGCCCCCGTGCTGGCCGGCCTGCCCGGCGGCTGGCGCAACGTTCGCTCCCAGCCCCGCCGCGCCCGCTTCACGCAGGCCGAGATCGTCTACGACCCGCTGCCCGAGGGCATCACCACGATCAGCGCGGACCCGGAACAGGTGGTCCTGGAGCGCGACGGCGTCCGGCACACCTTCCAGATCGCCCACTACGAGGAGGGCGGCCCGGTCTACGTCGACCACGCCGGCGGCCACGCCGAGCTGACCCCGGTCCCGCGCCTGCCCGAGCCCGTCGAGCACGTCGCCCCCGGATCCCTGCTGGCACCCATGCCGGGCAGCGTGCTGCGGGTCGAGGTGGAGGCCGGCGACCGCGTGACGAAGGGCCAGGCGGTGCTGGTGCTGGAGGCGATGAAGATGGAGCATCGGATCGCCGCCCCGGCCGACGGCGTGGTCTCCGGCGTACACGTCGAGAAGGGACAGCAGGTCGAGGCGGGCGCCGTACTGGCGATCATCCAGGAGGGGAACCCATGACGAGCCTCGTGCACCAGGACCTGGCGGGCGGCGTCGCCACCGTCACGCTGGACTCGCCGCCCAACCGCAACGCCCTGTCCGCACGCCTGCTCGCCGATCTGAAGGACCGGCTCACCTGGGCGCTGGCCGAGCCCGAGGCCAGGGTGATCGTGCTGACGGCCACCGGGAAGGTGTTCTGCTCGGGCGCCGACCTGAAGGAGCAGCGGAAGGCGGACGCGCCGGTGACGGCGTCGCTCCCGGAGATCTTCACGCTGCTCTGGGAGAGCCCGAAGCCGGTCATCTGCCGCCTCAACGGCACCGCGCGGGCGGGCGGCCTGGGGCTGGTGGCGTCCTGCGACTTCGCGATCGCGCCGCTGCCGGCGTCGTTCGCGTTCACCGAGGTACGCCTCGGCGTCGTGCCCGCCATGATCTCCGTACCGGTGCTCAGGCGGCTCGACCCCCGGGCGGCGGCCGAGTACTTCCTGACCGGCGAGGTGTTCGACGCCTCCAGGGCGGCCGAGATCGGGCTGCTCACCCGGGCCGTGCCGGAGGTCGAGCTGGACGCGACGGTCGCGCACTACGCCGGGATGCTGATCAAGGGCGGCCCGGAGGCCCTGGCGATCACGAAGCGGCTGATCAGGGACGTGCCCCGGCTGCCGTTCGAGGAAGGGCTGCGGCAGATGACTGAGCTGTCCGCCCAGCGCTTCACCTCGGAGGAGGGCCAGGAGGGCATCGCGGCGTTCTGGGAGAAGCGCCCGCCGAAGTGGGCGTCGTCGCGATGACCCTGCGGGTCGCGAACTGCAGCGGCTTCTACGGCGACCGGCTCTCCGCCGCCAGGGAGATGGTCGAGGGCGGCCCGATCGACGTGCTGACCGGGGACTGGCTGGCCGAGCTGACCATGCTCATCCTCGCCGGCAACCGCCTCAAGGGCCGGCCAGGGTACGCCCCCACGTTCCTGCGCCAGCTGGAGGACGTCCTCGGTCCCTGTCTCGACCGGGGCATCAAGATCGTGGCGAACGCGGGCGGGCTGGACCCGGCCGGGTGCGCGGAGGCCGTACACGAGCTGGCCGCCCGGCTGGGCCTCTCCCCCGCCGTCGCGCACGTGACGGGCGACGACCTCATCGGCAGCGACCTCGATCTGGTCAACGCCGACACCGGCGAGCGGCTCGACGCGACGCCCCTGACTGCCAACGCCTACCTCGGGGGCCGCCCGATCGCCGCCGCCCTGTCGGCGGGCGCCGACGTGGTGGTGACCGGCCGCGTGACCGACGCGGCCCTGGTGACGGGTCCCGGCATCTGGCGGTACGGGTGGGGGCCCGGCGACCTCGACCCGCTGGCGGGGTCCGTGGTGGCGGGCCACATCATCGAATGCGGCTGCCAGGCCACGGGCGGGAACTACGCGTTCTTCCAGGACGTACCGGACCTGGCGCACTGCGGCTTCCCCATCGCCGAGCTGCGTGCCGACGGCTCCGCCGTGATCACCAAGCATCCGGGGACGGGCGGGCTGGTGTCGATCGGCACGGTCACGGCGCAACTCGTGTACGAGCTGGGCGGGCCGCGCTATCTCGGCCCCGACGTGGTCGCCAGGTTCGACACGATCACGCTGTCGGACGACGGGCCGGACCGGGTGCAGGTCTCCGGGGTCCGGGGGGAGCCGCCGCCGGACACGCTCAAGGTCGCGGTGAATTACCTGGGCGGCTACCGGAACACGATGACGCTCGTGCTGACGGGGCTGGACATCGAGGCGAAGGCGCGGGTGGCGGAGGAGTCGCTCTGGGCGCGGATCCCCCGGGACTCGTTCGACGCGGTGGACGTGACGCTCACGGACTCTGGCCTGCTGCGCATCACGGTCATGGACGCCGACCAGCACAAGGCCGGCCGCGCCTTCTCCTCTGCGGTGGTGGAGACGGGACTGGCCAGCTACCCAGGCTTCTACGGCCTCACCCCACCGGGCAACGCCTCACCCTACGGCGTCTACTGGCCCGTCCTCGTCCCGGCCTCCCAGGTCCACCCCCAGGTCTTCCTGAGCGGCAAGGAACTGCCCTCCGCCGCCGCCATGGCAGCGCCGCAGGCCACGGCGCCGATCTCCGAGCCGAGCTCGCCCCACGCACCCGCCGTACCGGCCACGCCGAACGCACCGACCGCGTCCGGCACACCGGCCACGCCCAGCAGACCGGCCGCATCCGAGGTACGGCGGAGTTCGGCGCCCGTGGACGGCGGCCGAGCACCCGACCACGACACCGAGGAAACCGTGCGCATCCCCCTGGGCCGGATCGCCGGCGCCCGCTCAGGCGACAAGGGCGGCAACGCCAACCTGGGCGTCTGGGCCGACACCGCAGCCCGCTACGCCTGGCTGCAAGCCCACCTCACGCCCGCCAGACTCGCGGAGCTCCTCCCGTCCTTGTCGGCCCACCGCATCGACCGCCACGAGCTGCCCAACATCAAGGCGCTCAACTTCGTCATCCACGGCCTCCTCGGCAGAGGCGTGGCGGCCAGCCCCCGCATGGATCCGCAGGCCAAGGCCCTGGGTGAGGAGCTACGCGCCCAGCTCGTCGACGTGCCCACGCCCCTGACCTAGTGCGACATCCCGGGCCCTTGCCCGAGCGCCCGCCACCCGAGCAGCCCCGCCCCCAGCAC
>NZ_VCJS01000655.1 GCF_005893125.1 Nonomuraea basaltis | reverse complement strand
GCTCGTGGAACCGGCACCATCGGCGTGACCGCCGACGCGGGTGCCTGCCCGAAACCGCAGATGAAGATCAATAAATCACTCAGCCATCACGCTCGGCGAAGCCACCAGAACGCGTGAACTATCGAGGCAAGGTCCGTTGGTGGCACATGGAAATGGTGGTGCGTGAGAACGCTTGGCTCACCTTCGTGGATGAGGTGAAGCGCGGCCATTACCTGCCGACGCCGTTGGAAAGGGTGAACGGCAAACGGGGATGGGTGCGGTTGTGTGTCCTGAACGCGAAGGAGAGTTCGATGTAGGAGAGCGATCTGGAGCGATGCTGCTCGGATGATGAAGGTCGTGGCCCTTCGAAGTCGCCCTGCGGAGGGAGGCTTCAAACCGCCTCATGCTGCGTTGGCTGAAGACCGTCGTGGTGAGCGATGAGGAAAAGGCGTCCGTGATGGCGTCAGGTGGGGACCGGGA
>NZ_VCJS01000013.1 GCF_005893125.1 Nonomuraea basaltis | reverse complement strand
CCCCCACCCCCACCACCAGGGCGGTGGCCTCCCCCAAATGGAGCACCGCGCCGGGGTCCCAGTCGGGCGCCCAGCGCGCGCCGGCCTGTTCGCGGGCGTACCTGGGCAGGCCCCTGGCCAGCGCGAGCACGAGCGCCAGCGCATGCGCGGCCACGTGGTCGGTGTAGGTGTCACGCATGTTGGTGACCTGCACGGGGTGCGCGACCAAGGCCGGATGGTAGAACCCCGGAGGCGGCCCGGCCTGCGGGGCCTGCAGCCAGCGCAGCCGCCCGGCGTGCGCCAGCAGGTCCGCGGGCAGCGTGCCGTAGGCGGCGTCGGCCTCTGCCAGCGCGTGTGCCGCCTCCTCGTGGGTCCGCGGCCGGAGCACGACGAGCTCCGGCACCGCCCGCTCCAGCCGGGCCTGCCAGCCCGCGGTGGCCGGATCGTGCGGCGGCAGCAGCACCAGGGTGGGCAGGCCTCGGCGGCCACTGGTGCTCATGCCCTCCTCGGCAGGCCGGACTCGGTGATCTCGTACAGCAGCGGCTCCCCCGCGACGTAGCGGGCGAGCTCCTCGGCCATCGCCTGCCCGTGGCGGCGCCGCTCGTGGCCCAGGCTGCCCGCCACGTGCGGGGTGACGACGATGTTGGGCATCGTGAACAGCGGCGACCCCGCGACAGGCGGTTCCGGGTCGGTGACGTCGAGGACGGCGAACAGGTCGGTCCGCCTGCCCAGCACGTCCACGAGCGCGACCTCGTCGACGAGGCTGCCGCGCGCCGTGTTGATCAGGGTGGCGTCGGGCTTCATCGACTCCAGCAGCCCGGCGCCGACCATGCCGCGCGTCTCAGGAGTGAGCGGCGCGTGCAGGCTGACCACGTCGGAGGTGGCGAACAGCTCCGCCAGGCCGACGAGGCGCACCCCGAGCCGCTCGGCCTGCGCCGGGTCGGCGTACGGGTCGTAGGCCTGCACGACGAGATCGTGGTGGGCGAGCAGCCGCGCCGTGGCCAGGCCCGTGGCGCCGAACGAGACCAGCCCGACCACCGCGCCGTGGGCGCCGATCTCGGGCCCGCGCGCGGCGGGGGCGGCGGCGGCGCGCGCGGCCAGCACGTAGCGCCAGCCGTGCTTGAGCGCGTACAGGATCTGCGAGAGGGCGAACTCGGCGACCGGGGTGGCGTTGGCGGTGGCCGCCGAGGTGACCCGCACTCCCCTGGCCCACATCTCCGGGGTGACCAGGGGGCGGATGGAGCCCGCGCCGTACAGCACCAGCGAGAGCTTGGGCGCGGCGGCGAGCAGCTCGGCGTCGAGCCTGGGCGCTCCCCATCCGGTCACCAGCACCTGGAGGCCGGCGAGCACGTCGGGCGTGAGCCGGTCGGCGGTGAGCGGGGGTGAGGGGATGGCGAGGTGCCGCTCGATCGCGGCCCGGGCCTGCGGGCCGTAGACGTCGTCGAAGCGGTTCGGATCCATCACGTACAGGCCGTTCAGCATTGCCTCTCCTTCAAGCGAGCCGCCGCTCGCAGGCTGGCCAGGCGGGCGGGCGAGCCGAGCCCGGCGTGGTAGTAACGTAGCTGCCGCGCGCCCCCGGCGACGAGGTCGGCGGCCAGGGACGGGATCCGGGCGTGGCCGTCTTCCAGCACGGTGAGGTTGGCGACGAGGGGGACCCCGGTGCGGCTCGCCGCGGCCTTCACCTGGGTCAGGGCCGCCTCCTCCTGGCCCCAGCACTTGAGCACGTACGCATCGACCGGCGCGTCGAAGGAGGCCAGGTCGATCCCCACGTCGGGGCCGGTGACCTGCGGGTCGTCGGTGGCCATGAGCAACAGCTCGCGGCCGCCAGCCAGTGCCGCCACGGCGCGGACCAGGTCGGCGATGACCTGGCCGCGGTGACCGTACAGGGCCTGGGCGCGCTCGCGGCCGAGCGCTTCGTCCAGGCTCGTTCCGGCCGGGACGCCCTGCTGGAGCTCTCCGTCCACGGCGGCGCGCACGTCGCGCGCCAGCTCCTCCACGTCCAGGCCGCGCCTGGCCAACCCGGCCCGGCAGGCCGGGCAGAGGCAGAGGGACAGCAGCGCCCTGCCGCAGGCGGACAGGTGGGCGCCGGAGGTCTTCTCGTGGTGGCCGGCGTGCTCCGCGCCCAGCCAGCCGCACGCCTCCAGCATCAGCGCGGGCACGTCGTACTGCTCGCACACCTCCCGCACGAGGGTGAGCGCGTAGTCGTGGACGGCGGGCTGGGCGGGGCAGAGCGCGTAGGGGAAGGTCTCGCCGTAGGCGTTCCTGACCGTCAGGTCGGGCGCTTCGCGGCCCAGCACCGAGGAGTGCGTGAGCACCAGCCAGGCCTCGGCCCGCAGCCCGGCCCCCGTCAGCGCGGCCAGCGCCGTGCCGAACCTGTCCTCGTCGGGCACCCCCCAGCTGGGCGGGTACGGCCGAAGCCGCCCGCGCCAGCGCTCGGGGCGCAGCCGGAAGTAGGCCGCCGCGTGGTCGGCCTGCACGATGCGGTGGCGGGGATGCCACGGGGTGGTGGCCCGGACCGAGTGGTAGGCGGCCTGCAGGGTCACCGTGCTCACGCCGAGGCCGGCGATGCGCTCGGCCCCCGCGGGGTCGCCCACGATGTCCCAGGTGTAGGCGAACGCGCCGTGCCTCACCATCGAGGGATCACCGGGTTCCAGCCGGGGTTCAAGCGGAATGTCACCCCTTCGTGGCGCCGGCCAGGCCGCGCGTGAAGTAGTTCTGGAAGAAAAGGAAGATCATCAGCATCGGCAGGAACGAGATCGTCATTCCCGCGGCGAACCCGGTCCAGTCGGTGGCGTACTCGCCCTGGAAGGACATCATCCCGACGGCGAGGTTCTGCAGGTCGGGCTGGCCGAGGGTGAACACCAGCGGGATGTTGAACTCGTTCCAGCTGCTGATGAACTGGAAGATGACCACCACCGCGATGACCGGCTTGGCCAGCGGGAGGATGAGGCGGAACGTCTTGAGGAAGCCGGCCCCGTCGAGCTTGGCCGCCTCGAACAGGTCGGCCGGAACGCTGGAGAAGAACCCGACGAACAGCAGGACGTAGAGGGCGCCGGCGCCGCCGGACATGGCCAGGATGACGCCGGCCCGCGTGTTCAGCAGGCCGAGGTTCTCGATCAGCACGAACTGCGGGACGATGATCGAGGCGACCGGGATGAACAGGGTTCCCACGATCATCCGGTAGAGCAGGGTGCGGCCGGGGAATTCGTACCTGGCCAGCACGTAGCCGCACAGGGCGGCCTTGACCAGCTCGATGAGGGTCGAGACGACCGAGTAGAGCACCGTGTTGAAGAAATATCCGGAGAAGCCGGCGTTGACCCAGGCCCGTACGAAGTTGTCGAAGTTCAGCTGGTCGGGCACGAGGCTCGCGCCGCTGGTGAACATCCCGGCCTGGGTCTTGAACGCGGCCGAGATCGTCCACAGGAAGGGATAGACCCACACGAGCCCGATGACCAGCAGGATCGGCAGGGCGATGAGGTTGGCCCGCACGGTGCTGCTGCGCCGGGTGGCCTGAGTGATCGTCGCCATCAGACGCCGAACTCCTTCCTGAGCCGCTGGGCCCGGCGGACCGCGAGGCCCTGGGCGGAGACCAGGACGAAGGCGATGACGGAGAACAGCAGCGCCGCGGCCGAGGCGTAGCCGTAGGCGAACGGAACCCTGCCGAAGGCGTTCTGATAGATGAAGTAGGACACCACGTAGGTGCTGGTGCCGGGCCCGCCCGCGGTGAGCGTGACGACCAGCCCGAAGACGTGCATGGCGTTCACGATGCCCAGCAGGGTGATGATCACGGCGACCGGCCTGATGATCGGCAGCGTGATGCGGGTGAGCTTCTTCCACTCGCTCGCGCCGTCGATGGCGGCCGCCTCGTAGAGCTCCTCCGGCACGTTCTGCAGCGCCGCCATCCAGTAGATCATGTACTGGCCGAAGATCTGCCAGATGGAGACGAGCACGAGCACGAGCAACGCGCTCCACCGGTTGGCGAACACGTCGAACCCCTGGTCGACCAGGCCGAGGTCGCGCAGGATCGCATTCAGCGCGCCGTTGGACGGGTTGAGCAGGTAGGTGAAGACCAGGCCTGCCATGGCGACGGGGATGATGAGCGGCGCGAAGAATACGGTCCGGAAGAACCGCTTGCCACGCAGCCACTTGCGGGTGAGCAGGATCGCCGCCACCAGCGAGATCGGGAGCTTGATGACGGTCGTCAGCAGGGCGAAGATCAGCGTGTTGACGACCGAGACCCAGAACAGCGGGTCGGCCAGGATCGTGCCGTAGTTGCCGGCCCCGACGAAGTTCTCGATCGGGCCGATGCCCGACCAGTCGAAGAAGGAGTAGTAGATCGTCGCGATCAGCGGCCAGATGGTGAAGCCGAGGTAGAGCAGGAGGAAGGGGGCCAGGAAGACGAGCAGCCAGACCCTGTCGAGGCCGCGGACGCGCTCGCGGGAGTGATCGACGCGTTCGGGCACACGCTCGGCGGGCGACCGGTCGCTGTCCGTCGCCCTCTCCCTGCCGGGGGCAGGGGCGATGGTTGTCATGGATGTCCTCACGAGGGAGAAGGGGCGCCGCCGGCGCGCGGACCGGCGGCGCCGTCCGGTCAGCTGCCGTACATGTCCGAGGTGTAGTCCTTGGTGGTGTCCCAGTCGGGGAAGGTGTAGCAGTCCATCGACACCTTCAGGCCGCTGGCCGCCTCCTGTTTGAGCCCTTCCTCCAGGGCGGACTGCCGCTGCTTGACGATGGCGGCGCCCACGGACGCCAGAGGCTGGCCGCTGACCAGCGCCTCGTTCATGGCCTCCCACTCCGCGTCGGGGGTCTTCGTCAGCGCGTTGACGTACGCCTTGGATTTGGCGATGTCGGGGCACTTGAGCAGCGGCTCGGGAAGCTGGACCCGGTAGCCCGGCTTCGCTCCGATCTGCATGATCTGCTTGAGCACCGGGTGGGTGACCATCTTCTGGTTGTCGACGTAGGACAGCGTGCCGAAGGCGTTCTTGTAGTACTGCTGGACGAAGTAGCCGTTCGGGTCGGTCATCCATTGGATGAACGTCCAGGCGGCGTCGGGATGCTTGGTCTGCGAGCTGACCCAGTACTTGTTGCCGTCGTACGTGCGGCCGCCCGCGCCGGTCTGCCCCTCGTCCGGGTCGACGCGCGGCGCCACCACGTAGTTGTCGCTGCTGAAGCCCTGGCTGTCCCACACGCTCAGCATCCAGGTGCCGTCGAAGTAGATGCCGGCCTGCCCGGCGGCGAACTGCTGGCGGGAGAAGTTCTTGTCGTTGGTGCCCGGCGCCAGGTACCCGGCCTTCTTGAGCTCCTGGATGAAGGCGAAGGTCTTCATCTGCCCGGGCTCGGTCAGATTGAACTTGCCCGTCTTGTAGTCGAAGAAGTCGGTCGACGAGGTCGAGACGCTGCTGAGCAGCCCGTACCAGATCCGCTGCATGTCCTCGCCCTTGGTGGGCGCGGCGATGCACTCCGCCTTGGTCTTGGCCTTGATCTGCGCGCAGGCGTTCTTGAGCTCGGTCCAGGCCTTGGGCGGGTTGTTGACGTCCAGCCCGGCCTGCTGGAAGACCTGCTTGTTGAGGAACATGTAGCCGGAGCCCCAGTAGAGGTTCTCCGTGAACGGGAAACCGTACGTCTTCCCGTCCTGCATGTTGATGCCTTCCAGGAAGGACCCGTCCGGCCAGCGCTTGGTGAAGTCGGCGGGGACGGTCCCGCTCGGGCTGAGCGGGCGGATCCACTTCTGGTCCAGCAGTTCGGACAGCCCGGTCGCGTTCCAGTAGAACATGTCCGGCGCCTGGTTGCTCTGGAAGGCCAGGGGCAGGGTCTTCATGTAGTCGGCCTGGGTGATCGAGCGCCACTCGATCTTGATATTGGGATGTTCCTTGGCGAACTGCGCGCCGATGTCCTTGTGGAACTTCACCTGTTCGGCGGAGAAGTCCCAGATCCGCAGCGTGGTCTGCGAGCCACCTCCGCTCCCGTTGCTCGAGGTGCCGCACGCCGCCATGAGCAGTGACGCCATGGCAGCGATGATCATCGTGGTGGTGGTGCGACGCCGATGAGGATTCATGGACCCTCCTAAAGAGGCGGAGGTCATAGGGGTGTCGGGCAACGGGTAAGCGCTTGCCCGAGGGTGGGTCGAGAGTAACCCGGCTCATAACCCGATTCAAGGCTTGTGAGAAAGCGGTTTCAGGTCGATGCTCGGCTGTGAAGGCCTGCCGATCGACGGCCTCCATGGCACACTTTTACCCGGGATATGCGGGTTATTCAGGCATTTCTCGGCAGCATCGCGCCGGGAAGGTCGCGACGGAGTTGCGATGATCGGCGCCTTGAAAGAAGTTCTACAAGCGCTTTCTGACATCGGGAGTTCGTGTGCGCCTGCTCGCCTTCACCAAGCCCTTCGGTCCCATCGACGCCGCCCGGCTGGCCGAGGCCCTGGCCTCGGTGGGCGCCGACGGGGCTGACCTCGTCGTGCGCGAGGGGCAGACGGTCAGCCCCGCCGACCCCGGCGGCATCGCCGTCGTCGCCGCGGAGCTCGAGCGCCGCGGGCTCACCCTCGACGTCGTCACCACCGACCTGCTCGACGCCGGTGCGGACGCCGAACAGATCATCGCGGCCTGCGGCGAGAGCGGCGTCCGTCTCGTGCGGGCGGGCTTCTACCGCTACGACCCCGCCGCCGGATACCGCCGCCGGTTGGAGGAGTCCAGGGCCGCGCTGGCCCGCCTGGCCGGCCTCGCCTCCCGGCACGGCGTACAGCTGGCGCTCCAGCTGCATCACGGTACGATCCATCCATCCGCCTCGCTCGCCCTCGCACTCGCAGGCGACCTGAACGACGTGCGCTTCTACGCCGACCCCGGCAACCAGGCCAAGGAGGGCAGCGAGGCATGGACACTCAACGTCGATCTGCTGGGCGATCGGATGGCCTGCATGGGAGTGAAGAACGCCGTCTGGCGAAACACCGCGGACGGCTGGGTGTGCGAGTGGCAACCGCTTGCGGACGGGGGCGTGGTGCGCTGGGCGGAGATCATCCCTGGGCTGCGGGCACGCGGCTGCACCGGACCGCTGTCACTGCACGTCCACTACCCGGCGGCCGACCCGGTGGCGGCCGTACGGAGGGATCTGGATCATCTGCGCGGGCTGCTCGGCTGACGAGCGCTCCACGGGGGTAGGAGGAGCAGGTGCGTAATCTGCGGCAGGGGCGCCCGGCCCGGGTGACGATCAGCGATGTCGGGGCCGCGGCGGGGGTGTCGGCCTCGACGGTCTCCCGCGTGCTCAACGGCACGGCCAAGGTCGACCCCTCGCTGGCGGCGCGCGTCCACGACGTGGTCAGGCAGCTGGGCTACCGGCCCAACGCCGCGGCACAGGGGCTCGCCCGCGGGGAGTGGGGCACCATCGGCGTGCTGGTCCCCAACCTGGCCAACCCCTACTTTCCCGGCGTGCTCAAGGCCGTCTCGGCCGTCGCCCGCTCCCACGGGCGCCGCGTCATGGTCATGGAGTCGGACGAGGACCCCGCGATCGAGCACGACCTGGTCGAGGACCTGATGCGCAGCTGCGACGGGGTGCTGCTCTGCTCCCCCCGCATGGAGCGCTCCGACCTGGTCCTCCTGACCGCCCGGGACCACCCGCTCGTCCTGCTCGACCGGATCGTCCCCGGCCTCGCCGCGCCCGCCGTCTCCGCCGACTTCTTCGGCGGGATGATGCTGATCTGCGGCCACCTGGCGCAGCTGGGCCACCGCCGGGTCGCCTACCTGAGCGGGCCCGAGGTGTCCTGGGCCAACTCCGAGCGGATCAGAGCGCTGGAGGCGGCCAAGGCGTTCGGCCTCTCCGTCACGATCCTGCCGTGCGGGTCCACCAGCCGCAGCGGGTACGAGGCCGCCGCCGAGGTGGCCGGCACCGGCGCCACCGCGCTCACCACCTACAACGACCTGGTGGCCCTGGGGGCGGTGACCCGGGTGCGCGAGCTCGGGGTGCGGGTTCCCGAGGACCTGTCAGTGGTCGGGTTCGACGACATCGCGCTGGACCACGTGGCGCACACGGGCCTGACCACGGTGTCGGCGCCCCGGGGACAACTCGGCAAGCAGGCGGCCGAGATGCTGGAGACCCTGATGACCCAGGGGCACGACGGGGAGCCGGTGTACCTGCCGATGGAGCTGCACGTCCGCGACAGCACCGCACCGCCCCGGGTGACCAGCGAACTGGCCGGGTGACCGTACGGTCGCACCCTCGGCGGCCGGACGGCCGGGCTGTTGACAAGCGAGGGCGGCGGCGGGAAACCTGTCTCAGGATAGCGCTTTCCCAACGGATGAGAGAGAGCCCGTGGACACCGACGACCGCACAGGACGGCCTGGCAGCGACCGAGACGACCTGGAGCGGCAGGTCCTGGACCTGGTCACGCCGCTGATCTCCCGGTTCAGCCCGGGCGGGGGGCGGCTGCGGCTGGGGTTCAACACGGCGCACTACGACCAGGCGGCCTCCGAGCTGGAAGCGTTTGCACGCCCGCTGTGGGGGCTGGCGCCGCTGGCGGCCGGCGGCGGGGCGTTCGATCACTGGGAGCTCTGGCGCGCCGGGCTCGCCGCCGGGACCGACCCCGAGCATCCCGACTCCTGGGGCGCGGTCTTCGACCGGAACCAGCGGCTGGTCGAGACCGCCGCCATCGGCCTGACGCTCGCTCTGGCCCCCGAGCGGATCTGGGACCCGCTGACCGGCCGGCAGCGCGACACGGTGGCCGCCTGGCTGCGGCACGCGGTCACCGTGCAGCCGAACAACAACAACTGGCTGTTCTTCCCGGTCATGGTGGGGCTCGGACTCCGCCGCGTCGGCGTCTCCCACGACCACGACGCCAACACGGCCAGACTCGACCGGCTGGAGCAGTTCGACCTCGGACGCGGGTGGTACTCCGACGGGCCGACGTGGCAGCGCGACTACTACATCCCGTTCGCCATGCACTACTACGGCCTCATCTACGCGGCGCTCGGCGACGATCCGGCCAGGGCCGAGCGCTTCCGCGAGCGGGCCGCGACGTTCGCCCAGGACTTCCAGCACTGGTTCACCAGCGAGGGGGTCGCCGTCCCGTTCGGCAGGAGCCTGACCTACCGCTTCGCGCAGTCGGCGTTCTGGGGGGCGCTGGCCTTCGCCGGGGTCGAGGCGCTGCCCTGGGAGGTGACCAAGGGGCACCTGCTGCGGAACCTGCGCTGGTGGGCCCGCCGGCCCATCCGCGACACCGCCGGGCTGCTCACCATCGGCTACGGCTACCCCCAGCCACACCTGGCCGAGCAGTACAACGCGCCCGGCTCGCCGTACTGGGCCATGAAGGCGTTCCTGCCGCTCGCCCTGCCCGCGGAGCACCCGTTCTGGGCCGCCAAGGAGGCCGACGCTCCCGCGCTCCCCGAGGTCAGCACCCAGCCGGAGGCAGGCGTGGCGCTGCTGCGCTGCGAGGAGGGACGGCACGTGGTGATGCTCAGCGCGGGGCAGCGCAACCCGCGGGTGCGGCACGGCGCGGCCAAGTACGCCAAGTTCGCCTACTCCACGCGTTTCGGCTTCAGCGTGCCCGCCGGGACGCTGGGGCTCGAGCACGGCGCCTTCGACAGCACGCTGGCGCTCAGCGAGGACGGCGAGCACTGGCGGCCGTGCGAGCTGCCGCACGCCGTCTCCGCCTCCGACGGTGTGCTGCAGGCGCGCTGGACGCCCTGGGACGACGTGGAGATCGAGACCTGGCTGGTGGCGCTGCCCTCGTGGCACGTGCGGGTGCACCGGATCAGAACCGGGCGGGCGCTGCGCACGGCCGAGGGTGCCTTCGCGGTCGACCGGGACCGGCCACCCACCCGGGTCGACACCGGGCCCGGCCGGGCCAGGATCGACTCGCCGCACGGCCTGTGCGTGATCGAGGACCTGTCCGGCCGGCGGGAAGGAGCCCTCGTCGTGGCCCTGCCCGGCACCAACGTGTTCGCCCCGCGCACCACGATCCCCACGCTGAAGGGCGAGCTGCCGCCCGGCGAGCACCTGCTGGCCTGCGCGGTCATCGGCCTGGAGGGCGCGGCGGGCTCGGCTTCGGCGGAACCGGACGCCGCGGGCGGGGGCGGGTGGCCGGAGCCTCCCGCGTGGGATTCCATCGAGCCTCTGCTCGCCCCGGCGCCCACGCCGTGAGGCCTCCGCCGGCCCGGCGTGGTGCGATGCCGGCGGACACGTTCGAGGGCATGTGGCCGCGCGCCCGCGAGTTGGACGACCTGCCGTTGTCTCCCGCTGAACAGCGGGTCCTGCATGCGCTGACCTGCCACGACACCGACTGCGATGATCCTTGTCACCGGGCTGCCGGGAACGTGGGCCGCGAGGTGCTGCGGGCGCTGATCGAGGCGGGCGCCCCGGTTCGCGCGCTGGCGCGCACCCCGGCGGGCCCGGTATCGAATGGGCCCGCGCGGCGATCTGAACGAAGCGGCGTGTCGACGTACATCTGCGCCACGGTGCCCGAGCCCGACGAACGCGAACTATTGGTCTCTCCTCTAGCCTGCGATGAGGGCGTTGGCCTCCGTGATGAGCCTCTGAGCGGCCTCGTCAGAGGTCATCCGACCGAACAAAACCTCGTTCGTATACCGTGTGAGGATGCCCTCTATGGCGCTGGCGTGCTTCGGCGGGGCGGCGGGCGGGTCCGTGAGCTCCCCCTTGATCGCTTCGAGGAAGGCCAGCGTCTTCTTGTCGGCCTCCGGAAGCTTGTCCCTGACTGCCTCCAGCACCTTGGAACTGGCCGGCAGGC
The DNA here is from genome assembly GCF_005893125.1 of Nonomuraea basaltis. Lineage (GTDB taxonomy): Bacteria > Actinomycetota > Actinomycetes > Streptosporangiales > Streptosporangiaceae > Nonomuraea > Nonomuraea basaltis. The sequence continues at coordinate 102,859 of NZ_VCJS01000013.1, read as the reverse complement.
CGCGGTCGCTGAGGATGATCTGGCCCGCCTCCGGGTCGTTGATCATGAAGTCGATGAACTTGGCGGCCTCGGCCGAGCGCTCGGACTTCGACGAGGCGGTATAAAACATCGCGGGCTGCAGGAACATGCCACCGGTGGTGGCGCCCTGTGCCTTCGGCATCCGCAGCAGGTCCACTTGCTTGCCCGACGCCTTGTTGATCGAGCCGAGCTGGTTGCTCCACCACATCCCCATCGCGCCGTTGCCGGTGGCGAATAGCGACCGGTCCTCGCCCTGGGCCCCGAGCTCAACGCTCTTGGCGGCGCCAGGAGAACCCTTGGTCTCAATCAGCTTCTGGTGGACGGCCCACCACGCCTTGAGCGTAGTGGGCGAGACGCCGATCTTGTTGCCCTTGTAGAAGGACTCGCCCCGCTGAGCGGCGAAGATCTGCAGGAAAGCCGGGTTGAAAGCCTGCTGCGTGCCGTAGACCTTGCCACCGGTCCTTGCGGTGATCTTCGCCGCCAAGTCGACGTATTCTTCCCAGGTCCACATGGTGTCGTCGGGTAGTTTCTGCCCCGCGTCCTTGATCGCCTTCGGGTCCACGACCAGGGACCAGGCGTTGACGCCGGTGGGGATGGCGAACTGCTTCCCGTCGATCGCGCCGGTGGCCAGCACCTTGCCGTCGATGTCGGCGGTGCTGACCGTGCTGGACAGATCGGCGAGCGTGCCGCGGTCGGCGTATTCCCGCAGGCCGCGGATCTCGATCGTGATGACGTCGGGCGCTTCGCCGCCCGCGACCTTCGTGGCCAGCGTCTCGTAGTAGCTGCCGAAGTCGGAGAACTCTTCCTCGACGTCGATGTTCGGGTTCTGCGCTTCGAACTTCTTGATCGCCTCTTGTGTCATCTTCTGCCGTGCGTCACTGCCCCAGTAGGAGAAACGCAACTTGATCTCACCGTCGGCGCCTTCGCTGCCGCAGGCCGCTGTGATCGTCAGCGCAGCAGTGGCCAGCAATACTGCCGTCCACATCTTCTTGCCAGAGCCCACGGCTCTACCTCCTGGGGTCGGGGGTGCAGGACCTGCTTCGGTCCTGGGGTGGTCGCACCACGGATCAGTTACTTCCGTCCGGCCAGGAAGAAGTCGAAGCTCAGCCCGAGCGCGCCGATCGGCATGGCGAACATCGGTGCCCCACGACGACTCTCCACCGGAGTCAAAGAATCCCGCGGTGAGTCGGCGGTGGCAAATGAGGGCTGCGGCGATGGCGACGAAGAATGCGAAGCGGCCGGCTCGGCGTTCGTAGCGGCGGTCGCCGCGCGACAGGGCAGCCACAGGCTCCGCCGGAACCACGAACGACCGGTTGCCGCGGCGGTGTGCTCACTCATCCACTTGGCGAGCACCTCCTCGCTCGGCTGACCTCCTTGTTCCCGTTGTGAACTCACATGGCGCTGGTTTGGCTCAGCCAATTTGCATGACGAAACCGATCGGTTTACGGTGGGGGTGAAACCGATCGGTTTCCCATTTCCTGGAGGTAGTCGTGACAGCAATCAAGGGCGCCAACGTCTTCGTCACCGGAGGCAGCCGGGGCATCGGCAAGATGCTGGTCGAGGAGCTCTACGCGCGCGGTGCCGGCAAGGTCTACGCCACGGCCCGTGACCCGCGCTCGGTGACCCACCCCGATGCCGTTCCGCTGGCACTCGAAGCCACTGACCCGGCATCCGTGGCAGCCGCCGCCGAGCAGGCCCAGGACGTCACCATCCTGATCAACAACGCCGGAGCCTCCGTCCGCGCTTCGTACCTCAACTCCCCGATGCAGGACGTGCGCCGGGATCTGGAGACCAACTTCTACGGGCCGCTGCTGGTCACCCGGGCCTTCGTGCCGATCATCGAGCGCAACGGCGGGGGCCACATCCTCAACGCCCACTCCGCCCTGTCCTGGCTGGCCGACGGCACGCCCTACGGCGCCTCCAAGGCCGCCCTGTGGTCGCAGACCAACTCCCTGCGCCTGGAGTTGCAGCCGCGCGGCATCGCGGTGACCGGGCTCCACATGGCCTACGTGGACACCGACATGACCTCGGGTATCGACGCACCCAAGGCCGACCCCCGCGACATCGCCGTGGCCGCGCTCGACGGCATCGAGGCGGGGGCGCACGAGGTGCTGGCCGACGACACCACGCGCTGGGTCAAGTCGCAGCTGTCCGCCGGCCTGGAAGCCATGTACGCCCAGCTGAAGAAGTAGCACGCACGTACGTATTTCAAGGAGATCCTTGTGGAAAGTTCGCTCACCCACCGCTTCGTCGACGTGAACGGGGTCAGGCTGCACATCGCCGAGCAGGGGCAGGGGCCGCTGGTCCTGCTGCTGCACGGCTGGCCGGAGAGCTGGTACTCCTGGCGTCACCAGTTCGAGGCGCTGGCGGCGGCCGGCTACCGGGTCGTTGCCCCTGACCAGCGCGGCTACGCCCGCAGCGAGCAGCCGCCGGACGTCACGTCCTACACCCTGCTCCACCTCGTCGGCGACGTGATCGCCCTGATCGACGAGCTGGGAGAGGAGCAGGCGGTCGTCGTAGGTCACGACTGGGGTGCACCCGTTGCCTGGACCGCGGCGATGCTGCGCCCGGACAAGGTCCGCGCGGTGGCCGGGCTCAGTATTCCGCCCATTCTGCCGGGCGGGATGGTCCCGCCCTCGATCACCCGCACCCAGTACGGCGAGGGCTTCTACCAGGTTTACTTCCAGCAGCCGGGAGTCGCTGACGCGGAGTTCGCCAAGGATATCCCGGACTCCTTGCGCCGCCTCCTGGTCGGTGCCTCGGGCGACAACCCGCTCGGCAGGGAGCCCAGACCGTTGGTCGTACCCGACGGTCTGGGCCTCCTGGACACCATGCCGGAGTCGCCCGCTCTCCCTGCCTGGCTGACGGAGGAGGACATCCAGGTCTACGCCGAGGACTTCGCCCTGCACGGCGAGCAGGCCTTCACCGGAGCCTTCAACTGGTACCGGAACATCGAACGCAACAACGAACTGCTCGCGCCCTTCCGGGGGCTCGGGATCGACGTCCCCGCGCTGTACGTGGTGGGAGACCGCGACATGGTCACCTCACTGCGTGGCCCGGACGGGGGCAGCTCGCTGAGCGACATTTTCCGTGGCCAGGGCGGATCGGGCAACCCGCTGAGCGCTGTCGCGCCTCAACTGCACGGACCGGTGGTGCTGCCGGGCTGCGGGCACTGGACACAGCAGGAGCGTCCCGCCGAGGTCAACGCCGCACTCCTCGACTTCCTCGCCCGCATCGACGGCCCGGCGCCCCGATGACACCACGCAGAATCCGCCTGGCCGGCACCGTCCGGCTAGAGCAGAGCCCACGGCTCACGCGCAGGCGGCCATCGAGCTCAACGACTTCACCTTCATCGACCGGCTCCGGCGGGAATGGTCACGCGGGCAGGGCACTCCTTGCACCCCAAGCAGCCCAAGACGGTCGCCGACCACCTCCTGGGCTTTCTGAACAGCTGACTCACCCCCACCAGACAGAGGACACATTGATGCCACAGCGCAACCCCATCCTGATCACCGGCGCCGCCGGCGAAATCGGTGGTGTGAGCAGAACGATGGTCGACATGCTGCTTGAACAAGGGCACCCGGTGCGCGCGTTCGTGCGACAGGACGACGAACGCGCCCACTCGCTCCGCCAGGCTGGGGCCGAGGTCTTCGTCGGTGACCTACTCAACATCGCCGATGTGACCGCCGCGCTGAAGGGCTGCCGCCGCATCTACTTCAGCATGAGCCTGTCGCCGTACTACACCGACGCCGTCAGCCTGATGGCCGCGGCGGCGCGAGCCCAGAGCGACATCGAGGTCTTCGTCAACATCTCCGAGTACGAACAGTCGTTCATGACGTTCGAGAAGATGACAGCGCCAGAGGAAGAACGGCGTTCATGGCTCGGCGGACTCGTCACGCAGTGGTCACCGCAGCAACGGGCCCACTGGATCGCCGAGCAGGTGCTGGACTGGTCCGGCATCCCGACCGTCAACGTGCGGGCGGCCATGTTCGTCGAGAACCCCCTCCTGACCTGGCTGGCGCTGGAGCCGCTGAGCAACGGTGAACTGCGCCTCCCCTTCGGCCACCAGCGGCTCGCGCCCATCGCCGGTTACGACGTGGCGGAGCTGTGCGTGAAGATCCTGGTCGACCCGGCGCCGCACATCTCGAAGTCTTACGAGCTCACCGGTCCGGAACTGAAGGACATGCACGGGTTCGCGGAGGACTTCGGGGCCGTGCTGGGACGCCAGGTCACTTACGTTCCCGAAGAGGTCGAAACCTGGAACGAGAACTACGTGGACAGCGCCCTGGCCGCGTATCCACACATAGCGGAACACCTGAAGACCCTGACCCGCCTGATGGGCGGCGGGGGGTACCGCGGCGTCACCGACCAGCTGGAAACCCTGCTCGGGCGCCCGCCGAAGACCGTGCGGTGGGCACTGGAGAACCATCCGCGCATCCGGAAACTGGCGGCTGCCTGAGCCGCTGAGCGCTCCAGAGCACGGAGATGCCTTTGTGCCTGTCTCCCAAACTCTTGCTCTGATTGGTGGGGCAATGACGGTCCGGTCAGGACGTGAGCCGTCCGCTCGGCACGATCATGTACTGGCGCAGGTAAAGGTCGCGGAAGCTCACCGGGCCGCGTGGGCCGGGCACCCGGTCGATGTTGATTCCGGTCTCTGGCAGCCGCAGCAGTTTGAAGCCGTCGAGGAGCCGTGTGGTGGAGTTCCAGAAGACGCCGGAGCCGGTGTAGGCGTCGATGAACTGCGCGGCGGCGGCGAGGTCCTCGGTCGCGATGGCGGCAGCCAGCCCGGATGTCTCTTCGTTGGCGATCCGAGCCGCGTGCAGTGGTCCGTTGGCGGCGTCGACCGTCACGGTGGCCGCACGGTTCGAGTCGAGAGACCACTCATATCCGCGCGGGTGGGTGTGCGGTGGCAGAGAGGCGGTGACGCCGAGGCGGTCCAGGATCTGGAGAATGCCGGGTAGCCGCTCGTCGTAGACGGATTGGTCGATGAGCAGCAGATTGAGCCGGTTGCACACGCCCAGCCGGTCCAGGCTGTCGGTGATCAGTTGGTGCACGGTTTTGTCGTCGGCGGCCGAATCCACGTACAGGACCCCGCCGCCGTCGGCATGGGCGAGAGTACGCACGCCGTGGCGGGCGGCCTCGCGGCTGAGGTCGCGGGTGCTGTCGCCGCTGCCGCGCAGGATGACCAGCGGAATGAGCTCGGGCAGGGACACCAGCGCATACGCCGCCGAGCGGTCTTCGCTGGGAACCAGCTGGATGGCCTCCGGATCGAGGCCGGCTTCGCCGAGGGCCGGTGCGATCACCTGTTCCACGATGGCCCGGGACGAGCGGAGTGCGGCCGAACCGGTGCGGAGCACGCCTGCGTTGCGTGACTTGAGGAACTGAGAGGCGATGTCGAGGGTGACGTTCGGACGTGCCTCGAAGTTCGCGCCGATGACGCCGACCGGCCGGCGGCGTTCCAGCAGGGTGAGGCCGTCCGAGCGCTCTTCGAGGGCCTTGTCGCGAGGCTCGTGCGCCACATCCGCCAGCGTGCGCAGCTCTGCGGCCATGGCCTCCAGTCGCGGACCGGTCAACCGCAGCCGGTCCTGAAGAGCGGGCGACATCCCGGCGGACACGGCCGCCGCGAGGTCTTCCTCGTTCGCGGACACGAGGGCGTGCCGCGCCGCCGGCAACCGCTCCGCCATGCCGCGCAGCGCGGCGTCGATGTCCGTGTCCGTCGCGCGTTCGAGGGCCGCGCAGCTCTGCTTGGCCCGGATCGCGCAGGCACGCACCGCATCCTCGGTGGAGCGGGTCTGACGGATGGCGTCGCTGATCAAGGGGCGTCCTTCTGCGGGTCGGCCGCATTGGCCAGTTTAAGACGATTGTAGCATCGTTCAACAATCCTCAAGAAATGGTTTCGTTCGCCGTGCAGCCAGGCGCTTCAGGAGTCCGGGCCTTCTGGTCACGCCTCAGGCGCCGCTGATTGCCGTGGTGCTCGATGGTCGCGCCGAGCCGCTTCATCTGGTGCAGCACGTGCAGCTCCCGGACGTACCGCAGCCGGTCGAGTTGCTCGGCCGAGTAGGCCTGGCCGTCGATCGTGCAGTCGATAGTGATCTCGCCCATGACGGAACCTTCCTGGTGTGCTGGTGCAGTGGGATCTGTGGTCAGGCCGCGGCGCGTGCGGTCAGGGGGCGGCGGCGCAGGCTCGGGTTCTCCAGAGCTGGGGGTTGGTAGGCCTGGTCGAGGGTGCCGATGTCGGTGCCGGGCGGGACGATGTCGTCGATACGGTCGAGGATGTCGTCGGTGAGGGTGACGTCCAGGCCGGTGAGCAGGCCGTCGAGGTGGTCCATGGTGCGGACGCCGATCAGCGCGCTGGTGACGCCGGGGTGGGCGATGGTGAACGCCATCGCGAGGTGGGTCATGGGCAGGCCTGCCTCGGCGGCGAGGGGGATGAGCTTTTCGACCGCGTCGAGCCGGCGCTCGTCGTTGAAAGCCCGGATTAGGCCGGCGCGCCGTAGGTTGTTGTCCTGGTCCTTGCGTACGCGGCCGGTGAGCATTCCCTGGCCGAGTGGGCCCCAGACCAGGGTGCCCATGCCGAAGCGCTGGGTGGCGGGCAGGACCTCGCGTTCGATGCCGCGGTTGAGGACGGAGTAGGCCGGCTGCTCGGTGTGGAATCGCGCGAGGCCGCGCCGCTCGGCGACCCACTGGGCCTCGACGATGTCGGAGGCGGGGGTCTGCGACGCGCCGATCGCGCGGACCTTGCCGCTGCGGATCAGGTCCGTGAGCGCGGAGAGGGTTTCCTCGATGTCAGTATGGGGATCGGGGCGGTGAAGTTGGTACAGGTCGATGTAATCGGTCCGCAGGCGGCGCAACGAGTTCTCCACGGCGGTGACGATCCAGCGCCGTGAGGCGCCTTGGTGATTGGGGTCCTGGTCCTGTCCGGTCGGGCGGCTGAACTTGGTGGCGAGCACGACGTCGTCCCGGCGCCCTTCCAGGGCTTTGCCGACGACGTCCTCGGAGTCGCCGTAGGCGTCGGCGGTGTCGACGAAGTTGATGCCGGCGTCCAGCGCCTTGTGGATGATGCGGGCCGAGTCCTCGGGGGCATTGCCCATGACGGTGGCGAACATCAGGGTGCCCAGGGCGTAGGGGCTGACCTTGATCCCGGTCCGGCCGAGCGTGCGGTACTGCATGCGAAATCTCCCTTTCTCCGCAAAAAGATCTACATAGTCGGCAAAGCCGACAAATCCGCGGAAGGCGGTTGTAGCTGTCGCGTAGATGCCGCATCTGGCACGCGGCATCTCTCGTCTCGTCGCACCTGCGGGGCGCCGCCGGTCCGCCGAGCCGGTTTCCAGCGTGCGGCCGTACGGGCGCCGGCGGGAGAGACGTCCTTATCCGGGGACGGGCGGTCCCTGGCTGCGTGCGGCGTTCCCAGGGCATGGTGGAGGCGTGGACAGAACCGAACTGGCCGACTTCCTGCGCCGCTGCCGTACCCGACTCGCCCCTGCCGACGTGGGGCTGTCGCAGGGCGCGCGGCGCCGCACCCCAGGACTGCGCCGCGAGGAGGTGGCGCAGCTGGCAGGCATGTCCACCGACCACTACACACGGCTGGAGCAGGCCAGGGGCTCACGCCCGTCCCGCCAGATGCTCGCCGCCGTCGCCCGCGCGCTGCGGCTGACCGGCGACGAACGGGACCACCTCTTCCATCTGGCCGGCGAGGAGCCTCCACGCAACCGGCCGAGCTCGGAGCACGTCCGCCCCGGCCTGCTTCTCGTCCTCGATCGGCTGACCGACATTCCCGCCCAGGTGGTGAGCGACCGCGGCGACATTCTCGCGCAGAACGCGATGGCCAGGGCGCTCCACGGTGAGGCGTCGGCCCGCCCTGAGGCGGAGCACAACGTCGTCTGGCGCTACTTCACCGACCCCTCCGCGCGGGAACTCTTCCCGGCCGAGGACCGTGATCATGCCGCCCGCGCCGCAGTGGCGGATCTGCGCGCCACCTTCGCCCGCCGCCCGGACGACGCGCGGCTGGCAGGGCTCGTACGCCGGCTCCGCGCCCGCAGCGACGAGTTCTCGGCGCTGTGGGACACCCACCACGTCGCCGTACGCCGCACCGACGTCAAACGCTTCCTGCACCCGGTCGTCGGCCTGCTGGAGCTGGACTGCGAGGTACTGCTGAACCCGGAGCACGACCAGCGGCTGGTCGTCTACACCGCCCGTCCGGGCAGCAGGTCCTACGAGCGGCTGGAACTGCTGCGCGTAGTCGGCCTCCAGGATCTGACCCGCGGCTGAACCGCTCCGCCGGGTCCGCCGGCGCCCGCAGCAGCGACATCGCTCGAACCCATCGGCCGGTCACCGACGTCGCCCTCCCACTCCCTGACGTGAACTAGTCCCCCTACAGGACGACCTATAGGAAAAGCATGGGGAATTTATCAACACGGGCCCGCATGCTCGGTCTCAGCCCCGGAAACGGGCGCCACCACTGAAGAGAACACGAAAGTGAGACCGAGCATGTCCCGTCTTCCCCTGATCCAGCCCGAATCCGCCACCGGCGCCGCCGCCGAGCTGCTGGCCGTCGTGAAGAAGGCGCTGGGTGTCACCCCGAACATGACCAAGGCGATGGCCAACAGCCCCGCCGTGCTCAAGGGCTACCTAGAGTTCTCCGGCGCCTTGGCAGGCGGCGCGCTGGCTGCCCCGGTCCGCGAGCAGATCGCGCTGCTGGTCGCCCAGGAGAACGGTTGTGACTACTGCCTGTCGGCGCACACCTACATCGCCACCAATCTGGCCGGACTGAACGCCGCTCAGGCCGACCATGCCCGTCACGGCCACTCCGACGACCCCCGCGTCCAGGCCGCGCTCACCTTCGCCGCCACGGTGGTCCGTACCCGCGGCGACATCGAAGACACCGACCTGAAGGCGGCCCGCGAAGCCGGACTGTCCGACACCGAGATCGCTGAGGTCGTCGGCCATGTCGCGCTCAACGTCTTCACCAACTACTTCAACAAGAGCGCCGAGACCGACATCGACTGGCCTGTCGTCCGCCACTGACCAGCCCTCTTCTCCAGTACGGCTCGCGCGAGCCGGCTCCTCTGCGGCAGCGTCCGGACGGGCTCGGTCAACGAGGCCACGCTCAAGACCGTGGCGGCGATCGCCCCCGATGGGGTGACATCCGAGCTTTACGCGGGTCTGGAGACGTTGCCGCACTTCAACCCCGACGACGACCCGGTCCTGCGCGAGGAACTCCTGACCAGCCTCACCGCACTCATCGAACAGGCCGTGGACGAACCGATCGCGGCGGGCGGCGCCGACACGGGGCCCACGCCGTACGACCTGCTGCCGGCCGCGTGCACCTCGATGACCACGCGCTGCTGCAGATCGCCGGCCGCTGCCCGGTCCACCGCACGCTCCGCTCCCAGGTCGTCATCCACCCCGGCCCGATCCCGCTGACCTGCGACAACACCTCTGATCACTAGCTGAAAGGGCCATTCCCATGACCATCCTCATCACCGGCGCCAACGGCAACATCTCCGGCGCCCTGCTCAACGTCCTCAAGGGCGCCGACGTCCGAGCCATGGTCCGCGACCCGGCCAAGGCGCCCTCCGGCGTCGAGGTCGTGATCGGCGATCTGGACGAGCCCTCCTCGCTGGAGAAGGCCTTCGCCGGAGTGGACACGCTATGGCTGCTCACTGCCCTGGGCCCACAGGCCCCGTACGTCAGCATGAACGCCGTCCACGCCGCCAAGCAGGCCGGAATCAAGCACATTGTCCGCATGTCAGCCATCGGCGCCGCCCACGACGCACCCACCCGCAACGGCCGTCTGCACGCCCTGTCCGACCACGAACTACGCGAGTCCGGCCTGGACTGGACGATCATCAAGCCCGGCTTCTTCATGCAGAACCTGCTCGGCTCGGTCAGCAGCGGCACCATGTATGCCGGACTCGGCGACGGCCGCCTCGGCCTGATCGACGTACGCGACATCGCCGACTTCGCGGCGGCCGTACTGACGGACCCGAAGCCGCATGCCGGCCGTACCTACACCATCACCGGCCCGGAGAGCATTACCCTGCACGAGGCCGCCGCCGCCGCGGGCGCCACCTATCAGCCCGTTACCGACGAGCAGGCCTATGCCGCGCTGACCGGCTTCGGCTTGTCTGAGTGGGTCTCCGCGGTCACCCTGGAGTACTTCAGGGCATACGCGTCCGGCTGGGGCGACTACACCACGCCCGACTTCACCGAAGTCACCGGCCGTCCGGCGCGCTCCTTCGCCGAGTTCGCCCGTGACCACGCCGAATCTCTCGGCTCATGACCGCCTTCATTGTGCTGACGATCGCCCTGCTCGTTTTCAGGGCGATCGGCGCGCTCACCGTCATTCGCTTCGCCGGCTGGCGGGTCAGCGCCGCCCACGCCATGGCGGTCATGCTGGTCGTCACCGCGAGCGCGCATTTCGTCCCCGCGACCGTGACGGTCATGCCCAACCACGCCGACCTGGTCCGCATGGTCCCGCCGTTCGTGCCCTTCCCCGACGCGATGGTCTACCTCACGGGCGTCCTGGAACTGCTCGGCGCGGCCGGATTGGTGCTCACCCGCACCCGCCGGGCGGCCGGACTCTGCCTGGCGCTGCTCTACCTCCTGCTGCTCCCGGCCAACATCTACGCCGTCGTCGCCGACGTGCCCTACAACGGCGGCGGAGCCACCCCGCTTGGGCTGCGCGTTCCGCTTCAGGCGCTCTACATCTCCGTCGCCCTCTGGGCCTCTGCCCCCAGGCGAGCCGAGCGATGAGCAACCTCCGCCCATAAAGGAGAACCACCATGTACGTCGTTCACGACCACGCCATGACCGCTTCAGGCTTCGACAGCGATGCGGTCGTCCGCGAGTTGAAGGACCGAACGGAGATCATCGACGCGCTGTACCGATTCGGCCTCGGCCAGGACCTCAAGGACAAGGATCTCTTCGCCTCGGCCTTCACCGCCGACGCCGAGCTCGACTTCCGGCCGGCAGCCGCCAAGTGGGGGGCCGAGCCGCCGTTGATGTCCGGGCGCGACACGATCACCACCGCCATCCTGGGAATGTTCAGTGGCCGGGTGGACACCACCCACCAGGTCACCAACCCCCGCATCGCCATCGACGGCGACACCGCACGCCTGACCGCCCTGGTCGAAGCACAGCACCTTCTCACCGCAGACCACAACACGTACGCCCTGTTGAAGAACCCCTACGATGTCGCCCTCGTCCGCGACGGCCAGCGCTGGCTCATCCACCGGATGAGCATCGACAACGCCTGGTACACCGGCGACCCCACCGCCATCTTCGCGGGCCGACGGCACAGCGAACCGTGACAGTGTCGCGGTTCAGCGAAGATCGCTTCAAGGATAGATCACCCCTCTCACACCTCTTCCAGAGCTTGCATGAGTCGGGCGACCTCCTCATGGGTGTTGTAGTGCATCAATCCGACACGCAGTGCGCCCGTGTCCAGCCCCAGGTGCGATGTTGGCCTCGTGGTCGAGCCGGGTGACGACGATCTCGTCGCCGGGCCGCAGGTCCCGCGCGGCGCTTCGGCTCAGATGGAAGTTGATCGTGGTGGCGTACAGGCCGAAGCCCACCTCGTCGGCGTCGGCGCCCAGGAACGCCGCGGTGTGCCGTCGCGCCCGGCCGACCAGGTCTTCGGTGGCGACGCTTTGCTCATACACTCCTCCGCGGTTGGCGTTGCTGGTGCGCAGGTAGGTCGCCATGGCCTCAAGCACCGACCGGTGCGTCTGGGCGCCCGCCGGACCGTCCAGCCGGATGGCCCGGCCATCCAGACCGGGAAACTTCCGTCGCAGCGAGGATAGATCGGTGGTCATGGGTGACTTCTCCTCATGAGGCGGGACACGCAGTCCGACAGTAGCGATGATCAGCTTTGCGACGGCCGGAGGGGCCTCATCCGAGGCCGGCCAGGAAGTCGCGGACCTCGTCGACCTCCGGAACGCCGAGGCCGGTGTACAGGTCGAGGGCCAATTTGGCGTGATCGTGGGCCAGGTCGAGGCGGCCGAGATCGCGGTGAGCACGCGCCAGGCCGTCGTGGGCGCGGCCCTGTTCCGGGTGGTTGCCCAGCTCAAGGGCGAGGGCGAGGGCCTCATGATGACGGTCGACGGCTTGGGCGGGGTCGCTCATCAACCTCTCGGCTTCTCCGAGGTGATTGAGCGCTTCGGTTTCACCGTCCCGGCTCCCGATCTCGCAATGCAGGTCCAGCGCCTGCCGATGATGGTCGAGGGCCTGCTCGTAACGTCCCTGCCGCTGGTACACCCGCCCGAGGTTGTTCAGCACCCGGGCCTCGCCTTGACCTCCGCCCAGTTCGCGATGCAGGTCCAGCGCCTGCCGATGGTAGTCGTGGGCCTCCTCGTAACGTCCCTGCCGCTCGTAGACCAGGCCGACGTTGCCCAGAGCGACGGCTTCGTTGAGCCGCCGACCTAGCTCGCGGCACAGGTCAATGGCGCACCGGTAGCACTTGTGAGCCTCGTCGTACTCGCGCAACATCAGGTGGAGGTTGCCAAGGTTGTTCAGCGTCGCCGCTTCTCCGTTCCGGTCCCCCAGCCGGCGAAACAGGTTGAGAGCTTGCCGGGACTGCTGGGCGGCCTGCGCGTGGCGGCCCCGCACGCAGTTCACCACACCCAGGTGGATGAGCGCGCGAGCCTCACCGGACCGATCACTGCGGTGTCGGCTGGCGCTCAGTGCCTGGGTGTGCAGGGTGAGCGCATCGGCGTGGTGAGCACGTTCGTAGAGGTAGTAGAACAGGGTTATCGACAGGTGGCTGGTGTGGGTTGGCCAGTCACGGTCGGCGGCATGAGTGGCGGTGGCGATGAGGTTGACGCGTTCGGCGTCCAGCCAAGCGGTCGCCTGGGTCACGTCGCCGAAGCACCTGGTGGGGGTACCCGGTTCGGGGATGCGGGGCCTGCGGCCGTCGCCACCGGGGTAGAGGAGGTCGATCGCGGCACTGGCGGTGTACAGATAGTGGTCGAAGAGGCGGGTCAGGGCATCGTGCCGGGCGTCGGCGGATTCGCTGGCCGAGGCGACCGACCGGGCGTGGTCTCGTAGCAGGTCGTGGAAGGTGTAGCGGCCGGGCTCGTGCTGCAGCAGGACATGGGCGTCCAGCAGGTCTTCAAGCAGCGCCTCGGCCTTCTCCAGCGGGAAGTCGGCCAGCGCGGCGGCCGCGTAGGGGTCGATGTCGGCTCCGGGATGTAGGCTCAGCAGCCGGAACAGGCGTTGCTGGTCGGGGTTGAGCTGCTGGTAGGACAGGGTGAATGCGGCCGCCACGCCCCGCTCGGAGGTGGACAACTCGCCCAGCCTGCGGCGCTGGTCACGCAACCTGTCGGCCAGGTATTCGACGGTCCACCGGGGGCGGTGGTGCAGCCGGGCGGCGGCGATCCGGACGGCCAGCGGCAGGAATCCGCACAGCTGCAGCACGTCCAGGACCGCGACGGGTTCGGCGATCGCCCGTTCGCCCACGATCGCCGTGAACAACTCCACGGCGTCAGTGGCCGACAGTAGGTCCAGGGACAGGGCGCGGGCGCCGTCCAGATCGACCAGCCGACGGCGGCTGGTGATCAGCATGAGGCTGTGGGAGGCGCCGGGCAGCAGCGGCCGGACGTGGTCGGTATCGGCGGCGTTGTCCAGCACGATCAGGACCCGGCGGTGAGTGAGTTCGGCCCGCCACAGCGCCGCCCGCTCAGTGTCGGCGGCGGGAATGCGGTCGGCGGGCACGCCCAGTTGCCGCAGCAGGACCTCCAGCGCGGTGCCCGGTTCGACGGGTGTCTGGCCGGTGGTGTGGGCGTGCAGGTCGATGAATAGCTGTCCGTCGGGGTAGTGGGCGGCGAGTCGGTGGGCGGCGTGGACGGCCAGGGTGGTCTTGCCGATCCCGGCCATGCCGTCGATCGCCGAGATGATCACGACCGCGCCCTTGTCCGTTCCTGAGCGGTCCAGCCGATCGAGTTCCGTGGTTCGTCCCGCGAAATCGGGGGTGTCCCAGGGTAGGAAGGACGGGCGCGGCGCCGGCCCGGCGACGGGTGCGGGCTGGACCGGTGTGGAGTGAGGATGCAGGCCCGCATCGTCGCGCAGGATGGCCTGTTCCAGAGTGAGGAAGGTCCGGCTCGGATCCAGGCCTTGCTGCTCGACCAGCCGGTCCCGGAAGGTGCGGGCGACGGTCAGGGCGTCGGCCTGGCGTCCGGACCGATGCAGAGCCAGCATGAGGTGGCCGCACAGCTTCTCCCGCAGCGGATGAACCGCCAGGTGGGAGGTCAGCTCGTCGATGAGCTCCTCGTGGCGGCCCTGCGCCAGCTCCAGCTCGGCCAGGCGCTCTACGACAGTCAGCCGCCGTTCCGTCAATCGAGCTCGGGCCTCGTCCACATAGTCGGCGAGCACGTCGGCGAAGGCCTCGTCCCGCCACAGCGCCAACGCGGCCCGGAGCTGCGCCGCCGGGTCGTCAGCGGTCCGGGCTGCGACGATCCGACTGGTGAACTCCTCCAGGTCCAGTTGCCCCGGCTCGGACACGATGACGTACCCCGCCGCCCGGGTCTGCAGGACCTGTGCCGCGCCCGCCTCGCGCAGCACCTTGCGGATCACCGCGATCGAGGCATGGATCTGCGCGCGGGCCGTGCCGGGCGGGGTCAGGCCCCAGATGGCGCCGATCAGCCTGTCGGTGCTGATCACGGTCCGGGCGTGCAGCAGCAGGTAGGCCAGCACCGCACGATGCCGCGGGGCCGCCCCGGGCACCATCCGGTCGCCGACCGACACTCCCACAGGCCCCAGGATCGTGAACCGTACCCTCATCGTCTGCCCTTCTGACGTCGCGAAACAGCCCCCCATAGGTCCGTCCATGGCGAATGCATGGGGAACCTATCAATGCGGGCCCGCATGCTCTGTCTCAGTACCGGTTCACCGGCGTTCTAACGAATCAAAGCGATTCTAATCATTAGAGAGCGAGACCCCTGCATGTCCGGACTTCCCCTGATTCAGCCCGAGACCGCCACCGGCCAGGCCGCCGACCTGCTCGCCGCCGTGCAAAAGGCCCTCGGTGTCACCCCCAACATGACCAAGGCGATGGCCAACAGCCCCGCCGTACTCAAGGCCTACCTGGAGTTCTCCGGCACCCTGGGCGGCGGCAGCCTGACCGCCGCGGTCCGTGAACGCATCGCGCTGCTGGTCGCCCAGGAGAACGGCTGTGACTACTGCCTGTCCGCGCACACCTACATCGGCACCAAACTGGCCGGGCTGAGCCAGGACGAGGCCACCGCCGCCCGCAAGGGTGAAGCCGACGACTCCCAGGCCGCCGCTGCCCTGATCCTGGCCACCGTCCTGGTCCGCAACCAGGGCACCGTCACCGACGAGCAGCTGACCGCTGCCCGCCAAGCGGGTCTGTCCGACGGCGAGATCGCCGAGGTCGTCGCGAACGTGGCGCTCAATGTCTTCACCAACTACCTCAACAAGGCAGGCCGGGTCGCCATCGACTGGCCTGTCGTCACCCACGAGCACTGACCGGCCCACGACCCCGGTACGGCGGGCGGTGCAGCCGCACGCCGTACCGGACCTACAAGGAGCACACATGTCTCGCCCGCCGCTTCCCCCCTTCACCGCCGAGACCGCCGCGCAGAAGGTGCAGCCGGCCGAGGAAGACCGCACCGTCTTCGGCCCGGGGAGCTGACCGTGACCAGCCGGTTCGCACAACTCACCTTCACCCCCGGTGTGCAGGCCCACCAGCGCGAGCACGGCAGCGACCGGGCCTACCGTCGGATGCTCACCGGACCGGAGGAAGCCGACCGGCTGGGCGACGACGAGCGCCACTTCATCGGCGAACGCGACAGCTTCTACCTGGCCACGGTCGGTGAGACCGGCTGGCCCTACATCCAGCACCGCGGCGGACCGCCCGGCTTCCTCACGGTGATCGACGATCACACGCTCGGGTTCGCCGACTTCCGCGGCAACCGGCAGTACATCACCCGCGGCAACCTCGACCACGACGACCGGGTCGCGCTCTTCCTCATGGACTACGCCAACCAGGTGCGGCTGAAGATCCTCGGCCGCGCCCGGGTGGTCGAGGGCGACCAGGCGTTGGCAGTCGCGGGCTACCCTGCCAAGGTGGAGCGCGCCGTACTGATCGATGTCGAGGGATTCAACTGGAACTGCCCTCAGCACATCCCCCAACTGTTCCCCCGCGACGCCGTCGAGCACGCCCTCGGGCACCTGCGCGACCGGATCGCGGAGTTGGAGCGGGAGAACGCCGAGCTCCGCGAACTGCGCCAGACCCGGCCATGACCGTGACCACCGGCCCCGTGATGGGCGAACCCCTGCCCATCGAACTGGCCAACGCCACCTACGCCGTGCGCGGCCACCTCCAGGACGGCCTGCAGACCGACGAGCAGCTGGCGTTCTGGCTGGAGCAGGTCCGCTCCCGACTGGCGCTCCCCCTGCCCGACCCCATCGCCATCGGGCTGTCCGACCTGGCCACGGCCCGCGACATCCGTGACACCATCAGGACTCTGGCCACGGCGGCCATCACTGGAACGCCCCCGGAGGCAGCCGCCGTCGAAGTGCTGAACAGACATGTTCGTTCGGCCCCGCGCTGGCGCGAACTGCGCTGGGATCATGAGCCCTCGGTCCAGCCGCTCAGCGAAGCACCAGCCGTACCCGCCGCGCTGTCGGCCATCGCCCAGGACGCCGTGGACCTGTTCACCGGGCCCGACCTCGCCAAACTGCGCGCCTGCCAGGCCCCCGGCTGCGTCCTGTTCTTCGTCAAGGACCACCACCGGCGCGAATGGTGCTCAGCCGCCTGCGGCAACCGCGCCCGCGCCGCCCGGCACTACGACCACGTGCGCAACCAGTAACCACCAGCGCAACTCACCCAGCAGAAGATCTCCGGCCGGCTCCGCTCGGAGATCACGGCAGGTCTTGACCGGTCGACCCCAGCGAGGGCTACGAGCAAAAGCCACCGTTCCGGCGCATCGGTGTGTCCGGGTGCGGCCCACTGGTGAGGCCGAGTGATCCGGGACGCGGAAGGTCACGCGCGGACGAGAGTGACGGCATGTCCGGCTGGGCTGGTGACCTGCTCGATGGCGGTGCGTTGCAGGAGGGGCGGCGCGGTGGGGCGTCGGTCGAAGACGACGAGCGTGCCTTGTTTCAGATCGAGGTGGTCGAGGTAGCCGTCGAGTTGCGTCAGTCCGTCGGCGACGGGATCGGGCTGGCGGGGGTGGCGGACCTTGAGCTCGACCGCCTCCCACTGCCGAACGCGGCCCGGTCGATGCGGATGGCGGCCTCGGCCCGCTGGGCAAGCACCCGCAGCACGACCTCCTGGTAGATCGGATTGGCGCTACGTTCATGTGCTCATCGGTGATCGGCTGCGAGGCTGGTACGCGCATCTCCCGGATGATCTCGCGGGCCAGGGCGTTGACCAGCCACGGCTGTCCCTGAGAGGCGTGGAAGGCCCGCTGAATCGCGTGCGGCGTGAACTCCTGACCGGTGGCGTCCGTGTGCTGACCGTACAGCTCAGCCACCTGCTCGAAAGTGAAATCGGCCAGCCGCATGGACTTGGCCAGGATGTTGAACGGCAATGGCCCGACCAGCCGGGACGGATCGCCACCGGAGGCTCAGCAGCCGGGTGCCTCCCGGAGCTCGGAGAGTATGCGCACTTCGGCCGGGGCGTCCTCGACAGCCTTGGTGGAGGCGCTCTCGCAGGAGACGTACACCACCGCGTGCTCAGCTTCGGCGCTCAACTCGGCGGCCAGCGCCTGGAGAGAGGTGGTCTTGCCGCTCTGCCTGGGTCCGGGAACGACGAAGTATTTCCCTTCGCCGACCAGCTCCTTCGCCTCAGGGATCCGGGGAATCGGGGGCAGCATGAAGTGCTTGCCCGGCCGGCATGGGCCCGTCGTATTGAAGGACTTCACCCTGTGTACGGTAGCCGTTACCGAGCATGTTCGCCGCGGACTGTCCCGGCCGGCTGGACGGGTTCAGCCGGCCGGGACATGCTGCTGCGCATGATCGACCCCACGTGCCTGGTGGCGGCGGTGAGCCAGCACACTGCGGCCGGTCACGATGACGGTCATGTGGCTATTCGACGGGGATCCGGAAGGCAAGCAGCCCCATGCCGAGGGCGTCGACGACGCGGGGGCCGGCGCCATGGTGGGCGAGGTAGGCCACGGTGGCGCCGGCAGGTACCGGCCGGTCCAGCGTCAGCACCAGACCACGGCCGCGTTGCCGGCGTACGGATTCCACGACGGTGCCCGGCACCAGGAAGTCCGCGGCGGCGCCGTCCTCGACGGTCAGCGGGCCGGCCGGGGAGCGGAGTGTCACCGCCAGCTGGTCCGGGTTGCCGTCGACCCGGTGAGCCGCTCTGGGGTTGGGCGGCGCCACCTTCGGGGCGCCCGGGCGGTACAGGTCGTCGAGGAGCATGGCCGCGTTGTGCTCACCCAGGGTGCGATAGCCGTCGATGTAGTGGAAGTGGCAACCGTCGTGGCCGTTGAGGCCGGTCGTCGACACCGCCCGCAGGTTGTCGATGGTGTCCGGCAGCCGCCGTTGGGCGTCACGCAGCGCCACCGGGATGGTTTGGTCGCATGGGGAGCTCCGGACCTGGTGGACGTATACCGGCAACTCGGCGCCGTAGTCCTGGCGCCAGTCCGCGACCAGCTCGGTGAAGCCGGCGACGTGTACCTCAGCCTTGTCGCGGTCAGCCTCACCCTGGTACCACAGCATGACGTCGATGGCGTCCGGCCCGGTCAGGCCGGCCCGGGCGAGCCGTTGCAACAGCATCCCGTAGCTGGTCGCGCCGTCGGTGGGGTCGCCGTCGTTGCGGGCGAAGTAGCTGATCGGCTTGCCACCGCGGGCACCGTTGACGATGGCGATCGGGATGCCGAGCTCGGCCGACATCAGCTGTCCCATCCGGACCGCCCACTGGCCGATCGCCGCGACCCGCTGGACGTTGTCGCCCATGGCGTAGGTCCAGCCGCCCATGGCGGCGGCCAGCCGCGGGGTGTTGTTGTTGGACGTGCCGAAGGTACGTACCCACCGGGACCGGTCCTCCTCCGACGACGTCGAGTTCGCCTGCTGGCCGGCCTGCGCGTTCGACTGCCCCTGCACGACGATGACGTCACCGGCGACGACGTCGAGCGCGCGTCCGATGCGGCGGCTGCCGCCGTCGGCGGTGTGCGCGATGAGTTCCAGGTCGGTCGACGTCAGCGCCACAGGCAGCGAGAGGGTCAACGAGAACCGCGGTGCCGCCGGTGACACGGCTGCCCGTCTGGTCGTCCGCCGGCCGTCGCGGGTGATCCGCAGCTCGACCGCGGTGACGTCAGGGTCCAGTGCCACCCCGCTGACCGGCACAGACACGCTGGTGGCCGTCCGGCCCGGGCGAGGGACGACCTGCCGCGAAATGGGGGCGGTGTCCACCCGGGCCAGCGAGGGCCGGGCGTAGAAGGTGAGCCGCCGGGCGGTGTAATCGCCGGCGTTCGCGGCGGATGTCCAGTCGGGGTTCTCACCCGGGCCGGCGCCGATGCCGACGTCCATCGTCTGCGGTCCGGCGGTGGTGAAGGCGTTGACGGCCAGCACCGGAGTCGCGGTGGCGGCGTCCGCGGACCGCGGACCGCGGGCGTTTGCGGCGTCGGCGAACGCGTGCACCTGGAACGAGCCGTATCCGTTCGCCCACAGGACCGCGTCGTCGGCATCGCGTGCGGTCTCGGACGCTCCCGGTATCTGCCGCGAACCCGTTCCGTCGTACTGGTTGGGCCACATCTCGACCCAGCCGGAGCCGCCGTCGACCTCCTGTACGCCGGGCACGTTGGAGACGACCGTCAGGTCGTCGACGAACTGGTGCCGCGACTGCTCCATGCGGGTCGGCAGGCCCACGTCGCCGGGGTTGCCGCTCAGCGCCTCCATCGAGGTCCACACCCAGCTCGTGCCCGCTTCTGTGGTGAGCTCCAGGCAGTAGCCGACCCGGTCGAAACCGCCGGCGACGCCGGCGGTGTCGTCGAGTGTGTACGGAGGGGTAGCGTCCCGCCAGTTCGCGGCGGTGGGCAGGTCGAGCACGCGCACCAGCCGGTAGCTCACGGCCTCGGCGTCGCAGGACGTCGAATAGGCGTCGGTGGCGGCTGGTGCGGCGGCCGCGACACCGGGGGCGGAGAGGGTCGCTGCGCCGAATGCCAGGGCAGCGCATCCGGAGACTAACAGGCGGGTATGGAATCGATGTCGGGGCATGGGCAGTCCTCCATGAGATCAGTTGAACGCCTGCCAGGTATCGCGCAACGGCCGCTGCCCGACTCCGGGCTTGGTCCAGTCGCACACGCCTGAGGGGAAGATCTCCAACAGCCGACGGCGCTCGGCCGGGCTGAAGGTCACCCGGTAGTCGCTCCAGTCGACGGCCTTGCGGTGGCAGGTCACCACGTCATCGGTCAGCGGAGCGCCGGCTACCAGTCGTGGAGTGGGGTAGGCAGGGAACTGCTGTCCGCACTCTCCGGCATTGTCCGCGGTGAGCCGTTGAACGATCTTGCGAGGCTCGGCGTCGCGGCTCCAGCAGGCGTCGGTGAGATCACCCGGCTTGTTCCGCACCACCTTCTGGTGCGCGGGCGAGCGCGGGTCGTCGCCCGCGATCGCGGTCAGCCACTCCTCCATCTTCGTCAGGGCGTACCGCAGAGTCGGGCTGGTCAGGCTGAACCCGCCGTACCGGCTGTCCTCCACGAGGAAGACCTGGTTGCCGGAGTCGCCGTTCGCCGCCTCCAGCCGCGCCCGGGTGGCGTAACCGTGCGTCATCATGTGGATGTCGCCGTTCGCGGCGTCATCGGAGTACGACCGGTAGTCGATGATCGGCGTGCCGGCCAGGCCGGCCCCGCCGAAGAGAATGCGTCCGGTGCGGTGGGCGGCGTCCCTCGCGATCGGGTCCGCCGCGGTGCGCTGCGCCGTCGGCTTGGCGTCGATGTCCAGTCCCCCGATGCCCTGGTTGAGGTCGAGGAACTGCTGCGGGGTGATCGCGCCCGAGTTCAGCGCGGCCAGCCCGTACTGCACCCCCACGTTGTCCAGAGCCCGCCGGGCGAACCCGGTGGCCGGATCGCGTCCGTAGACGTTCACGGTGTGGTCGTAGACGTCTCCGCGCGCTCCACGGGGGTTGGTCTGCGGGTGGTAGCGCAGCTCCGCGAGCAACACAGTGGGGAATTCAGCGACCGGGTCCAGCCGCTTCGCCCCGTCGCTGAGGTTGCGGATGCTCTCCCACCGCCGGAAACCGGCGACCTGGCGCTGCTCCTCCTGGCTGAACGTGTCCGGCGCGACCTCGGTGAAATAGTGCTCGAGCAACCGGGAGTCGAACAGCGTGAAGTTCGTCGCGGACGTGACGTCGGGGAACGACTGCCCGACCACGATGCCGTCCAGCAGACCCGGGTAGTTGTCCGCGATCTGGTGTCCCTGGTAGGAACCTCCAGAAGAACCCCAGCCGATGGTGAACAGCGGATCGCCGTAGCGCTCGACGAACCGTTCCTTGACCATCATCATGGTCTCTGCCGCGAGCAGGTCGTTGCAGTTGTTGCCGAAGACGTTCAGCGACGCCGACGCGACCGCGTAGCCGCGGCCGAGCATCTGCGGGTCCAGTACACCGCCGGTGTTCGTGCCCTGGGTGTACCAGCCGCGCCGGCAGCCGCCGCCGAAGGTGTAGATGAGCCGGTCGTTCCAGCCGGGGCTGCGCCGGTGGAAGGCGGGTTCTTCCGTCGCCGGGTCGTGCAGCATGGAGATCTGGTAGATCGACCGGTTGACCGTGCCGGTCTCGATCCGGATGAGGAACGGGACCGTCTGGCCGGTGAGGGTCGTCGTCCAGGCGAGGTCGTCGGGTCTGGCCGCCGGATCCGGCAGCGGCAGGGTCTTTCCGCTGGTCGACCGGTAGGCGTAGTCGACCCGGGTGGCCACGGAGCAGTCGGCGTCGAGAGGGTCGCCGAGCGTGCCGCCGTCGACCAGGCGGAACCGGTCCGTGGTGCAGACGTACGGCGTTTCGTGCGGACCGCTGATCACCGGCCCGGTGGCCGGATGGTTCGTCAGGACGAGCTGGTCGCGCAGCGGCCCCGCGGTCGCGACAAGGTGGTTGCGTCCGGGCCGCAGCCGATCGACCAGGCCGGTGAAGGCGTGCGCGTTCGCGTCTGCCCGGAAGGAGCCGGTGATGTCGGCGCCGTTGAGCGTGAACCGGACCGCGTCCAACGGCTTGCCGCGCGGCACCGCCGCGGTGACGAGCACGTCGTCCGCCGTCACCAGTTCGGGCCTGGCCGACAACGCCACCAGTCGCAGTCTGTCGCTGCCGGCCGCCGCTGCCGGTGCGGCGTAGGGCGCCAGGACCGTGGACGCGGTGACGGTGACCACGGCTAAGACCGCGGCGAGTACGGATCGTGGCGAACGGTTTCCAGTGACAGGGCGCATTGCGTGCCTCCGTTTCTCAGGCGTCGGCGGAGTAGACAGCGAACTCGGCCAGCTGTGTGTTGTGACCCGGCTGGGTGGGGTAACGGCATTCGGTGATGCGCAGCCGTACGTGGCGCGCCCGTGTCGGCGTGACCGCCCTGGTGGTCGCCGCGTTCCTGGCGTCGTCCGTGACCGCCAGCACGGTCGTCCACCGCTCGCCGTCCAGAGACGTCTGCACGTCGTACGATCGCGGGGCCCAGTTGTCCCGGCCGCTCAACCCCACCGCACGCACCACCGTGGCCAGTCCGAGGTCGACGCCGATGAACTCCGGAGTCTCCGGTGTCGGCGCCTGCCCGGGCGTATGACCGCCGGACACCCAGTACGTCGACGCAGAACCGTCCGTCAGGAACGAAGGCGGATGCTGGTACTGGTAACTCGACGCCCAGACGCGCGGGTACGGGCTACCCGTCGTGTTGACCGCCAGGTTGTCGGAGTGCCGAAGGGTGACGTGCGCCTGCCCACTCGCCCCGTTCGCCGCCACCGCGTCGATGACGAGGATTGAGGAGCCGGACTCGCGCTGACCGCTCAGGCGTACCAGCGCCGTCGCCGACGACCGTCCGGGTATCCGCAGGGTCGGCCGGTCCACCGTCGCCTCGGCCCCGTCGTCGGTCGTCACGTCGACCGATACCGACGCCGGTCTGGGTGAGTCGTTGGCGATGCGGACGCGTGCCTGGTTGGCGCCGCCGGCGGCCAGCGGCAGTTCCCGCTCCAGGGCCTCCACCGCCAGGGTCGGCTGCGGGGCCTCGCGCGGTGTCAGGCGTACCGGCCCGAACAACCCGTAGTCCTGGCGTGGCCGGCCGGCCGCCCCGGTGCCAGGTGCGACCCGGACCGCGTTGACGAGGGTCGACGCGACGCGCACCGTCAGGGTGTTGTCACCGGCCCGCAGATGGCGGCCCACCTCGATGTGCCGGAGATCCTGCGGGCTCCGCGCCGGGATGCGGGTCCCGTTCAGCGTCACGGTGACCGTGTCGACGGCGGCTCCCAGATCCAGGTATGCCGTGCGGACCCCGCCCCACGAGTCGTCGAGGGTGAACGTCGAGGTGTACGTCCCGACCCCGGACACGTCGCCGAGGTCGACGTCGTAGCCGTTCGCCGGTGTGATCGCCGACCACGGCGGCAGCGCTCCACGCTCACCGACGACCGGTTCAACGGCCGGAAGAGTGGTCTTGGCCGTGTCACCGGGCAGCCCTGATTCACCCCGTGTCCAGCTCTCCACCTGGAGAGTCCAATCGTCGAGTAGCACAGGACCCAACCCGGTATTGCGGGCGACGGTCGGACCGTGTTCGACCGGGGCCGACCACCGGAACGTCTCGTCGTGGCGGGTCGACAGCGCGATGACCGCGGTATCGGATGCCTCCAGGGCGACGTTGACCTCCACGCCGTGCGGTGTCTGCCGATAGTCGGTGAGGGGAGTGATCTCGCCGGTCCAGGTGTCCAGCTTGTACGGTCGTCCTTCGCCGGTGAGCGTCAGCCGCTGTTCGGTCGCCCACGACCGCTGGTTGAACAGGTAGTAGTAGTCGGTGGTCGCGTCGGAACGGCGGACACTCAACACGTCGGCGGACGGCGTCGCGCACGCGGCGGCCGGCGCTATCCCGAGCCGGGCGAGCAGGTCCGGCACGACCGCGAGGTCGGCGACCCGGTGCACGCGGGGCCGCGCGGCCAACTGGGCAATCAGCCGACGCAGCTCGGCATCCTGCGCCGCCGCGGCGTGGAAGCCCGGAGTCGACGAGGGCAGCTCACCGACGAAGACGACCGGCAGTCCGTCGCGTGCCAGGTCGAGCAACCGGCGCGCGGTGTCCACCGCCATCGTCTTCTGGTCCGCGAGGACGATCGCCTGGTATGCGCCGGCCGATGGGAACAGCCGCCCGTCCGACACCTTCGCCGAAGGCATCCGCAGGTGCGCCGGGCTGAGGTACTCGTACGTGTAGCCACGTTCTGCCAGCGGCGAGTCGCTCTCCAGGAGCGTCTTCGGTCCGGTGAGCGTGGTGGCCGGCGATCGCAGGCCGAAGTCCTGCAGGTACAGGGCCACGTCGAAGGTCGGCTTGCCCTGCCGGAGCACCAGTTGCAGCCGGGCGAGGTGGTCGTTGATCGCCCGGTAGTCCCGCCAGTTGGGGCCGCCCTTGGCACCCCATGCCTCGGCGAACGAGGTGTTGCCCCCGTACGACATGCCCGGCCACACCGCCTGGTCGGCTGTTCCCTCTCCCTTGGTCAGGTACGGGTAGCCGTGCCACACCACCTGGGTCACGCCACCCGCGTATCCGCGGTACACCGAGCGCAGGTTGGCCGAGCTCTGCCAGCCTCCGGCGGTCGTCGCCCAGACGCTCGCCCGCGCCGCGCAACACTCGCTCGACACGACGGGGGTGCCGTTCAGATGCGCGCCGACCGACACCAGCCGGTAGGGCTCGATGTTGTCGTAGAACACCAGCGACTCGCCCTCGGGCACGTCGACATGGGTGGCCGCCTGCGGCGTGTCGATGGGTCCGCCGTACGCCTGGCTCCGCAGCGCCATGCCGCGTTCGTTCGCCCATTGGCGCAACGGCACGAGCCGGGAGTCGATGTACAGGTCGTTCCAGGTCTGCCGGTAGTCGGTCCGGATGCGCGCGCCGCTGCCGTCGGTGAAGTCGAAGAACGGTGCCGCGGTGAGGCCCGCGGATCCGGCGTCGGTGAGCGCCGGAAGCACCGAGATCGGCGAGTAGCCCCGCCGCCGCTCCCACTGGCCGGCGAAGTCCCACGTCCACTTCTGCGCGGTCCCGAGTTCGAGCGAATCCTCGAAGAGGTCGACCCTGCCGACGGCGTCGAGCGCCTCCCGCACCGGCGGGGTGAGAATCGACGAGTCGTAGAACTGCGTCGTCGCCCGGACTCCCTGTTCGCTGAGGTGGTCGAGGACGTAGTTCGGTGTGGTCGTGGTGAAGTTGTTGCGAAGCTGGCCGTCGCCGGTCTGGAAGAAGCCCATCAGCACATAGGTGTCGCCGGCGTCGCCCGGCACGTCGAGACTCAGCGTGCCGTCGTCGCCGACGCTGCCGGTGAGGTCCCGCACGCTGTCGCGGTGGAGCATCCGGGGACCGCTGCCCTGGCGGTCGCAGGCCGCGTCCCCACACCGGGCGAGCAGCACGGCGATCGGGGTGTGCCTCGCACCGACCGGGGGTTGCGGGCGGTAGTTGGACGGCAGGGCGCCGCTGTATCTCATACCGCCCTTGACGAAGGCGTGCGAGAACACCAGCTGTTGCGAGGCCCGTGGATCGTTGATATCGGTCACCGTGGGCACGATGGCCGGCCATCGTGGACTGATGGTGAAGTCCAGGGCCAGATCGAGCCGGCCGGCGGTCTCCAGCATGCTCTGGACCTTCTGTGCCCAGCGCGGCGAGCCCCAGCCGTACTCCGCCAGGAACTCGGGATGGGAGGCCCTCGGGCCGATGGCGGTGGTCGTGGCGACCTCTGCGCCGCCGGCGCCGACGGCCTTCATGTCGGCGAGCTCGGCGCGTAACTGCTCGTCCTGCGTGAAGGCCATCGGCATCCACCAGCGATACTTCGGACGCGCCGTCGAGGGTGGATCGGCGAATGTCCCGGCGGTCAGCCTGGGCACGGATCCGGCGAGCGCCGCCGGCGCCGACGCGGCGTGCAAGGGAGGCGGGGCAGTCGGTGCGATGGCGAGAGGGGTGCCGGCGAGCGCCGCCGCGAGGAGCGGAACAGCGGCTACGCGGCAGCGACGCTGACCGGGCATCACCGGTCTCCGGTCTGCTCGCCGGCCGGCACGAGGGCGTTCATCGGCAGGTGGGCTGTGAGACCGGGGATGCCGTTGGTGTTGCTGGTGTGCAGCCGGGACACCTCGGCGGTGCTCAGCGCGCGGTCGTAGACGCGGAACTCGTCCATGCTGCCGTGGAACCGGTTCGCCCCGTCGAGCCGCTGCCCCAGGTAGATGGGCGTGGGATCGTCGCCGCTGACCGCCCCGGCGGCACCGGACGCGGCACTGACCTGGACACCGTCCACGAACAACGCGACGGTGTCCGCTTGGCGACGCAGCACGACGTGGTGCCAGGCGCCATCGGCGTACGCGCCGTCGGAGCTGACGCCGGCCGACCCCGTGGCGGTGGTCACCGTGCCACGGATCCGGTTGTTGCCGGGTTCGGCGCTCAGCCGCACCTCGGGTTCGCCGTTGATGCCGTACGCCCAGAACAGTGCCTGGTCCTTGCTGGTGTCGCCGTACCTGATCCACGTCGACACGGTGAAGTCACCAGTACCCAGGACCGGCGCGGTCCGGAAGGGCAGCTGCGCCCGGCCGCGCTGCCCATCGAAGCTGAACGCCCGGCCGTACCGGCCTGCGGTGGTCGTGACGCCGTCGAACACCAGCGCCGACCCGCCCGGCACGTCCGGAGTGGTGGACGGGGTGTGCAGGTCGCGGTCGTTGAGCCGGACGAAGGCGATCTCGGAGCGGTAGTCGGTGGCGCCGCGCTCGTAGAGCAGCCCGACATCACCGCCCGGCAGTTCCACCATGTCGGCGTAGCCGCCGTAACAGGCGCATTCCTCCACTGTGGCGCTGCGGTCATTGGTTCCGTACACCTGGACGCCCTCGTCGGTCGAGTCGAGCGGGGTGTCGACGGACTGCCAGCTCAGCCCTTCGTCGAACGACGAGCGGATGGTCGGCCTGATCCTCGGCTCCGTGTTCACCGACGGCGCCATGGTGAGGATCCGGTTGTATGCGTCACCTTCGTCGGTGGCCACCAGCCGCAACGACGAGGACTGGATGTTCGGCGCCTCGAACCCGGGCCGCAGCGTGAAGTCACTGTGGTACGTCGCCCCGCCGTCCTTGCTGATCGCCACCGCCCGGTGTGGACGGACGTTCGGGTCGGCCTCCTCCTCGGGCGTGCCGCCGCTCCAGTTCTGCCTGGCCCACACCATGACGTCACCGTTGACGAGCTCCACCAGGCTGAGTTCCTGCGGGATCAGCTGACGGTCGGCGCCGTAGAGGGCGTTGGCGCCCCGGTACCAGGTGACGCCGGCGTCATCGCTGTAGACCAGCATCGCGCCCGCCCCATCGCCGGAGTTGTAGTTGACGCCCGCGATCAGCCGGCCGACGTGCGCGCCGCGGGTGAGCTGGATGGCGTGCACCGGGCCGGTCGCGTAGTGGCCCCAGGACGGATCGTCCAGCTCGGGCAGTGGGCGTGGAGCAGCCCACGTCAGTCCGTTGTCGTCGCTGTGCAGGACGTACGGGGTCCGCGGCGCGGTCCGGTGGTTGGTCCCGGGTTTGGCCGGATCCACCGGGTTGTGTGTTCCCAGCAGCACGATCCGGCCGTCCGGCGCGTCGACCGCCGGAGCACCCGGCAGCTGCCGGTACACCACCGGGCCGGGATTGCCGCGGGTCGCCGGCGCCACCGGGTCCCCTGGTTCGCCGCGCACCACGGTCTGCGCCGGCTGCCATTCGGTGGCGCCGGCGGGCAGACGGCGGACGACCGTCTCGATGTTGGACTTGTCCGCACACGTGTGGAACCGGTGCTCGGCGAAGGCCAGCAGCGAGCCGTCCACCGCCCGGACGATCGACGGAATCCGGTAGCACCCCGACGGCACGTTCGGGCTGGAGAACAGCACGGTGGTCTTCGACTCGAACGGATCGACCGCCGCCGCGGCAGCTTGGACAGGTGTCAGTGCCGCCGCCACGCCGACCCCGAGGGCGAGCAGCACTGCCCGGTGCTTGGGTTTGCGATGAACGATCACGGTCGCCGCTCCTCTTTCTCATGGCGATGAGGGTTCTGGTGGGGGAAGAGGATCAGGCGCCGGGTGGGATGACGGCGTCCATCGGCAGGTGTGCGGTGCGGCCGGGAATGCCGTTGGTGTCGCTGGTGCGCAGCCGGGTCAGCTCAGCGGTGCTCAGCGCGCGGTCGTGGACGCGGAACTCGTCCATGCTGCCGTGGAACCGGTTCGCCCCGTCGAGGCCCTGCCCGAGGTAGATCGGTGCGGAGTCGTCGCCGGTGACGGCACCGCCGGCCCCGGACGCGACCCCGGCCTCTGCGCCGTCGACGAACAGGGTGACCGTGTCGCCCTGCCTGCGCAGCGCCACGTGATGCCACACGCCGTCGGCGTACGCGCCGGCGGACATGACGGCCACCGATCCGCCGGCGGCGTTGACCGTGCCACGGATACGGTCACTGGCCGGCTCGGCCCGCAACCACAGCTTCGCCTCGCCGTCCTGGCCGTACGCCGAGAAGATGACCTGGTCCTTGGTGTCGTCGTCGTACCTGATCCAGGTCGACACGGTGAAATCGCCAGAACCCAGCACCGGCGCGGTCCGGTACGGCAGCTGCGCCCGGCCCCGCTGCCCGTCGAAGGCCAGCGCCTTGCCGTACACGCCGCGGGTGGTCGTGACGCCCTCGAACACCAGCGCCGACCGGCCCGGCACGTCCGGAGTGGTGGACGGGGTGTGCAGGTCGCGGTCGTCGAGTACGACGAACGCGATCTCCGCGCGGTAGTCGGTGGTCCCAGCGCAGGTCCGGGTGGACCAGCAACCGGACCTGGTCCGTTCGTAGAGCAGCCCGACATGGCCGTTGGGGAGCTCCACCATGTCCGAGTAACCGCCGTAACAGGCGCAGTCCTCGACGGAGATGTCGCGGTTGTTGTCGCCCCACACCTGGACGCCTTCGTCGCTCGAGCGGGCAGGGGTGTCGACGGTCTGCCAGCTGAGCCCCTCGTCGAACGTCGAGCGGATGGTCATCCGGCTCCGCGGGTCCACGTTCACCGATGCAGCGGACGTGAGGATCCGGTTGTACCGGTCCCCTTCGTCGGTGGCCCGCAGCCGCAGGGCCGCCGACTGGACGGGCGGTGCCTCGAATCCGCGCAGCAGTGCGAAGCCACTGTCGTATGTCTGGCCACCGTCCTTGCTGATGGCGTACGCCCGGTGCGGGCGAATGTCCGGGTCGGCCTCTTCCTCGTCGGTGCCGCCGCTCCAGTTCTGCCTGGCCCACACGAAGATGTCGCCGTTGGCTTGTTCGACCAGGCTCATCTCCTGCGGGATCAGTTGCCGGCCCAGCGGATAGTCCACCCGCGCGCCCCGCTGCCAGGTCACGCCGCCGTCATCGCTGTAGACGAGCATGGCACCGCGGACGCCCGGGGGGACGTAGTTGACGCCTGCCACCAGCCGCCCGGCGTGGGCGCCGCGAGTGAGCTGGATGGCGTGCACCGGACCTGTCGCGTAGTGACCCCAGGCCGGGTCGTCCAGCTCCTCCAGGGCGCGTGGCCGGCTCCACGTCACCCCGTTGTCGTCGCTGTACACCAGGTACGGGGTACGCGGGGCACCCCCTTGGCTCTGGCCGGGAGTGGCCGGGTCCACCGGGTTGTACGTGCCCAGCAGCACGATCCGGCCGTCCGGGACGCCGGCCGCCGGAGCCCCTGGCAGGTGCCGGTACACCACCGGCGCGGCGTTGCCGCGGGTCGCCGGCGCCTGCGGATTGTCAGGCTCGCCCCGCACGACCGTCTGCTCCGGCAGCCACCGCGTGGCCCCGGCCGGCAGCCGCCTGACCACCGTCTCGATGTTGGACTTGTCGGCGCAGCTGTTGAGCCGGTGCTCGGCGAAGGCCAGCAACGACCCGTCCACCGCCCGGACGATCGCCGGAATCCGGTGACACCCGGTCGGCACGTTCGGGTCGGAGAACACCACCGTTGTCTTCGCCTGGAACGGGTCGGCCGTCGTCTCGATGACGTCGGCCGCGACGGGTACCGCCGTCATCGGCATCAACACCGCCGCCGCGCCGGCTGAAGCGGCGAACCTCGATAACCGGTGTCGGAGCCTGCGAAGAGTTGTCACGATCGTCGTTCCTCTCCTCATAGGGGTCACGAGTCGGTGCGGTGCTTGGCGACCTCGGAGGCGAACAACTCGTGCCGCGCGGCACGGTCGTCCTCGGTGGCGATACCGCGGTGCGGAGCGCTGAGGTCCACGTAGGTAGGTGGGGTCGCGTCGTAGACCGCCCACCGCGTCACGGCCTCGCGCAGCTGCCCGAGCGCATCGCCGTACGCGGGGTCGTCGAGGAGGTCGGTCAGCTCGTGCGGGTCGGCGGCCAGGTCGAAGAAGGACTCTCCGGCCGTCTCGGACCACAGCAGCTTGTACCGCTCGGTGCGGGCCATGCCCCCGGCGCCCAGCCGACGCCGGGTCTCGGCGAAGACGCAGTCGTGCCCGGCCACCGGGTCGGCCAGGTCGCGACCGGGCAGCGGTGACGCCGGCTCCACGCCGCAGCTCGCCAGGATCGTCGGGGCGACGTCGACCAGGGAGACAAGCCCGCCGGAGACATCGCCGCGCCGCCGCCCGCCCGGAAACTTGACCAGCAGCGGCACCTTCACCACCGGGTCGTACATCGGCCCGTCCTTGAGAAGCAGGTGGTGGAAGCCGAGGTACTCTCCGTGGTCGGCGGTGAAGATGATCAGTGTGTCGTCGTAGAGCCCGCGCTCCCGCAGCAGGTCGAGCATCAGGCCCACCTGGTGGTCCAGCTGCGTGATGGTGGCGTAGTAGTGCGCCATGACCCGTTGCAGCAGCGGCAGCGTCAGCGGTTCGTTGTCGAAGTACTCCCGCCGGTGCCGGCGGTCGCCTTCCGGGATCGTGTCCGTCCAGCCCGGTAACGGGGTCAGCGTCGCCGGGTCGTACAGGTCGTCCCAGCCCGCGGGCGGGTCGAACGGGTGGTGCGGCTTGATGAACGACACGTGCAGCAACTGACCGGTGCCGCCGGACCAGCCGGCCAGCACGGTCCGCGCCCGTTCGCCGATCCAGGTGGTGGAGTGCCACTGTTCCGGCAGGTTCGACGTTCCGCTGCCGAAGGTCTCCCAGTACGACCGGGATGCCTGCACGCGGAATTCCTGTTCCTGGTCGACGAGGTCGGTCACCGGCGCCAGTCCGGCCGCGGCCAGCTCCCGGTGGTAGTCGTCGTCGTACCGGCCGGGCCCGTCCTGCTCGGCGAGCTCCATGTGGTCGTAGCCGACGTCAAGGTAGGTCGGCGTGAAGTGCATCTTGCCGACCGCCGCCGTCCGGTACCCGGCCCGGCGTAACGCCCGCGGGAACGTGTCGATGCCGGGCGCGAGAGTGCAACGGTTCGTCCAACCACCATGCTGGCGCACGTGCAGGCCGGACAGCAGCGAGTACCGGGATGGGGTGCAGACCGGGAACGGGCAGAACGCGTTGCGGTATCGGACGCCGTCGGCGGCCAGCCGGTCCAGGTTGGGGGTACGCACGTCCGGGTTGCCGGCGACGCCTAGGCAGTCCGCCCGGAACTGGTCGGCCTGGATGACCAGGACATTGGGCATCAGTGGATCTCGTCGCCGAATCCGAGCCGGGTCACCTCGGCGCGTAACCCTGCCAGCTCATGCGAACCGGGTGACACCAGTGGCTGGCGGCATGGTCCACAGTCGACGGCGAACAGGGCGCCGAGTGCTTTGAAGCCGGCCAGCTCGCCACCGTACCGCCCGGCGATTTCGATGACCTGCTGCGCCTGGAGCTGGAGCCGTTGCGCGGCCGCCAGGTCTCCTTCGGCGGCGTGGTCGAGCATCTGACGGAACAGCGGGCCGGCGAAGTTGTACACCGACCCGATAGCGGCTCGTGCCCCCCACTGCCAGGCGGCGAGCGCCAGGTTGGCCACGCCGACGTAGATCTCCTGTTCCTCCCCCGCCAGGTGCAGGCAGCGTTGCAGGTCGACCATGTCGTTGTGGGCGAACTTGACCCCGGCGAAGGTCGGGATCCTCTCCCGCGCGGCCAGCAGAACGTCGCTGGCACGCAGGTTCACTCCGGTCGCCGAGGGGATGTGGTAGTAGGTGAACGGCAGCGTCGGGGCGGCGTCCGCGATGGCCGCGCAGGCATCGACCAGCGCGGCCACTGTGTTGGGACGATGGAAGTACGGGGGGACCGCGGAGATCGCCTTCACCCCCAGCGATTCGGCGTGCGCCGCCAGCCGGCCGGCTTCGGTGACGCTCGCGTGTCCGACATGGACGAGGACGTCCAGCCGGTCGGCCGCGACCTCGCACCACCGCTCGACCAGCGCCATCCGCTCGGCGGTGGACATGGACGCTCCTTCGCCGGCGGTGCCGCCGACGAACGCCGCCGGCGACCCCCACGCGACCAGCGCGTCCGCCTGCTTCGCGACGATGTCGAGGGCGAGTCCGCCGGCCTCGTCGAACGGAGTGAACACGGCGGTGAGCAGCGCCATGTCCGGTCCGTCGGTGCAGTAGCCCAAGCGGGTCATGCGGTTCCTTTCGATTGGCCGACGGGCAGGTCAGGCCTTCGTGTCGATGAGGGTGACGAAGTCGCGGGGGTCGGTGTCCAGGCCGGTGATGCGCTTGTCCAGCGCGAACAGCGATGGCTGGGTGGAGATCCCGATCGCCCAGGATTCCTCGGCGAGGACCTTGTTCAACTCCGCGTACGCGGCCTTCTGGTCCTCCGGCGTGAGCGCGGAGCCGGCCGCGGCCACCGCCTCGACATACGCGGGCGGCACCTTCTCCCGGAACGTCGTGTTCTCCTTGCCCGGCAGCATCTGCCGGCCCCGGGCGATCAGCGACGGGCTCTGCAGATTGTTCGGCTGCGCGGCGACGGTGCACTGCAGTTTGCTGGCGAACAGCGCATCGAGGTAGGCGGCCTCCTCCTGCGGTGCGATCTCCAACTCGAACCCGATCTTCTTCAGGTCCGCCTGTATGATCTGCAACACCTCCGCGGAGGGGCTTCCCGAGGTCACGCCGGCGGTGGCCTTGCGGGCGCCGCCGGACTGCTCCAGCATCGCGGCCGCTTTGTCCAGGTCGAACCCATGCGAGTCGAGGTAGGCCCGGTCGAACGCGGGCGACGACGGCATGAACGCCGTGTAGATGGGCTCGCCGATGCCGAAGTTGACCTGCTTGATGATCCGCTCGCGGTCGATGGCCCGCGCCAGCGCCTGCCGCAGCAGCTTGTTGTCGAACGGCGGGATGGTGGCGTTCATGAAGAACAGCGTCATCCGGCCGCCGCCCTCCACCAGGGTGAACCGGCCCTTCAGCCGCTCGTTGTGCCGGAACCCGATGTATGCGGCGCCGTCGACGGACCCCGACTCGAGCGCGGCCACCAACGCGTCCTCGTCGGTGAAGAACCGGTACTCGACTTCGTTGAGGTAGGGCTTGCCGGCATCGTAGAAGTCGGGGTTCTTCGTCAGCGTCAGGCGCTGGTTGCGCTGGAACTTCCCGAGCCGGAACGGCCCGGAGCCGGCCGGCTCGTGTTCCAGCTGCTTCGGGGTGTTCTTGTCCGCCGGGATCAACGGGAACGCGAACATCCAGTCGATGACGAGCGCCTCCGGGGTGGGTGCCTTGAAGGTGACGCGTACGGTGCGATCGTCGACCGCGGTTCCCGTTGCGATGAACGCTGACGGCTGCGCGAGGGTGAACGCGGTATCGGGGTTCTGCGCCCGCTTGATGCCGGCGACGACATCCGCTGCGCTGACCGCCGCACCGGAGTGGTATCTCGCCTCCCGCAGCGTGAGGGTGACCGACTTGTGGTCGGCGGCGAACTCCCACTTCTCGGCGCCGGCGGGGATGGCCTTGTACGTGCCGTCGGTCGGGTAGTCGACCAGGTACGTGTAGAACGCATGGATGTGGATGTCGGTGTTGGTGAGGTACGGGTCGAACTGCATGATCTTCGTCGTGCCGAGCGTGAGCTTGCCGGCGCCGGCGCCACCGCCGGTGCCGGCACCGTCGCCGGAGCCGCAGGCGCTCAGCAGCGGCGCGGTGACGAGCGCGCCGGTGGCCGCCAGGCCGGTCCGCAGTAACGCGCGGCGGGAAATGTCGCGGGACTGTCGCGGAGAAATGGTCATGGTGGTGCCCTCTGAGGTGAAGTGGGGGTGGAAGGTCAGGTGAGCCGGATACGCGGATCTAGGACGCCGTAGGCCACGTCCACCAGGAGATTCAGCAGCAGGAATGTGGCGACGACGAACAGCACCCCACCTTGGACCAGGGCGTAGTCGCGCTCCCCGATCGCGGTGTAGAGCAGCCGCCCGATTCCGGGATAGTTGAAGACGGCCTCGATGACGACGGTGCCGCCGAGAAAGCTGCCGAGCTGGAGCCCGACGATGGTGACGGTCGGCAGTGCGGCGTTCCGCACGGCGTGCCGACGGATCACGTCCCGCTCCGGTACGCCCTTGGCGCGGGCGGTGCGGATGTAGTCCTTGCCCATCACCTCGCCCAGCGAGTTGGCGAGGAACCGGGCGGTGACGCTGGAGGTGTGCACGGCGATGGCGGCTGCGGGCAGAACCGTGCTGGTCACCGCGGCACCCGGGGCCTGCCAGAGCGGTACGAAGTCGCTGGAGGCGGGCAGCCACCGCAGCTGCACGGCGAGCACGATGATGAGCAGCAGACCGAGCCAGAACGCCGGCACCGCCAGACCCACCGTGAGGTAGCCCTGTAGGACCCGGCCGACGACCGAGTACGGCCGCAACGCCACCACGATGCCGACCGGAACCGCGATGAGCAGCGTCAGCACCAGGGTGAACCCGGCCAGCTGCACCGTCGCCGGGATCCGGTCCATCAGCTCTGTGAGCACCGGCTGGCCCGAGTAGTACGACGCGCCGAGGTCACCGGTGACCGCGTGGCCGAGCCAGACCCCGTACTGCGCCAGGAAGGGCTGGTCCAGCCCCATCCGGGTGCGGGTCGCTGCCAACTCGGCGGCGCTCGCGTCCGGACCGATCAACACCGTGGCAGGGTCTCCGGGCAGCAGGAGGACGAACGCCCACACGGCGATCGACCCGAGCAGCAGCACCACCGCGAACTGCATCAGCCGGCGGACCAGATAGCCGTACATCTACACCGCTCCTCTGCCGATACCGCGCGCCGCCGCGCGTGGCCCGCCGCCACCGACCGCAAGCTGCAGGCCACGCCCGATCCGTTCCAGGAAGAACACGGTGGCGGCCAGGCAGATCCCCGGGAACAGTCCGTAGGTCGGACTCTGGTAGAGGTACGAACGGGCGTCCTGGAGCATGCCGCCCCACGATGGCGCCGGCGGCGGAGTGCCGAGCCCAAGGAAGCTCAGCCCCGCTTCGATCACGACCGCCGTCGACGCGGTGATGACGAACTGGACCATGATCGGACCGAGCACGTTCGGCAGTACGGTGCGGGCCATCGTGTCCGGAGTGCTCGCGCCCATCCCGCGGGCCGCCAGCACGAAGTCGCGCTCGCGTACCTCCAGGGTCGCCACCCGGGTCAGCCGGGCGAACTCCGGTATCGCGCCGATCCCGATCGCCAGGATCAGGTTGAGCCCGCTCGGCCCCAGCACCGCGATGATGACCAGCGCGAGCAGGATCCCCGGCACCGCCAGCAGCAGGTCGACCACCCGCATCGCGACCGTGTCTGCCCACTTCCCGAGGTACCCGGCGACAAGCCCCAGCGGGACCCCGATGCCGGCGCCGACCGCGGCGGCACCAGCCGCGACGAGCAGCGAGCCGCGAGCGCCGTGGATCATCCGGGAGACGATGTCCCGGCCGAGCTGGTCGGTGCCGAGCAGGTGCGTGCCGGACGGGCCGAGCAAGGGCTCGCCGCCCTGGGCGGCCGGGTCGAACGGCGCGACGATCGGCGCGAGCAGCGCGATCACCACGAGCGAGGCCAGTCCCACCGCGCCGACGACGGCGGACCGGGATCGGGCGAACCGGCGCGCCGCAGCCAGCCGTCTCCGTTGGGGCGCGACCGTCGGGGCGCCGGCGGCCGGCGCGCTCATGCGCTCACCTGCGCTGCCAGATCGTGAACTTCATCGGCGAGGTGGCAGGCCGTGTGCCCGCCGGCGACGGCACGGAGCAGTGGTTCCTCCTCGGAACAGCGGTCCGCCGCGATCGGGCACCGGGTACGGAAGCGACACCCCGACGGCGGGTTCACCGGGCTGGGGACTTCACCGCCCAGCGGCACCCGGCTCCGGGTCTCCCGGCCGACCGGATCCGGTACCGGCACCGACGCCAGCAGGGAGCGGGTGTAAGGGTGGCGCGGATCGTCGTACACCCGGGCCACCGACCCGGACTCGACGATCTTCCCGAGGTACATGACCGCGACCTGATCGGCGACCTGGCGGACGACCGAAAGGTCGTGGCTGACGAACAGATACGCCATCCCTGACTCCCGCTGCAGGTCCGCCAGCAGGTTCAGCACCTGCGCCTGCACCGACACGTCCAGGGCGGACACCGGCTCGTCGAGGATCAGCAGCCGGGGCCGGGATGCCAGGGCACGCGCGATCGCCACCCGCTGGCGCTGACCGCCGGAGAACTCCGCCGGGAACCGGTCGGCGTGCTCCGGCCGCAGGCCCACGCGGCTGAACAGCTCGCGCACCTCTTCCCGGCGCTGCGCGCGGGGAAGCCGTTGCAGCCGCAGCGGCTCCGCCACGTTGTCACCGATGGTCAGGCGTGGATTAAGCGAGCCGTTCGGATCCTGGAAGACCATCTGCGCGCGCCGCCGGATCCGCCGCAGGCCGGCCCGGCCGGCCCGCCCGACGTCGTCGCCCTCCACGAGGATCTGCCCGCCGGTCGGATCCACCAGTCGCAGGACGAGCCGCGCGAGCGTGGTCTTGCCACAGCCGGACTCGCCGACAAGCCCGAGCGTTTCCCCAGCCGGGATGCGCAGCGATACCCCGTCCACCGCGTGCACCCAGGCGGTCGCCCGCGCTAAGACCCCGGATCGCACCGGGAACCGGCTCACCGCATCCCGGATCTCCAAGACCGGCACGGCCGACTCGGAAACCGCCTCGGCGGCACCGGCCGGTGCGGCCGGCGGCTCCGCCGCGCCCGCTCCCGTTCCAGGCCTCGTCGCCGCCTCGTCCGGGAAGTGACAGGCGCTCGCACCGGTACCGGCTTCGTCGGCCCGCAGCTCCGGCCGGGTCTCTAAGCAGACACTCCGATCGCGGGCGGTCGGGCAGCGCGGCGCGAACGCGCATCCCGGCGGTATCTCGGTGAGGTCGGGCGGCTGCCCCGGGATCGGGAGCAGCCGTTCCGCCGTGCTGTCGAACCGGGGCAGCGAACGCATCAGGGCGGCGGTATAGGGGTGTCGCGGCCGCGTGAAGATCGAAGTGACGTCGCCGGTCTCCACGATACGGCCGCCGTAGGTCACGGCGACCCGGTCGGCGGTCTCGGCGACCACTCCGAGATCGTGGGTGATCAGCACGACGCCGGCGCCGGTCTCCTCCCGTGCCAGCCGGAGCACGTCGAGGATTTGCGCCTGGACGCTCACGTCCAGCGCTGTGGTGGGCTCGTCCGCGATCAGGACTTTCGGGCGGTTGGCGATCGCCATGGCGATCATCACCCGCTGGCACATCCCCCCGGAGAACTGGTGCGGGTACTGGTCGTACCGAGTCCGAGGGTGGGGCACGCCCACCATCTCGAGCAGCTCCACGACGCGCTCCCGCGCCGCGTTGGCCGTCAGGGCCCGGTCGTGCACCCGCAGCCCTTCGGCGATCTGCTCGCCGACTCGCTGGACCGGGTTGAGCGCGGAGATGGCGTCCTGGAAGATCATCGCCACGTCACGCCCGAGCCGCCGCCGCAGCTCCGCCTCCGGCAGGGTCAGCAGGTCCACGCCGGCGAGCATCACCTCGCCAGAGACCCGGCGCAGGTTCGCCGTGTGGAGCAGGCCCAGCGCGGCGAGCACCGAGACGCTCTTGCCCGAACCGCTCTCCCCCACCACGCTGAGCGTCTCGCCGCAGGAGACTTCGTAGCTCATCCCGTCGACCGCGCGCAACACACCCGCCGGCGTCGTGAACTCGACAACCAGGTTCCGCACGCTCAGCGCCGGCTGGCCGGCCTCGCGATCCGGCACGTCGGGCATGGTTCGGACCACACCATCCAGGTCTCCACCTGACACCGGCGACCTCCTTCGCACTGGAATACCAGCACGTTGCTGCAAGATGTCCTACAGATTTCGTTACCGTAGGCTTCGCCCAATCGCAGTGTCAAGACTGGCAAGATATCCTACAAGTTGGTACGAAGGAGAGGACGATTCAGAACGTGGCGACTCGGGAGGACGACGACGCACAGCCGGAGTTCCGGCGGCTCGACAACACCCCTCCGCTGCACAAGATCGTGCAGCAGGAGATCAGAAACTACATCCTCAAGCAGGGGCTGCGACCCGGTGACCCACTCAAGCCGGAGTCAGAACTGGCCCGCCTGTTCGGGGTCAGTCGCAACTCGGTCCGCGAGGCGGTCAAGGCGCTGGAGTCCACCGGCGTCCTGGAGACGCGTCGCGGCAGTGGCGTCTACGTATGCCACTTCTCCTTTACTCCGCTGCTCGACCACCTCCCCTACGGCCTCATGCAAGACCATCGAGCGCTGCGAGAGTTGGCCGCGTTGCGGAAGACCCTCGAAGCCGGCCTGGTCGCCGACGCGATGCGGGCCATCTCGCCCACGAGCCTCGCCGCGCTGCGAGAGAACCTGGACACGATGCGCACCCTCGCCGAGCAGGGAGAGGGCTTCCCCGAGCAGGACCGCCAGTTCCACCAGCTCTTGTTCCGCGATCTCGACAACGGGATGCTGCTGAGACTGTTCGACCAGTTCTGGCTCGCCTTCCACGCCGCGGCGCCACCACCGCGCGGTCGCACGCCGATGGATGCCTACCAAGGCCACGCCGCCATCTTCGACGCGATTCTCAGCGGCGATCCGGACCGGGCGCGTGCGGCGATCCACGACCACTACATCGGCATCGAATCCAAACTCACCGAGAACTCGCCGCCGGAAACGCCGCCGGCCGAGACGACCGCGGAGTCAGGTTGACCAGGTCGCTCTTGGAGCTGAACACGGGCCGTCCATTTTCCTGATCGTCCCCGACGAGCACGGGTACGCCGACTACGGCGCACTCGGTATCCATCCCGACGTACAGACGCCGGCGGGTACCTGCGGCACGCCGGCCAGGCCGCCGGAGCCGGTCCGCAGGAGGGCGGGCCGGCTCCACGGTTCGGGCGTCACATCGGGATCAGACGCGGGTCCACCTCTGGCTGTTCTGGCCGTTGCAGTCCCAGATCTGCACTTTGGTGCCGTTCGCGGTGTCGGCGCCGCTGACGTGCAGGCACTTGTTCGCCCCGACGGCGGTGATGGTGCCGTCGGCGTTGAAGCGCCACTTCTGGTTGTTCTGCCCGTTGCAGTCCCAGATGATCACCGCGGTGCCGTTCGCCGTCCCTGCCCCGTTCACGTCCAGGCACTTGGTGCCGTACACCCGCAGCTCGCCCGAACTGGCCGACGTCCATTGCTGGTTGGACTGCCCGTTGCAGTCCCAGATCTGCACCTGGGCGCCGTTCGTCTGCGAGGCGCCGTTGACGTCCAGGCACCGGTTCGATCCCACACCCCGCAGCGCGCTCGTGCTGTCCGAGGGCGGGCCACCCTGCCCGACGCCCCTGCCGTTGAAGGTGAACGAGTCCACGTCGAACGAGTTCGCCGACGGCGCCTTGAACACGACGTAGACATTACGGGTGCCACCGGGGTCGGTGACCCGCACCGAGGGCAGGGACACGTAGGTGTTCCATCCCCCGGTCGCCGACACGGGGGCGGCGGCGATGAGCGCCCC
Source organism: Nonomuraea basaltis (assembly GCF_005893125.1). Classification (GTDB taxonomy): domain Bacteria; phylum Actinomycetota; class Actinomycetes; order Streptosporangiales; family Streptosporangiaceae; genus Nonomuraea; species Nonomuraea basaltis. Next base: position 62,923 of record NZ_VCJS01000013.1, on the reverse strand, counting down.
GGTCGGCGAGTCGGCGTGCAGCTCGATGGACGCCCCGGTGCTGGACGGCGCCGAGACACGGAAGGACACCGTGTCGATCCCGGACAGGTTGATCGGCCTGAAGGAGATCCAGTCGTTGTTGGAGATGTCGCCGATGCGCCTGCCGCCCTCAGCTCCGGGCTCATCGATGATCCGGATTCCGGACGAGCCGGTGAAGTGCTCGGCCTGCTTGTGCTTGGGCTGCAGCGTGATGCCGGTGCTGCCCTTCAGGCCGCCCTTGTCGGTGTAGTCGGCGGACAGGACGTAGTAGACGTTGGAGGCCTCGTCATGGCCGGAGGCGGTGGTCGTGACCGTTCCGGAGCAACCGGTGTACTGACCAGTGTCGTGGGCGTGCTGGTCATGGCCGAGCGCGCTGATCACGTTGACCTTGGTGCAGTCGACGGCGCCGTCCTCGGGGTCGGTGACGTTCACCGTGTAGGCCACCTGGTCGCCGAAGTCGATGAACCCGCCGTCGGGCGGAGCCGAGAAGACGACGTTGGGGCGGGTGTTGCCGACAGCGATGGACAACGTAACGCTGCCCGTCTTCCCACCGGAGTCCCGTACGGTCAGCTTGGCCGTGTAGGTGCCGTTGGTGGTGTAGGTGTGGGACGGGCTGGCGCTGGTGGAGGTCCCGCCGTCGCCGAAGTCCCACGCGTAGGTGATCGCGTCGCCGTCGGGATCGGACGAGCCGGCCGAGGAGAACGCCACCGTCAGCGGCGCCGCGCCCGAGTCGGGGCTGGCGCTCGCCTTGGCCACGGGTGCGCGGTTTCCGGCTACGTAGTCGACGCGGTAGATGCCGTCATCGGTGTTCTCGTGGCCGAAGCCGTTGCCCCAGTCGGCCATGTACATGGCGCCGTCCGGACCGAACTTCATGTCGATCGGCGCATGCGGGGCGAGCTGTGCCACCAAGGGGTTGATCTTCAGGAGGTTGCCCGAGGAGTCCAGGCGGAACTCCTTGAAGAAGTTGCGGCTCCATTCATAGAGGAACGGCGTGCCGTCGAAATACTCGGGGAACTTGCGGTCAGAGGTGCTGGCCGGGTCGTAGCGGTAGAACGGCCCGCCCATCGGGCCCGCACCGCCGCAGCAGTCGATCTCGGGGAACTCGGCCGAGGCGTGGTAGTTGTACCAGACGGTCGCCGGCTTGGCCGCGGGCAGGTTGGTCAGGCCGGTGTTGTTGGGCGAATTGTTGACCGGCGCCGAGCAGTTGAACTTCGCGCCGGAGGTGTTAGTGGCGAAGTTGAAGTCGTTGTACGGGATGTTGTTGGCGACGCAGTACGGCCAGCCGTAGAAGCCCGGCTGCTTGATCAGGTTCCACTCGACGGTGCCCTCGGGACCGCGGTTGGGGTTCGCGGCGCCCGCGTCGGGGCCGTAGTCACCCAGCGAAATCCAGCCGGTCACCTTGTCGACCGAGAAGCGGAACGGGTTGCGGAAGCCCATCGCGTAGATCTCCGGCCGCGTCTGGGCGGCGCCGGACGCGAACAGGTTGCCGGACGGAATCGTGTAGGTGCCGTCGGGCTCGGGGTGGATGCGCAGGATCTTGCCGCGCAGGTCGTTGGTGTTGGCCGAGGACCGCTGGGCGTCGTAATGCTCCCGGCCCGGCCGCTCGTCGATCGTGGCGAAGCCGCTGGACGCGTGGGGATTGGTGTCGTCACCCGGGCCGATGTACAGGTTGCCGCCCGGGCCGAACGCGAGGTAGCCGCCGGTGTGGCCGGGCTCGTCGACGTTGCGGTACGCCGGAACCTCGATGATCTTCTTCTCGCTCGCCAAGTCGAGGCTGGTGCCGTTGAAGGTGAACCTCGATACCCGGTTCACCTCACCGCCATTGGACGGCGAATAGTTGACGTAGATCCAGCCGTTGGTGGCGAAGTTCGGATCCAGCGCCAGCCCGATGCCGCCGTCCTCGCCGCCGTCGTACACCGGCAGGGTGGCGATGACACGCGTCCCCCCGCCATTGGCGGGGATCATGTTCACCTTGCCCGAGCGCGAGATGTAGAAGACCCTGCCGTCGGCGGCGACGTCCAGTTCCATCGGCTGGTCCGGTGCGCCGTCGAGGGTCACCTTCTGGAACCGGGCCGCGGACGTGCCGCCGCAGTCACCCGGCTCCGCTCCCGCCGCCCACTTCACCCCACCCAGCAGGTGCTGTTTGAACAGCGGCTCCGAATAGGAGGACGCCTGGTGGCCCATCGCGGTGGCCCACACCCGGCCGCCCTCCGGGTTGTGACACCAGGAGATCGGGTGGTCGGCGCCCATCTTGCTCGGCCCCGCGTCATAGGTGGTCTCATCCGCGGTCACCAGCACGTGCACCGAGCCGCGCATGTTCTTGTCGAAGTTGTACCACTCCTCCGGGCGCACCCACCGATCCGGCAGCCCCTTCGTGGAGGGGTGAACCTTGTCGGCCACCTTGGCGGTGCCCTGCAGGATCGCCGAATGCGCGGTCATGTGCGCGCCGGCCATCACGACCTGGTCCCACCAGGGGAACTGCGCCTCGATGTTCATGTCGGTGGCGTTGTGGATCGCGACGACGCCGCGGCCGCTCCGCACGTACGCCTGGAAGGCCTGACGTTGGGCGTCGTTGTCCCACACCATGCCACTGGTCTGGAACATGATCACCGCGTCGTAGGTGTTCAGGGTCGCGGTCGTGAAGACGGCGGAGTTCTCGCTGTGGTCGAGCTGGAAGTTGTTGTCGGTCGCCATCTGCTGGAACATCGCGACACCGGCGGGGATGGAGTCGTGCCGGAAGGCGCCGCTCGCAGTCTCGGTGAACAGCAGCACCTTGAACTGCGGAGCGCTCGCGTGCGCCACCAGCGGCACCGCGGACAGCCACAGCCCTAATAAGGCCGCGGCCAGGGCGGGAAGCAGGCGTGATGTTCGCATGAAGGATCTCCTGGGGGGGTTGCCGGCAACTGTCGGAGTTGAACGGTGCGAAGGCATGAGTCGTCTCGGCTCGGGGGGATCGTCGGGTCGGTCGTGAGGGTGCGGAGGAAGGCAAGGCCTTCGGTGGCGAGGGCGTTCTGGCTCGGGGCGAGGGGGCGCCAGACTGATGCGGCGGTGGCGATGGTCGTGTTGTCGGGAAGGACTCGATCATGAAAGGGCCGCGGTAGCCCACGTCGCGGACGGCCGCGGCGAAGCCCGGCCAGCCGAAGTGGCTGCTGCCGGGTGCGCCCCGGTCGGTCCCGCACGCCTGAAGGTGCGCGGTCCTGGCGCCCGCCGGCCGGACGTCCTGGAGAAGATGCTTCTTCTCGATGTTCATGTCGAATCGATTCGCAATGAAAATAGGTCTGCCTAACATACGTGTCAAGCATGCTTATCCAGGGAACCAGAGACCGCTTTCCTGTTCCACTGGGCGATGGTCCCGCCGCCTTTACCAGGACCGCCTTTACGGGCAGCGTCGATGGTGCCGTACCTGTCTCACCTCTCCGGAACCGGCAAGGATCAGCGATATCCTCCGGATGGTGGGGCGGGCGATGAGTATGAAACTTTCAGGCTCTGGACCGGGCGCAGGCTTCCCCGCCGCACATCCGCCGAGGAAGCCTCCTCCTCTGCCGACGTGGCCCGGGACCGAAGTCCGCCGCGCGGTCGATGGCGCCCGCATGGTGGTCGCATGCCCGACGGCCGTTGGAGAACGGTTCGTGCGATGCGCTGCGAATCCACTCACTGAAAGGCATCGTTCACGTCCAGGAAACATGCCATTGACATCCCTCGCCGAGGAGACCTACGCTTCCTGCGAATCGATTCGATGATGCGCTCCCCCGGACGGTAGACCGACCGTCCCACCGACTCAATCCTGCTCACACGCGCGTACGGCACCCGAAACCAGGGTGAGCAGTGCAAGATCACCATCGGCGTCGACCGCCGTGCCGAGGCCGCCCGGCAGCGTCTCGTACGTCCAGGGCGGGCAGATGGGCGGTCTCCCAGGAGACGGTCGCCGGTGGTCGGCGTCATCCGCACACTCCCCTCTGTCCGAGGAGTTATGAGTGGACACGAAAGGTAAGAGGCGGCGCACAGGCCGTCGCAGCATCGCCGCTCTGTTCGCCATCGGCGCGCTCGTCGCCGGGTCCGTCTTCAGGACAGCAGCGCCGGCCCAGGCGGCGGACGAGTCGATCACCGTGAACTTCTCCGTCGCGGCCGGCTCCCCGACCTACCGGGCCTCTGGGTGGATCTACGGCATGACGGAGGACGCAGCCAACCCCCCGGACCAGTTCTTCAGAGACGTCAAGTTCCGGTACATGCGGGCCGGCGGCGCGCAGCTGGACAGCCCGGGCGGCTGGGTGTCCGGTAAGTATGACCGCCGATGGAACGCCACCCGCGCGCAGTTGCTGCGCACCCGGTCGCTGGGCGGGGAGTTCGTTCTGCTGGTGCACGATCTGTGGGGCGCCGACGGCTACCCCATCTCCCGCTTCCCCGGCGACAACGGCAACTGGACCGACTACGACGCCTTCCTCACCCGCCTGATCAATGACGTGCGGGCCACCGGCGCTCCGGTCCAGTGGGACCTGTGGAACGAACCTAACATCACCCTGTTCTGGAACCGCCCCATCTCCCAGTACTTCGAGATGTGGAAGCGTGCCCACCAGCGCATCCGCGCCGCCTTCCCGTCCCAACTGATCGTCGGCCCCAGCTGCGCCTGTGTGCCGTCCACTGGCGGCTTCTGGACCCAGTACCTCGACTACGTCAAGGCCAACGACGTCGTCCCTGACATCGTCAGCTGGCACTCCCTGCCCGGCGACCCGGTGGCCAATGTGGCCACCGCGAACACCACCCTCGGCTCCCGCGGCATCCCGCACCCACGCCCGTACCAGATCAACGAATACGGCGCAGCGAACGAGCAGAGCCCAGGTGACGGCTCCTGGTACATCGCCAGGCTGGAGCGGGCAGGCGCCGACGGCCTGCGCGCCAACTGGGCCGGCGGAGGCAACCTGCACAATGACCTGGGCAACCTGCTCGTCCGCAACTCCGCCGGGCAGTACCAGCCGAAGGGCGAATGGTGGGTCTACCGCTTCTACGGCTCCCAGACCGGGCAGATCGCCTCTGTCACCCCCAGCACCTCGTACGACGCCTTCGCGACCAAGGCGAGCGGAGAGGCGAAGATCCTGGTCGGCGGAGGCCGCACCACCGGCAACATCGCGGTCAACCTGCAGCGGCTGGACACGACCAGCGGCATCGTGCAGAGCAACCAGGTGCGGGTGGTGGCCGAGCGCATCCCGTACAACGGCGGGGGCGCCGTCGCGGGTCCGGTGACCGTGCAGAACACGGTGGTGACGCTGTCGGACAACGGCACGACGGTGAACCTGCCGCACACCAACGCCGATGAGACCTTCACCATCACGCTGCTGCCGCCCGATACTCCGGGGCCGTCACCGACCCCCACCCCCACGAGCGGTGCGAGCGCCTTGAAGGGCGTCGGGTCGGGGCGGTGCCTGGACGTCAGCGGCGCCTCGCAGGCCAACGGCGCGCAGGCGCAGATCTGGGACTGCAACGGCCAGGCCAACCAGCAGTGGACCTCCACCAGCGCCGGTGAGCTGCGCGTCTACGGCACCAAGTGCCTGGACGTGAACGGGGCCGGGACGGCGGACGGCACCAGCGTGATCATCTGGGACTGCAACGGGCAGAACAACCAGAAATGGCGCCTCAACGCCGACGGCACCATCACCGCGATCGGGGCGAACAAGTGCCTGGACGTCAGCGGCGCCGGCACCGCCAACGGCACCAAGGTACATATCTGGACCTGCACCGGAGGAACCAACCAGAAATGGACCCGCGTCTGAGCCCCACGAACGACCGCGAGGTTGGTGGACAGGACCACGACATGCTCGCCGACCCCCCTGCCGGGACTCGGCGGGGTGACCGCTCGTCACGGCGGTGACGTTCGGACGGTCCGCCAGGCGCCGCGTGCCCGCGCCGTAGCCGGTCGCGGCGACCGTCATCGGCGGAGGCGGCCCGTACCGCGTGCGGGCCGCGGCGAGCAGGTCGCGGGGTGTGCCATCGGTGTCGAGGGCGGCGGGACGCTCGGGGCCCGCAGGTCCCGCACGCAGGAATCTCATCGCCTCTCCTGGGAGGTGTATCAGGAGGTCACGGCCGGCAAGGCTGTGGCGGCCGGACCGGGGTGTCGTATCGGTCTTGTGTCAGGGCCGGTCGGGTGCCGAGGGCGGGGTGCCCATGAGGACGGTGTCAGGACGGCCGCGTGCCGCCGTTGGCGGTCGCGCCTCGCCCTGCTGAAGGTGTGCGCGCAGCCAGCGCTCCGTTGTGCTGACGTGCATGAGCGCCGCGGCCTCGGCCAGCGCGGCGTCCCCTTCGGCCAGCGCTTCGTAGATGGCTTCGTGTTCGGCGAGCGTGCGGGGGGCGGCATTGTCGTCCACCAGTCCGCGCCACACCCGGGCCCGCAGCGTACGGCCGGCGATGCCTTCGAGCAGGGTCGCCAGGGTCTGGTTGCCCGTGGCGGCGATGACCGCCCGGTGGAACTCGGCGTCGTGCCGGTTCAGCAGTTCGACGTCGTCACGCGCCTCGCGCATGGCGGCGAGATGCTGCTCGACCTTGCGGAGCTGCTGGGCGGAAATCCGCGCCGCGGCCAGCCCGGTGGCAATGGGCTCGAACAGCCGCCGCACCTCGGTGACCTCCAGAAGCGTGTCGCCCTGGAGCAGTTCGACCGCGCCGCCGACCCCTCCGAGCAGCAGGCTCGGCTCGAGACTGGTCACATAGGTGCCGTCACCCCGGCGTATCTCCAGCACCCGGGCGACGACCAGCGCTTTGACGGCCTCGCGCATGAGGTTGCGCGACAGGCCGAGCTCGGTGGCCAGCTGCTGCTCGGGAGGCAGCTTGGAACCGGGAGGCAACTCTCCGGACTGGACGAGCTCGCGAATCCGCGCGATGGCCTTGTCGGTCAATGACATCGACGGTCCCCCGGGGGCGGTCCGGCCTTCGGGGAGAGCCGGACGTGGTGATCGGTACGTCCCCGCAGCGTAACAGTGACATCCCATGTCTGGAAGCAGAGATCCCATGTCTGCCCCCATCAGCTCCGCATGTATCGGATTGCGTCAACGCTTCTACGTGCAGATGCTAGAGGTGTGACGACAAGCCTAGACACGACATCCCTGAGCGAGTAAAAATCCATCCCATGTCGAAGAACCGACGTAATGCATCGTTGATGCAAACGAAACGCATCTGGGAAGGTGCCGGCCGCCGTGACTGAGGTGATCAGCGCCGTCGAGGCGGTGGACGTCCGCTTTCCCACCTCACGCCAGCTCGACGGCTCCGACGCGATGAACCCCGAACCGGACTACTCCGCAGCCTACGTGACGGTCCGCACCAGCACGGGTGGCGAGGGCTACGGACTGGCGTTCACGGTGGGCCGCGGCAACGACCTCCAGGTCGCCGCCGTGAAGGCACTGGCGCCGCTGGTGGTCGGCCTGCCGGTGGAGGAGGTGCTCGCCGACCTCGGCGCGCTCTCCCGCAGGCTCACCGGTGACAGCCAGCTGCGGTGGCTCGGCCCGGAGAAGGGCACCATCCACATGGCGGCGGCCGCCATCGACAACGCGATATGGGATCTCTACGGCCGCCGGGAAGGCAAGCCGGTATGGCGGCTGCTGGCGGAGATGTCCCCGGAGCGGATCGTCGATCTGGTCGACTTCCGGTACCTGCAGGACGCGCTGACGCGCGAGGAGGCTCTGGCCATTCTCCGGAGTGCCGAACCCGGCCGGGCCGAGCGGACGCGCGACCTGCTGGCGCACGGGTACCCCGCCTACACCACCACCCCCGGCTGGCTCGGCTACACCGACGACAAACTCACCCGTCTGGCCAAGCAGGCGGTCGCCGAGGGCTTCACCCAGATCAAACTGAAGGTCGGCGCCGATCAGAAGACCGATCTGCGTCGCCTCGCACTGGCCCGCTCGGCCGTCGGTCCGGACATCCGCATCGCCATCGACGCCAACCAGGCCTGGGGTGTTCCCCAGGCCATCGAATGGCTTCGGCCACTCGCGCAGTACGAGCCGTACTGGATCGAGGAGCCCACCTCGCCCGACGACATCCTCGGACACGCGGCGATCCGCCAGGCGGTCGCACCGATGAAGGTGGCGACCGGCGAGCACACCCACAACAAGGTGATGTTCAAGCAGCTTCTCCAGGCCGGCGCGATCGACATCCTGCAGATGGACGCGAGCAGGGTGGCGGGCGTCACAGAGAACGTCGCCATCCTGCTGCTCGCCGCGAAGTTCGGCGTCCCGGTCTGCCCGCACGCCGGCGGCGTCGGACTGTGCGAGATGGTCCAGCACCTCGCCATGTTCGACTACGTCGCGGTGAGCGGCAGCATCGAGGATCGGGTGATCGAGTACATCGACCACCTGCATGAACAATTCACCGACCCGGTCCGGATCCGTGACGGCCGCTACCTCGCTCCGGTGGCTCCAGGAATCGGTGCCCGGCTCCACTCGGAGTCCGTCGCCCGTCACCGCTATCCGGACGGCCCGGAATGGGCGGCCGCCTGATGAACGGCCCTCAGGAATTCGAGGGCCTGGCCGCGATCGTCACCGGCGGCGCCTCCGGCATAGGGTTGGCGACCGCAGCGCTCCTCACCGAGCGGGGCGCTCGCGTCGCCTGCCTCGACCTGAAGCCCGACGTGGCCGAACCGCTCGCCGGGTTCCACGCGGACGTCGGCGACGACGACTCGGTACGCGTGGCCGTCGGCAGGGCGGTCGAGTTTGCCGCGCCCTGGAAGCGCGCCAGCCCATCGGCCGGCTCGTGACCGCGGAGGAAGGCGCCGCGGCCATCACGTATCCGGCGAGCCCGCTCGCCGGAGCCACAACAGGAACCGATCTTGCCGTGGACGGCGGCATGAGCGGCCTGCGCATCCGTCCGCACAACTGACTCAGCACCCACCGTGTCCCTCGGCGAGACCGAGGTCAGCGGCAAGGAGAACACATGAAACTCAGGTCGGCAACCCTGGCTGGCATCGGCTCCTGCCTGGCCCTCTCCCTCCTCTCGGCCTGCGGTGGCGGCTCCGGCACCGCGGCCACCAACGGCGGCGGCTTACCCGTGGTGGGCGTCGACTACCCGCGCTCCGACACCGACTTCTGGAATTCCTACATCAAGTACACCCCCGAGTACGCCAAGCAGCTCGGCCTGGACATCAAGACCACCAACTCCCAGAACGACGTCGCCAAGCTGACCGCCAACGCGCAGACGTTCATGAGTCAGGGCGTGAAGGGCGTCGCGATGGCACCTCAGGACACCGCCGCCATCGCCCCGACCCTCCAGCAACTCGCCGCGAAGAAGATCCCCGTCGTCACCGTCGACACCCGGCCCGACACCGGAGACGTCTACATGGTCGTACGGGCCGACAACCGCGCGTACGGCGAGAAGGCCTGCCAGTTCCTCGGCACCAAGCTCGGCGGCAAGGGCAAGGTCGTCATGCTGCAGGGCGACCTCGCCTCGATCAACGGCCGCGACCGCACAGAGGCCTTCAACGACTGCATGAAGAAGAACTACCCCGGCATCAAGGTCTTCGGAGAGGCCACGAACTGGGACGGCGCCATCGCCGCGCAGAAGCTGCAGACGGACCTGGTCGCCAACCCCGACATCAAGGGCGTCTACATGCAGTCGAGCTTCGCGCTCGCCGGGACGCTGCAGGTGCTGCAACAGCGGGGGGCGCTGGTGAAGCCGGACGACCCCAAGCACGTCTTCATCGTCTCCAACGACGGCATCCCAGAGGAGCTCAAGAACATCGCCGAGGGCAAGATCGACGCGACCGTCTCGCAGCCGGCCGACCTCTACGCCAAGTACGCCCTTCAGTACCTCAAGGCCGCGATCGACGGCAAGACGTTCCAGCCGGGCCCGACCGATCACGACAGCACCATCATCCAGGTCCGCCCGGGCCTGCTGGAGGACCAGCTCTCGGCCCCGCTCGTCACCTCCGACGGCGGCACCTACGGCGGCGTCAAGAGCCTGAAGAGCGACGACCAGTCCCTGTGGGGCAACAACCTCGGCTGACCGAAGCCGGCGAGAGAAGGAAGGCGGGCTGATATGGGCGATCGGGAGCCGGCGACGAGCTCCGGTCCAGCCCCGAGCGGCGGCGGGTGGCCCCCGGCAGGGTCACCCGTCGCCGAGGCGGCAGGGATCACCAAGCGGTTCGGTTCGACGTTGGCGCTCGACGGCGCAGGGATCACGATCATGCCGGGTGAGACACACGCGCTCGTGGGGCGCAACGGAGCAGGCAAATCGACCCTGGTATCGATCATGACCGGTCTGCAGGCACTGGACGAAGGGGCACTGACCTTCGGCGGGCAGCCCGCGCCACGACTCGCCGACCGCGACGCCTGGCGGCAGCGAGTGGCCTGCGTCTACCAGAAATCGACGATCATCCCTGAGCTGACGGTCGCCGAGAACCTGTTCCTCAACCGGTACCGCCGGGGCCGCGCCGGACTGATCAGCTGGCGCACGCTCCGCCGCCAGGCCCGGGAACTGCTGCAGAGCTGGTCGGTGGACGTGAGCGCCGGGACGAGGGCGGGAGACCTCACCATCGAGCAGCGGCAGTTCGTCGAGATCGCCAGGGCGCTGTCGTTCGGCGCACGCTTCATCATCCTCGACGAGCCGACGGCCCAGCTGGACGCCGCTGCGATCGCCCGGCTCTTCGGCCGTATCCGTGATCTCCAGCAGCAGGGCGTCACGTTCCTCTTCATCAGTCACCACCTGCAGGAGATCTACGAGATCTGCGACATGGTGACGGTCTTCCGGGACGCGCGCCACATCCTCACCGCGCCCGTGGAGCGGCTGGCGCGCGCGGAATTGGTCGCGGCGATGACCGGCGAGGCCGCCACGGCCGCGCAACAGCACGGACGTGAAGCCGCGCACCGGCCCAGCGGGGAGCACGTGCTCAGGGTCGATGCCCTGTCCGCGGAGGGCGCCTACGACGATGTGTCGTTCCAGGTCCGCGCGGGTGAGATCGTCGGTCTGGCCGGCGCGGCGGGCAGCGGCCGTACCGAGGTGGCCGAGACGGTCGTCGGCCTGCGCACTGCCGGCGCGGGCGCCGTAGAGATCGCCGGACAGCGTCCACGGCCCGGCAGCGTGTCCGCCGCCCTGGCGGCCGGAGCCGGGTTCGTCCCGCAGGACCGCCACGATCAGGGCTTCGTGCCCGAGATGTCCATCGCGGACAACAGCACGCTGACGATTCCCGAGCGGCTTGGTCCGTCGGGATTCATCAGCGGGCGTCGTAGGGACGCTCTCGCCCAATCCATGATCGAGCGGTTGGCGATCAAAACTCCAGGACCTGCTCTTCCGGTTTCCGGACTCTCCGGAGGCAACCAGCAGAAAGTCGTCATGGCTCGGGCGATGGCCAACGACCCCCGGCTGCTTGTCCTCATCAACCCGACCGCCGGCGTCGACGTGCGGTCCAAGGAATTCCTCCTCGGCAAGGTCGAGGAGATCGTCCGGTCGGGCACGGGCGCGCTCATCGCGTCCGACGAGCTGGACGACCTGCGAATGTGCGACCGCGTCCTGGTGATGTTCAAGGGCCGCGTGGTCGCCGAGATGGCCAGTGGCTGGCACGACCACGACCTCGTGGCCGCGATGGAAGGAGTGGACCTCGATGCATGAGACCGCGACCGCGGGCCCGGGCGCCACCCCCGGCACGCCGGGAGCCGATTCGCCCTCGGCCGACGGCGAACGGCGCCGGATCGCCTTCGCGCGTCTGCGCGATCTGGCGCTCATCCCCGCGATCATCGTCATCGGGGTTGTAGGACAGCTCGTCAGCCCGGTATTCCTGCAACCCGACAACATCATCAACATCCTGCAGACCATGTCGGAGATCGCGATATTGGTCCTCGCGCAGACCATGGTGCTGGTCGTCAAGAAGATGGACCTTTCGCTGGAGTCCACCATGGGGCTGGCGCCCGGGGTGGCCGCCTGGCTCACCGTGTCCGCGGGCGCGGGGCACGGCCTCGGCCTGCTTCCGGGCGCCTGGGCGGTTCCTGTCACCCTCGCCGTCGGTCTGCTGGTGGGCGCCGCCAACGCGCTGCTCATCATCCGGTTCGGGCTCAACGGCTTCATCGTCACGCTCGGCATGCTCATCGTGCTGCGAGGCATCCTGACCGGGATCTCCGGTGGGCAGACGTTCTTCCAGCTGCCCGAATCGATGATCTACCTCGGTACGACCCAGTGGCTCGGCGTCCCCGCCTCCATCTGGATCTGCCTGGCGCTGTTCGCGATCGGGATCGTGGTACTCGGCTTCACCGGCTTCGGCCGGTCGCTGTACTCCATCGGCGGCAACGTGAACGCCGCGAAGGCGGCCGGCATCCGCACCGACCGCGTGTTGTGGATCGTCATCGTCACGGCGAGCGTTCTGGCCGCGCTCAGCGGGTTGTTGCTGTCCGGCCGGCTGGCCTCAGTCGCCTCCGCCCAGGGCAACGGCTACATCTTCACGGTCTTCGCCGCCGCCGTCATCGGCGGCATCAGCCTGAACGGCGGGAAGGGAACGATCTTCGGAGCCTTCACCGGCGTCCTGCTCCTCTTCCTGATCCAGAACGTGCTCACCCTGGCGGGCGTCCCCGCCCAGTGGATCGGCGCCCTCAACGGCGCGATCATCCTCATCGCCCTGGTCATCTCCCGCATCACCGGAGGAAAGATCCAAGAATGAAGGTTCCAGGCGCAGACCTGGTCAAGAAGTCGGCGTTCGGATTTTCGCTGATGCTACGGGGACCCCAGCCGGTTGGCCACCAGCACCCATCCGATCTTCAACTACCTCGACGTGCGGAAAACGGGACTAGCGCTGGGTGAGCCTGTCGTAGGTGTCGGGGCGACGCGTCTCGAGGAAGGGGAACAGCGTCAGCCAGTCGCGACGCTGGTCGAGATCGAGCTCGGCGACCAGGACGGCGTCGCCGGCTCGGGGCGCTTCCGCGAGCACCCGTCCGTAGGGGTCGGAGATGAAGGAGCGGCCGTAGAAGGTGATCAGGCCTTCCGCGCCCCAGCGGTTCGGGACCACCATGAAGGTGCCGTTGGCGATGCCGTTGCCGACGATGACCTGCCGCCACAGCGGGGCGGTGTCGAAGTCGGGGTGGTCGGGCTCGGAGCCGATCGCGGTCGGATAGGCGATCATGTCCGCGCCGGCGAGGGCGTAGGCCCGGGCGACCTCGGGGAACCACTCGTCCCAGCAGGTCGGCAGGCCGATCCGTGCCCGGCCGGCCAGCTCGACCGGACGGTAGGCCTCAGGTCCGGCCGGTCCGGGCCGGAAGTAGTGGTCCTCGTAGTATCCGGCGGTCCGGGGGATGTGGGTCTTGCGGCGGCGGCCGAGCAGCGTGCCGTCCGGGGCGACGAGCATTGAGGTGTTGAAGCCCAGGCCGTCCGCACCTGGGCTGCGCTCGAAGAGCGAGGCGTGCACGTGGATGCCGGTTTCGGCGGCGGCGTCGCGGGCGAAGGCGCGGGTCGGGCCGGTCTCGATGTCCTCGGCGGTGGCGGCGGCGTCGCCGGTGGGCCTGGTGTCGGCCGGGTAACGGGAGAGGGTCAGCTCGGGCAGGAAGACGACCTCGGCGCCGGCGTCGGCGGCGGTGCGGATGCCGTCGAGAAGTGTCTCTCTGTGCTCCACGGGGTCGGCGTGCCAGCGGGTCTGCACGAGCGCGACGGTGAGCGTGCCCCGCACCGGCGGGTGGATGCGAGCCGGCGACTCGGTCGGCTGCGCGATGATCAGTTCCATCGTGTCTCCTGGAGCGGCTGTTGCTGGGTGATGCAGTGGATCCCACCGCCGAAGCGGAAGATGTCGCGGGCGTCGACCAGGACGATCTCGCGGCCGGGATAGGCCAGGCGCAGCATGCGGGCGGCGTCGGCGTCGCGCGAGTCGTCGAAGGCGCAGAGGACGACCACGCCGTTGGCGACGTAGTGGTTGACGTAGGAGTAGTCGACCAGTTCTCCGTCCACCTCGGTGATGGTGGGTCCGGGCAGTTCGATCACTTCCAGGCGCTTGCCGCGGGCGTCGGTGGCGTCGCGGAGGATCTCGGTGATCTCCCGGGTCACGTCGTGGTCCGGGTGGCCGGGGTCCGGCTGGGTGTGCACGACGACCGTGCCAGGACGGGTGAACGCGGCGACGAGGTCGACGTGCCCGCGGGTGCCGTACCTGCCGTAGTCCGCGCTCAGTCCCCGTGGCAGCCAGATCGCGGTGGTGGTGCCGAGACGGGCGTGTATCTCGGCCTCGACCTGAGCGCGGGACCAGCCGGGGTTACGGTCCGGGTCACGCTGGACGGTCTCGGTGAGCAGCACCGTTCCGGCGCCGTCGACCTGGAAGGCGCCGCCCTCCTGGGTCAGCGGCGAACCGATGTGCGGGACGCCGGCCATTCGGGCGATGCGCCGGGCCAGGTGCCTGTCGGCGTCCCATGTCGCCCAGGGCTGTGCGCCCCAGCCGTTGAACGTCCAGTCGACGGCTCGCGTCCCGCCCCTTGCGGTGGACACGAAGGTGGGGCCGCTGTCGCGCAGCCAGGCGTCGTCGAGGGGCACCTCGACGGTGGAGATCCGTGAGTCCAGCAGTTCGGTGCGCTCGCCTGGGTTGATCAGCATGGTGACGGGCTCATGGCGCACGATCGTGTTGGCGACCGCGGCCCAGGCGGCGCGGGCCGCGGCAAGCTCGGCGCTGTCGCCGAACGTGGCGTTCGGAGTGGGGAAGGCCATCCAGGTGCGGGCGTGCGGTGCCCACTCCGCCGGCATTCGGTCGGTCACGTTCGCCGTCCCGTGACGGAGAGGCCGGCGGTCGCGCCGTGATCGTCAGCAGCGACGGTGCGGACCGCTCGAGCGGCATTTCCGGCGACATCCGGCTCGCCGATCAGAGGCGGCGTCTCTTCCGGCATGTGGCTTCCTCCTGTGGAGTGTAGAGCGCGTGAATGGGAAGGCATGCGGTGAGTCGGGGATCGAGTCGAGAGCGACAAGGGGAAACAGCGCCGGGCGGCCCGCGGCCGGGATCCGGATGGCGGGTCCGGACGTTACCGGAGGAGGTCGGCGAGGCCGGCGATCAGGATGTGCAAGCCGATCTCGAAGGAACGCCGGGAGCGGTCGCCGGGCTGGGCCCGGGTCGCCGCGATCGCGGCGCTGAGCGCGGACTCCGGGGCACCCGAGTCAGCCCAGACGTCCAGCGGCGCGCTGGCGTCCAGGGCCGAGCCGAGAATGAAGCAGTCCAGGACGCTGACCACATGCAGCAGGTCGTCGGCCGCGAACCCGGCCTTCCGCAGCACCATGGCCAGCGCCTCGTAACTGGCCAGGGTCTCCGGCGCCGAGACGGTCTGAAGAGTCAGCAGCGGAACCACGTGCGGGTGCCGCGCCATTGCCGACCGGTAGCGGTGGGCCCACTGCTCGGTGTACTCGCGCCAGCCCATGGTCGGGTCGAGCGGGTCGATCACCTCGCGGGTCAGCAGTCCCCGGATGCCTTCGATGACCTCTTCCCTGCCGTTCGCGAAATGGTGGTAGATCGACGAGACGCTGACGTTCAGTGTCGCGGCGAGTTTCGGCAGCGACAGCGCGCCGGTCTCGTCGATTTGACTGAGTGCCGCAGCTGCGATCTGGTCGCGGGAGAGCCGGGGGACGGAGGGGCGGGGCACGGTGGGGTCAGCTCCTCGAAGTGGTCAGTACGCGCTGTTCATGGTGAATGGTGACACCGGCGCATCGGCCCGGTGGACGACATCGCCGTCGACCACGGTCAGCAGGACGGGGGACTCGGCGAACTCGTCCGGGCTTGCGGTGAGCGGGTCGAGTCCGAACGCGGCCAGGTCGGCCGCGAAACCGGGAGCGAGCCGGCCGCTGCGCCCGTCCAGGCCCGCGGCCTCGGCCGCCTGGGTGGTGAAGCCTTCCAGCGCCATCCGGGCGGTGAGTGCCTGTCCGGGCAGGACCGGCTCGGCGTCCGGGCGACCGGCTGGGCGACGTAGCTGCGCGTCGGCGATGATGGCCCGCGGGTCGAACGGGGCGATCGGCCAGTCCGAGCCGAGTGCGAGCCGGGCGCCGTGCTCACGCAGGTCCCGGCAGCGGAACGCGCGGCGGGCGCGGTCAGGGCCGAGCCGGCTCGACCAGTTGTCGCTGTGGTCGGCGCGCGTGTAGTGCGTGCAGTGGGTCGGCTGCATGCTCGCGGTGACGTCGAGCGCGCGGAAATGCGGCAGCAGGTCGGCCGGCATCGTCTCCAGGTGCTCGATGCGGTGCGGGACCGGCGAGCGTCGTGGCAGGTTGCTCAGCGTCTCGAGGACGTGCCGGATGCCGGCGTCGCCGATCGCGTGGGTGACCGTGGGAACGCCCCGCTCGGCCAAGTGGCGCACCGCCACACTGTACTCGGCCGGGTCGGGCCAGAACGGGGCGATGGATTCGCCGTGGCTGTCCGGTTCCGCCAGCCACGCCGTGCCGCCGTCGACCGTACCGTCGATCATGAACTTGGCGCCCTCGACGCGCCAGCGGCGTCCGCGCAGGTGTTGTTGTTCCACGACGCGCGCCAGGTCGGCGGCGGAGGTGGCCGGCATGACGAAGGGCGCGAAGCGCCATCGCATCGGCAGAGGGCCGGCCGCCTCCAGCCCGCGGAACAACTCCAGCGCATCGTCCTCGAAGTCCATCGCGTTGCCGGCGGTGTAGCCGGCCGCGGCCATCCGGCGCAGCAGGTCGAGCAGCAGCCGCCGCCGATCGGCCGGGTGGTCCGGGGGCAGCAGCGCCCGGACCGGCTCCATCGCGTCGAATTCCAGCAGGTGCCCGGTCGGGCTTCCGTCCGGGGCGCAGACGATGCCGGCGCCGGAGGCGAACTCGCGTGGGCCCGTGATGCCGGCGAGTGTGAGCGCTTTGGGGCTGGCCAAGGCCGAGTGCGCGTCGAACAACGTCAGGTAGACGGGGATGTCCGGCCCGAGCGCCTCGACGATGGGCTGGTGCGTGATCGGGGCGCCGCCGAAGGCGTTCGGGTCGAGCCCCCAGCCGCACAGCCACTCGCGGTAAGGTGCCGCGCGCAGTGCGCGGATCAGCTCGTCGATCGTGGACACCGTGGACAGGTCGACGCCGCGGGTCAGATCCAGGCCCGTCACGGGGTGGGAGTGGCCGTCGACGAGGCCGGGGGTCACCGTGGCGTCGCCGAGCTCGATCACGTCGGTGTGGTTGCCGCGCCAGTCTCGTACGTCGTCGCGGGTGCCGAGCGCGGTGATCAGGCCGCCGCGGATGGCGAGCGCGGTGACGGCGGGGCCGGGCGCGTTCATGGTGTGGATCCGGTCGGCCAGGACGATGAGGTCCGCGCTGGTCATGCGGTGGCACCCGCCTGGGCGGTGGGATCCCCCGGCTCGGACGCGGGCGCTGGAGAGGCTCCCCGGATCGGCGAGTTCGCGGCTTCCGCGCAGCGCACGTCCTCGCCGCCGATCAGCGCGTGGGTGTCGGGGCGACGCTTCTTCAGGTAGAAGGCCCAGCCGACGCCGGCGGCCAGCACCGCCGGCACCAGGCCGACCAAGAACGCGTTCGTGGCGGCCCCGGCGCCGGTCAGCAAGGCGATCTGCGCGACGATGGACCACAGGGCAAGGGCGAGCAGCACCGTGGACAAGGCCGCGAAAACCATGGCCGCCGCCGCTCCCTGAAGGCTTCGGCGCCGCAGGAAGTAGGCGAGCACCGCGGCTGACGTCAGCACCTGCAGTGCCAGGACGCCCAGCACGCCGGGCGTGTTCACCAGCAGCACGAGCTGCAGGTAGGGGTCCGCGCCCGCGATGGCGAACCCGGCCACCACGACCGCGGCCAGCACGCTCTGCACCGCACCGGCGTTCGCCGGTGACAGGAATCTCGGGTGCGACCGGCCCAGCGCGCTCGGCAGCAGTCCGTCGCCGGCGAGCGAGAAGGCGTACCGGTTGATCGCATTGTGGAACGCCAGCTGCGCGGCCAGCACGCTGGTCAGCACCAGCACGTACATGACGTCGCTGGCCCAACCGCCGACATAGGTGTCCATCGCGGCGAAGAACAGGCCGGCCGGGTCTGCGCCGGCGACCTCGACGACCTTGGCATCCCCGAACGCCTGCACCACCGCCCAGGCGACCAGGCAGTAGAACAGCCCGAGGAACGTGACCGCGGCGAACGTGGCGCGAGGAATCGTCCGATCCGGCCGGCGGGCCTCGCCGCGGTAGAGCGCGGTCGACTCGAAGCCCATGAACGCGGCGAAGCCGAACCCGAGAATCGCGAGCATGCCCGGATGCGCCAGGGCGTCCGCCGAGAACGTTCCCGCGGTCAGCCCGCCGTTCCCGCCCTTCACCAGTACCGCGGCCACCAGCAATACCAGGATCAGCGTCTCCGCGGTGAGCAGGACGCCGAGCACCTTGGCGCCGACGTCGATGCCGCGCCGGCCGAGCACCCAGACCAGCGCGATCCCGACCCCGGCGAACAGCCACCAGGGGGCGGTGTAACCGGTGAAGCGGTTGAACGCGGCGGCGAACTGCGTGCCCAGCAAGCCGTACACACCGATCTGCAACGCGTTGTACGAGATCACGGCGAGCAGGCCGGCCGCCGCACCGAGCGTGCGGCCGAGCCCGAGCGTGATGTACGCGTAGAAGGCGCCGGCACCACGGGTGTGGCGGGTCATCGCCGTGAACCCGGCCGCGAAGATCG
This sequence comes from Nonomuraea basaltis, assembly GCF_005893125.1. Lineage (GTDB taxonomy): Bacteria > Actinomycetota > Actinomycetes > Streptosporangiales > Streptosporangiaceae > Nonomuraea > Nonomuraea basaltis. Next base: position 44,347 of record NZ_VCJS01000013.1, on the reverse strand, counting down.
CCAGCACGACGCCGGCGATGAGGTAGCCGGCCGGGGCGCCGATACCCCCGATCGAGATGGCCAAAGGGGCGACGCCGGTCAGGACCGTCAGCGGTGCCGCCGCGGCCACGACCATGAACGTGATGCCCGCCGCACCGAGCGCGCCGGCTTTGAGCAGGGACGGTGGGGTGGGGGGTTGCGCTTGAGCGTTGGTAGCCACACGGACTCCAAAGGCGAGGGAAGGTGCGGTGACCATAACCGAATCGGTTTCGTTTTGTCGATAGGGCAGACGTGAAGCTGTTGTGATCGTCGGCTCGAACGATTCGGCCTACGATGATCCGGGGTGGCTCGAATCACGTGAGGAGCGCCGGTGAACATTGGGGAGATCGCCAGGCGGGCAGGTGTGTCACGCAGCACCGTCTCCTACGCTCTGAGCGGCAAGCGGCCGGTGTCGCAGGAGACCCGCCGGCGGGTCCAGGCGGTCATCGACGAGCTGGGCTACCGTCCCAACGCCACAGCCAAGGCGCTCAAGGAGGGCAGGACCCGCACCATCGGGCTGGTCATCCCTCCGGCCAGCCGACGCCTCACCGACATGCAGCTCGGCTTCGTCGCGAGCGTCGTCGACGCCGCCGCACGCGCCGACCTCGACGTCCTGCTGTCCCCCTCCGGCGGCGAGCACGACCGCTCCTTCGAGCGCACGGTGAGCGGCGGACGCGTGGACGGCGTCATCCTCATGGAGATCCGGCTGGAGGACGACCGCGTCACTCGGCTGCGGCAGACCGGCGTGCCGTTCGTCGGCATCGGCCGCACCAGCCGCCCCGAGGAGATGTCCTGGGTGGACATCGACTACGAGACGCTCGTCGCCCAATGCGTGCACCACCTGGCCGACCTGGGCCACCGCCGCGTCGCCCTGGTCAACCGCTCCGCCGAACTGGTGGCCGCCGGGTACGGCCCCGGCCACCGGGCCCAGGCGGGTTTCACGCGCACCGTGGCCGAACGCGGCCTGGAAAGCATGCAGACATGCTGCGCCGACGACGCCCAGTCCGGGGTGTCCTGCGTCGAGCGGCTCCTGGCCGAGCATCCTGACCTCACCGCGATCGCGACCATCAACGAGGCCGCCCTGCCGGGCATGTACCGCGCGCTGGCGCAGGCAGGCTTGGCCGTGCCCAGGGACTTCTCCGTCGCGGGCGTCGCCGCCCGGCACTGGGCGGAGAACCTGCACCCGCCGCTCACCGCCGCCGACGTGCCCGCCGACGAGCTCGGCGCCCAGGCCGTGGAGCTCCTCATCCAGCGCATCGCCGATCCCGCCACGCGGCACCGCCATGTCCTCGTCGCCCCGCCGATCTCCCTGCGCGGAACGACCGGACCCGCACGCCCGCGCTGATCGGCGGACCGGACGAAAGGGCGGCCTCCGGACGTGGCCGGCGTGGCCCCGATCGGGGCCACGCCGGCCGTCATGTCAGGTGCGAAGACATCCACCGGAGCAGGACATCCCGCCGAGTACTGAAGCTCCTGGCCACTCCCCCGGGCTGTGGACGGATGGCCTCAGACGCGGGTCCACTTCTGGTTGGTGCCACCGTGGCAGGTCCAGATCTGCACCCTGGTGCCGTTGGCGGTGCCGGACCCGGACACGTCCAGGCACTTGTTCGCCCCGACGGCGGTGATGGTGCCGTCGGCGTTGAGGCGCCATTTCTGGTTGTTCTGCCCGTTGCAGTCCCAGATGATCACGCTGGTGCCGTCCGCCGTCCCGGCCCCGTTCACGTCCAGGCACTTGCCGCCGTAGACGCGCAGCTCACCGGCGCTGGTGGAGGTCCACTGCTGGCTGGCCTGGCCGTTGCAGTCCCAGAGCTGCACCTGCACGCCGTTGGCCTGCGAGGCGCCGTTGACGTTCAGGCACCGGCCCGACCCCGCACCCCGCACCGCACTCGTACTACCCAACGGGTTCAGTTCCTTGATGCGGATGTTGCGGAATGACACCAGGTCGCCGGACCCGTGGTTCTGGATGCCGATGTAGCCCTGCTGGAGCGAGCGGACAGGATCGGTGTTGGTGAAATCGTTGATCTTCGTGCCGTTCAGGAACACCTGCAGCCGCTCACCCTCCACCAGCAGCTCATAGGTGTTCCACTGACCGGGCGGATTCAGCGCCGCGTCCCGTGAGGCGATGTCCGCCGCCTTGAACCCATAGATCGCCCCCGTCGTTTTGTCCGCGGTGTCGGTCGCGTCGATCTGCACCTCATATCCGGTGTTGAGCGCCGCGTTCGGGTCGCCGGTGGCCGGGAACCCGACGATCACGCCAGAGTTGGAGTCGCCGGTCAGCCTCCAGTCGAGCTTGAGCGAGTAGGAACGGAACTCCTTGGCGCCGTACCACAGCATGCCCATGCCGCCCTGGGAGGTCAGCGTGGCGTCGCTGTTGGCGAACGACCCCGGCCCGGCCTGCGACCAGCCCGTCGTCGACCCGTTGTACAACGTCGTGTACCCGGTCTCCGGGCGGCAGTCGGCGTTGGTGGCCTTGGCCGCGTACCGGATTCCGCCGAGCAGCAGCGTGCGGAAGTTCGGGTCGGCGTACGACTCCTGGGTGTGCCCCAGGCCGGTGTAGAACGCGCGGCCGGAGGACTGGGGGTGGCACCAGGTGATCGGGTGATCGCCCATGCCGCCGCCGCTGTAGCTGCTCTCGTCCAGGCTCTGCAGCACCCGGACGTTCGAGCGGGGGTTGGAGCGGTAGTTGTACCACTCGTCGGTACGTGACCAGGCCGCCCCGAGGTGAGCGGTCGCGGCGTGCGCCCGGTCCTCGGTCCGTACGATGGCCTGCTGGATCGCCGGGTGGTTGTTGAACCAGGCCCCCATCAGCTGCCCGTAGTACGGCCAGTTGTACTCGGTGTCCGCGGCCGAATGCACCCCCACGTAACCGCCCCCGCCGTCCACATACGTCTGGAATGCGGCCTGCTGGTTGTCGTTCAGCACATCACCGGTGGTGTTGAGGAACACCACCGCCTTGTACTGGGCCAGGTTGGCCGTGCTGAAGGCGTTCGAGTCCTCGGTGGCGTCGGCGGCGAAGTCGTGGGCGGCCCCCAGGTCGCGGATGGCCTGGATCCCGTTGGGGATCGAGTCGTGCCGGAACCCGGCCGTCTTGGAGAACACCAGCACCTTGAAGGCGGCGGCCTGGGCGGGGATGGCGGGGATCACCGTCGCTGCGGCGGCGGTGATCGCCACCACGGTCACCGCCAGGCGTCGCAGCACAGATGACTTTCGGTCGCTCCCCGCGATGCGCCCGAGCGCGGCGGGGGTCGGATGTCGCAGCATGGGTGTCCTTCCGTCGCGGGGCCCGGGGCGGCCCCTTTTCGGCGCTGAAGCATGGGCCGCGCCGGACGTCACGTCAATGGGTGATCGCGGTGCGGTCGAGGTCGGGTGGTGTGATGGGTGGGCCTCAGACGCGGGTCCATTTCTGGCTGGTTCCTCCGGTGCAGGTCCAGATGTTCACCTTGGTGCCGTTGGCGGTGCCGGCGCCGGACACGTCCAGGCACTTGTTCGCTCCGACGGAGGTGATGCTGCCGTCGGCGTTGAGGCGCCATTTCTGGTTGTTCTGCCCGTTGCAGTCCCAGATGATCACGGCGGTGCCGTCCGCCGTCCCGGCCCCGTTCACATCCAGGCACTTGCCGCCGTAGACGCGCAGCTCACCGGAACTGGTGGAGGTCCACTGCTGGTTGGCCTGCCCGTTGCAGTCCCAGAGCTGCGCCTGCGCGCCGTTGGCCTGCGAGGCGCCGTTGACGTCCAGGCACCGGTTCGACCCCACACCCTTGAAGGCGCTCGTGCTCCCCGAGGGCGAGGTGCCGGTGTCGAGGGTGAAGGCGTCGACGTCGAACAGGTAGCCCTGTCCGGTCGGGCCACGGAAGACCAGGTACAGCGTCGTCGTGCCGGCCGGCGGGCCGCTGAGGTTCGCCGAGACGTCGGTGAAGACGTCCCAGCTGCCGGTGCTCGCGACGTTCACCGTTCCCAGCAGTGTGCCCGTCGCCGAGCCCGCCCGCACCTCGATCCGGCCGCCCGCGCCGGCCGAGGAGACCCGGGCGGTGATCCTGGTCGCGTTGCCCAGGTTGTACGGCTGGAAGGAGATCCAGTCGCCGTCGTCGGTGAAGCCGGCCGTCTTGCCGCCTTCCGCGGTGGCGTGGTCGGCCGTCTGGATGCCCTGCTGGGCGCCGAAGTGCTCGGCCTGCCGGTGCCGCGGCTGGAGCGTACGAGCGCTGGTGGAGGTCAGACCGCCGTTGTCGGTGTAGGAGGCCTCGAAGATGCCGTAGAGGTTGGCCGCGGTGTCATGCTCACCATCGGCCGGCACCGAGATGGAGCCCGAGCAGCCGGTCTTGGAGGTGATCTTGTGGGGGTGGCTGTCGTGGCCGAGGTAGTAGGCGACGGTGACCTCGGCGCAGTCGATCGTGCCGTCCTCCGGGTCGCCGACGGTGACCTGGAAGGGCACGGTGTCGCCGAAGGAGAACAGCTGCCCGTCGGCAGGGGTGGTGAGGTTGACCGTCGGCGCGGTGTTGCCGACGGTCACGATCACGCTCGCCGTGCCGGGGAGACCCTGCGGGTCCCGGACCGTCAGCGTCGCCGTGTAGGTGCCGTTCGTGGTGTAGGTCTTGCTCGGATTCGCGGCCGTGGAGGTGGTGCCGTCGCCGAAGTTCCACGAGTAGGTCAGCGCGCCACCCTCCGGGTCGGAGCTGCCCGCGGAGGAGAAGTTCACCGTCAGCGGGGCCGGTCCCGACGTCTTGTCGGCGGACGCCTTGGCGATCGGATTGCGGTTGGCATTGCCGATGTGCTCGATGCGATACAGCGCCTGGTTGTTGTTCCCGGTGCCGTAGTCGAGGACGTATAAGGCCCCGTCAGGACCGAAGGCCATGTCCATCACCTGCGTGCCCGACCAGGGGAACGCCGAGATCTCCCCGTAGGCGCCGTCCGGCTTGACCTCGATCGCCTTGATCCAGCGGCGGCCGTACTCACCGGCGAAATACCGCCCGTCGAGCGACTGGGGGAACTTGATGGCCGAGTTCAGGTCCGGGTCGTAACGGTAGACCGGACCACCCATCGGCGACTCCGACCCGGAGCCGAACTCCGGCGGAGATCCGGCGTCCCCCGCGTACCTGATCCACGCCGGCTTCGCCGGAGGCAGCGTGGTCAGGCCGGTGTTGCGGAAGGAGTTGTTGGTGGGGCCGCCCGCGCAGTTGTACTTCGGGCCGGTGCTGTTGGTGGCGAAGTTCCATTCGTTGTAGGTCTCGCTGGTGGTGTTCGTACCCGTGCAGTACGGCCAGCCGTAGTTGCCCGGACCGGTGATGCGGTCGAACTCCACTTGCCCGCTCGGCCCGCGGTTGGAGTTGGTCACACCCGCGTCCGGCCCGTAGTCGCCGAGGTAGACGATGCCGGTCGCCTTGTCCACGCTCATCCGGAACGGGTTGCGTAAGCCCATCGCGTAGATCTCCGGCCGGGTCCTCGCCGTCCCCTGCGGGAACATGTTGCCGCTGGGAATCGTGTAGGTGCCGTCGGGCTGCGGCTTGATGCGCAGGAGCTTGCCGCGCAGGTCGTTGGTGTTGGCGGCCGAGCGCTGGGCGTCGAACTGCGGGTTGCGGTTGGTCCGCTCGTCCAGCGGGGAGTAGCCGCTCGACTCGAACGGGTTGGTGTCGTCGCCGGTGGTCAGATACAAGTTACCTTCGGCGTCGAAGTCGATGTCCCCGCCCACGTGACAGCACTGGCCGCGGTCGTTCTGGACCCGCAGGACCACCTTCTCGCTGGTCATGTCGAGAGTGTCGTCCGACTTGAGGGTGAACCGGGACAGGTACAGCTCGCCCTTCCACTGGTCGAACTGCGCCTGCGTGCCGGTGCTGGGCGCATCGCCGTTCGGCGTGCTCAGCCGCGGCGAGTAGTAGAGCCAGATGTGCCGGTTCGAGGTGAAGTTCGGGTCGACCGCCGCACCCTGCAGGCCCTCCTCGTCGTGAGAGTAGACGTTGAGCCTGCCGGCCACCTTCGTGTTGCCGTTGACATCGGTGACGCGCACCGTGCCGTCGCGCGCCGTGTGCACCACCGACCGGTTCGGCATCACGGCCAGCGACATCGCCTCACCCAGTTCCGCGCCACCCGAGGCGAGAGACACCTGCTGGTAGTCGGACGGCGGGATGTCGAGGGCGTTCGCCGGGGAGGCGTTGAGCGCGAGTGCTCCGGGAGTGATGAGCGCCATCGTGGTCAGCAAGGTGAGCCACGGACGTCGGGACATGAGTGTTCCCTCCTGCAACAGGAAGACCAGTCAGGGCAAGGCGCCCGGGATTCTGCTCGTGGCCAGAGGAGTGCCGCCCCTGGCCACGGTGGGAGACGAGGCCCGTCGTCAGGCGGACGGTGTCAGGCGCGGGTCCATTTCTGGTTGGTGCCGCCGTGGCAGGTCCAGATCTGCACCTTGGTGCCGTTGGCGGTGCCGGACCCGGACACGTCCAGGCACTTGTTCGCTCCGACGGCGGTGATGCTGCCGTCGGCGTTGAGGCGCCACTTCTGGTTGTTCTGGCCGTTGCAGTCCCAGATGATCACGGCGGTGCCGTCCGCCGTCCCGGCCCCGTTCACGTCCAGGCACTTGCCGCCGTAGACGCGCAGCTCACCGGAACTGGTGGAGGTCCACTGCTGGTTGGCCTGCCCGTTGCAGTCCCAGAGCTGCGCCTGCGCGCCGTTCGTCTGCGAGGCGCCGCTGACGTCCAGGCACCGGCCCGATCCCACACCCTTGAACGCACTCGTGCTCCCCGAAGGCTGGCCCTGGGGCCCGGCGGACGCGATCACGGCCTGGGCGCCGGCCGGCCAGGCGCCGTTGGTGACGGTGACGTTGTTGTTCACCACGTTGCCGCGGTCGCCGTTGGTCACGTTGGTGCTGCCGTTGGTCGACCAGTTGCCGGTGACGGTGAAATTGCCCATGTTCTCGCCGTAGAAGTAGTTGGCGGTGGCCCAGGTGCCGGTGTTCGAGAGCACGTTGTTCCTGACGGTGTAGTACTTGGAGCCCTCGTCGAAGTAGATGCCGAACCAGCCGTTGGTGCGCAGGCAGTGGTTGTCGCTGATCACCGCGCCCGGGTTCCACGACAGCGTGTAGATGCAGCCGCCGTCGGTCATCTGCTGCATGACGTCGTGCACGTAGTTGCCGACGAGCCGGTTGCCGGAGGCGGTGGTGGCCGTGGTGTAGCGCGGCTGGAAGTCGTACAGGCCGCGGTCGGCGTAGTGGGTGCTGCCGCCCGGCTCGTTGGCGCCCCAGCCGTACCCGATCGACATGCCGGTGTACGGCATGTTGTAGACCTCGTTGTGGGACACGTCGGTGTTGGTGACGTAGGTGGTCAGGACCGAGACGACGCCCCGGTGGTCCAGGCCGAGGTCGTGGATGCGGTTGTTGCTGACGGTGATGTTCCGGTTGACCATCCGCTGGTCACTCGGGTGGTGCGCGTCGGCGCGCACGCCGCCGACCACGATGCCGCCGGCCGAGCTGCGGGCGATCTCCGACCGGGTGACCGTGATGTCGGCGGCGCCCAGGCCGACACCGCTGGCGTGCGCGTTGGCGTCGTTGCCGATGCCGATGGCCGTCTGTCCCAGGTTGACGAAGCGCGAGTCGGTGAAGGTGATGGTGTTCGCCGCGGAGACCTGCACGGCGGCGGGCATCTGGTACCAGTTCGGCCGGGTCGCCTCGAACTGGCGGCAGCCCTGATGACAGGAGGTGAAGGCGGGCCAGCTCCAGTTGCCGGCCATGTAGGCGCCGGTCTGCTGGTCCACGTAGCCCTGGTTGCCGCTGGGGCCGAGCCAGCTCGTGCCGGTGAAGGCGATCCCGCTGAACGTGATGTGGTGCGCGGGCGCGTCGTAGGTTCCCCCCACGTGCACCAGCGACTGGAGCACCGGCAGCTCCACGCTGACGTTGCCCATGTTCTGCCCGGCGAGGGGGATGTAGGACAGGGCGCCGGTCGCGGGGTCGAGGTACCACTCCCCCGGCGAGTCGAGGAACTCGTAGGCGTTGGCCAGGTGGAGCGGCCCCGCCCGGTGCGGGCTGGTGAAGGTGTCGTACCCGAAGTTGTTGTTGTTCCAGGCGGGCTGCCGCATCGTGATGAGGTTGCCGCTGATGCTCTGCACCGGCGCGTACCGGTCGGTGAACGAACCGACGCTCTCCATCTCGACCCGGCCCTGGTTGGCGAGGTTGTTCAGATAGCTCAGCGCGCCGCTGGTGAACCTCATCCCGGTGCTGCTCGCGGTGAAGTCGGACCGGTTGACGGCGGTGCGCGCCCGGGTGGCGAGCGCGCCGTCGACGTACAGCTGCCGGGTGTCGATCCCGGTGCCGACGTTGGCGCGCCAGATGTTCTTCGCGGAGTCGGCCAACGACCAGCCGGTGACCGCCCTGGCTCCGCTGATGACCGGAACGGCCCCCGCCGCGGCCTGCCATCTGACGGAGTAGCCGTTGTTCCCGGAGTCGGCGGCGGTCAGCCGGAGCGGCGCGGAGAGCCGGTACACCCCGTCGGCCAGCTCGACGACGATGTCCCCGGACATGGCGCCGTTCAGCGAACGTACCGCCGTCTGCGCCGCGGACAGCGAGCACGGCTGGGCGGAGGTGCAGGCGGTGCCGGTGCCGGCGGGGGACGCGTACAGGGTCGTGGTGGCCGCGAGGGCCGAGGTGGCCGGGGCGACGAGGGCGAGCGCCGCGGCCAGCGCCGTGGCGACGATGCCGGTCAGGACCGGTCTCAGCGCCGTGACGGGCGAAGACAATTGCACGGTGGTTCCTTTGGGGGGTGGGGTGTGGTCGGGTCACGCCCTCCTCCTCAGGCAGGCGACGCCCTTCTGAGGTGGAGGCAGTCGTCGAACGGGGAGGGGTACGACGGCGCCTCACTGGTGACACCACGAGGGACACACGGTGAAGCGAGGCTGTGGACGTCGACGTGGCCGGCCACGATGCGGAGGGCCGCGAAACGCCTCCACATTGCGCCCATGTGATCCAGCCGCGGAGGTTCCGGAAGGAGCGCGTCCCCCGGGGCCTCGCTATCTAATTACGTTCGGAGTCATGATGCCCGTCAAGACCTTAAGCCCGCTTATTTCGCCATCCGCACACCGAGGGCCCGGCCATGGTTAGCCGCTTTGCTCCTTCACCAGCGGAGACGCCTGCCACCACGTACGTCCGCGCCGACCATTCCCGCATGAACCGTTCAGATGTGTCGTACTGATCGGACGGTGCCTGGCCCATGGGAGGGCAACCTCGATCAGTCATACTCTTGCAGGGAATGGCGAGGAGGAAGCACGGTGACCGACACCCCGCGTGAGAGCGGATACCGGCCGGGCTACGAGGTGGCCGCCGAGCAGGTACTGGAATTCATCGTCCGGCTCGGCCTGCGTCCCGGCGACCGCATGCCGACCGAGAACGAGCTGGCCCGGCAGCTGGGCACCAGCCGCACCGTGGTACGCGAGGCGGTGAAGATACTCTCCGCGCTCGGCCGGGTGCGCGCCCAGAAGGGCCGTGGCCTGTATGTGGCCGACGACGAGGGGATGCTCGGCACCGGGCGCTGGGCGTCCTTCTTCCTCCCGACCGACCTCGACCACGTCTACATGCTGTTCGAGTTCCGCCGGGCGCAGGAGATGGAGACCAGCCGGCTGGCCGCCCGCCGCGCCACCCCTGCGGAGCTGAGGGCCATCGAGGAAGCGGCCGGCGCGTGCCGCCACGGATTCGAGACCGGACGCGAGGAGCTGTTCAACGAGGGCGACAACACCTTTCACACCGCCATCGCCACGGCCTCGCACAACATGTTCCTCCAGGTCGCGGTGCGGGAGGCGCGCAGGCTGCAGGCGCAGTCGAGCCTCATCGGGCTGCGCGGCTCGGTGGGCGGGCACGCCGCCAAGGCCGTCGAGGAGCACGACGCCATCTACCGGGCCATCCGCGCCGGCGAACCGGAAGCGGCCGCCCAGGCCGCCGCCACACACATCGACAACACCCTCGACGACTACCGAAGGGAGATCCAGCAGCGCCTCTTCTCCTCATCCGAATGACCCGGCTGGCGGTCGGCTATGTCGAACCGGTTCGACCATGCGGGAGCCGATGGGACGCCATCAGGCGAACCGGGGGCGGATGAACGTTTCATCGAGCCCGACTCGGCGGGAGTCGGAGCATCGCCGATGGGTGCCACCGGGAGGACTTTCGGCAGGCAGCCGGAGAGCATGGAGCCTTGACAGGCGGCCCGCCGGTCGTATGTGCTTCGCTGTACACCGCCGTCTCCCCCTCCTCAGTGGATTCAGTACGTTGGCGAATCGATTCGCACTCGTTGTGGCGACCGGTTTCCGAGCAGCTATCCCCAAGGAGTACGACAATGCAGCCTTCATCCGTTCCCTTATCGGGCCGTGCGACGCGTGGGCGGCGCTCCCGGGCGGCCGTCGTCGCGTCTGTGGTGGCGGCGCTGGCGACCCTCCTGACCACCGCCCTGACATGGTCGGCACCGGCCTCGGCAGCGACCGCGCCGCTGGTGGGCATGGGGTCGCAGCGGTGCCTGGACGTCAATGGCGCCTCGCAGGCGAACGGCGCGCAGGTGCAGCTCTGGGACTGCAACGGCCAGGCCAACCAGCAGTGGACCTCCACCGGTTCCGATGAGCTACGGGTGTACGGCACCAAGTGCCTGGACGTTTACGGCGGCGGCACCGCCGACGGCACCAGTGTGATCATCTGGGACTGCAACGGGCAGAACAACCAGAAATGGCGCATCAACGCCGACGGCACCATCACCGCGGTCGGCGCGAACAAGTGCCTGGACGTGTCCGGGTCCGGCACCGCCAACGGCACCAAAGTGCACATCTGGACCTGCCACGGTGGCACCAACCAGAAATGGACCACCGGAGCGGAGCCGCCCCCGCCGCCGCCCGGCGCGCGCCCGTGCGACATCTACGCCTCGGGCGGCACGCCGTGCGTGGCCGCGCACAGCACGACGCGGGCGCTCTACGAGTCGTACAACGGCAACCTGTACCAGGTCAGGCGCTCCTCCGACAACACGACCAGGAACATCGCCGTCCTGACCGCGGGCGGCGTCGCCAACGCCGCGGCCCAGGACTCGTTCTGCGCCGGCACCACGTGCGTCATCACCGTCGTGTACGACCAGTCCGGGCGAGGCAACGACCTGTGGTACCAGGGATCCAGCGTGGTCCCCGGCTCCCCTCAAAGCAGGCCCGCGATCGCGACCACCGAGTCGCTCACCGTCGGCGGCGGCAAGGCCTACTCGCTCTACATCAACCCCGGCAACAGCTACTGGCGGGACGGCCACCTGACCGGCGTGCCCACCGGCAGCGCACCCGAGGGCATGTACATGGTCACCAGCGGCACCCACGTCAACAGCGGCTGCTGCTTCGACTACGGCAACAGCGAGACGACCAGGAAGGCCGACGCCGCCGGCGCCATGGACGCCATCAACTTCAGCACCCAGTGCTGGTTCGGCGGCTGTCAGGGAACCGGCCCCTGGGTCCAGGCCGACCTCGAATGGGGGCTCTACCCCGGCGGCAGCCAGTCGTGGAACCCCAACCAGCGGGCCTTCCCCCACAAGTTCGTCACCGCCACGCTGAAGAACAACGGCACGACCCGGTTCGCCATCAAGGGCAGCAACGCGCAGTCCGGCAGCCTGTACACCCTGTACGACGGGCCGCTCCCCAACGGCTACAGCCCGATGAAGAAGCAGGGGGCCATCATCTTGGGCAGCGGCGGCGACTGCTGCAAGCCCGACGGCGGCGCCAACCTCAGCGCGGGCACCTTCTACGAAGGCGCCATGGTCGCCGGCTATCCCACCGACGCCACGGAGAGCGCCGTCCAGGACAACATCATCGCCGCCGGCTACCGCTGACCGGGTCCCAGGACAAGACCCTCGGCAAATCCGGACGTCAGCCACCTACTCCGCCCAGCAGGGGGAGGCGGTGGCGACGTTCGGACGACGCCGGGGCACAGGCGACGGCGGGCGTCATCCGGCGATTTTCCGGCGCATGACACTAGATCTGGTGACTCCTCCGCTCTCTGCCGGGTGAACCCGGAAGGTCCCTCACTAGGCCTGATGGAAGCTGCCGGTGACCGCCAGCAGCCGTCGTCCGGCGTGCTCCGGCCGGATGTGGGGGCCCTCGGCGGCTGTGGCATTCGGCCGGCGGGCGAACGCGTTGATCGCGTGCTCGTCGATCGTGATGCCGAGACCCGGCGAGTCGCCGAGGATGAACGCGCCGTCCTCGACGTACAGGTCGAGCGACAGTCCGAGCGGCGGGTGCAGGTCCTGCAACTCGCTGGCCAGGTGGTTGGGCACCGACGTCGCGGCGTGCAGCAGCGCGACCGGCGTGGAGCCGATCGGGCTGACCGGCAGGTCATGGGCGTGCGCCAGGGCGGACACCCGGAGGAAGTGGGACACCCCCCAGACGACGGCCGTCTGGACGATGTCGACGGCTCCCGCGGCCAGCAGCGGACGGAACTGCTCCAGCCCGGTGAGGTTCTCCCCCGTGGCGACGGAGGCGTGGATCCCGCGACCGACGACGGCCAGGCCTTCGGCGTCCCACCGCCGGACCGGCTCTTCGATCCACGCGAGATCCAGGGTGCGTTCGAGCTCGCAGACGTGCCGGACCGCCTGCTTGCGGGTCCAGGCCTCGTTCACGTCGAGCATCAGGCCCGGCCGCGATTCGTGCCCGGCCTCGGTCAGGACATCCCGTACCAGCGTCAGGCGGTGCCGGTCACGGTCGATGTCCAGGCCACCCTTGAGCTTGGCCGCGCGCAAACCGTGCTGGGCGTAGACCTGATACACCGAGACGAGTTCGTCGTCGGTCAGGCCGATGTCGAGGCCCGAGGCGTAGGCGGGCACCCGCCGGTCGCGTCCGCCCAGCAGACGCCAGAGCGGTTCACCTGCCGCCTGTGCCTTGATGTCCCACAAGGCAGTGTCGAGTGCGCCGATCGTGCCGAACACGGCGCCGGCGTGGCCCGCCTTGAAGGTCCGCCGCAGCATGCGGTCGTAGAGCGCCGTCACGCCGCGCGGATCCTCGCCCTCGATCGCGGCGAAGACAGCGTCGATCTCCACGTGCGGCCCGAGGCCGATGCCGGTGATCCCCTCGTCGGTGTCCACCATGACGACCGGCACCGAGACGACTCCGTCGGCGAAGACGCCGTTGGCGTCGCCGACGGGACGGCCCCATTCCTGGACCGTCGTCGTGGTCCGATACCCCGTGATTCGCATGTCAGCCTTTCGTGGAACCGGCGGTGACGCCGTCGGCGATTTGGCGCTGGAGGGCGAGATAGATCATCAGCACGGGTATCGCGGCGATCAGGACTCCCGAGGCGAAGGTGGGGATGTCGTCGGAATACTGCCCGCGCAGCGCGTTGACCCCGATCATGAGGGTGCGATGCTCGGGTGACGGCATCATGAGCAGGGAGATGAGCACGTCGTTCCAGCAGAACAAGGCGTCGAGAATGCCGACCGACAGCAGCGCCGGAACGCCCAGTGGGAGCATGATCCGCCGGTACACGCCGTACACCGTGTTCCCGTCGATCCTGGCCGCGTCGACGATCTCGGCCGGAATGGTCCTGTAGTGACTCGTCATCAGGAAGACGGTGAACGGGAGGAACTGCGCGACGTAGGCCAGGATCAGTCCCGGGTAGGTGTCGACGAGCCCGCTGTCGGCCATGACCCTGGTGAGCGGCACCATGATCACCTGGAACGGGATGAACAGCCCCGCGAGACAGCCCAGGAAGATCACCGAAGAGCCACGGAACCGCAGCTGACTCAGCGCGAAGCCGGCCATCGACCCCAACAGCAGCAGCAGGAACACGGCGCATGCCACGACGATGAACGAGTTGACGAAGTACCGCGCCATTCCGGCGCTGGCCCACGCCTCGGCGATGTTGTCCCAGCGCAGGGAACCCGCCGGGGAGAATCGGTCGAGGATGTAGTCGCGCCGGGTCTTCATCGCGACGTTGACGGTGAACACGAGAGGATAGATCGTCGCCAGCGCGAGAACGGCCATCGGAACGGCGGCCATCCACCTGGCCAGACGCATGCCGAGCATCAGTCTTGCCTTCCCGCGCGGCGGAGCAGAGTGATCTGCAGGAGCCCCACCACGAGCATGACGACGAAAAGGACTGTCGAGGCGGCCGAGGCGAGCGCCGGCCGGTTCATCTGTCCCTGCTGGTGCCAGATGTAGTACTCCGGCAGGTAGGTCGATCCCTCCGGGCCCCCGCTGGTCATGATGAAGAGCAGGCCGAACATGGACGTCAGCATCCCGATCATCGTGGTCACGAAGACGAACTGAATGGTGCGCGTCAGGCTCGGGATGATCACGTGCCAGATGATCTGGCGGAGCGACGCGCCGTCCACGCGGGCGGCGTCCAGCAGCGCGGCGTCCAGAGTGCTGAATCCGGCGAGGAACACCACCAGGGCCATCCCGAACGTCGCCCATATGTGCACGCCGACAACGGTGAACATGGCGATGCGCGGATCCCCGAGCCAGTCGACCGGGCCGACGCCGATCGCCCCGAGGGCGGCGTTCAAGGGGCCGTCGAACCCGAGCATGAGGTTGAAGATCGCGCCGACGATCACCGGTGAGAGCACAGCCGGGAAGAAATAGACGCTGCGGTAGACCCGGTGCCCCGGAACGCGCAGATAGATGAAGGTCGCGAGCAGACCCGGAATCGCCACCGCCACGGGAAGCAGCAGCACCAGCAGCCCGACGTTGCCCAGCGAGGTGCGGAACAACGGGTCGCCGACCAGCTCCAGGTAGTTGCTCAGGCCGACGGGGGCTCCGTTGAGCTCGCCGTCACCCGTGAAGGAGAAGTTGACCCCCAGGACCAGCGGCCACAGCCGCAGCACCACGATGATCAGTACGGCCGGGGCCACCAGGACGTAGGGCGCGAGGCGCTCGGCGCGCGCCTTACGGGAGGGTGGCCGGGCAGCCGTGTGGGCGCCCCCGCGGCGTTCCCGCTGCTTCACGGCCGCTCCGCCGGCCCGCCCCGAGCCGGCCGCCAAGGACGATGGACCTCCGATCGGCACGCGGTCAGCTCTCCCGGTCGGAGGCGGCCAACTGCTTCACAGCCTTGTCCACGGTGGTCGACCCGCTCAGGAGCTGCTGGGACAGTCTTCCCATGAGGTCCAGGGTCTTGGAGGACAAGGCCACGTGCAGGGCGGGCTTGCCGGTCTGGATCTCGGACACGATCGTGGCGACGGCCGGGCCGGCCTGCGAGACGTCGATCGTGGTGTCGGACGCGATCGCGCCGGCCTTGGAGTAGAACGCCGTCAAGGCGTCGGTCGAGGTCAGGGATCGCACCAGATCGGCGGCCAGTTCCGGGTCCTTCGTCCACTTCGCGACCGCGTAGCCGATGCCGCCGTCGTACGGAAGGCTCGGGGTGGCTCCGTCGGTGACGACGGGGGCCTGCATGACGCCGATCTTGTCGGGCGGCAGGAACTCGCCGAAATCCTTCCAGTGCCCGATGTCCGACATCAGCCCGGTGATGTGAGCGGCCTTACCGGTCTCGAAGACTCTGAAAATGTCGGTGAACATCGCGGTGGAGTTGGCACCGTCGTTGTTCAGCCCTTTGTCGCCGGTGTCCTTCCACAGCTCGAAGATCCGCTTCACGTGAGGAGAGGTCCAGTCGCGCTTCCCGGCGATCCAGTCGTCGTACTCCTGAGGCGGCAAAATGCCGGATCCGAGGCCCGACATGAAGAACTGGATTCCGAAGCCTTCCTTGTTGCCGAGCGCGAAGCACGTGGCCCCGGTCGCCTTCTTGATGGCGGCGCAGCCGCTGACCAACTCGTTCCAGGTCTTGGGCGGGCTCGCCGGGTCGAGACCGGCCTTCTCGTAGAGCGTCTTGTTGTAGTAGATCGGGTGCCCTTGCAAGGTCACCGGTGCGGCGTAGATCTTGCCGTCCTTGCTGAACGCGTCCCAGCCCGCCAGCCGGCTCTTGTCCCCGGCCACGTACTGGTCCAGCGGAAGGAGTGCGCCGACCCGGTCGCGGATCTGCCCGCCCCCGTTGAAGAGCATGACGTCCGGCCCCTTGCTGGACTGGATCGCCGTGCCGAGCAGGGTGTAGTACTGGTCGAACGGCTGGGCGACGAACTCGACGGTGACCCCCGGATGCCGCTTGGCGAAGTCGGCCTTCGCCTTCTCGATGTAGGCGGCGGCGACCGGTTCACCGGACTTCCAGTCCCAGACCACGAGCTTCTTCTGCTTCTGCTGCGAGTCTCCGGACGGGGACTCCGTCCGGGTCGCGCTCCCGCAGCCGGCCACGGCCAGTCCCACGACCATCAAGGCCAACCACAACGCGCGCTGCTTCATTGCTGCCCACTTTCCGAAAGCGGCCACTGGACCCGGCCGGTCTCCGGGAAACATAATTCGTATGACGTCTTAGGTCAAGACAGGTCACGTATACTGACGCGGTGGCGCTGCCACGTGCCAGGCCACCCGGAGGGGATATGACGGCATCGGAGGAAACGGCCGGCAGTGTCCCGGCGTCACCGGCCTGGGTGCGACGCCCGGCCAGTCTCGCCAGAGCGGTGACAGCCGAGCTGGTGGAGCGCATCGTTCGCGGTGTGCACCCGCCGGGGACGCCGCTGCCCCCCGAGCCCGCGCTGTGCGCGGCCTTCTCCGTGAGCCGCACCGTCGTCCGGGAAGCGGTGAAAGTCCTGCAGGAGAAGGGACTGGTACAGGTCCGCCAGGGCTCCGGCACCATGGTGACCCCACCGGCGATGTGGGACATGCTCGACGAACTCGTCCTCGCCGCGACCATCGTCGAGGACGCGAGCCTGACGATTCTCGACGACCTCGTCGTCACACGGCGCGTGCTGGAGTCCGACATGGCGAACGTCGCCGCCCGGCTGGCCGGGCCGGACACCGTGGATCAGCTGCGCGCACTGGTGGATCGGATGGACGAGCTCGTGGACGACCCGGCCACGTACGCCGAAGGCGACCGTGCCTTCCACGACACGATCATGCAAGCGTCGGGAAACCGCATCGCTCGTGGCGTCGTACGGGCGCTGGAAAGCCAGGTCTTCAACACTGCCCGCTACATGGGCCGGACCGAGCGGGCCTTGTGCGTGGCGTCGAACCTCGGCCATCGCCGCATCTACGAACGCATCGCCGCCCACGATCCCGACGGCGCCGCCGAGGCGATGTTCAATCACATCACCGAGGCCTGGATCGTCCGCCGCAGCGGAACGGCCGATCCCGTACGGCTGCGGCGTTAGCACCGGACGCATCCCGTGAGACCGGCCGCCCCGCCCGGGCAGGGCAGGGGTGGCCGCTTGGCTTGATCATGCGAACCGATTCGATTGACGGACCATGAAAGTTTCATCGCGGCACGTCTGTGGTGACCACGGCCTTCCCCTGGCCAGACGCAGGATCGACGGGGCGCCTCAGGCGAGTGCCCCCAACGTCGAACAGGCCGGGCCTTGACAGGTCTAGTCACGATCATATTTGCTCCGCTGCACCGTCGCCTCCAGCTGCCCGGAAGAAAGGAGATGCGATTATTGCGGCATTGAGTGAACGCTAACACTTTGGGACTCGATCGGTCGGCCGACGCGCGCCGGGCCAGCGAGTTTCGATCGGCAGAACGCAGTGCGCCGCGTCGACCCGGTATTCACCGAGTCAGAGACCAGAAACGCCGGCCGCCGATGTTCCGCACCCCGGAAAGGTGGAGGAATTGGCTTCCCATTTACGTGTGTCGAGGCTCAGGACCCTCTTCACTGCTATCGCGTCCACGGCCCTGCTCGTCGTCCTGACCACGGCGCAGACGGCGCTGGGCGACAGCGCAACCCCGTCGCTCGCAAAAGAGAGCGCCCTCGCGGCCACCGCGGGATGCGGCAATACTCCGACGCTGAGAAGCGGTATGCAGTCGATAACGACCAGCGGGAAAAATCGTAGCTACATCCTGAGAATTCCGGACAACTACAACAACAGCACCCAGTACCGGTTGATCTTCGGGTTCCATTGGAATGGCGGCACCGCCAACGATGTCGACTCGGGCGGAACCAGTGGGTATCCCTGGTCCTACTACGGGCTCAGGGCATTGTCGAACAACACCGCGATTTTCGTCGCGCCTCAGGGCATCAACAACGGCTGGGCAAACTCGGGCGGTGAGGACGTCACCTTCGTCGACGACATGATCCGGCGGATCGAGGCGGACCTCTGCGTGGACACCTCCCAGCGCTTCGCCCTGGGCTTCAGCTACGGCGGCGGCATGAGCTACGCGCTCGCGTGCGCCCGGGCGACGGTCTTCCGCGCGGTGGCGGTATACGCCGGCGGGCAGCTCAGCGGGTGCAGCGGCGGCACCGAGCCCGTCGCGTACATCGGGCTGCACGGCCTCAGGGACCCGGTGCTCAACATCTCCGCGGGCCGGTCGCTGCGTGACAGGTTCGTCAGGAACAACGGCTGCACACCCCAGAACCCGCCGGAGCCGGCGCAGGGCAGCCTGACGCACATCGTCACCTACTACTCGGGATGCCGGGCTGGGTATCCGGTCGCATGGGCGGCGTTCGACGCGGGCCACACTCCCGGTCCCGTGGACGGAAGGCCTGGCGACTTCGAACCCGGCGAGAACTCCTGGACCAGGCCAGTGGTGTGGGAATTCTTCACGCAGCTCGGAGGCGGCAACCCCGATCCGCCGGCGAACGCGCTCAAGGGTGTGGGGTCGGGCCGGTGCCTGGACGTCGCCGGGGTATCGCAGGCCAACGGCGCGCAGGTGCAGCTCTGGGACTGCAACGGCCAGGCCAACCAGCAGTGGACCTCCACCGACTCCGGTGAGCTGCGCGTCTACGGCGGCAAGTGCCTGGACGTGAACGGGGCCGGGACGGCGGACGGCACCAGCGTGATCATCTGGGACTGCAACGGCCAGAACAACCAGAAATGGCGCCTCAACGCCGACGGCACCATCACCGCCGTCGGAGCGAACAAGTGCCTGGACGTGTCCGGGTCCGGCACCGCCAACGGCACCAAGGTGCAGATCTGGACCTGCCACGGTGGCACCAACCAGAAATGGACCCGCGCCTGACGCTGACAGCCTGTGACAGCTGACGACGCGCCATCGCCGGGGCGACTCATCGCCCCGGCGATGAGTGAGGTGAACCGATCTTTACCTCAGGTTCACCAGCGCAAGCGGCTACCTGTTCAACGTGAACTGGTGGCAGTTCACCGGCGGCGGTGGTTCTTGACGCCCTCATCCTGCCGATCCTCCTCATACCGCCGGAACAGGCGCGTGGTCGTACCCAACGGAGGCCGTCCGCCCGCAACCCCCATAGGCTTGGAGAACCGAAATGGCTGATTTATCGCGAAGACAAGTGCTGAGATTCGGCGCGGTCGGAGCTGGAGCTGCGCTGGTGCCGGGGCAATGGACGGCGGCTGCCCGGGCCGCGTCGGTGGCGCCTCCGGAGGTGCGCGCCGCGAACGATCTGGCGCTGTGGTACGACGCAAGCGCCGGTACGGACTGGCTGCGTGCGCTTCCGATCGGAAACGGTCGCCTGGGCGCCATGGTGTTCGGCAACGTCGACACCGAGCGGCTGCAGCTCAACGAGGACACCATCTGGGCCGGTGGGCCGTACGACCAGAGCAACACGAGGGGTGCGGCGGCGCTGCCGCAGATCCGGCAGCTGGTCTTCCAGAACCAGTGGAGCCAGGCCCAGAGCCTGATCGACCAGAACATGCTGGGCAACCCTTCGGCTCAGCTGGCGTACCAGCCCGTGGGCAATCTGCGACTGACCTTCGGCAGCGCCACCGGCGTCTCGGAATACAACCGCTGGCTGGATCTGACCACTGCCGCCACGACGGTGACGTACCTGCAGAACGGCGTGCGGTATCAGCGCGAGGTGCTCGCGAGCGCGCCGGATCAGGTGATCGCCCTCCGCCTGACCGCTGACAGGCCCGGCTCCATCACATTCTCCGCGACGTTCGACAGCCCGCAGCGGACGACGCGGTCCAGTCCGGACGGCACGACGGTGGCGCTGGACGGCATTTCCGGCGACCAGAGGGGCCTGTCCGGCAAAGTCAGGTTCCTGGCACTGGCCCGGGCCGTCGCCGAAGGCGGCAGTGTCAGCAGCTCCGGCGGCACGCTGCAGGTGAGGGCCGCCGACAGCGTGACGGTGCTGATCTCCATCGGCTCCAGCTACGTGAACTACAAGGACGTCAGCGGCGACTACCAGGGCATCGCGTCGCGCCACCTCAACGCCGCCGTCACCAGAACCTACGACGACCTGCGTGGCCGGCACGTCGCCGACTACCAGCGGTTGTCCGGGCGCACGACGCTCGACCTCGGCCGCACCGCGGCGGCCGACCAGCCGACCGACGTACGGATCGCGCAGCACGCGAACAGCAACGACCCGCAGTTCTCGGCGTTGCTGTTCCAGTACGGCCGTTACCTGCTGATCTCCTCCTCGCGTCCGGGCACCCAGCCCGCCAACCTGCAGGGCATCTGGAACGACTCGCTGACCCCGTCCTGGGACTCGAAGTACACCCTCAACGCCAACCTGCCCATGAACTACTGGCCGACCGACACGACGAACCTGTCGGAGTGCTACGAGCCGGTGTTCCGGATGATCAACGATCTCACGGTCAGCGGCGCCCGCACGGCCCGGGTGCAGTACAACGCCGGCGGCTGGGTGACCCACCACAACACCGACGGGTGGCGGGGCAGCTCGGTCGTCGACGGCGCGACCTGGGGCATGTGGCAGACCGGCGGCGCATGGCTGGCCACCATGATCTGGGACCACTACCTCTTCACCGGCGACCTCGAGTTCCTCCGGCAGTACTACCCGGCCATGAAGGGGGCGGCGCAGTTCTTCCTGGAGACTCTCGTGCAGGAGCCAAGCCTGGGGTATCTGGTCACGAACCCGTCGAACTCCCCGGAACTGACCCACCACGCGGGCGTCAGCGTGTGCGCCGGCCCCACGATGGACAACCAGATCCTGCGGGACCTGTTCAACGGCTGCGCCAAGGCCAGCGAACTCCTCAGCACGGACGCAAGCTTCCGGGCGCAGGTCCTGGCCGCCCGGGACCGGCTCCCCCCGATGAAGACCGGGTCACGCGGCAACATCCAGGAGTGGCTGTACGACTGGGTCGAGACCGAGCCGAACCACCGGCACATCTCCCACCTCTACGGCCTGCACCCCAGCAACCAGATCACCAAGCGCGGCACCCCCGCGCTGTACACCGCCGCGCGGCGGACCCTCGAACTGCGCGGTGACGACGGGACCGGCTGGTCGCTGGCCTGGAAGATCAACTACTGGGCGCGGATGGAGGAGGGCACGCGGGCGCACGCCCTGATCCGCGCCCTCGTGACGACGGCCCGGCTCGCGCCGAACATGTTCGACCTGCACCCGCCGTTCCAGATCGACGGTAACTTCGGGGCGACATCCGGCATCGCCGAGATGCTGCTGCAGAGCCACAACGGCGAGCTGCACGTGCTGCCGGCGCTGCCGGCGGCCTGGCCGAGCGGGAAGGTGCAGGGTCTTCGGGGGCGCGGCGGCTACACCGTGGACGCGACGTGGAGCTCCGGCGGGGC
Source organism: Nonomuraea basaltis (assembly GCF_005893125.1). Lineage (GTDB taxonomy): Bacteria > Actinomycetota > Actinomycetes > Streptosporangiales > Streptosporangiaceae > Nonomuraea > Nonomuraea basaltis. The sequence goes on along the minus strand of NZ_VCJS01000013.1, from coordinate 22,860 downwards.
CACCGAGATCCTCCTCAGGTTCGACCGTGACGGGACGGTCAACGTACGCAGCCGGATGTTCGCCGGAACCTACCAGGTGGTCGACACGACGACCGGCGGTACCGTCAGCGTCGACAAACCCGAGAGCGACGTCATCAGACTGACCGGCCAAGCCGGTCGTACGTACCGCATGACCGGGTCCGGCCCCGCGCCGACGAGCTACGTGCGGATCATCAATGTCACCACCGGTCTGGCGCTGGACAGCGGCGGGAATGTCGCCTCCGGGTCGAACCTCAAGCAATGGAACTGGGACGGCAGCACCAACCTGCAGTGGCAGCTCGTGGACCTGGGCGGGGGGTGGTACCGCATCGTCAACCGCACCAACGGCATGGTCGCCGACAGTTGGGGCAACACCGCCAACGGCGCCAACGCCAGGCAGGCGGCGTGGGGCGGCGGCAACAACCAGCAGTGGCGCCTCAACAACATGGGCAACGGCCGCTACCAGATCATCAACCGCGGCACCGGCACGGCCCTCGACGGTATGGGCAACAGCACCGCCGGCTCCACCGTGGCCATGTGGACGCCGAACAACAACACCAACAACCAATGGACTATTACGGGCGTGTGAAAACCCGGCGCCCCAAGCAGACCTCAACCCTACGCGCTTCGCCGCGACCGGTGACCGGTTGCGGCGAAGCCATGAGCCGGCCGACGTTCCGCAGCCCTTCACGTGCGTCCCGGCCTGGCTCATGATCAGCCCGCACGCCACCACGGCCGGCACCCGGGACGCGTGCACGGCCTCGGCCGGCAGGACGCGGTGAAGGGGATCAGCAGCATGGCCACGCTGCCAAGCAGCGACGCCCGGCCTGCCCTCGCCCCCGCCGCCGGCATCGCCTGGAAGTGCCTGTCCCACGACTTCCCACCGCGCACGACCGTCTACTACTTGTCCGCCGGGGCCAAGGAAGGCATCTTCGAGCAACTGGGCATCGAGCTGACCCACAACACCGACGTCGACCAGCTCAACGGCGCGGCCCGGGTGCTGCGCCGCGCCGCCGGGCGAGCCGCCCGGTGCTGGTCGAGTGGCGCGCCCGCACCCCGAGGGGCCTCGCCTGGAACGGGGGTGGATCGAGGCGGGTCACATCGCCGCACCCCGTCCCTTCCCCCGCCAACTACGACAGCACGGGCACCGGCCACCACCCGCAGTTCTGCACTGACCGATGCCCGTGCAAGGCCCGCCAGGACAACGGTGCGTCCCAGGCGGCCACCCATGCAGCCTGAGCAGCAGCCGGCGATAGCCGCCCGCCCCCGCTACCAGGGGCGGGCGCGCATTGCCGCGATGCTCGGGGTTAGCTCGGACCTCCTCGAACACTGGATCCGACGCCACCCAGACAGAATGCCCGAGCCTGACGCCGAGCTGGACGAAGGCCGCGGTCGCGTGGCCCCGCTGTGGCTACCCGGCCGGGACGCCGAGTGGCAGGCATGGCGGACCTCGGTTACGGCGACCCGCACCCCCATCGCCGCGCAGCCGGGCCGGATCGGTGGTGCGACGTCGCACCATCTGCTCAAACAGATGTTCAGCGCGCTCCTTCTGCGAGGGGGCGGAGGGCTTCGGTGGTGAGGTGCCGCAGAGTGGGGTAGCCGTCGACGGCCATGAGAAGGTCGGCCTCGGCCAGCAGCGAGCGCAGCACGTGGACGATGCCGTCACTGCCGCCCAGGGCCAGGCCGTAGGCGTAGGGGCGGCCGATCCCGACGGCGGTGGCACCCAGGGCGAGGGCCTTGACGACATCGGCGCCGCTGCGGATGCCGGAGTCGAAGAACACGGGCAACCCGTCGGCGGCCTCGACGACCGCGGGCAGGCAGTCGAGGGCTGGCAGGCCACCGTTGGCCTGGCGGCCGCCGTGGTTGGAGCAGTAGATACCGTCCACCCCGCCGTCCCTGGCGCGGCGTGCGTCCTCGGGGTGGCATATGCCCTTGACGATCAGCGGCAGGTTCGTGAGTGAGCGCAGCCACGGCAGATCGTCCCAAGTGAGCGGATTGCCGAAGACCTGGACCCAGCGCAGTACGGCTGTCTGCGGGTCCTGCTCGGGGGTGGTCCCCAGACCGGCGCGGAAGACGGGATCACTGGTGTAGTTGGCCAGGCAGTGGCCACGCAATTGCGGGAAGTTGGAGGCGGCCAGGTCGCGGGGGCGCCAGCCGGTGATCCACGTGTCGAGGGTGACCACGATGCCCCGGTAGCCGGCTTTTTCGGCGCGGTGTACGAGGCTCGCGGCCAGGTCCCGGTCTTTGGGCGTGTAGAGCTGGAAGAAACCAGGGGTCTCACCGAATTCGGCGGCGACAGACTCCAGCGGGTCGACTGACAGGGTGGAGGCGACCATCGGGACACCGGTGCGGGCTGCGGCCCGGGCTGTTGCCAGGTCGCCGTGGCCGTCCTGGGCGCACAGGCCGATGACGCCGATCGGGGCCAGGAACAGCGGTGAAGGCAGGGTCATCCCGAACAACTCGACGGACAGGTCCCGTTCGGCGGCGCCGACGAACATCCGCGGAACCAGCCCCCAGCGGTCGAACGCGGTGGTGTTGGCCCGCTGGGTGCGCTCGTCCCCGGCTCCGCCGGCGACGTAGTTCCACACCGAGGCCGGCAGCGTGGCCTGAGCCCGGGACTCCAGGTCCGCGTAGGTCATGGGGAAGCGCGGCATGACGCCGCCCAGTCCGTTGAGGTAGATCTCCTCCTGGTAGGAGCCGAACGCCTGTCCCATGGGGTCACCCTTCCGATCGCCGATTCCGCAGGTGCACCGCACCTTTGCCCAGTGTGGAAGACCGGGCGGAGTGAAGCACTGAAACGCAGGGATCTCGCGCCAAAGCAGGTGTGAATGCAGGATAGCGTCAGACGGCTGGGTGAGGACGATCTCGCGCTCATCCACGCCCTGCAGTTGCGGCCCAGGGCCTCGTGGACCGACCTCGGCCGCGCCCTCGGCGTGGACCCGGTCACCGCGGCCAGGCGCTGGAGCCGTCTGACCGAATGCGGGGAGGCCTGGATCGGCGTCTCACCAGGGCCCCGGCTGTTCGAGCAGGTCTGCGTCGCCTTCGTCGACATCGAATGCGCCGCCGGGGCGGCCGCCGCCGTGGCCCGCGCGCTGAGCGGCCGCCCACACGTGCTCACCCTGGAGCGGTCGGCCGGGACCCAGGACCTGCTGGCCACCGTGGCCACCAGCGACCTGGCCGCCGCCCTCGACACCAGCTCCTCCACCGTCAAGCGCCGCCTCGACCGGCTCACCCGGCTCGGCTTACTGCGCTTTCGTTGCGACTTCGCCCGCCCGCTGGAGGGCTGGCCGGTCGCCGTCACCTTCTGGGCCAAGCTCCCGACCCTTGACGTGCCGGACATCGGCCACGCCCTGATCCGGCTCCCGGAGACCCGCAACTGCGCCGCGATCAGCGGCCCGCACAATCTCATCCTGCAGGCCAGCCTGCACTCCGTCGAAGACGTGCTCCGCTTCGAAACCCAGCTCGCCATCGCCCATCCCAGCCTGGACATCGCCGAGCGGGTGATCACCCTGCGGCACGACAAGCTGCTCGGCCGCCTCCTCGACCCCTACGGCAGGTCCGTCGGCACCGTGCCACCCGACATCTGGTCCAATCCCGTCGAGGCGACTCCTGACCCGGGTTTCGGGTGCTCAAAGGCGGCCCACAACCGGTCCGAGTCCAGTCGGCCGTGCCAAGCCGGGCGTGAAACACCACGTCATCACTGACGGCACCGGGATCCCCCGGCCGTCTGTCTGACCGGCGGCACCGCAGTGACCTCACCCAGCTCATGCCACTGATCAAGGCCATTCCACCCGTCCGGGGCCGCGTAAGTCGGACGCCGCCAGCATCTGCCGGCGACGGCTCGCACGTCAGCCTCGGGAAGCCGGCGCGCCACTAAAGCTCAGGCTGGTGGCTCCAGCATGGGCACGAGGAACCGCCGGGCCACCGCGGCCAGTTGCTCGTCGTCATCCAGGTTGATGATGGCACTGGGGATCGTCAGGAAAGAGGTGGAGATCCGCACCATCATCTCCGCCACGAGGTCGACGTCAAGGCTGCTCGACACGTTGCCCGCGCGTTGCTCGCTGCGAAGCTGACCGGAGACGAAATGCCGCACGGCGGCGAGGGTCTGACCCCCGTCAGCCGTCATGGAGGGGACTAGCAGGTCCGGTTCCGTGGCGATGAGTCCGCCGATCAGCGGGTTGCCGCGAATTGCCCGCAATGAGCTCACGAAGCCCAGCACCACCCTGTCGGCAGCGGTGCCGGCTTGTTCTATGTCGATGAGGAACTGGTCGAAATAGCGGCGGAACTCCCGGCGCACCACGTGTTCGATCAGCGTGTCCTTGGTGTCGAACCGCCGGTAGACCGTGATCCGCGACACCTTCGCCAGTCGGGCGACGTCTTCTATGGTGGAGCGCCTGATGCCCATCCGGCAGAACTGCTCGTACGCCGCGTCAAGGATGCGCGTCCGTAGCTCGTCATTGTCGTCGACGCGCTCGACGGCATCGAAATAGGCGCGCTCCAGCAATGAATCCGAGTCCGACAGCGCCATGAATCCGGACAGCACAGATTCCACGATCACCTCCTGTAGGGATTCTGCCTCAAACGCGGTCTTGTGATGCTCATCACACTATGCTCTGATGATGATACATAGATTCATGATTTGTTTCTCTGTATCATCCTTTTTCGCATGCCTGAGCGGGACCCCCACCTCGAAGGAGTGCAGAGCATGGCAGAGTTGAGCAGGCGCGAGGCACTGATCTCGGGCACCGCCTTGGGAGCGCTCGGCGCGTTAGGGATGGTCTCCCCAGCCCAGGCGGACTCCCTGTCCGGCGACTGGACCTGGCCGGCCAGTGGTTCGATAGCGGGTTCCGGCAGCGGCGCCGACCCCCGATGGGTGTGGGACGACGTGGCCGATCCGCTCCTCGCCTCACTGTTCGACCGCGGTGTCATACCCGAGGTCAACCGGCTGCTGTACGACTGGAACCGCAACGACCAGCCCCTGCCCGCGGGACTGCCGGAGGATCTGCGGGCCTTCATCGAGCAGGCGCGTCAGCTGCCGCCGTGGGCCGACCCCACCAAGCTGGACGCTGGGGCGCGGTTCCACGCGCTCAAGGGGAACTACATCGTCGTCCTCACCATTGTCGGCGCCGGGATGCTGGCCACCTCCATCCCCAAGGAGGCCCGCGCTGTCTATTACTCCGCGGGCGGTGCGGATCTGAAAGACCGGATCGCCAAGACGAACATCCTGGCGTACGCGGTCAGACCACAGAACGCCTGGGGTGCCGGCGGCACGGCCGTGGTCGAGTCTGTGAAGACCCGGCTGGTGCATGCGGCGGTGCGGCACCTGCTGAAGTCGTCTCCCCACTGGTCCGGCCCTATCCCGATCAGCCAGGAGGACATGCTCGTCACGTGGCACACCCTGGCGACCTACTCCATGCGCGGGATGCGGGAGTGGAAGGTGCGTATCTCCTCCACCGAGGCCGCGGGGTACCTGCACTCGGTGCAGATGCTGGGGCACATGCTCGGCATCAGGGACGAGTTCCTCCCCGCCACCTGGGACTCCTCCTACGCCCAGTCGGACCTGGTCCTGCCCAGGAATATGGGGCCGACCCCGGAGGGGAAGGAACTCAACGCCATCCTGCGGGACATGCTCGCGGAGCTGACCAGCCCCGGCGGCATCGACAAGCCTCTCGTCAACGCGTTCGCCAGGTACCTCACCGGCAACCAGGTGGCCGACTGGAACGGCATCCGACGCGAGCCGCTGTGGGACCCGGTGGTCAAGACCGCTTGGCCGCTACTGGTGCAGTTCCGGGAGGGTCTGATTGGGCTGCCGCTGGTGCCCGCCGCCGCCTGGCTCCTCGACGAGATGGTCAAGAAGTGGACCACGTACTACCTCACCAAGGGAGCACAAACCAAGATCGCGATTCCGACGGGCAACCGGCCCAGCTGATCACGGACTAGGGGCGCCGCTCGCATTGACGGGCTCTTTGAAGGCCGCCTTGTCCACGACCGCCACCCCCAGCCCGTCGGCCTTGGCCGAGGTGCCGGACGAAGGCGCGAGGGCGGTGCGGACGTCGCCGTTCCACAGAGCTGCGGCCCGTCGCCTCGAGAGCCTCCGCGAAGCCCCGTTCCTGCGGCGTCACTGGAAGCCGGCCACGTTCTCCTTCGTCACCATCTCGGTGCCGGTGTCGATGATCGCCGGGACACGCTGGCCCCGGGCCGCGGCGACCGCGGTCTCGATGCCGGCCGAGCCCATCTTGGCGGGGAACTGGGCGACCGACGCCGCGATCTCACCTGCGGCGATGGCCTTGAGCTCGCCCGGTGAGGCGTCGAAGCCCACAAGCACGAGCTCTCCCGGCTTCTTGCCGGCCGACTTGACGGCCTGGAGGGCGCCGAGGACCGGCGGCCCGCAGGCCCCATAGATGGCGGCGATGCCGGGATGAGCGGCCAGGATGTCCTGGGCGGCGTTGAGCCCCTTGGTCTGGTCGCAGTCGGTGGCGGGTTTGGAGACCACGGTGACCCCGTCACCGAGCGTGGCCAGCATGCCGGTGACGCGGTCGTCGAGCGAGGGGTTGCCAAGCCGCCCCTGCAGGACGGCGATCGTCGAGCCGGGCTTGACGCGCTCGGCGAGCCAGGCACCCGCCAGCTTGCCGCCCGCGAGATTGTCGGTCGCCACCACCGACGACTTACCTGCCCAGCCGGGGATGTCGTTGTCCACCAGGACGATCTTGACTCCGGCGTCCACGGCCTTCTGCAGAACGTTCTGGAGGTTCGGGCTGGTCGGCGTGATCGCGATGGCCTTGACTCCCTTGGCGAGCATCGACTCGATCTGGGCCGTCTCGCCTTCGTCGTCCGTGCCGCTCTTGCCCTGGCCGAAGAGGACCTCGACGTCTGGGTGATCGCGGTTCCAGGTCTTCACCGCGTCGACCATGGTGTCGTAGAAGTCGACCGGGAACTTCGTGATGAATCCAACTTTGATCGGTTCGGCGGTGCCGGGAGACGCCCCGGTCGTGGACGTACCGGAGCCGGTGGAGCAGGCGCCGAGACAGAGCGCCAGTGCGAGGGCCAGCGAGGCTGACCGGAGGTGTGGGGCCATCGTTCTCATCACTTTCGGGAGGGGCGGTGGCGCGGAACGCCGGAGGGAGGTCACGAGTCGCCTCCGACGATGAGCGAGACGATCGCCTGCCGGTTGTCCGGCGTAGGCGTCATCTCGCCGACCTTGCGACCGCGCCGCAGCACCGCGGCTCGGTCGGCGATCTCGATCACGTGGTCCATGGCATGGGAGATGACGATGACGGCGTGGCCCTCCTCGCGTAGGCGCAGGATGAGATCGAGCACTCGCCGCGACTCGCGCAGCCCGAGCGCTGCCGTCGGCTCGTCGAGAATCACGACCTTCGACGCGAACGCCGCGGCCCTGGCCACGGCGATGGCCTGCCGCTGGCCTCCGGACATCAGACCGACGGTGGCGTGGGGGTCGGCGATCCCGACCTGGAGGCGTGTCAGCAACTCACCCGTCGCCCGGGACATGTCCCGGCGGCGCAGCAGCCGCAGGCCGCGGGGAAGCCAGCGCGGCCCGGCGATCTCCCGCCCGGCGTAGAAGTTCGCGACGGGATCCAGATTGTCGAACAGTGCGAGGTCCTGGTAGACGGTCTCGATCCCGAGGGCTCGGGCGGCGGCGGGCGAGCCCGTCGTCACCGCGACCCCGCCCATCTCGATGGATCCCGCGTCCAGCCGGTGCACGCCGCTGATGCACTTGATCAGCGTGGACTTGCCCGCCCCGTTGTCACCAAGGAGGGCGAGCACCTCGCCGGCGAACACCTCCAGATCCACGCCGTCGAGGGCGAGAACGGCGCCGAAGCGCTTGGTGGCGCCGCGAACGGCCAGGACGGGCGTCATGACCGCGCCGCCTGCGCGACGCGGAAGCGGCTTTCCAGCCGCCCGCGGACGACGTCGGACTCGACGGCCATGACGATGACGACGCCGATGACGATCGGCTGCAGAAAAGCGTCGACGTCGAGCAGGTTCATGCCGTTCCTGATGATTCCGATCATGAGTGCTCCCACGAGTGCGTTGCCTACGCCGCCCCGGCCGCCGAGGAAGCTCGCGCCCCCTATGACCACGGCGGCGATCGAGTCGAGCTCGGCCAGGTCGCCGAAGGTCGGGGAGCCGGCGTTGAGCCGGCCGGAGGTGACGATCGCGGCGATCCCGGCGGCCAGGCCGCTCAGGACGTACACCGAGATCACCACCCGGTCGACGGGGATCGCCGCCCGGCGGGCTCCCTCCGGGTTCCCGCCGACGGCGTAGATCCAGCGCCCCCACACCATCCGCGTGGTGAGCAGGACGACGGCCAGCGCCACTGCGGCGACCAGAAAGGACGAATACGGCAGCCCGCCTGCCGAGCCACCGCCCACCGCCTGGACGATCTCGGGCATGCCCTGCTGCGGTTGCCCGCCCGACAGCCACAGGGCGAGGCCCCGCCCCGCGCTCAGGGTGGCGAGCGTGATGATGAAGGGGTGGGGCAGCCGGCCCAGGACGTAGCCCATGCCGTTGATCGCGCCGACCGCCATGCCGGTGGCCAGCATGGCGAGGATGACAACCGGTCCGGACGGTGCGGCGGAGTAGACCAGGGCCCCGGTCACGGAGGCGAGCGCCAGCGTCGATCCCACGGACAGGTCGATCCCCCTGGTGAGGATCACCAGGAGCTGTCCGATGGCGAGCACCGCGATCACCGCGCTCTGCGCCAGCACGTTGCCCAGGTTGAGCATGGTGAGGAACGCGGGTGACAACATGCTCATGATCACGACGAGGAGCAGCAGGATCAGCGCCGGGCCGAGCCGGATGGCCAGCAGCGCGAGCCGCAGTGGATCGCTGCCCAGGCGGCGCAGGGCTCCGGTCTCGACGGTCACGTCACCGCTCCGGACGGGTCGTCGTGAGTGGCCGGCGACGTCGTCCGCATCCGGCCGGAGGGGGTGTCCGGGGACGTGCCCAGGCTGTCGGCGGACAGGGATTGGCTGGGGGCGGTGTCCACCCGCTTCCCCGACTCGTACGAGCGGATCACGGCGTGCGCGAGCGCGAGCGCGCGGCGACCGGCGCGGGCGTGGACGGGCGGCGGATCGCCGGCGCGCAGGGCGGCGAGCACCTCGTCGACGTGCCGGTCGAAGGTGGCGTGGAAGCCCCGGTCGGTGTCGTTGAAGTAGCCGGCCTGCCACACCCGGCTCGTCTCGTCGCCGGCGGGCGTGTAGGTGTAGCGGCGGACGGTGTCCTCGACGAGGATCCGGCCGCCGGTGCCGTTGATCTCCAGCAGGTGGGTCCCCGGGTAGGTGTACGAGGAGTCGTAGGTCCCGAGGAGCGTCCCCACCGCCCCGCTGGCGAACCGCACGGCGATCGCCATCGTCGTGTACGGCGGCCCGCCGGTCATCTGCGCCGTCACGGACGCGATCGGGCCGCACAGGTGCTCGACCATGTCGAAGCCGTGGCACTGGGTCTCGATGAGGTTGGCGTGAGGGTGCCGGCTGGTGCCCGCCTCTCCACCGAATCGCCAGGTCGCGAAGACCAGCCGGCCCAGCTCACCGCGCTCGATCGCCGCCGCCGCCAGCCGTACGGGACGGGCGTAGCGGTGGTTGAAGTTGATGGCGAAGAAGAGCCGGCGGGCCTCGGCCTCGGCGATCAGAACGTCCGCCTCCTCGAGCGAGAAGACGAGCGGCTTCTCGACCAGCAGCGGGATCCCCGCCTCGACCAGCTGCCGGGTGGTGGCGAAATGGTCTTCGTTCGGCAGGCACACGGATATCAGGTCGGGCCGCTCCCGGGCGATCATCTCCTCCACGTCGAGATAGGGGCGTACACCGAACCGTCGGGCACGCTCGACGGTGCGCTTCTCGGTCCGGCCCACGACGGCGCACAACTCGGCGTCCTCGCGGCAGGAGAACACGCGGGCGTGGTGGAAGCCCCACCAGTCGCCGGTGCCGACCACTGCGACCCTGGTCCGATTGTCGTTCACTGTCGTCTCCTCCTTGCCAGGGCGGCCTGGACGAGTACGACCAGGACGAGGAAGGTGCCGCTGACCACCTGCTGGTAGGCGGAGCTGAGTGTGCCCACCTGGTTGATCAGGTTCTGGATCACCTTGAGCAGCAGCACGCCCGCGAGGGTCCCCCCGAGCGATCCGGCACCGCCGGTGAGCAGCGTGCCGCCGATCACGACGGCCGCGATGGCCTCCAGTTCCCTGCCTTCGCCGAGAGTGGGCAGCCCGGAGGCGGTCTGCGCGGCGATGAGGACTCCCGCGAGGCCGGCCAGCAGGGAGCTCAGCACGTAGACGCGGACCCGGATGCGAGCCACCGGGAGCCCCATGAGCTCGGCGGCGTGCCCGTCCCCGTTCCCGGCGGCGAAGACCCGCAGACCGAACCGGGTGCGGTTGAGTACCACGCCGGCCGCGGCGAAGACCGCGAGGGCGATCAGCACCGGGATCCCGACGCCGAGAACACTGGCCTGCCCGATCCGGGTGAGGGCCAGATCGGCCGGGATGATGTAGACCTGGTTACCCTCCTGTGAGACCGCGAAGGCCAGCCCTCGGGCGAACAGCAGGGTCGCCAGGGTGACGACGAACGGCGCCAGCCGGGCCCGTCCGATCAGCAGCCCGTTCACCAGGCCGATCAGCCCGCAGACCGCCAGGGGCAGCAGGACCGCGCCCGCCGTCCCCCAGCGGGAGCCGTACGCCGCCAGGACACCGGACAGTGCGAGAACGGACCCGACGGACAGGTCGATCCCGCCGGAGAGGATCACGAACGTCATGCCTGTCGCGACCAGCAGCAGGTAGGAGGCGTCCAGCGCGATGGCGCCGAGGTTCCCCGGCCCGGTGAAGTTCGAGCCGAAGGTCAGCGACCCGAGGAGGACGACGAGGACGAGCACCAGGGCGGCCCCGTGCCGCCGGGCGAGTGCCGCCAACCGCGTCCGCCCGGTGCCGGCGGCCGGAGAGAAGGGGGCGGCACGTTCCGCCTGTCCGGTCGTCACGTCCCGCTCCTGTTCCGCTGCGCGTACACGGCGGCCACGATGATCGCCGCCTGGATCATCCGGGCGGTCGAGTCGTGCAGGTCGTGCTGGATGACCGTGGCGATGATGAGCTGCATCAGCAGCGCCCCCATCAGCGTGCCGAGGATCCGGACGCGGCCTCCGGCGAGGGGCGTACCTCCTACGACCACGGCGGTGATGGCGCTCAGCTCGATCAGCAGCCCGGTGAACGAGGGGTCGCTCGCGCTCTGCCGCCCGGTTGTGAGCACTCCGGCCATCGCCGCGAGCACCCCGCTGATCACGTAGACGGTGGCCAGCGTCCGTCGTACAGGCAGGCCGGCCAGGAGCGCCGCGGGCCGGTTGCCGCCCACGGCCAGCAGTCTGCGGCCGAACGCGGCGCGGCGCAGGACGAACCCGGCGGCAGCGGCGAGCGTCAGGGCCGTCAGCACGGGCAGTGGGATCCCCAGCACCTGCCCGCCGCCGATGGCGGCCAGCGTGGGGTCGAAGATCTCGACGAGCCGGCCGTCCGCGAGCACGAGCGCCATCCCCCGTCCGGCGACGAGCAGCCCGAGGGTGGCGACGATCGGCTGGATGCCGTAGGCGACCAGCCCGCCGTTCACGAGTCCCACGGCCGCACCGGCGAGCACCGCGACGGCGATGGCGGGCCAGGGCCCGTAGCCGAGGTAGAGCGGCAGCAACGCCGCCGCGATGGCCATCGTGGAGCCGACCGACAGGTCGATGCCTCCGGTGCCGATCACCAGTGCCATGCCGAGGGCGACGATGGCCACCGGGGCTACCTGGACGAGCTGGAGCCGTAGGTTCGCGACCGTGGCGAAGTTCGGCGTGAACACCAGGTTGAACGACAACAGGACGCCGAGGGCGAGGTAGACCCCGTAATCGGACAACCAGGTCACCCGCCCCACCACGCCCATGCGGCCGGCCACGGTCGGCTCAGTCATCGAACCGCCCGCAGGCGGATTCGTCCGAGTCGGCCGCGGCGATCAGCTCCATGATCCGCCGCTCGCCGATCTCCGCACCGCGCAGGACGCCGGCCGCCGTCCCGTCCCGCAGGACCACGACGGTGTCGGCGCCCTCCACGATCTCCTCCAGCTCCGCCACCAGCAGCACGCCGAGGCCTTCTTGAGCGAGCTCGTCGATGAGCGCCTGAATCTCCGCCTTGGCGCCGATGTCGATGCCCCGCGTCGGCTCGTCGAGGATCAGCACCGCGGGATGGAGACAGAGCATGCGGGCGAGCAGCACCTTCTGCTGGTTGCCTCCGGACAGTTCGCCCACCTTCTGGTCGGGCGACGACACCTTGATCCCGAGGCGGCGGATGAATGCGTCGACGATGCGGTCTCGCGCCCGGCGGGACACCAGCCCGCCGCGGGTGAGGCGGGGCAGCGCCGCGAGCGTGATGTTGTCGCGGACCGACAGCCCTGGCACGACACCCTCGGCCTTGCGGTCCTCCGGAACCATGCAGACACCCGAGCGGATCGCGGTGGCGGGGTTCCAGCGCCGGCGGGTGCGCCCGGCCACCTCCACCGACCCGGCGTCGAGGGGGTCGGCGCCGAACACCGCCCTCGCCGTCTCCGACCGGCCGGAGCCGAGCAGGCCCGCGAGTCCCACCACCTCGCCAGGGCGTACCTCGACGGAGACGCCGTGCAGGGCGTGCGCGCGGACGAGGGCTTCGGCCCGCAGAACCGGCGCGGCGCGGCCCACCTCGTGGGCCTCGCCGAAACTCGTCACGCCGTGGCGGCGCACCTCGGCGACCGGCCGGCCGAGCATCGCGGCGACCAGGCCGATACGGGAGGTCTCCCGGACGGAACCGGTGTGGACCAGACGGCCGTCGCGCAGGACGCTCACCCGCTGGCACACGCGGAAGACCTCATCCAGCTTGTGAGTGACGTAGAGGATCGCGATGCCCTGCTCGCGCAACACCTCGATGACGTCCGCGAGCCGGTCCACCTCGCGCGGGGCCAGTGAGGAGGTCGGCTCATCCATGATCACCAATCGGGCGCGCGCACTGACCGCGCGGGCGATCGCCACCATCTGCCGGATGCCGAGGCCCAGCTCGCCGAGCGGCCGGCGGACGTCCACGGTCACGCCGTACCGGGCGAGGACCTCGGTGGCTTCCCTCCGCAGCCGCGACCGGTCGAGCAGCCTCAAGCGGGTGATCGGCTCCCTGCCGAGGAAGAGGTTGTCGGCCACGCTCAGCAGCGGGGCGAGCTCGACCTCCTGGTAGATGGTGCTGATCCCGGCGTCCTGAGCGTCGGCGGGCCCGGAGAAGGACACCGGCCGGCCGAGGTGGCGGATCGTGCCGCCATCCGGCCGGTGCACCCCGGTGAGCACCTTGATCAGCGTGGACTTCCCCGCCCCGTTCTCCCCCACCAGCGCGTGGGACTCGCCGGCGTCGAGCCGCAACGAGACGCGATCGAGGGCGAGGGTCCCGCCGAACCGCTTGGAGACGGCATGCGCCTCGCACACCGGTTCATTCATGTGCCCGCTCCTGGACGTCGTGAGGGCGGCGGTCCTGGCCGCCCCCGGGCTCAGTAGGCGTTCGGCAGCTCGGCCTTGGCGTTCTCAGGGGTGTACTCCTTGTCGGAGATGATCGTCTTCGCCGGTACGCCCTTGCCGGCGTAGAAGTCCTCCAGCGCCTGGAAGGCCAGTGGCCCGAATCGTGGGTTCGACTCGATGACCGCGGCGATCCAGCCGTCGACGATGCCCTGGACCGCGCCGCGGGTGCCGTCGATCGTGACGATCTTCACGTCTCCCGGCTTCTTGCCCGCTGCCTTGAGCGCGGCGACGGCGCCGAGGGCCATCTCGTCGTTCTCCGCGTAGATGGCGGTGATGCCGGGGTTGGCGGAGATGAGCTGCTCGGTGACCGCGCGGCCCTTCTCACGGGTGAAGTCGCCGGTCTGCTCGGCCACGACCTTCAGCGCCGAGCCCTTCGCGGCGAGTTGATCCTTGAACCCCTTGGTCCGGTCGACGGTGACGTTAACCCCCGAGGCCCCGAGCAGGATCGCGACCTCTCCCTTGTCTCCCGTCGCGGTGATCATGGCGTCGGCGGCTCGAGCACCCTGCTTGACGAAGTCGGAGCCGATCCAGCCGACGTAGTCGACGCAGGCCTTCTTGGTGGTGAGCAGCCGGTCGATCGTCATGATCGGGACTTTCGCGTTCTGGGCCGCCTTGAGCGCGGGGTCGAGCCCTTCTGAGTTGAGCGGGGAGATGATCAGGACCTTGGCGCCTTGGGCGATCATGCCCTGGATGTCGGCGATCTCCTTGTTGAGGTCCGACTGCGCGTTCGTCGTGATCAGCTTGATGCCCCGCCGAGCGGCCTCGTCCTTGATCGACTGCGTCTCGGTGATCCGGAACGGGTTCGCCTCCTTCTCTGACTGCGCGAACCCCACGGTGACGTTCTTCAGGTCGAGCTGGGGCACACCGCCGTTGTACCGCTCCGGAGTGCACAGCGACGCGTCTCCAGAGGTCGCCTCCACCTGCTGCTGGGCGGACGCGCCGGTGTCCGCGGGGCCGTCGCCGACGGACTTGGTGCACGCGCTCAGCGTGAGCGCAAGCAGGCCGGCAGCGGCCGCAGCCGTTGTTCTGCGGGGCATCAAGTGACCCTCCCTCCGAGGGAACGAGCACCGCCTGCCATGATTTGCATTATTTTGACAGGAAGTTGAGAGGATGATAGCCACGGCGGTCACCGATGTGTCAATATCCGTCGCCAGGACAACGTGCAGCAGCAGGCCGCGTGGATGCCTGCAAGCTGGTCATATGCGACAACGGCAGAGGATGAGCGTTGCTGACTCGTTATGCGACCCAGAAAAGATGTCAGTTCACGTCAGAACTCATCGGTTCATGTCAGCAATGTGGACGTCGACCTGTGCGCCGACAAGCCGGTCCACCATGACGGAGTCCGCCTTCGGGTCTGTGACCAGGACGCTCATACGCTCGGTGGACACGGTCTGGCACATCGTGTCATGACCGATCTTGGAGTGGTCGGCGAGGACGACGACCTCGCGGCCGGCCGCGGCGAGGGCCTGGTCGGTGGCGGCGGCGAAGACGTTGGGCGTGGTCAGTCCCCTCTCGGGGGTGACGCCGTCGCCCGACAGGAAGGTCTGCGCGCCACGCAGGCCCGCCAGGTGCTGCTCGGTGATCGGCCCCACGAAGGCGTGGATGGACCGGCGCAGCGTGCCGCCCACCGCGACGACTTCGACGTGGGGCGCGTCCATGAGCGCCTCGACCACCATGGTGGAGTTGGTGACGACGGTGAGGGCCGGCAGCTCGGCGAGCCGACGGGCCAGCGCCGCGGTGGTGCGCCCGGGACCGAGCAGGACGGCGGTGCCGGGCTCCACGAGCGTCGCGGCGTGGGCGGCGATGGCCTCGCGCTCGGCCGCCACCGCGTCCGCGGAGGCCGGACGCGACACCGCGGGGAAGACGGGCCGAGTCACGCCACCCCGAGTGGCGTCCAGCAGTCCCTCGCCGACCAGCGACCGCAGGTCCCGCCGGACAGTGGACTCCGAGGTGCCGAGCGCGCCGGCCAGCTCCCGGAACGAGGCATACCCGTGCTCATGCACGTGCTCCAGGATGCGGCGTCGCCGCTCTGCGATCAGCATGGGACCGGGCTCACTCATCTATGGTCGGGCACCTCTGGGAGGCTACTTTACTCCAGAAGTTGTCAACAGCGGTCAATTGGTGGAACCGGACATACGTCGCATCGTACGGCTCGCGCTCACTGTCCGGCAGGTATGTCCGGGGCGGGTACGACCGGTGGACCACCTCGCGCAGCTCTCCGAGAGAACCGATGCCCCCGTGGGCCATGACCTGGACGAGGAGGTTGCCGATACCGGTCGCCTCGACCGGCCCCGCGAGCACGGGCCGCCTGCCGATGTTCGCCGTGAGCCGGCAGAGCATGTCGCTGGCGGCACCGCCGCCGACGAGGTGTACAGCCTCCACCGGGCGGCCGGTCAGCTCCTCGGCCTGCTCCAGGACCAGGCGGTAGGAGCACGCCAGGCTCTCCAGGATGCATCGCACCATCGCGGCCCTGCCCTCGGGCACCGGCTGGCCCGTCGCACGGCAGAACGCCGCGACTTGTGCCGGCATGTCCTCCGGCTTCAGGAAGCCCAGGTGGGTGGGATCAATCAGCGGGCCGAAGGCCGGCGCAGCCTCGGCCTCGGCGACCAGGTCGGCATACGAAGCGCCGGTCCCCCAAGCTCGGCGGCACTCCTGGAGCAGCCAAAGACCGTTGAGATTGCGCAGGAACCGCACGGTGCCGAGCACGCCACCCTCATTGGTGAACCCGGCGAGCCGGGACTCTGGGGTGGTGATGGGCTCGGCCGTCTCCACACCGACGAGCGACCACGTGCCGCACGAGACGTACCCGACTGCGCCAGAGGAGCCGCTCGAACCGGAGACGACGGGGAGCGCCGCAACCGCCGACGCGGTGTCATGACCGGCCACGGCGACCACGACGGCCTCGCCTGGCCGGCCGGATTCGTCCCGCAGCGGCCCGGCGACCGTGCCAGGCTCGACGATTTCCCCGCCGAACAGACGCGACGGCAGCCCGAGCCGGGCGATGAGGTCGCCGGCCCAGCGGCCGGTCCGGGCGTCCAGGAGCTGGCTGGTGCTCGCGATCGTCCGCTCGGTGAGCGTCTCGCCGCTCAGCCAGAGCGTGAACAGGTCCGGTAACATCACCAGCCGATCGGCGGCGTCCAGCAGCGACGACCCGGCGTGCGCGAGCAGCTGGCACGACGTGTTGATGGGCAGCGGCTGCACCCCCGTCACCTCATACTGCTCCTGAGAGGAGACCAGGGAAGTCAGGCCCACGGTGTAGGGGTCGCGATGGTGCCGGGGGTTGGCCACGAGCCGCCGGTCGCGGTCGAGCAGCCCGAAGTCGTTGCCCCACGCGTCCACACCCACGCTGACGACCCGGCGCTCGCCGGCGACGCGCCCGATCCCGGCACGCGCCTCCGCCAGCAGGCGCAGAACGTCCCAGTGGAGACCGCCGAGAACGCGGACCGGCACATTGGGAAAGCGGTGGGCCTCGCTCACCACGAGACGCTCGCCATCGAACTCACCCGCGAGCACCCGTCCGCTCTCGGCCCCGAGGTCCACGGCGACGTAGGTGGGCACAGGCCGAGCCTATCCCGGTCACGGCGCTCGGAAGGTGCCGCAAGGTCACGGTTCGAAGGCGGCTGCGCCCACGGGTTCCGGCGGCCCGGGCGGCACGCCGGCGCCAAGGACGAGGAGACGATCTGGGTCCACCTGGACCACAGCCTGCACGGACTCGAAGGGGCACAATTTGGTCCGAACCTCAACGGCGTTCGAGGGCGGCTCGGGCTCTGCCCGCCATGGCCTCGTCCACCATCTCCCCCTCGAACGCGATCGCCCCGGCGCCGCGCGCCCGCGCCTCCTCCACCGCGGCGATCAGCCGCTCGTAGCGGGCGAGCTCCTCGGGACCAGGCGAGTACACCTCGTTGATCACGGGGACGTGAGAGGGGTGGATGGCCATCATGCCGTCGTAGCCGAGCGAGCGGTTCTGCTCCGCGAACGCCCGCAACCCCTCCAGGTCGCCGACGCCGGTCCACAGGCCGGCAACCGGGCACGGCACTCCCGCCGCCCGGACGTCCAGCAGGACACGGGAGCGCAGGGCCAGGGTCTCGGCGCCCTCGCGGCTCCAGCGGTAGCCGATCGCGCGCTCGACGTCGCCGCCCTTGCCGGTGACCGCGCCCAGGTAGGCGACGCGGGGGGCGGCCCGGCCGATCTCGTACGCCTCCCGCAGCGCGGCGGCGCTCTCCAGCAGCGGCACCAGGGCGAGATGCCCTTCGGGCAGGCCGTGTTCGCGTTCGCACCAGGTCAGGAGCCGATCGGCCACAAGCACGTCCGCCGGCCCGCCGATCTTGGGCACGACCACCCCGGACAGGCCGGCGTGCGTGACGGCGCGCAGGTCCTCGGCGGCCGCCCAGCCGTCGAGGGGGTTGATGCGGACGAGGATGGCCATGTCGCCGCTCGCGTTCGCGACGGCGTCGGCCACGCGGGCGCGGGCGGCGGGTTTCTCCGCGGGCGGGACCGCGTCCTCGAGGTCGAGGATGGCCGCGTCGGCCCCCGCGGCCGCCGCCTTGGCGAGCCACTCGGTTCTGGTCCCCGGGACGAAGAGCAGGGAGCGCAGCTGGGGCCGGTCAGATGACACCGCGCTTCTCCAAGTCCGCGATCTCCTCCGTGCCGAGCCCGAGCCAGTCGCGGTAGACGAGGTCGTTGTCCTGCCCGAGCGCGGGCCCGGTGCGCCAGATGTGCCCGGGCTCCTGGTGGAAGTGCGGGAGGGCGGCCTGCATGCGGACGGGGCCGAGGTCGGGGTCGTCGACGGTGACGATGTCGCCGCGTTCGGCGTAGACGGGGTCGGCGGCGATGTCCGCGGCGGTGAAGACGCGGGAGGCGACCACCTCGGCCTCGGCGAAGGCCCGCAGGCACTCGCCGGTCTCGCGGGCCGCCACCCAGGCGCGGAGCCCCTGGTCCAGCCGTTCCCGTCCGGCGAGCTGCTGCAGGGTGGTGGCATAGTCCTCCTCGGGCAGGCCCAGGAGGCGGACGACGTTCAGCACGGAGCGGAGGGTCGCGGAGGTCACGGTGATCCAGTCGCCGTCGCGGGACAGGTAGGTGTTGATCACGGCGGCGGGGGCGACGGCGAGCTGGTTGCCGGATCTACCGGGGACGACGCCGAGCTGGTCATGGGCGATGACCTGCCATTCGACGAGCCGGAACAGGGGCTCGAAGAGGGCGAGGTCGATCCACTCGCCGTCGAAGCCGGGGTCGTGCGCCCGGCGGTGCAGGGCGGCGAGTATGGCGTAGGCGCCCATCAGGCCGGTCACCGCGTCGCCGTGGGAGAACCCGGTGTGCACGGGAGGGCCGTCCGGGAACCCGGTCAGGTGCACCACGCCGCTCCTGGCCTCGCCGACCTTCCCGAATCCTGGGGCGTCGGCCTGCGACGAGGTCGCGCCGAATCCGGAGATCTGCAGCAGGACGGCCTTGGGGTTGATCCGGTGCACGGCCTCCCAGTCGAGCTCCCAGGTCCGCAGCCGGCCCGGCCGGAGCGTGACGATCACGACGTCGGCCCAGGCCACCAGCCGGTGCGCGACCTGCCGGCCGCCGGAGTCGTGCAAGTCCAGGGTGACGGAGCGCTTGTTCCGGCCGGCGACCTTGAACCACAGCGGCACGCCGTCGCGCGTGGGACCCATCGCCCGGGCGGCGTCGCCGACGCCCGGGGGTTCCACGTGCACCACGTCCGCGCCCTGGTCGGCGAGCATGGAGCCGGCCAGCGGCCCGGCGACCACGTGGGCGAACTCCACCACCTTCAAGCCGCACAACTGCCCTCGCTGTTGTTCAGAGGCCACGCATGCTCCTTCGTCCTGTCGGGCTCCATGTCATCCTGCCCAGGCGAAGAAATGCGGGTCCAGCACAAAAAATCGATAAATTCATGCTATTAACGCATTAGTCAACC
Organism: Nonomuraea basaltis; assembly: GCF_005893125.1. Lineage (GTDB taxonomy): Bacteria > Actinomycetota > Actinomycetes > Streptosporangiales > Streptosporangiaceae > Nonomuraea > Nonomuraea basaltis. The sequence continues at coordinate 3,371 of NZ_VCJS01000013.1, read as the reverse complement.
CAGGAGGCGCCCACAGGCACGTCCAGCGCCCGAGTACGGGACTCCTCCAGCAGGTCGAGGAACGCGGCCGCAGCGACCGGCAGGGTCCGCCGCGCCCGGACCACGACGTCCAGTCGCCGCTCGACCACGGGGCCGACCAGCGGGCGGTGCAAGATGTGCCCGGGTCCCAGGAGCGGCAGCACCAGGGCGGGCATCGCGGACACGCCGAGCCCGGCGGCGACCAGGCCGCCCACCGTCGCCACGTTGCTCGCCTCCGCCGCGAGCGTCACCTCGGCGCCCGCCTGGGCGAACGCCGCGTCCGTGAGCCTGCGGACACTGGACTGCGGCCCCACGGCCAGGAACGGCTCGGCGGCCAGGTCCTCCCAGGCGACCTCGTCGCAGTCGGCGAGCGAGTGCCCCTCCGGCAGCACCGCGTGGAAGCGGTCGCGGATCAGCGGGCGGTGTTCGAGCCGATCCGACGGCGCGCCGACCGTGGTGATGGCGAAGTCGGCGTCGCCGGACAGCACCTTGCCGAGCACGGCCCGTTCGAGCCCGTCCATGATGCGGACGGTCACGAGCGGGCGCTGGCCCCTGAAGGCGGAGATCATGCGTGGCAGCAGCACGGCCGCGACCGAGGGCAGGGTGGCCACGGCCACCATGCCCGACTCGCCGAGCAGGTAGCGCTGCAGCTCTTTCATGCCCGACCGGTGGGCGCCGACGATCTGCTCGGCCACCCGCAGGGTCTCCTGGCCCGCCGCGGTGAGCTGCACGTTGCGGGTGTCGCGCGCCAGCAGGCGGACGCCGAGCACGCGCTCCAGGTCGGCCACGGCGCGGCTCAACGTCGACTGCGAGACATGCAACTGGGCGGCCGCGGCGGTGAAACTTGCCGCCTTGGCGACGGCGACGTAGGCGGCGAGCTGCCGGAGGCTGGCTTCCATGGAAGCAACTGTTGCGCATAACGCATGGATAAATCCACTTTTGATGGTGGACGTGAAAGGTCGGCGCTCGGAAACTTCTCCGTAACCTCCCGAAAGAAAAGGACCCCGATGATCGCGCTCCTGGGCTTTCTCACCATCGGCCTGTTCCTGGTGCTCACCATGACCAGGCGCGTCTCGGTCCTCACCGCGCTGGTGCTGGTGCCGGTGCTGACCGCGGTGGCCGGCGGGTTCGCCGCCGACATGGGGCCGATGATCCTCAACGGGCTGGCCAAGGTGGCGCCGACCGGCATCATGATCGCTTTCGCGGTGCTCTACTTCAGCCTGATGATGGACACAGGGCTGTTCGATCCGCTGATCCGCGGCATCCTGCGGGTGGCCAAGGACGACCCGCTGCGGATCGCCGTGGGCACGGCGGTCATCACCATGTGCGTGGCCCTGGACGGCGACGGCGCCTCGACCTTCCTCATCACCGTCTCCGCCCTGCTGCCCGTCTACAAACGGCTCGGCATGAGCCCACTGGTGCTCACCGGCGTCGTCTGCCTCGGCGCGGGCGTGATGAACATGATCCCCTGGGGCGGCCCCACCGCCCGCGCCATGGCGGTGCTGAAGCTGGACAGCTCGCAGGTGTTCACCCCGGTCCTGCCCGCGATGGCCGCCGGCATCGCCTGGGTGCTGGTGGCGTCGTGCCTGATCGGCCTGCGGGAACGCCGCCGCCTCGGCACGGTGACCCTGCCCCCGCAACCGCAGGTCGTCGGCGACGGCCCAGGGACGCCCCGGGCCCCGGAGCGCAGGCACCCGGCCCTGACCGCCTTCAACCTGGCGCTGACCGTCGCGCTGCTGGTCGGGCTGGTGCTGCAGGCGATGCCGCTGCCGGTGCTGTTCGTGCTCGGCTTCGCGATCGCCGTGCTGGTCAACCACCCCACCTGGGAGAAGCAGCAGGAGCTGCTCGACCGGCACGCCAAGAGCGTGGTCCTGGTCACCACGATGATCTTCGCGGCGGGCGTCTTCACCGGCATCCTCACCGGCACCAAGATGATCAACGAGATGGCCACCGCGTTCGTGAACATCATCCCCGACTCCTTCGGCGGCCACCTGCCGGTGCTGGTCGCGGTCACGGGCATGCCGCTCAGCCTGGTCTTCACCCCCGACGCCTACTACTTCGGTGTGCTCCCGGTGCTGGCCCAGACCGCCGGCGGCTTCGGCATCGAGTCCGCCGAGATCGCCCGGGCCGCGATCCTCGGCCAGATGACCACCGGCTTCCCGCTCAGCCCGCTCACCGCCGCGACGTTCATCCTCGTCGGCATGAGCGGCGTGCAACTCGGCCGGCACCAGCGCTTCATCTTCGGCTGGGCGTTCGCCACCACCCTGGTCATGACCGTGGCCGCGCTCGTGACCGGCGCCATCTCGCTCTGAGGAGTCCCCCATGAAGTACGGCAGGATCGCCGCCGCCCTGTCCGCCGCCCTGGCGCTCCCCCTCACCCCGCACCAGCCCGCCCGCGCCGAAACCGACCCGTTCTTCTCCTACGACCGGCCCGCCACATACGGAGTGCGTACCGAGCGCGTGTCGGTGCCACTGCGCGACGGCGGCCACCTGGCCTGCGACCTGCACCGGCCCGACGCCGACGGCCGCTTCCCGGTGATCGTGTACGACTACAACGCCTACAACCAGCTGGAAGCGCAGGGCCGCGCGGCCGCCTACTTCGTCACCCGCGGCTACCACGCCGCCGTGTGCAACGCCCGCGGCTCGGGCGACTCCCCCGGCCGGCTCGATCCGTTCAGCGCGCAGGAGCAACGCGACAACTACGACCTCATCGAGTGGCTGGCCGCCCAGCCGTGGTCCACCGGCAAGATCGGGCAGACCGGCGTCAGCTACGGCGGCCACTCCTCGCTCCTGGTGGCGATGAACAAGCCACCCCACCTCGCCGCGATCATCCCCGTGGACGGGATCAGCGACTGGTACGAGAACACCATCTACCGCGGCGGCATCTACTCGGCCCGGATCCGCGACTGGCAGCGCGCCGTCGCCCCCGGCACGCTGGTCACCTACGCGCAGCACCCGCTCTACGACGACTTCTGGCGCGAGCGCAGCGTCAAGGCCCGCTGGAAAGACCTCGACATCCCCGTCCTGGAGATCGCCGGCTGGTACGACAGATACCGGGCCGCCATGGTGGAGAACTTCCAGGCCCGCCCCGGCAACGTCTGGCTGGTCGCCGGCCCCTGGCAGCACGGATGGCCGTCCGGCCAGCACGCCGACCCCGGCAACGGCGCGTACCTCGCCTGGTGGGACCGCTGGCTCACCGGACGCCGGGACGCGCCCCTGCCGGCCGCCAAGGTCACCTCCTACGAGATCCCCGGCCCCGGCGCGGGCGCCGGCTGGAAGCAGTTCTCCACCTGGCCTCCTCCCGGCGCCCGCCGGCCCCGGCTCGGCCTGAGCGCCGACGGAACGCTGACCTC
>NZ_VCJS01000139.1 GCF_005893125.1 Nonomuraea basaltis | reverse complement strand
ACCTAGGAGTGAGCATGTCCATGTCCGACCCCGGCCCCCAGGCCCCGGACTCGCTCGACGACGTCGAGCGGCTCCAGGCCGAGCTGGAGGAGTCGCGGCCGCCGCACGCGGGCCCGATCTCGCAGATCGCGGCGGCCCTGGTGGCGCTCGCCGTCGGCGTTCTCGGGGCGATCGGATCCAGCGCGCTCGGGCTCGGGCGCCTCACCCAGCCCGGTCCCGGCCTGTGGCCGTTCGCCATCAGCGTCGTCATCATCGTGCTGTCCGCGACGCTCGTCGTCACGGGCCGCGGCCTGGAGGACGCCGAGCGGTTCTCGCGGGCGAGCCTGCTCACCGTGGTCGCCCTGGTCACGCTCGTCCTGCTCGCCGCGCTGCTCCCCGTGATCGGCTTCGAGATCCCCTCTCTGCTGCTCGTGTTCGTCTGGCTGCGCTGGCTGGGCAAGGAATCGTGGCGATCCTCCATCGTGATCAGCATCGGCACCGTGGCCGCGTTCTACGTGCTGTTCGTCTTGCTGCTGCAGGTCCCGCTCCCCCGCCTCATCTGAGAAAGTCACATGGACATCTCCCCGATCCTCAACGGCTTCGGCGTCGTCTTGGAGCCGGCCAACCTGCTCTACTGCCTCATCGGCGTCATCATCGGCATGCTCATCGGCGTGCTGCCCGGGCTCGGGCCCGGTGCGACGATCGCCATCCTGCTGCCGATCACGTACGGCATCGGGCCCGTTTCGGCGATCATCATGCTGGCGGGCATCTTCTACGGCGCCCAGTACGGCGGGACGATCACGTCGGTCCTGCTCCGCCTCCCGGGCGAGGCGTCCTCCGTGGTGACCGTCTTCGACGGCTTCGCGCTGGCCAGGCAGGGGAAGGCGGGCACCGCCCTCGGCATCGCGGCCATCGGATCGTTCATCGGCGGGACCGTCTCCATCATCGGCCTGACGGTCCTGGCCCCGATCGTGGCCGGCTTCGCGCTCGACTTCGGGCCGCCGGAGTACGCGGCGCTGGGCATCCTCGGCGTCCTGCTGATCTCCTCGGTGGGCAACGGCCACAAGCTCAAGGCGATCGTCGCGGCCTGCGTCGGACTGCTCCTCGCGACCGTGGGCCGGGACACCTTCACCGGCGCGGAGCGGTTCACCCTCGGCAGCCTGAACCTCGCCGAGGGCATCGACTTCATCCCGATCGCCATGGGCCTGTTCGGCCTCAGCGAGATCCTCTACAACATCGAGGAGCGGCACAACAAGGTCCACGCGCCCGCCAAGGTCGGCAACGTGTGGCCCTCGCGCCAGGACCTCGGCCAGGCGAAGGGCGCGATCGGGCGTGGCTCGCTCATCGGGTTCGTCCTGGGCGTCCTGCCCGGCGGCGGCGCCGTGCTGTCCTCCCTGGCGGCGTACGCGGTGGAGAAGCGGCGCGCGAAACAGCCAGAGCGGTTCGGCAAGGGCGCCATCGAGGGCGTGGCCGCGCCGGAGAGCGCCAACAACGCCGCCGCCACGTCGTCGTTCATCCCGCTGCTGACGCTCGGCATCCCGGCGAACGCCACGATGGCCCTCATGTTCGGCGCGCTGCTCATCCAGGGCATCCAGCCGGGACCGCAGCTCGTCACCGAGCATCCCGACATCTTCTGGGGCGTCATCAACTCGATGTACATCGGCAACATCCTGCTGCTCATCATGAGCATCCCGATGGTCGGCGTCTTCGTGAAGATCCTGCGCGTCCGCCCCGCGATCCTGGCCCCCATCACGGTGCTGATCACTCTGCTCGGCGCGTACACGGTGAACAACCAGGTCTACGACATCTTCCTGGTCATCGCCTTCGGCCTGCTGGGCTACCTCATGAAGAAGCTCGGCTTCGAGCCGGGACCGCTGGTGCTGGCGTTCGTGCTCGGCTCGATGATCGAGAACTCGGCGCGGCAGTCGCTGCTGATCTTCGGCGGCGACGCGACCGGCTTCTTCACCCGCCCGATCTCCGGAACGGTGCTCGCCCTGGTCGTGCTCGTCGCCGCCCTGCCGCTGATCCGCAAAGCCCTGCGCCGCAAGACGCCCACCGCCCCTGATCGCGTGGACGATTCAGTTGAGGAGAAGACTCCATGACCATCCTCGTCGGTTACCTGCCCACGCCCGAGGGCGAGGCCGCGGTGGACGCGGGCCTGCGCGAGGGTGCGCTGCGCGGGGAGCGCGTGATCATCGTGAACTCCCCGCGCCGGGGCGCGCCCGTCGACGGCCACAAGATCGACGAGACGGCCGGGGCCGCGCTGCTCGACCGGGCGCGGGCCGCCGGCGTGCAGGCGGAGCTGCGCCAGCCGCTCCATGACGACGACCTGTACGAGACGTTCGAGGAGCTCATCGCGGAGACCGGCGGCAGCCTCATCGTCATCGGGCTGCGGCACCGCTCGCTGGTGGGCAAGTTCATCCTCGGCAGCGAAGCGCAGCGCATCCTCATGGAGGCCAGCGTGCCGGTCCTCACGGTCAAGGCGGCGCTGTGACCCCGTACGCCGCCGGCCGGGTCAGCCGGGTCACCGTCACCCCGGTCGCCTTCCGCGACCCGCCGCTGCTCAACGTCGTGGGCGTGCACCAGCCGTTCGTGCTGCGCGCGATCGTGCAGGCGCACACCGACTCCGGGCTCGTGGGGCTCGGCGAGACGTACGCCGACCAGGCCCACCTCGACCGCCTCGGAGCCGTGGCCGCCGCGCTGCCCGGGCTGGACGTGTTCGACGTCAACGGGCTGCGGCGCGTCGTCGTGGAGACGCTCGGCGCGGCCACCGGCGGGGCGGGCGCGAGCTTCGGCGGCATGCTCGACCTCTCCAGCGCCGTCGACACCGTGGCCGCGCCGTTCGAGGTGGCGCTGCTGGACCTGCAGGGTAAGGCGCTCGGCCGGCCGGTCAGCGACCTGCTCGGCGGGGCCGTACGCGACCGCGTGCCGTTCTCGGCGTACCTCTTCTACAAGTGGGCCGGCCACCCCGGGCAGGACGACGACGGCTGGGGTGAGGGCCGCACGCCGGAGCAGCTGGTCGCCCAGGCGGGGCGGATGGTCGCCGAGTACGGCTTCACCGCGGTCAAACTCAAGGGCGGCGTCCACGAGCCCCGCCACGAGATCGAGACCGTCGAGGCGCTGGCCGCGGCCTTCCCCGGCCACGCGCTGCGCATCGACCCCAACGGCGCCTGGACCGTCGGCACCTCGATCGAGGTGGCCCGCCGGCTGGCCGGCGTCCTCGAATACCTGGAGGATCCCACCCCCGGGATCGCCGGCATGGCCGAGGTCGCCCGGCACACGGACCTGCCGCTCGCGACGAACATGTGCGTCATCTCCTTCGACCACCTCAAACCGGCCGTCGCCGCCGACGCCGTGCAGGTCGTCCTCTCCGATCACCACCTGTGGGGCGGGCTGCGGCGCTCGGCGCTGCTCGGCGGCATCTGCGAGACGTTCGGGATGGGCCTGTCGATGCACTCGAACTCCCACCTCGGCGTGAGCCTCGCGGCGATGACCCACCTGGCGGCCGCCACCCCGAACCTCACCTACGCCTGCGACACGCACTACCCGTGGAAGACCGAGGAGGTCGTCAAGCCCGGGGTGCTGGAGTTCCGTGAGGGGAGCGTGGCCGTCCCGGCCGGCCCGGGACTCGGGGTCGAGCTGGACGAGGACGCCCTCGGCGCCCTGCACGAGCAGTACGTGACGTGCGGGCAGCGGGGCCGCGAGGACACCGCGTACATGCGTACCGTCGTGCCGGACTTCACCCCCAACACGGCGCGCTGGTAGCGGCTAGGGAGCCTGCAGCCGGGCGCGCGAGTTGGACAGGTGCAGCCGCATCGCGGCGCGCGCCGCCGCCGCGTCCTGGTCGGCGATGGCGCGGTAGATGCTCTCGTGCTCCAGGGTCACCCGGGTGTAGTGGGTGGCGTTCGAGACCGTGTACACGTGCTCCAGCCGCGTGCGCGGCAGCATGATCATCATCGGGCCGAGCGACGCGAGCAGGTCGGAGTAGAAGCGGTTGCCCGAGGCGAGCGCGATCTTGAGGTGGAACTGGAAGTCGGCCTCGACGGCGCTGCCGGGCTGCTCGCCGGCCCGGCCGAGATCGATCAGGGCCCGCTCGACGGCCTTGAGCTGCAGGTCGGTACGGCGCTCCGCGGCCAGACCCGCCGCCTCCGACTCGACGCCGATCCGGAAGTCGATCACGTCGAGGACGTCGCGGTGCGTGCGGATCTCCGACGCCTCCACGGTGAAGGGCGCGGGGGCGGGCACGGCCAGCACGAACGAGCCGCGGCCCTGGAAGGTCTCGACGAGCCCGGCCGCCTGGAGCCGCGAGATGGCCTCGCGGACCACCGTGCGGCTCACGCCGAACTCCTCGACGAGCGACGACTCCGTCGGGAGCTTCTCGCCGGGCCCGATCTCGCCGGCGAGGATGCGCGCCTTCAGCCGCTCGACGAGCTCGTGCGCGAGCCCGCGCCCGGTGTCGCGATCGAGCTTCTGGTCTGACGGCACGGGTGACAATCTACCGTTCCGCATGGAACTCGACGCCGTCGAGCCGCCGGCGGTGACCTTCGCGTCGCTCACCGCGACCGGGAGCGGCACGGCGTAACGGCCCAGCCGTACTGACGCGATGCGGTCGCCCACGGGTCACTGCTTGCCGAACGCGACGCTGTCGACGACCCACTCACGGCACTGCTCACTGAGCGTGAAGCCGAGGCCCGGCCGGTCGGGGACCAGCATGCGGCCGTCGCGCGTCTCCAGACGCTCGTTGAACAGCGGGTTGAGCCATTCGAAGTGCTCGACCCAGGGCTCGCGCGGATAGGCCGCGGCCAGGTGGAGGTGGATCTCCATGGCGAAGTGCGGCGCGAGCTGGAGGCCGGCGTGGTCGGCGAGGGTGGCCAGGCGCAGGAACGGGGTGATGCCACCGACGCGCGGGGCGTCCGGCTGGATGATGTCGGCGGCGCGGGCCTCGATGAGGCGCACGTGCTCGGCGACGCTGGTGAGCATCTCGCCGGTGGCGATCGGGGTGTCGAGGGCGGCGGCCAGCTGCGCATGCCCCTCGGCGTCATAGGCGTCCAGCGGCTCCTCGATCCACACCAGCCCGAACTCCTCCACCGCCCGCCCGAACCGCAACGCCGCCGCACGATCCCACTGCTGATTGGCATCCACCATCAGCGGCACCTCATCCCCCAGATGCTCCCGAACCGCCGCCAACCGCCGGAGATCCTCCTTCATGTCAGGCTGACCCACCTTGATCTTGATCCCCCCGATCCCTTCCCGAAGGGACTGGACCGCCCGCGCCTTCACCTCCTCGATCGGAGCATGCAAGAAGCCCCCCGAGGTGTTGTACGTCCTGACCGAATCCCGATACGCCCCCAGCAACTTCGCCAACGGCAACCCCGCACGTCGCGCCTTGAGATCCCACAACGCGACATCGATCGCCGCCAGCGCCTGAGTCGCAACGCCGGAGCGACCGACGGAGGCCCCCGCCCAGAGCAGCGAGTCGTAGACCTTGCCGATGTCGGAGGGATCCTGGCCGAGGAGGTTCTCCGCGACCTCCTTGGCGTGGGCGTACTGCGCAGGGCCGCCCGCCCGCTTGGAGTAGCTGAAGCCGGTGCCGCGGTGGCCCTCCTCGGTCGCGATCTCAGCGAACAGGAAGGCGATCTCGGTCATCGGCTTCTGCCGCCCGGTGAGGACCTTGGCATCGCTGACGGGCACGTCGAGCGGAAGCGTGACGGAGGAGAGCGAGACGTGACGGATCTGGTCGCGAGGCATGACGGTCCAAGGGTCGGCGGCAGTAGACGAGAAAGTCATCATACGAACTCATAAGTCATATGACAACTTCAGGCGGGACCGGCTCTCGCATGGGCTTTCCCAACGCCGGCCTCCCAGCGGTCCCGACAAGGATCTCAGCGCACCTCCGATACCGTCGAGCCCATGCGGCTTCATGTGGGATGTGCGATGTGGACGCACGCGTCATGGCAGGGACGCCTCCTGCCCGCCCCGCTCCCGCCCGGGGAGCGCCTGCAGGCCTACGCGACCTGGTGCAACGCGGTGGAGGGCAACACGACGTTCTACGCGACCCCGACGAGGAGCACGGTGGAGTCGTGGGCACGGCAGACGGACCCCGGCTTCCGCTTCGTGATCAAACTCCCCAAGCCGATCACCCATGAGCGCCGCCTCACCGACGCCGACGAGGAAGTGGGCGCGTTCCTGGAGGCGATGGAGCCTCTCGGCCCGCGTACGCATGCCTTGTGGGTCCAACTCCCCGGATCCTTCGGGCCGACCGACCTCGGCGCGCTGGCGTCCTTCCTCCGCCGCCTCCCCCGCACCCACCGGTACGCCGTCGAGGTCCGCCATCGCGCGTTCTTCGAGGACGAGCGCTCGGAACGGCTCCTGGAGCGCGTGCTCGCGACCGGCGGCGCCGAATGGGTCCCGTTCGACACCACCACCCTCTTCGCCAGTCCGCCGACCAGCGACGCCGAACGCGACGCCTGGACCAAGAAGCCCCGCGTGCCGCGACGATCACAGGCACTCACCGACCGCCCCATCGTCCGCTACCTCGGCCGCGACGCCACGGAACGCACGGTGGACGGCTGGCAGCCGTGGGTCGGCACTGTCACCGGCTGGCTACGCGAAGGTCGCTCTCCGACCGTGTTCATCCACACCCCCGACAACGCCGACGCGCTGACGCTGGCCCGCCGTTTCCACGACGACGTACGCGCCCGGCTGCCGGAGCTGGAGCCACTGCCCGACCCGATGCCGAACGAGCCGCTGACTCTCTTCTGACCACATCCGAACCTGCCCCGGCGACTATCGCGAACAGGATCACGATGAGGACGAGGCAGCGTGGAGGGTCCCCGACGACGATGCCGGCTTCGCGCCGTGTATCCCAAGATGCCTCTGGCCAGGGTGCTTTCATCCAGGCAGGCCAGGGTAGAGGGAGGCGCATGGCCACACTCATGGATCGGGTGCGCGCGTACCTGCGCAGCCCCAAAGGCAGACAGAACATCGACAAGGCCAAGCGCATGGCCCAGGACCCCGGCACGCAGCAGAAGCTCCGGCGTTTCCTGGACCGGTTGCGGTCTCGGCGTCACTGATCCGGGCGGCGTACCCCCAAGCTGGCAGCGGTTGCCGGCAGCTCTTCGCGCGCTCGGAGCCCAGGCACACGGGATGACCGTTGGCACTGGTCAGCGGCGGGTCTCCCGAGGGGTGACCACGGTGGCCAGGCCATCCAGCAGGCGTTCGAGGCCGAACGCGAACAGCGACTCCAGGTCGAGGTCCGCGCCCGGCTCCGTGACCTGCGCGATGAGCGGCCCGTCGACGGGGAGGCGGGCCGTGATCCACTGCTTGCTGGTCAGCCCGGTGTCCAGTGCGGCGCCGGCCTCGCTCTCGATGTTCACCGCCGTCCCGCGCACGTAGTTGACCACCGTGGCGTAGACGTGCAGCCGGGTGTCGGGGTCGAGGGCGAGGCCGTCCAGCGCGCGCAGGGTCCACAGCCCGTACGCGACCAGCCCCGGCAGCATGACCGGCCGGGTGATGGACACCACCCGTGGCAACCAGGGATGGCGATGGTAGGCCGCCCACTGCAGCCGAGCGGCCACCCGCAGGTGGGAGCGCCATCCCGGCGGCGGCTCCGGGTATTCGATCTCGGCGAACGCCGCGTCGGCCATCAGTTGGGTGAGCTCGGCCTTGGCGTCCAGGTGCCGGTAGAGGGTCATGGTGGCGACGCCGAGCTTGGCCGCCACCGCCCGCATGGACACGGCGGCCAGGCCGTCGGTGTCGGCGATCTCCATGGCCACGCGCACGATGCGGTCGCGTTCAAGCCCTCCGGCCGAACGTGAGGGCAGGCCCCGGGCGGCCACCACGGCGCCGACCCGCGGCGCGGACTCGATGGCGCCTGCCTGCTTGAGAGCGGTCAGCGCCTTGGTGGCCGTCGCCATCGCGACGCCCCACTCTCGCATGATCGCCCTGGTGGTGGGGATGGGGTCGCCTGGCCGCAACCGTCCGTCGGCGATGCGCCGCTGGATGTCGGCGACGATCCGGAGGTACGGCGGGCGCGGATCGTTCACGAGGTCAACTCTGCCACGCCTCCACGACCGTCAGTGGTCGGGCAGCCAGTTGCCGTGCAGCCCGAGCGGCACCCTGACCGGGAGGTGGACGCGGGCGACGGGCTCGCCGGTGAAGTCCTGCGCCGAAAGGATCACCAGGTCGCCGGCGTCCCGCTCCGGGTTGTGCACATACGTGAGCAGGTATCCGTCGTCCTCCCCCTCCCCCACGGCGGCGAACACCGCCTCCCCGACCGCCTCATCTCTGCCGAACCCGTGCACCTCGGCCGTCCCCCGTTCCAGGTCGTGCTTGACCAGGGCGTTGGTGAAGGCGTCGTCCGGCGGCATGCCCTCCGGCACGAACGGGATCCCGTACAGGGCGGTCGCGGCCGAGTAGCCGTACCGGTGCGGGCGGGTGGTGCGGGCCTCGTTGACGCGCGGGAAGTCCTGCGGCCGGTCGTCGATCCGCCGCTGGTCGATCTTGTCCGGCGAGATCGTCCAGCGGTCCAGTGCGGGCCGGATCGCTCCGGGGTCGGCGGGGTCGAACGGCCCCTCGGCTGTGATCAGGTCGACCACGACCGAGTCGCCGTCGTCGTAGGCGTTGAGCGTGTGGCTGACGTGGACGGGGTCGATGTCCAGCCAGCGCACGTCTCCTCCCGTTCGCGGCATGACCCCGACCCGGGTCGGGTGCCCCGGCAGCCACCGGCACTCGAACCCGTCGAAGCCCAGCGGCGTGTCCCACAACACGACGTGGTTCTCGGTGAGCGCGAAGTCGTGCATGAACGGCGTCCGCGTCATGGGGACAACGGTGGCCTGGACGACGGTTCCGCCGGCGTCGGTCACGATGTAGTGGACGAAGTCGAGGCCCAGCATGTACGACAGGGAGTGCAGCGCGCCGGTGAGCGGGTCGTGCTTGGAGTGCGCCCCGGCCGTGAAACCCTCCGGCGTCCCGCCCAGCTCACACACGCCCACGGTGTTCAGCTCCGCGTCCAGCTCCGCGGGCGGCGCGCCGCCCTCGAGCAGGGCGAAGGTACGCCGGGCATGCTCGATCACGTGCACCATGGGCGCGAAGCCCGGTGTGCGCACGAAGCGGTTGCGATACCACTCGGCGCGGCCGTCACGCAGCCGTACCCCGTGCACCATGCCCTGGCCCGTGCCCCAGATGTGCACGATGGGATCCTCCACGCCCAGCGGGTTGGGCCCGTTGCGCAGGTAACGACCGTTGAGCTCGGCCGGGACCCGGCCGGTGACGGGCAGATCGTAGGCGGTGATCTCTTCAGTGACGGGCGCGAAAGGCCCTTCCAGGTACTTCATGTTGACACCGTACGCATCAGGCGGTCTAAGTCCCCACAGTGTGGCGAAATTCCCCTGGTGTGCACTAGTGCAGGTCGGTTGCGGACCGACGTCCTGAGCATCTTCACCGAGCGGCCGAGCCGGTCGCCTGTGGCGGCCTGGTGACGACCATCGGCTGCGCCGCCGACGCGCTGTGGTGCCCGCGACACGAGCACCACAGGCGCGGTGCGACTGCCTGGGTGCAGTGGGAGACTAACGTGCCCACATGGGGCCGAGGTACGCGCCGCCGGTGGCGTCGAGCACGTTGCCGGTGATCCAGCGGGCGTCGTCCGAGGCGAGGAATGCGACGGCGTCGGCGATGTCGGCCGGCCGGCCGATCCTGCCGAGCGCGGTCAGGTCCGTCAAGATGGTCCGGGTCTCGGGGTTGTGCAGGGTGTCGGTCACCTCGGTGTCGGTGGCGCCGGGGCTCACCGTGTTCACCGTGATGCCGCGTTCGCCGAGCGCGTTCGCCAGCGTCCGGCTCATGACCTCCAGGGCGCCCTTGGTCATCGCGTAGGCGATCTGGCCGGGCAGGGCGACCCGCGTGGCGAGCGAGGAGATGTTGACGATGCGCCCGCCGTCAGGCATCAGCGACAGTGTTGCCTGGATGAGGAAGAGCGGCGCCTTCACGTTGATCGCGAAGACCTCGTCGAACTGGCCAGGGGTCAGCCGATCGACCGACCCTGCCCACACCGTGTCCTGGTTTCCGCAGGCCGCGTTGTTGACCAGGATGTCCAGCGGCCGCCCGCGCAGGCCCGCGGTGAGGCCGGTGAGCAACGTCCGCACGTCGCCGTCCGTGCCGAATTCCGCCTGGACCGGGAAGGCTTCGCCACCGGCCTGTTCGATCGTGGCCACCGTCTCCTTGGCCGCGCCGGCGTTGCGGCTGTAGTGCACCGCCACCAGCGCGCCGTCCGCGGCCAGCCGCTGGGCGATGGCTCGGCCCATTCCCCGTGAGGCACCGGTCACCAGCGCGGTCTTGCCCTTCAGGTCCGTCATATCGGTCTCCTGTCAGTGTTAGGCGTTGACCACGAGGCTGGCAGGGACCGCTCACCACGCACTCACCACCCACACACCAGCCCTTCACCGTCCACGGGCGTTGAACGCGGCCACCGCGGCGAGAGCCTCAGCCGACGCGGCGGCGGCCGGACGATCTCCGTACGCGCGCGCGGTGGCGAGGGCCTGCCGGTAGCGGACGCGGGCCTGGCCGGCGTCCTGCTCGGCCTCCGCGACCTGGCCGAGGCCGGTGAGGATCCGCCAGCGCGTCAACGCGGCGCCTATCGATGCCCGGCCGCAGCCTCGCAGCGCCCGGTCGTACAGTTCGCGGGCGGCCGGCAGATCGCCGCGCAGGCGCGCGACGTCCGCGAGCCCGCGCTGGGCGCCGGCCTGGGTCTCGGGCGTTCCGGTGCGGCGGGCGAATTCGATGGCCCGCTCGTACTCCGCGCGCGCGGCGAGCAGCCGACCGGCGTCGGCCAGCCCGTCGGCGTTCCTGACGAGCAGCCTGGTCAGGTCCTCCACCGCGCCCAGCCGTCCCGCCAGGTCAATGGCCTCCGCCATCAGCGCGGCGAACCCCGTCTCGTCCGCGAGCCCGGCCATCTGCTCCAGGGCGGTGAGGACTCCCCAGCGGTCCCCGGTCCCGCGGAACCCCTCCAGCGCGGCGCGGAACGCCCGCTCGGCGGTGTCCCGCTCGCCGCCGAGGAGGCTCTTGACCCCTGATTCCAGGCGGGTGAACGCTTGAGACCACGGATCGGCGGGGACCTCCCCGTCCGCGCGGCAGGGGCCGTTCACCATGAACCGCAGGACGCGCAGGAACGGGTATCGGAGACGCCGATCGGCAAGGCGCTCCAGATGATCGCGCAGTCGCCGATCATGCACGTTGTCGGCGGCCGCGGCGTGCGCCAGGCACAGCGTGTACTCCTCTTCGAGACCGGCGGGCGGCTCGTCGCCGATCGTCATGAGCAGGCCGGCGGCCACCGCGGCTCGCTCACCGGGCAGTCCCCGCAACTGCCCCTGCCACGACAGGGCGGCGAGCAGTCGGAGCCCGAGCGTGGGGTCGGCCCCCGCCGCCCAGTGGAGCGCCGCGCGGAAGTTGCCGCGTTCGGCGTCGAGCCGTGCCAGCCACTCCAGCTGGTCAGGGCCGCGCAGGTGCGGCTCGGCGGCCCGGGCCAATTCGAGGAAGTACGCCGCGTGGGCCGCTCTCACCTGTTCCCGCTCGCCGTCGCCGGCCAACCGCTCGGCGCAGAACTCATGGAGGGTCTCCAGCATGCGGTACCGGCCCCCACCGGCCTCCACCAGGGACTTGTCGACGAGGTCGGCGAGCAGTTCGACGACCTCGCCCTCGGACGGCCCGCAGACCCGGACAGCCGCATGGAGCGGCGCGCCGCCGCTGAAGACCGTCAGCCGCGCGGCCAGCGCCTGTTCGGGGCGGCTCAGCAGGTCCCAGCTCCACCCGACGACCGAGCGGAGCGTCCGGTGCCGGGGCGCCGCCGAACGATCGCCACGCGACAGGAGCTGGAACCGGTCGTCCAGCCGGGCCTCGACCTCCTCGAGCGTCAGCGACCGCATCCGCGCGGCCGCGAGCTCGATCGCCAGCGGCAGCCCGTCGAGCGCCCGGCAGACCCGCAGCACCGCGTCGACGTTGGCGTCGTCGATCAGGAAACCGGGCCGCACGGCGGCGGCCCGGTCGGCGAACAGTCGCACCGCCGGATGGCCGAGCGCCTCGGGGCCGCCGCCGTCCAGGGGCAGCGGCGGGACCGGGTGCAGCGTCTCTCCGGTGATGCCCAGCCTCTCCCTGCTGGTGATCAGGATCCGCAGGTCCCGGCAGGCCGCCAGCAGCCGGCGGGCGAGCGCGGCGACCTCGGCGACGACGTGCTCGCAGTTGTCCAGGACGAGCAGCACCCGCCGATCGGCCAGCCCGGCGATCAGCCGTTCCACGGGGTCGAGCGGACCGGACAGCGCGGGCACCAGCCCGGCCTCGCGCAGGCCCAGCGCGTTGATCAGGACCTGCGGGGCGGCCGCGCTGTCGGCGAACGGGGCCAGATCGACGAAGCCCACCTCATCCTGCTCCCGCCCGGCGGCCTCGACCGCCAGCCGGGTCTTGCCGACCCCGCCCGGCCCCGTGAGCGTGACCAGGCGTCGCTCGCCGAGCAGCGCGCGGACGCGTTCGAGGTCGCCGTCGCGCCCCACGAAACTGGTGAACTGGGCCGGAACGCCGCCTCCCGCCGCCGCGGCGGGCGAGGGCCCGGCGCGCAGCACCGCCATGTGCACACCGCCGAGCTCAGGGGAGGGATCGACACCGAGCTCCTCCGCCAGCGTCCGCCGCGCGTCTTCGAACACCTGGAGCGCCTCGGCCTTCCGGCCGCTCCCGTACAGGGCCCGCATGAGCTGTCCGCGCAGACGTTCCCGCAGCGGATGCGCCGCCACGACCTCCGGCAGCTCCGCCGCCAGATCGCGGTGCTCACCGTGCGCCAACCGCGCCTCGACCAGGTCTTCGAGTACGGCGACCCGCAACTCCTCCAGCCTGGCGGCCTGCTCCCCGGCGAAGGGCGCGTCGATGACGTCGGCCAGCGCCGGCCCCCGCCACAGTCCGAGGGCCTCGCCCAGGAGCCGGGCGGCGCCACCGTGATCTCCGGCGGCGAGCACGTGCCGCCCTTCGCCGGCGAGCCGCTCGAATCGGTGCACGTCGACGTCGCTGGGATCGACGAGCAGCCGGTATCCGGCGGGACCGAACTGGAGCAGATCCCCTGTTTCGCCCGCGGGCCCGAGCCGACGACGCAGCCGGGACACCTGGGACTGCAGGGCATGCGCCGCACCGCTCGGCGCCTGCGGGCCGTACAGGCCCTCGACGAGCCGCCGCACGCCCACCGTCTGGCCCACGTTCAGCAGCAACATCGCCAGCAGCGCACGCAGCTGCGGTCCGCCGGCGGCGACCGTCTCGCCATCGGCGGACCACACCCCCAAGGCCCCCAAGACACCGAATCGCACGGCAGGCAGGATGGTCAGGAGCCGGTGAGGGTGAGCGCGTGCGGGTGCGGGCCCCCGGAGACGCGGCGCTCCGACGTCCGGGCCCTCGGCCTGCGCTGTGCGATCACCACTCCCCCATCAATCGGTCTCCTTGGCAGCAACCCTATGCTCCCTGACATTCGGGACCGGCCGTAGCCTCCGGGGCTCAGTCACGACGCTGCGTCGCGGCCTGGACGGGGAGGACGCTACTGATCGTTCTCGAGGTTGGCGATCACGCGGCTGAGGGTGCGCATGAACGCGTCGATCTCCTCTTGGGCGATCCCGCGCAGGGCATAGCCGGGGACGACCGGCGGGGCAGCGAGGTCACACACGTTCCTTTGCGCGGATCAGGCGGCGGATGCGGCGCTTCGACGGCGTGGACGGTGGAGGCGATGTCCGTTCCGAAGGTGGTCCAGTGGAAGACCGCGCCGGGAACCATCACTTGGGCTCCTCGATCCAGTGGCCGTGGATGCCGGCGGGCACCCGGCGGAGAAGTTCGACGGTGGCGATGGGGCCGTTCTGGATGTTCGTGGCGCGGCCTCACCTCACGGAAGCAGCTCAGAGACCTCCCCGATATTCGTTAGCCGCATTGTGGTCCGGGCGGCCTCGGGCGAGATCATCATCTCCACGGGGCTGGGCCAGCTCAGGGCGTACTTCGTCCGGTAAGCCGCTGAGACCCGATGGACCAGCGCGGGGTCGTCCACCGGTTCCAGCCGCACAGGCAGGTTCACTCCGCCCAGATCGACCTCCGTCGCCGCGTGCGCCTGGACTCTGCGGTACCACGCGCTGCGGCGCCCGAAGGCGGAGCGGATGCAGGCCTCGCCGTCGATCGCCACCACCCAGATCGGCCTGGCCGACCACCTGCCGTCCGCGTGCCGTACCCGCATCACGATCTCCGCGAGGCCTGCGAAAGTCCGCACACGGCCACCACACGGGCGCGAGCCAGTCCGATCAGGCTGGACGACGGTTTCGGAGTCGCGCTCGGCTCGTTCACCTACGTGAGCAGCTCCATGAACGGCCGCCTCTACCCGGCGGTGCCGATGCTCATGGTCGCCGAAGGCGACCGGGTCAAGATGCGCATCGTCAACCGCAGTCTCATCGACCACCCGATCCACCTGCACGGCCACCGTGTCCGCGTGTTGTCACGCAACGGCGTGGCCGCTACCGGCAGCACTTGGTGGACCGACACGCTCAACGTCGCACCGGGCGAGGTGTTCGAGGTCGGCTTCACCGCCGACAATCCGGGCATCTGGATGGACCACTGCCACAACTTCAAGCACGGCTCCGAAGGCATGATCATGCACTTGGGCTACCTGGGGGTGACCACCCCGTTCACGGAAGCCCGCATCCCCGAATGATCGAGGCCATCGCGACCGACTTGATCCAGCCGGGGACGAGACCGTGCCCCTTCTGGGACGCCGCTTGCAGGCCGGGCGGGAACGCACGTTCGTCGGCCGAGCGGAGGAGCCGGCGCTCCTCCGCTCGGCGTCTTTCGCCGTGCTGTACGTCCACGGCCCCGGCGGGCTCGGCAAGTCAGCGCTGCTGCAGCGCTTCGCCGCGGAACCTGGCTCCGGAGGATGCCGACCGGTCAGCGGTCGGGTAGACCGGTTGCCGGGTCGACGGTGGTCAGGAAGACGTCGCCGTTGCCTGGCGCGTCACCGTCCGCCGGAGCGCCGTAGGTCAGGCCGGAGACGGCCACCTTGCCCGAGGGAGTGGTGACGGCGTACAGGTTGGGCTCGGCGAAGGGATCGACGGCGTCGTCCCTGGCCGTGCCGAGCTGGGCGGCGGCGCGCTGCTTGCCCCCGCCGTCCAAGCGGACCGTCAGGACGTCGGCGCCGCCCGCCATCACACCGACCCGGCCCTTGGTGTAGCCCACGACCTCAACTTCGCCGCCCGGTAGGGGGGCCACGGCGGCGCCCTCGTCGGCGGCCGGGGTGGCGACGGCGGCTTGCCAGCGCTTCCTGCCCGTGCTGGTGTAGGCCGCGGCGAACAGGTCGCCGCCGCTCGTCCCGGTGGCGACCGCGAGGCCCGCCGTGGTGACAGCCACCGCGTTCAGCCGGTCGTCGCCGGAACCTCCAGCGCTTGCAGCCCACCGCCGGGTCCCGTTGGGCGCGTACCCGGCGATCCAGGCGTCGAACCCGCCGAGCGCACTCGTCCCGGGCATGACGGCGGTGGTGTTGCCGGTGACGTAGACATTGGTGGCGTCCGCGGCCACACCATACGCCTTGTCCTCACCCGCGCCGCCGTACTGGCGGATCCAGGAGACCTGGCCGTCCGGCGTGAGGCGGGCGACCAGCGCGTCCTTGTCGCCGCTGCTCGGGCCGTCCAGTGCGCCCTTGGTGTATCCCGCCACGTAGGCGCCGCCGTCGGGTGCGGCGCCCAGGCCGTAGAGTCGGTCCGCCACGCCGGGGGCGCCGAACTGGGTGATCCAGCGGACGGCCCCGCTCGCGTCGAGCCGGGCCACGAACGCGTCGTCGGTGGCGTTGCCCGGGTGGCGGCCGTCCAGGTCACCCTTCGTGTACCCGGCGGCGAGCACGCCACCGTCGGGCAGCGCCGCCACGCCGTACAGGCGCTCGTCCGCTTCGGTGCCGAGCTGCCTGGTCCAGCTCCGCGTCCCGGTGCGGGTCAGCACCGCGTCGAGGCGGCCGGCGTACGGCTGGCCGTCCACCGGGCCGCCGGCCGCGAACCCGGTGGTGAACGAGCCGTCGGCGTGGGCCGCGACACCGCCGGCCCAGTCGGGGGCAGCCGTGCCGAACAGCGGAGCGGACAGGCCGGCGGGGGCCGTGACGCTCAGCGCCGGGCCGAGTTCGGCCATCGCCTGCTCGAAGGCGGGCGCCCAGACCGTCCAGTCGTGGCCGCCATCGAGGACGCGGAGCTGCGCGGAGATCGCGGGCGACCGCCTGGCGGCGTTGTAGAGCGCGGCGGACTCGAAGTCGAGGTCGTGGCGCGCATCGGCGGGGGCGGGATGGGCGTACTCGTCGTCGCCGACGGCCACGAACAGCCGTAGGGGGAGGTCGGGGTCGAGCCCAGGCAGCAGAGCGGGGTAGTTGAGTTCGCGGTAGACGTCGTCGGCGAATTTCTCGCCGCTCCGGCCGAACGCCCCGTAGTCGCGCACGGAGGAGTCGGACGGCGGCAGCGGTGTGTAGACGGCCGGGCTGAGCACGGCGGCGGCGCTGAACAGATCTTGATGGGCCAGCGCGAAGCGCAACGCGCCCGCACCGCCCATCGAATAGCCGCCGACCAGGCGGGCCTCGCGGATCGGCGCCGTGCGGTAGGTCGCGTCCACGTGGCCGACCAGGTCACGCGCCAGCGCCGTCTCCACCGGACGGCCGGGCAGCTCGGCGCCGGTGTAGCGGGAGTCGACGTACCAGCTTCCGCGCTCGCTCCACGGTGCGTCCGGCATGACGGCGATGACGGGCGGTATCCGCCTAGTCCGGATCATCTGGTCCAGGACGTCCTTGACGCGTGTCCAGGCCTGCATCGTGTCGCCCCGGCCGTGGAGCAGGTAAAGCACCGGATGGCGGTCCGTGCTCGTGTCGTAGCCGTAGGGCAGGTAGACGTTGTAGGCGATGTTCTCTCCCAGCGCCTTCGAGGGCGCGGAGGCGGTGGTGAGCGTTCCGCCCTTGGCCGCCTGCACGCGTGCCTCGCCTGGTACGGCCAGCAAGAAGACCAGCGCGAGGAGGGCGAGCACCCCGGCACCGCTCCATTTGGGCATGGGCATGACGCTCCCTGTAAACGTTTACCGTATGCAACGTCTCTGTTTCCCGAGAGTTTCGTGGTGCGCGAAGAGCCGTGTCAACCTTTTGGATCAGCAATCGAGGGCCTCGCCGCGCCTTCGAGGAACCACAGGCCTTCGGCGAGCCGCGTCATGCCACGCGAGCGCGCCCCACGAAACCCGGGAGACCCGCATCCTGACGGGTTGATCTGACAAAAGCTACCCCAGGCATTTACCCTTAGGAAAGTTTCCTTTACATTCGGATTACCCCCCACGTAAAGGAGCACTTTCATGCGAAGGACGCTCAGGTTACTCGCCACAGCACTGATCGCCATCGCTGCCACGGTCTTCGTCGCGCAGCCGGCGCAGGCCCACGGCTACGTCAACTCGCCACCCAGCCGGCAGGCGTTCTGCGCCCGCGGCCAGGTGCCCAACTGCGGCGAGATCATCTACGAGCCGCAGAGCGTGGAAGGGCCGAAGGGTCTGCGCAACTGTCACGCCAACAACGCGCGGTTCGCGCAGCTCAGCGACGAGAGCAAGCCGTGGCCCGTCACCTCGGCCGGCAGGACGGTCACCTTCAACTGGACATTCACCGCTCGGCACCGCACCAGCACCTACGAGTACTACATCGGCGGCACCCGGGTGGCCTCGTTCAGCGGCAACAACCAGCAACCACCCGCGACCGTCTCCCACACCGTGAATCTCGGCAACTACAGCGGCAGGCAGAAGGTCCTGGCCATCTGGAACATCGCCGACACGGCCAACGCCTTCTACGCCTGCATCGACCTGCGCATCGGCTAGAACCCGGGGAGCTCATGGCGGCGTGAGGGGACCCTGGCTCCCCTCACGCCGTCGGCTTGCCGGTGGGCGGCAGAGGCGGCCATGACGGCCCACACCAATCTTGGAACATGCCCGTCGACTACCTGGCTGAGCGACTGTGGGGGCGCGCCTGCCCCGACCGACGCGGAGAAGGCCGAACTGCGCGAGCCGGCCGCGAAACTCCCGCTCGTCCTCGGATGATCGTCTGGCTGAACTGGCGTCGCTCACTGGGGCATACGTGGGTCATTCGCCTGGCGAGCCCTTCCCCGCGCGGCCCGCCAGGAAAGGACGGCGGCGAGGCCGAGCAGCAGCGGAGCGCCCTGGATCAGCTCCGCGCCCACGAGCACCTCGTGGTCCACCGTGAGGAACCCCGTCCGTTCGGCGGCGGGGAGCCACTCCTCCGGATCCATCTCGACGAAGTCCGGCAGCACGGTCCCGGCCGTCGCGAGAACGAGCGACGACAGCAGCAGGGGCAACCGGCCGCGCGCCCCTCGGCGCAGCGCCGCCCACCACACGAGAACAGCGAGCGGAACCGCGGCGACCACGACCGTGATCGCCACCTCGCCGAGGGGCAGCCATCCGGCGTGCTCCTTCACGAGGTCGCGCTCTGTCACCGTGTAGACCGCGACCCAGGGCAGCGCGACCGAGGCGACGGCGGCGAAGGTGCCCACCCCTGCCGTCACCAGCCGCCCGGCACCCGGCCAGGCCGTGGCCACGGCGACCATGGCCAGCACGAGCAGGGCGATCACCGCCAACGCCAGTCCCTCGGTGTCGAAATGGAAATAGGTCGTCAACTGATCTCGATCTTTGACGAGTGTCGCGAGTTTCCGGGTCAACTCCGCCATCCGCTCGGCCGCCTCATCCTGGGCCGGCCGCAGCTTCACCCACGCCGCCCACAGGTCGGCGGCGACGACCAGCGCCAACACGGTCGCCGCGATCCCCAGCGGCCGCTGCCATCGTGACGGTACGACGACGGCCGCGAGGGTCAGCAGGGTGAGAAGGGCGGCCATGCCTGCGTACGCGTAGCCCCAGAGCCAGACGTCGCCGATGGGCACCGCGACCTCTGATCCCTGGCGGATCACCCCCAGTTTCGAGGTGTCGGCGACCGTCTCGAACATGACCAGGGACCAGGGGAGCACGCATGAGATCACCACGAGCACGAGCCCGAGCACCACGGCGACCAGCCTGCTCCAGCGGGTCCGGAACCACCCCGGTTCACGAACGGGCGGCGGCTGGGGCGCTTGCCCTGGATATGGTGGTTGCGCTGGGTACGGCGGCTGCCCCGACGCCTGATCCCACGGGGAACCGGTGAGTGAGGGCGGACCCTGGTGAGGGCCGGCCGTGCCGTACGGCGAGGAATGCTGATTCATCCGCCCCTCCGGACAAGATCATGAATAACGCGACAATGATCCCAGAGGGCGGCATGTGGAGTGGCGGTATTGGAAGGTTTCGAGCGGGCACTGCGGAGCCGCAGTGACGCTCATCGGAGTGGAACTCCGCCGCTGACGGTCTTCAGGCAGACCCGAACGCGCGCATCACTGGCGGGGTCCAGCTGGACCGAGACGTGCGCGGCCACCGCCGATCATCCTGCCCCGGCGGTGGTTCCGGCAACAGAGTGGAGGGATGGGGCGGAATCTATGTTCTCACCCGGCTGGCCCGGGACTCCAGGTAGCGTTGCTCGGCGATGCTGGCGGTGGACTTCGCGGCGCGCCGATAGTGCTCGTACGCCCCGGCCATGTCGCCGGTCTTCTCCAGCAGATGCGCCCGTACGGACAGCAACCGGTGATGCCCGGCCATCCGCTCGTCACTGTCCAATGTGGAGAGCAGGGCCAGCCCGGCCAGCGGGCCCTCAGTCTCGGCGAGCGCGATCGCCCGGTTGAGGGTGACCATCGGGTTGGGCGCGATCCGTTCCAGGACCAGGTAAAGGGCGTGCACCTGCGGCCAGTTGGTCTCCTCGGCCGTGGCCGCGTCGGCGTGCGTGGCGGCGATGGCGGCCTGCAGCTGGTAAGGCCCCAGCGCCGGGCCGGCCAGCGACGCCTTGACCAGCTCGATGCCCTCGTCGATCAGCCCGCGGTCCCACTTCGTACGGTCCTGCTCGTCCAGCGGCACCAGGTCGCCGGCCGCCGTCGTACGTGCCTCCCGGCGGGCGTGGGTGAGCAGCATCAGCGCGAGCAGCCCGGTCACCTCGCCGTCCTCGGGCAGCTGCGCGTGCACCATCCTGGCCAGCCGGATCGCCTCGTGCGCGAGGTCGGCGCGGTGCAACTCGCTGCCCGAGGAGGCGGTGTAGCCCTCGTTGAAGATCAGGTAGAGCACGTGCAGGACGACCCGCAACCGCTCCTCGCGCTCCGCGCCGTCCGGCAGGCTGAACGAGCTGCCGGCGGCCTTGATGCGCTGCTTGGACCGGCTGATCCTGACCGCCATCGTGGCCTCCGGCACCAGGAACGCGCGGGCGATCTCGGCGGTGGTCAGGCCGCCGACCGCGCGCAGCGTCAGGGCGGTCTGGGAGGCCGCGGTCAGCGTCGGATGGCAGCACAGGAACAGCAGGACGAGCGTGTCGTCGGTGTCCGGTACGTCCTCGGGCACCACCTCGGTGGTCGTCGCCGACTCCCGCTCGCGGCGCGCGTGGTCACTGCGCATCTGATCGATGAGCCGCCGGGACGCGACAGTCACCAGCCAGCCGCGCGGGTTGTCCGGCACCCCCTCGGCCGGCCACTGCACGGTGGCGGCGAGGACGGCCTCCTGTACGGCGTCCTCACACCCTTCGAACTGGCCGTGCCGGCGTACCAACGCGCCGAGGACCTGCGGCGTGAGTTCACGCAGCAGGTCCTCGATGGCTGGTGCTGTCATGCCTCCAATTGTCCGTCAGCGAACATCACCTGCCGCACCTCGACCCCCAGACCCTCGATCGCGGTGTCCGGGATCTGCGCTGCCAGCTCGATCGCCCGCTCCTTGTTCTCGCAGTCGATCAGGTAGAAGCCGCCCAGATACTCCTTGGACTCCAGGAAAGGTCCGTCGGTGACCACCGGCTGGCCGTTGCGTACGGACACCACAGCGGCCTGTGACGGGTCGACCAGCGCCTGCGTGGTGATCAGCTCGCCGGACTTCTTCAGCGCCTCGATGAACTTGCCGTGGCCGTCGCCGATCGCCGCCTTCTCCTCGTCGGTCAGCGCGTCCAGCACGGCCGGGTTGATGTGCATGCTGATCAGGAACTTCATCTCGTGCTCCTCGTGGCTCGCGAGCCCCGGCTGGGCCCTTCGACCGGTTGGTCGGAGCCGCCGCCGCCGTCTTGACATCCCCCGCCAGAACTTTCGCGCGAGTTTTCGCCGTCGCATCGCCCGGACCGCGAGGTCGCCATTTCTGGTGACCCCCGTCGTGGCAGACGCGATGCCTTGATCACCAACACGGCGGTGCGGGTGGGCCGATTCGTCGACGATGGTCTTGTCGGCTGCCGCCAGCCGCTCGACGACCGCCCTGCCGATGCCACGGATCCGCCGGTTACCAGTGCATCTTTTGCGGAAAGTATGCAGCCCGATCTATGACTTGAGCAAGATCTTGACCGCTTGTAGATCGCGTGAGATATTCCGATCGATCTTGATCGTGCCTGGCGACCAGGGCCCGGCACGTACGCGCCTCCCCCGCAGTGCAAAGCCCACGCAAGACTCCATTCAGCGTGCCCTTCTCCTCCTCGCGGAAGGCAACGATATGCAAGTGCGTGCACCTAACGGACAGAGTCTCACCGTCGACGGAACCCCCCAGCCCTTCATCGGCGGCTGGGCCTATCTCATCTGGGCGCATGGCCCCACCGGTGGCACCCGCTTCCAGGTCACACCGGCTGGATCCGCCGAGCTCGTCTCCAAGCAACTGGGCGACTGGCCCCGCTACACCGTGCGTGAGGCCCAGTGGAACGGCGGCCGGGTCATGTCGCTCGAGGACCCGGAGAGCGGCGGGACCAACATGGTGTGGGTGGGACCGCATAACGAGGTCTCCACCTTCATCAACGGCACGGGTGTCCCGCTCGAAACCTTCATGGACCTCCTGGCCAAGTTCGACATCCAGGACACGCCGGAAGGGCTGACCATGCTGCCCCGGACGGGATCGAACCTGACGCTCGGCAACCTGCTGGCGGTCAACACCATTGACCAGGTCTGCAACGTCCAGGTCAAGCCGGTCGCGGACGCATCGGAGGCGGTCCCGCGCTCCGCGGGCAAGCGCGTGCGCGGCGGCTCGATGTGGCGTGTCGACGAGCGGGACGAGGCGGGCGCCGTACAGACCCGCTCGGCCTTCATGGTCAACGACACTGCCGCGACGACCGTCATCGCCGCCCGCCCGGACGACGCCCGCTTCATCGGCGTTGTGGAGTCCATCTCGTGCAGGCTGAGCTAGACCGATGAGGGCCTTCCTGGATTCGCTGGCGGTTCTGTCCTTCCTGGGGACGGTGCTGCTGCTCTTCGCCTTCGCTGCGCTGCTGAACATGGTCCGCGAGCTGCAGGGCAAGCTGCTCCGCGCGCAGGCGGCCGTGCCGGCGGCGCCGGCCGTCAGGTCGGTGGCCAGGTTCGGCTCCGACGACGGCCTGCCCACCTTCGTCCTGGTCGTGTCCGAGCACTGCCCGAACTGCCGGGAGCGTGCCCACCACCTCGCCGCCGTGGCCGGGCCAGACCTGTCCGGGCACGCTGTGCTGCTGGCCGCTGCCGACCGTTGCGCCGAGTGGGTGGCGGACAGCCAGGTCCTGCCCGTCATCGACGCCGGCCTGGTCGGCACGGTCGCCGTCGGCGCGACCCCGTCGCTGGTCAAGTACTCCGCCAACGGGACAGAGGAATGGCGCAGGGTCGTCGGTTCCGACGACGACCTCGACGCCTTTCTCGCCGTCAGCCCCTCAGAGAGGTTAAGCGCATGACAGTCGATGTCGACCGCTACTGGGCCGACGTGCCCTCCGTGGAAGACGAGCCGGACACCGGCAGGCGCCACCGCCTGACGCGGTCGGCTCCCTCCCGCAGAACCCTCTTCAAGACCATGGGCGTGCTGGGCGGCGCCCTGGCCCTGAACGTGCTGTCCGCCCTGCCCGGCAGGAACAACAGCGCCTACGCGGCGGTAGGGACCGAGTACACCAACTGCGCCGGTTTTGACAACTGGTCCGGCTACAACAACAACACCAAGGTCTGCGTCGGCGGCACCTACTCCAGGAGCTACTGCGGCTCCGACGGCTGGTTCCTGCGCTCCTCCGGCACCTGCTACAACAGCTATGCGATCAAGGCGTGCGGCGCCGGCAGTCTGGCCGACCGGAACGCCTGGCGCTGGACGCACAACGGCACCCGTTACCGCTGCGCCGACGGAAACGTCGCCACCTGCGGCGGCACCTACTTCTACATCTGCTCCTGGGCCAACCCCTGAGCACCGGATGAGCAACACGTTCGCCGCCACCCGGGTCGCGCTCGGCATCGCGCTGAGCACGGCCCTGGTGATGGCCGCCCACCAGGTCTTGACCCCGTCGTTCACCCCGCTCGCCTGGGCGCTCTTGGGGGTGACGGCCGGGTTCTCGCTGTCCGGCTCCGTTTGAAGCCTCAACTCAGCGGACCTGCTGACCTCGTCGGTCTGGCGAGGCAAGTTACCGGTGTTCACCATCGGACTCATGCTCGGCGCGCTGCTGGCCGGGCTCATCACGGGGGCGCTCGGCGGGCTGGCCTCGATCATCCCGGAGGCGGTGCGGCTGTGGGCGCTCGCCTCGATCGTCGCCGTCATCATCCTCTTCGAACTGGCCGGACGGCCGCTGTCGCTGCCACAGAACCGCCGGCTCGTGCCGCAGGACGTCATCCCTCGCGCCGAATTCTCCGGGCCGCTGCAGTTCGGCTTCGAGATGGGCACGGGTGTGCGTACCTTCACCCCGACCGCGCTCCCTCAGCTGCTCGTCCTGGTCGTCGTGCTGGCCGGAGGACTGGGCCCGGGCCTGCTGGCCGGGCTGGGCTTCGGCGTGGGCAGGGCGCTCATGCCGCTCTCCCGCGCGCTCAGCGGCGACCCGCGCCAGTGGGACACGAAATTGCTGGCCTCGACGGCATGGGTGGGACGCCTGTGCGCCACCGGGTTCCTGCTGTCGCTTGCGCTCCTATGGACATAGATGACCGTCTTCGACATGCTGCCGGCCTGCTTCGCGCTGGCGGGCGCCGTACTGCTGGTGGTTGCCGCGGTGCGCCGCGGCAACCTGACCGCGGTGATCAAAGCACACGACCTGCTCCCTGCCTTCCTGGTACGGCTCGCGCCGCTGGCCGGCCCCGCCGAGGGCCTGGCCGGCGCCGCTGTATTGGCCGGTTGGCTGTCCGGAGAAGCCCGGCTGTTGCGGTTCGCCGCCGCAGCCGTGGCGCTCTGGTACCTGGCACTGGCCGCCTATCTGGCTGTACTGCTGCGGCGTAGGGGCAGGGTGCCGTGCGGATGCCTGGATGAGACCAGCCCGGCCTCGGCTGCGAAGGTCGGCCGTTCCTTGCTGCTGGCTCTGGCGACGGCACCGCTCGTCGCAGGATGGCCACCCGTACCGGCCGAGACGGGCGCCCGTCTGCTCGCCTGCGGGCTGGGCGCCTTCGTGGCGGGATTCCTGATCATCGCCGGCAAGGTGGCCGATCTTCGGGGAACCTCCGCGGCCCACGGGCAGTAATCAATGTGACGAACCCCGGAGAGGACCAGACGTGAACCGTACGATCGTGACGCTCATCGCACTGCTCTGCGCTTCCTGTGGCACAGCAGCGTCGGAGACCGCCGACCCTCCCTCACTCCTCCTGGAACCAGGCCAGCTGAAGGACGGCCGCACGTGGACGGTCGCGGGCACCTCACACGGAACGTGGCGCGATCTGGACGCGAGCCTGGTGCCCTGCGGGAAGCGGGTCATCGCGCCAGCGGAGGCCGCGACCCAGTGGCGTTCCTTCACGGCGACGGATGGGACCACGATGACGCAGGTCGTGGTGAGCGGGGTGGACGCCATGGACGCGTTCAAGTCCTTCCATGCGGAATGCGGCGCGGTCGGCAGCGTCGACTCGGTGGCCGGGCCCAAGAACGTCGCGCGCCACGACGGCGAGGTGGAGGTGGCGGCGATGTCGAAGGACAGGTTCATCGTGCTGGGCGGCACCGCCTCTGACACGCAGCTCCAACTGGTCGCGGAAACCGCGCGCACCCACCTGGACGCCCTACCATCCTAGGGTGTTCGATCTGACCGCGTGCCCACGCCGCGCGGCGGCGCGAAGGTAGAGGGGATCATGTCCTCGGGGCGACACTTCGATCGAGTCGGTTCTCTTCGGACGGCGGGTCGCGCAGCCGGAGCGTGGGTCCTCGCGCGGGGCCGCCTCGGGAGCCAGCCACCATGACCGATCACAAGCATCTCAAGCGCCGGGTACGCGACCGCATGGCCAAGACCGGCGAGTCCTACACGACCGCCCTGCGCCACGTCACCGCCCGTGCCGGGCACCACCACGAGTCGGCGCTGCTGCGGCGCGTGCTGGGCGGCGGCCTCTCCGAAGCCATGCTGCTCGGGCTCGGCGGCGGTATCGGGTTCATGTACTTCGTCTTCGAGTACGCCGGGCACCCGCCGATGGTCACGATCGTGCCCCAGGCGCATCCCGAGCCGATGATCCCGCGGGCGCTGGAGCGGGCCGGCATCCCGTACGAGAGCCGCCAGACCGGCTCGGTCCGGGTCGCCGAGCGCAATCTGCGGGCCGCGCTCGACGCCGGGCGCCTGCCGATCTGCCGCGTCGCCCGCCACCTGCTGCCATGGCGGCCGTCCCTGCCGTTCCCCGACCCCGTCGACATCGCGGTGACCGGCATCTCCGGCGACACCGTGCGCGTGCACGACGACGAACCCGGCGACCTGCCGCTGGCGGACTTCATGGCGGCCTGGTCGGCGCTGAAGAAGTCCCGGCACCAACTCATCGAGGTCACCGGGGGCGCGGCCGGGACTCCCGACGTGACGGGCGCGATCAGGGACACCGTCGCGAAGCTGACCGGGCCGGTGCTGGGCAACGCCTTCGACGTCAACTTCGGGCTGTCGGGCATGCGCAAGCTGGCCGCCCAGCTCGCCGACACCACCGGCAAGCAGGGGTGGACCCGCCGCTTCGCCGATCCGGGGCCGGCGCTCGATCGGTTGCATGACTGTCTGGAGGTCGAGTACACCGCGCCGGGCGCCACCCGGCCGCTGTACGCCGGTTTCCTGGCCGAGACCGGGCATTCCGCGGCCGCGACCGTCTACCGGGAGGCGGGCAGGCAGTGGTCGCGGGTGGCCGCGGCATCCGCCGGGCGGGAGTCGCTCGCGGAGCTGGCCGAGCTGGTGGCGCAGGCTGTACGGCTCGAAGAGCGGGGTGTGGAGGTGCTCCGGCGGGTGTAGGACACCGTTGGTTCGAATCCTGCCGGGGATTCGAACCTGATCACTCGCCGGCCATGGGCGACGACGACTGCGCTCGCGTGATCAGGAGGGCGCCGGTGGTCCAGAGGGCAGCAGGGCGGGCTGAATCGATGAGGCGGGTGGGCGGATTTCTCCGCTGCCGCGCGGCACCAGTGTGGGGCGGATGACGCGGCGGGCCGGTGGCCCAGCCCACCCGTCGATCCTGGCGAACAGGGTCTGCGCGGCAACCGTGCCCAGGCTGACCGGATCCCCGGCGACGACGGTCAGCGGGACCGGAAGCATGTCGGCCAGCGGGAAGTCGTCAAAGCCGGTGACTGCGACGTCGCGACGTGGCCCCAGCGCACGCAGCAGGCCCTGGGTCATGAAGCCGGTGGTGGTGAAGACGGCGGTCGGAGGGTCCGGCATCGCCAGCAGCTCGCGGGCCGCCCGTTCGGCCTCGGTGACGGAACCGGTGGACAGGCGCCGGATCAGTGCGGGGTCGGCCGAACCGACCTCGGTGCGCATGGCGTCCCGGAAGCCGCGCAGGCGCTGCATTGTCGTCCAGCGGCTCGGCGCGACGATGGCGCCGATCCGGGAGTGCCCGTACGAGACGAGATGCCGTACGGCCATCCGCGCCCCGGCGGCGTTGTCGAGCACGACCTCGTCGGCCTCCACTTCGGCGCCGGGGCGGTCCACGAAGAGGACGGGTGTGCCGCGCTCGATCTCCGGCTGCAGGTAACGGTAGTCTCGCCCGCCGGGAACGATGAGAAGCCCGGCCACCTGGCGGCCCAGCAGGCCGTCGATGGCCGCGCGCTCGGCCTGCGGATCCTCGTCCGCGCTGGCCAGCACGACGGCGAAGCCGCGCGCCCGGGCCACGCCGATCACCGCCGAGGCGATGGCCGCGAAGAACGGGTTGGTGAGGTCTCCGAGCAGCAGGCCGATGTCTCCGGTGCTCTGCCCGGATCGCATGCCTCGCATGCTCCTGGCCACCTCATTGCGCCGGTAGCCGGTCGCGGCGATGGCCGCCTCCACCTTTGACCGCGTCGCACGGCTGACCCGCCCCTCCCCGTTCACCACCCGGGACACCGTCTTCATGCCCACCCCGGCGAGTTCGGCGACCTGCTTCATCGTCGGCCGAGTCACGAGCCGTTCCCCTTCCTGCGGCTTGTCGATCATTACAAGGCCGCGGACACGTCGGCAGGGCCGGTCATGCCTCCGTCCCGCGGGTTCCTCTGAGACCACCGGTTCCGTCCACCCGGCCGGTGCCGTCCGTCCCGGCGTTGATCGCGGTGCCGATCATCGTATCCGGGACGGTAGCGGCCGGGTGGACGGCTGGATCGCCGGGCGGCACCTCGGCCAGCGCACCGGTCATGGCGCCGAGCACGCGTTCCGCCGTGGCCTCCGCCCGCGTGAAGGCGGCCACGCGCCGGCCCAGCCGCAGCACCTCGATCCGATCCGCCACCTCGAAGACAAAGGGGAGATTGTGGCTGACCAGCACCACGGACACGCCCTGCTCCCGTACGGATTCGATCAATGCCCGGACGCGACCGGTCTGGACGACACCCAGGGCAGCCGTCGGCTCGTCCATCAGGACCAAGCGGCTGGCCCACAGCACCGCTCGTGCCACCGCGATCCCCTGCCGCTGACCACCGGACATGGTGCCGACCGTGCTGCGGGTGTCCTGCAGGCCGACGCTGAGGCGGGCGAACGCGTCGTCGGCCTGGCGCCGCATCTTCGGCTTGTCCAGCATGCCCATCATGCCCAGCACACCGCCGCGCAGCACCTCACGGCCGAGGAAGAGGTTCGCAGCGGGATCGAGGTCGGGGGCGAGCGCGAGGTCCTGATAGACGGTCTCGATGCCATGGCTTCGCGGATCGAGCGGACTGGAGAAGGTGACCGGCCGACCGTCGATGACGATCTCGCCCTCGTCCGGCTGGATCACCCCGGAGATCACCTTGATCATGGTGCTCTTGCCCGCGCCGTTGTCTCCGACCAGTGCGACGACCTCGTTCGGGTGCACGGTGAGCGAGGCGCCTTGGAGGGCCCGGACCGTCCCGTAGTGCTTGACGATCCCGGACAACTGCAGGAGTGGGGTGTCAGGACTGCTGCTCATCGGCGCCTCCTCGGATCTCGTCCGGCCATGGAAGGTCGGAGATCCATAGTGGGGGTGACAACGCTGTCGCACATGACAGTACTAGGGTAGCGTGCGCCCGCAAAGATGTCCGCGGTGCGCAGATCCCGCCGCCACCCGCGGCACCGGGCCGGTTCCGCCTATCAGTTGAGGGGTGTGGTCTCTTTGTCGGCCGACGTCCACGCAGCACACTGGGCCGTTCTCGCCGAGAGCCTGGCCTCCGTGTCCTCCCGGGCGGCGGCTCGGCTCGAGGCGGAATTCGGTGCCGGGGAGATGTTCCGGCGCTGCTTCGCCAACGCCTGGACGACCACGCTGCGCGGCGACCCGGCCGAGCCCTTCGTCATCACCGGCGACATCCAGGCCATGTGGCACCGGGACACGGTCGGCCAGCTCCGGCCGTACTTGAGCGGGCTGCCGGACCCGGCCGTGCTGCGCGTGCTGACCGGGGTCGTCCGGCGGATGGCCCGCGCGGTCCTGGCCGATCCCTACGCCAACGCGGTGAACGACGGGCCCACCGGCGGCCACGCGGACGAGCACGACCGGCCGGCGCCGCCCCCGAGCGTGTGGGAGCGCAAGTACGAGGTGGACTCGCTGTGTTCGTTGCTGTCGTTCGGCTACGAGCTGTGGGCGGCCAGCGGATCGGCGGCGCATCTGGACAGCGACTTCGCGGCGGCGGCCGACCTCGTCATGCGGGTCTGGCGGGTCGAGCAGGACCACGAACGGGCCTCGCCGTACCGGTTCGAGCGCGTGGCCGGTCCCTTCCAGGGCGACACGCTCGACCGCGGCGGTCTCGGGTCGCCGGTCGGCCGCACAGGGATGACCTGGTCGGGATTCCGGCCCAGCGACGACCGGTGCGAGTACGGCTACCTGATCCCGGCCAACGCGGCGGCCGTGGTCGCGCTCAACGGCGTCGTACGGCTGTGCGACGAGGGACTGCTCGAGCCCGCGCTCGGCACCCGAGCGCTCGAACTGGCCGTCGAGCTCGCGGGCGGCATCGCCCGCCACGGAGTGGCGCAGACCGGCTCCGGCCCCGTCTACGCGTACGAGGTGGACGGCCTCGGCGGAGCGAACCTGATGGACGACGCCAACGTGCCCAGCCTGCTGTCCCTGCCCTACCTGGGCTGGTGCGACCGCGATGATCCGCTCTACCGGCGGACCCGCGACTTCGTGCTGAGCGAGCGGAACCCGTATTACTACCGGGGGCGGGAGGCGGAAGGCGTCGGCAGCCCGCACACACCTGCGCGGCACGTCTGGCCGATGGCGTTGTGCATGCGGGCCCTGACCGCCGGGTCACGGCACGAGTCGGCGGACGCGTACCGCGTGCTCCTGGCCACCGATGCCGGCACCCGGCTGATGCACGAGAGCTTCCACGCCGACGATCCCGCCACCTTCACCCGGCCGTGGTTCGCCTGGGCGAATTCCCTGTTCGCCGAACTGTCGCTTTCCCTGGCCGGGCTCCCGGTGCCGCGTCCGATCCCTCCTGTGCCCGCCGAGGTGGAAGACGCCGTCCGAGCAGCGGGTTCGCCGGTCGCCCTCAGTCGGCAACAATTGGGCCACCGACGTTGACGGCCACCGGCCACGGGGGTTACCGTGCCTCATCCGAGGTGACAACGTTGTCACAAACAGCGCACCCTGCAGAGGCGAGCGATGTCAGAGCTTGAGACAGCGCCGACGAGCGCCAACACCGCACGTCCGGTACCCCCCGAAGACGACACCCGGCCGGGATCGCAGACGTCTGGCCGGCTCCGCAACCTGAACCGGACGCAACGCAGCTGGTCGGTGCTCGTGCTGCTGGCTCTGATCATGATCTTCTCGGTCATGCGCCCAGAGCAGTTCGTGTCCTGGTTCAACGTCAAGAGCATCGCCGTCGACGCCTCCAGCTATCTGCTCATCGCGGTCGGAATGACCTTCGTCATCACGATCGCGGGCATCGACCTCTCGGTCGGCTCGGTGCTCGTGTTCTCAGGCGTGGTCAGCCTCAAGGTGATGCTCGCGATCGGCGGCGACGGGCCACTCGTCCTGCTGGCCGGGCTCGCCGCCGCGCTGCTCTCCGGCTTGGCATGGGGGCTGGTCAACGGGCTGGTCACCACCCGCGGCGGCGTCTCTCCGCTGATCACGACGCTCGGCAGCTTCGCCGCCGCCACCGGACTCGCCTATCTCCTGGCCGGTGGGCAGGACATGCACGGTGTGCCGCGCACGCTGGCCGACACCCTCGGCTTCGGCGACTTCCTCGGCGTGCCGTACACGGTGCTGGTGGCGCTGGCGGTCGCCGCCGCCGGTGCCTTCGTGATGTCGCAGACGCGGTTCGGCCGCTACACGGCCGCGATCGGATCCAACGAGGAGGCGGTCCGCCGGGCTGCGGTCAACGTCAACCACCACATCGTCAAGATTTACATGCTCTCCGGCGCGCTGGCCGGGCTGTCCGGATTCGTGAGCCTGGCCCGGTTCCAGACCACGACGCTCAACGGACACCAGACCGACATGCTGCAGGCGATCCTCGCGGTCGTCATCGGGGGCACGAGCCTGATCGGCGGCGTCGGCACCGTGCTCGGCACCGTCGTCGGCGTCATGATCCCCTCGGTGCTCACGGACGGCTTCGTCATCCTCGGCTTGGAGCCCTTCTGGCAGCAGGTCGCGCTAGGCGCCGCCCTGGTCGTGGTCGTGATGGTCGACCAGCGCCGCCGACGGCGCGACGTACGAAAGTAGCGCGGTTTCCGCGCACCCTTTTCCCGCACCACGACGCGTCCTCACGGGACCCAGTCCCTTCAGGACTCCACAGGACCACGGACTTCTACAGAATCCTCACGCACTTTCACACGATCCATCCATCCGCTCCCCCTTCCGCACATCTCCTCACGCCCTGCGCCGCCCACGAGGCTTCCTCCTGAGACGACGCACGTTTTCACGCCATCGCCTGCACACCGACAGTGTGCGGCCGCATCAATCAGGAGAGTCGACGATGCAGAGAACACCCATGGCATGGCTGGCCGTCGTCGCCGGTCTCGTGACCGCGCTCGCCGCCTGCGGCTCCTCCGCTTCCAGCGGCACGGACACCGCCTCGACGTCCGGCGCATCGGCCGCGTCGACCGAAGCGGGCGCCAAGAAGGTCAAAGTGACCTTCATCGAAGGAGTCGCCGGTGACCCCTTCTACGAGACCATGGCCTGCGGCGCCAAGGAGGCAGCGGCGCAGCACAACGTGGACCTGAACGTCCAGGGCGCCAAGAACTGGGACGTGAGCCTGCAGATCCCCATGGTCAACTCGGTCATCGCCGCCCGTCCGGACGCGCTGTTCATCGCCCCCAACGACTCCGAGGCGCTGGTCCAGCCCCTGAAGCAGGCGGCCGATGCCGGTATCAAGGTGGTGCTGGTGGACACCACCCTGTCGGACACCGGCTTCGTCTCCTCAGCGATCGCCAGCGACAACGTCAAGGGCGGGCAGGTCGCCGCCGACGCGCTGGCGAAGCTCGTCGGCGAGAAGGGCAGCGTCCTCCTGGTCGGCGGCCAGCCCGGGGTGAGCACGGCCGAGGCTCGGCAGAAGGGCTTCGAGGAGGGGCTCAAGAAGTATCCCAACATCAAATATCTCGGCAACGTGTTCACCTCCAACGGTGTCGCGAAGATCTCCCAGCTCGTCTCCGCCCAGCTCGCGGCGCATCCCGACCTGGCCGGCATCTTCGCGCTCAGCACGGACCAGAGCCAGGGCGCCAACAACGCGGTGAAGGCGGCGGGCAAGGCCGGCGCGATCAAGCTGGTTGGCTTCGACGCCGGACCCGCGCAGGTCGAGCAGCTGCGCGACGACGTGGTCCAGGCCCTGGTCGCTCAGCAGCCGGCACAGATCGGCGCCGACGGCGTCGCCCAGGCCGCCGCGGCGGCGCGCGGCGAGGCGGTGCAGAAGCAGATCGGCACCGACTCCACCGTCATCACCAAGGAGAACGTCGACGATCCTGAGGTGTCGAAGTACCTCTACACCACCACCTGCAACTGACATCGGCTTCCGGCACCGGCCTCGCAACGGCCGGAAACCCTCGCACGGGGTTTCCGGCCGTCGTCACTCGAGCCTCCAGGTGCTTGCGGCCGGCCCCGGCATGCCTCCCGCGAAACGCGCTTTCCGCGACGCCCACAACGTCCGGCGATCCTTCCGGCAGATCACGCGCCGGGGTCCGGCCTCAGTCTTTGATCCCGGCCTGTACCGTCAGCGGGACGCCGTGGAACGCGACCGGCCGTCCGTCGCGGAACACGATGTCGCATGGCGCTGTACCGCAGTACCCGTGGAATCAGAACTTGAGCCACCACCCGTCCATATAGCCCGTGTCGCCTGCGGTGACGTCCTCCACCCGTAGCTTCCACGTCCCGTTCGCCGGTGACGAACTCGCGTCCACGGGATAGAGCTCATGGATGATGTCGCCGCTGTCCTTGGAGTCCGCCGCGCGCAGTGGGTACACCGTGCCGTTCGGGCTGATCAGGTCGATCTTCAGATCGCCCACCCAGCTGTGATGGATGTCCGCGTAGACCGTCACCTTGTCGTGGGCGTTCCCCGGGAGCCACCCGACGACCGTGATGGCAGACTCGACGACGTCGCTGTCGGGGATGTCGTAGTCGGTCCAGTTCTCGAAGAAGGGAAAGTCCAGCGTCCAGCCGTCGATGATTCCGGTGTCACCGGTATAGGCGTCCTCGACGCGTAGCTTCCAGGTCCCGTTCGGCGTCGCCACAGTACTGGCGTCCACCCGGTAGGTCTCGTCGATGACGTCGGCGTCGCTGGGGGAAGGTCCCTGCAACTCGTGGACCGTGCCGTCCGGGCTGATCAGGTCGACCTTCAGATCCCCCACCCAGGTGTGCTGGATATGGGCGTAGACATGCACGTGCGCGGGCGCGTTGCCGAGCAGGCCGCTCACCTCGATCGGCGATTCCACATGGCCCGGCTCCGGAATCTCGTAGTCGTCCCAGTTGGCGAAGTACACCGACCACTGGCCATTCTCCGGCTCTGTCTCTTATAAACATCTCCGAGCCCACGAGACCTGTCTCTTATAAACATCTCCGAGCCCACGAGACCCTTATAAACGAGG
>NZ_VCJS01000138.1 GCF_005893125.1 Nonomuraea basaltis | reverse complement strand
ACCCCCGCCTCCGCCAGTCGGGACCGGCCCGCCGGCTGCGCTCCAACTTCATCAACGGCATCAAGGAACTGCCCGTCACGGTCGGGTGAGCATCAGCTCCCAGCTAGCGCCGGTGTTCGGGGGCGATCTCACAGACTTGCTCGTCCACAACGGGTCGCGCGCATGACGTACGGCCGTACCTGACCGCGAAGGAGACCGGTACCCCGATCGCGGGTGGCCTGTGACACCTTCTGATCTACTGTGCCGGCAACTCTGGCTTGAGGTCTGGCAGGGCGTCCCGGATGCGCCTTATCCTTTCACGCCAGCCACGACGGTGAAAGGATAAGGTTTATCCTTTCATCAACGTGGGGCGCGTGAAAGGATAAGCCGTTGTGGCGACGCACCTTGAGCTGATGTGGCCTGCGGCATGGCATGCGCCCAGTCGACGGGACAGACGTGGCGGGACCTACCGTGCCTATGTGCCCGACCCACTGATTGGCGGGAGTCTCGTTGTGTCGCCGGATGTCGCCCTGGAAACCGCCAAGGCAGAAGGACTCGTGCGACGCCTTGCCACGCACTCCGCCAGTCATGGCGTGGACGCTCTGGCCCGGTTCCTTCTCCGTTCAGAGGCGATCGCCTCATCTCGCATAGAGGGTTTGCAGACTTCTCCGCAGCAGGTGGCGCTGGCAGAGTTGGCAGCGCATGACACGGGAGTTTCGAAGGGCTTCACGGCGACGGCAGCACTGGTCGCCAACAACGTTACGGCACTGCGGCAGGCGGTTACCGACCTCGTCGCGGTCGAAGCGGTCTCCGTCGCCGACGTCCTCGCCCTGCACACTGCTCTCCTGCCGGAGGAAAAGCATCACGGACTCCGTGGGGTGCAGAACTGGGTCGGCGGAGGAGATTGGCATCCCCTCGACGCCGAATTCGTTCCGCCGCCTCCCGAGCACGTTCGTCCACTCATGGACGACCTCTTGTCCTACATCAACTCAGCGGAACACGCGCCCCTTATCCAGGCGGCGGTGACACATGCGCAATTCGAGACCATCCATCCCTTCACCGATGGCAATGGCCGGGTCGGTCGTGCCTTGATTCACACCGTTCTGGCCCGACGCGGTCTCACACGCCATGCGATCCTCCCGATCAGCCTTGTGCTCCTCACGCGGTCGGACGCTTACATTGACGGCCTGACGGCGTACAGACACGCCGGAGATCCACGATCGGCGGAGGCGGAGCAAGGGCTCAACGGATGGCTGCGCGTGTTCCTCGCCGCCACCACCACGGCGGTCGAGCAGGCTGAGAGATTTGCCGACGAACTGAGTCAACTCCATGAGGAATGGTTGGCTCGGCACCGCAATTTCCGTGAGTCGCAGGGCATGCGGCCGATTCCCCGGGAGAATTCGGCGGTTGCGCGGTTGTTGGACTTGCTGCCCGCGGTGCCGCTCGTCACCGCTCGCACCCTGCAATGCTTGCTCTCGGTCACACATCCCGCTGCACGACAGGCATTGGAGGAACTGTCGGGTGCGGGCATCCTTCATCCCAAGCAGGTCGAGAGAAACACCAGAGGATATCTGGCACGCGAGGTCTTCGATCTCCTCACCCTTACCGAGCGCCGACTTGCGAGCACACGCTGGGATACTCGGGAGAGTCCTCCGAAACGTTTTGTACCGGCCCGGCCGCAGAAGTGAGCGACCCACCTGTTTCTCGCCTGGAGTGCCCGCTTGAACACTGGGCTCTGTGGGTACGGGGGCTCGGGCTCAAGGATACAGACTGAGGCCCTTCAGTACCTTGTCCACGCCGTTCCTTCCCCCATAGACCGCCACCCCCACCAGCCCCAGCTCATCGGCCTCCACAGCCCGCACAGCCGCCCGGTTGTCCGCATCGTGGCCCGTCTTGAACATCTCCTCGATGTAGACGGCCACATCCATCCCCCGGGCCACCGCCTTCTCGCGAACGACCCGCAACTCCTCCAGCTCCCCCACGTAGACCAGCACGGGCTGCCGGAACATCGGCAGGTAGGAGTTGCCCGACCCGTCCTCGTACGGCTCCCCCATGGTCTCCGCCACCCCGCCCGCCACCGCGCCGGCAAGGAAGGCGGTGACGTTGAGCTGCTGCCATGCGGCCAGGTCCGCGCGGACCACAATGCCGATCTTGGTGTCGAAACGCATGGCGGCAAGTCTTCACTCCCGGGCCCGCCGGGGTCTTGAACGCTCGTGCGGGCCGCAAGCCTCCTTGTCAACGACAATGGAGAGATGCCGCATGACTGGTCCCGATACTGGCGGTCGCCCGACCGGCCGCTCGAGGCCATGCACGCCCATTTCGAGCGGCACGTCTACCACCGGCACAGCCACGAGACCTACTCCTTCGGCGTGACGGAGACCGGTGCCCAGTCGTTCACCTGCCGGGGCTCGGCGCACACGAGCGCGGCGGGCATGGTCATGGCCTTCAACCCGGACGACCCCCACGACGGCCACCCGGCGAACCCGCTCGGCTTCACGTACCGGATCGTCCACATCGGCCCCGAACTGGTGACAGACGCCCTGGCAGACGCGACGGGCCACCACAAGGGCCTCCCGCTCTTCACCGCCCCGGTACTCGACGACCCCGCCCTGGCGTCCGCCCTACGCGCCCTCCACGCGGCCCTCCTGAACGGCGACACGACGTCCCTGCGCCGCGACGAGCTCCTCACAGCG
The DNA here is from genome assembly GCF_005893125.1 of Nonomuraea basaltis. Classification (GTDB taxonomy): domain Bacteria; phylum Actinomycetota; class Actinomycetes; order Streptosporangiales; family Streptosporangiaceae; genus Nonomuraea; species Nonomuraea basaltis. Next base: position 30,960 of record NZ_VCJS01000138.1, on the reverse strand, counting down.
ACGATCGCCCGCATCACACACCGAGCATCCACAAAGCCGCTCATGGCTCCGAACAGACCAAGCAGGTCAACAAGGGTGGCCAGCCACGCCAGGCAACTCCTCCACGACCGCATCGAGGACGACCTCACGATCGACGACCTGGCGAGACACACGGGCACCAGCCGCTACGCCGTCTACCGAGCTTTCCAAACGGAGTACGGCCTCCCGCCAAGCGACTACCAACGCCAGCTCCGCCTGAGAACGGCCAAAACCCTGATAGCCACCGGCACCCCGATCAGCGAGGCCGCCTCAGCAACGGGCTTCGCCGACCAGAGCCACCTGACCCGCTGGTTCACGAGGTATTTCGGCCTCACCCCAGGCGCCTACCGCCAGGCGACGACAGCCAAGCCCTGGCCACGGAGCCCGGTGCCCGCGCGCACCGTAACGGCGGCGCGCCACTGACCGGTCAGCGGCCGTTCCCCTGGACAGACGCAAGCCAACAACGACGGTTGGCTGACCACGGCAACGCGTAAAGAAAATGGTTTGATCTAGGGCCAAGAACTGTCTTCATGGGGGTCGCCGCCGTCGGAGAGCAGGCGAAGATCGGCCTCGACCATCGTCGCGACCAGTTCGTCGAACGCAACCTGCGGCTCCCACCCCAGCTGCGCACGCGCCTTCTTCGGATCGGCGCACAGCAGGTCCACCTCGGCCGGCCGGTGCAGGGTCTGGTCGGTCACCACGTACCGCTCCCAGTCCAGCCCCGCCGCGCTGAACGCCGCCGCCACCAGCTCCTTGACCGACTTCATCCGCCCGGTGCCGATCACGTAGTCCTCGGGGTTGGCGGCCTGCAGCATGAGGTGCATGGCCTTCACGTAGTCCCCCGCGAACCCCCAGTCCCGCCTGGCCTCCAGGTTGCCCAGCCGCAGCTCCGAGGCCAGCCCGAGCTTGATCCTGGCCACCCCGAGCGACACCTTCCTGGTGACGAACTCGGCGCCGCGGCGCGGCGACTCGTGGTTGAACAGGATCCCGGACACGGCGAACATGCCGTACGACTCGCGGTAGTTCTGGGTGAGGAAGTGCCCGTACGCCTTGGCGACCCCGTACGGCGAGCGCGGGTGGAAGGCGGTGCGCTCGTTCTGCGGGGTCTCGCTGACCTGGCCGAACATCTCGGACGACGAAGCCTGATAAAAGCGGATTGGTCCGGAAGCACCGGAACCCCCGCCCCGCGACACACCAGAGCACACGCGGATCGCCTCCAGCATGCGCAGCACGCCCATCCCGGTCACCTCGGCCGTGAGCTCGGCCTGCTCCCACGACATGGGGACGAACGAGATCGCGCCCAGGTTGTACACCTCGTCCGGCTGAACCCGTTCCACCGCCGAGATCAGCGACCCCTGGTCCAGCAGATCGCCCCGCACCACCTGCACGTCGGAGAGCAGCCTGCGCATCCGGGACACGCGCGGGTTCGCCTGCCCCCGCGCCAGCCCCCAGACTTCGTACCCCTGCTCGAGCAGGTGCTCCGCCAAGTAGGAACCGTCCTGGCCGGTGATGCCGGTGATCAGAGCGCGCCTGGCCAAGGGTTCCTCCAACTTATTGCTACCTGCGGTGGCCCGCTGGACGCGGCCCACCGAACCGCATCCCTTTGGGACGCGAATGTACAGCTATGCGGCTAGAAGGGCATCAAGCCGCCTAGAACGTGTTCCACCGAACCACGCTCGGTTACAGCAACGTCGCAGTTCGCACGGCGTACGGGCGCCAATGTGAACAATTCCAGGCGACCTACCGAATGGTAGCCTTCTCGGGCTAAGGTCATCATTCACGATCTCTGCTGCTACTGGCGAAGATCGGATGCCTACGGGCCGAGAAAGGGGTGTCCGTGCGGGAGCGAACGCTGCGGATCGCGCTGCTGTCCTACCGCAGCAAGCCCACCTGTGGCGGTCAGGGCGTCTATCTCCGCCACTTGAGCCGCGAGCTGGTCGCGCTTGGACACCACGTCGAGGTGTTCTCCGGCCAGCCCTACCCCGAGCTCGACGACGGCGTCATCCTCCGCGAGGTGCCCAGCCTCGACCTCTACCGCGACGAGGACCCGTTCAGAACGCCCAAGCTGCACGAATACCGCGACTGGATCGACTGGCTCGAGGTCGGCACGATGTGGACGGCGGGCTTCCCCGAGCCGCTGACGTTCACGCTGCGCGCCTACCGCGAGCTGAAGAAGCGGCTCGGCGACTTCGACGTCGTGCAGGACAACCAGACGCTCGGGTACGGCCTGCTCGGCATCCAGAAGCTGTTCCCCGTGGTCGGCACCATCCACCACCCGATCAGCGTGGACCGCCGCATCGAGCTCGAGGCCGCCAAGGGCGCGAAGAAGCTGACCATGCGCCGCTGGTACGGGTTCGTGAAGATGCAGTCGCGCGTCGCGCCCCGGTTGAGCCCGATCCTGACCGTCAGCGAATCCTCCCTGGCCGACATCCACCGCGACTTCAACGTCCCCCAGGCCAACATGCGGCTGATCCCCCTCGGCGTGGACACCCGCTATTTCCACCCGCGCCCGGACAAGCCGAAGCGCAAGGGCTCGATCGTGGCGGTCGCCAGCGCCGACTCCCCGATGAAGGGCGTCTCGACGCTGCTGCGCGCCGTGGCCAAGCTGGCCACCGAACGCGACGTGCACCTCACCGTCGTCAGCAAGCCCACCCCTGGCGGCCCGACCGAGCAACTCGTGCAGGAGCTGTCGCTGCAGGACCGGGTGCGGTTCGTGCACGGCATCTCCGACGACGAGCTGGGCGAGCTGATCGCCACCTCCGAGATCTCGGTCGTGCCCTCGCTGTACGAGGGGTTCTCGCTGCCCGCCGTCGAGCACATGGCCTGTGGCACGCCCCTGGTGGCCAGCCGCACGGGCGCCCTGCCGGAGGTCGTGGGCGACGCGGCCGTCCAGGTCCCGCCGGGCGACGCCGAGGAGCTGGCCGCGGTGCTGCGCCGCCTGCACGACTCGCCTGAGGAGCGCGAACGGGTGGCCAAGGCGGGATACGACCGCGTCATGGAGCGCTACACCTGGCGCGTCGTGGCCAAGCGGACCGTAGAGGCCTACCACGAGGCCATCGCGGCCCATCGGAAATAAGGAGAAGCGACCAGTGCTGACCGTGGACTTCGCCCGGCTTCCCGTCGGCCCCGGCGTGCGCGTGCTCGACCTGGGCTGCGGCGGCGGCAGGCACGCCTTCGAGGTGCTGCGCCGCGGCGCGGACGTGACCGCGTTCGACATGGACCAGTCGGAGCTGGACAACGTGGCGGCCATGTTCGCGGCGATGGACAAGGCGGGCGAGGTGCCGCCCGGCGCCGCTGGCCAGACCGTCCAGGGCACGGCGCTCGAGATGCCGTTCGAGGACGGCGGCTTCGACCGGGTCATCGCGGCCGAGGTGCTGGAGCACATCCCCGACGACATGACCGCCATGCGGGAGATCTTCCGCGTCCTCAAGCCCGGCGGCACGGCCGCGATCACCGTGCCGAGCTTCCTGCCCGAGCGGATCTGCTGGGCACTGGACGAGGGCTACCACACGGCCCCCGGCGGGCACGTGCGGATCTACACGCTGGCCGAGCTGTCCGCCAAGCTGAAGTCCACCGGCTTCGAGATCGGCCCGCACCACCACGCCCACGGGCTGCATTCCCCTTACTGGTGGATCAAATGCGCGGTCGGCGTCGACAACGACGACCACCCGCTCGCGAAGGCGTACCACGAGCTGCTGGTCTGGGACATCATGAAGCGCCCGGCCGCGACCAGGATCGCCGAGGCCGTGCTCAACCCGGTCATCGGCAAGAGCGTGGTCCTCTACGTCAGGAAGCCATGATCTCCCGCACGGAGGTCGTGCGGACGGCCGAGAGCATCGCGGCGATCCAGCAGGAGGACGGCGGCGTTCCGTGGCCGGAGGGGCACGTCGACGCGTGGAACCACGTCGAGTGCCTGATGGCGATGTCCGTCGCGGGTCTCGATGAGCCGGTACGGCGCGGGTACGCGTGGCTGGCCCGCCACCAGCGCGCCGACGGCTCCTGGCCGATGAAGCTGGTCGACGGCGTGCCCGCCGAGCTGGGCGGCGAGACCAACCACGCCGCCTACGTCGCCGCCGGCGTCTGGCACCACCATCTCATCACCGGCGACCAGGCCTTCACCGAGCAGAGCTGGCCCATGGTCAAGGCCGCGCTCGACTACGTGGCCGGGCTCCAGACCGAGCGGGGCGAGATCGTCTGGGAGCGCGACGCGCAGGGCAGGAGCTCGACGTACGCGCTGCTCACCGGCTGCTCCTCCATCCACCAAGGTCTCCGCTGCGGCGTGCGGCTCGCGGACCACCTGGGCGACCCGCAGCCGCACTGGGAGCTGGCCGCCGACCGGCTGGCGCACGTCCTGGCGGCGCATCCCGAGGCGTTCGCCGACAAGAGCCGCTTCTCGATGGACTGGTACTACCCCGTGCTCGGCGGCGCGGTACGCGGGCGGCAGGCGTACGAGCTGCTGGAGCGGGAGTGGGCCACGTTCGTGGTGCCGGGGCTCGGCATCCGGTGCGTGTCCGACCAGCCCTGGGTGACCGGGGCCGAGACGTGCGAGCTGGTGCTGGCGCTGGACGCGCTGGGAGACCGGGAGCGGGCGGTCGCGCTGTTCGCCGACATGCAGCACCTGCGGCACGAGGACGGCTCGTACTGGACGGGATGGCAGTTCGCCAACCGCAGGCACTTCCCGCACGAGCGCTCCGGGTACACGGCCGCCGCCGCCGTCCTGGCGGCCGACGCGCTGCTGGGGCTCTCGCCCGGCGCCGGACTGTTCCGCGACATCGCCGGGACGTCGGGGTTCGACCCCGACGTGTGCGGATGCACGGCGGGTACGGGCCTCCACCTGCCTCCGCAGGTGGCCGAGGAGCACTGACCTCCGGGACCCGGTGCCCCGACTTGGCCGCCCACAAGCGCTTTTGCGGGTTCTTTGCCGGGGAAATCCGGTGCGCCGCCGGTGATAGGCGCAATGGGGTTACTAGCTTCGGGTGTGGCCGTACGAGGCGTCTTCGGGGGAAGCGTGGGCGACACGGGCACAACATCATTCTTGGAGCAGGCCAGGGCCGAGCCGACTCTGACCCCGGCGAAGGGGCTGCGGAGGTTCCTGGCCAAGGATCCGCTGGAGTCCGATCTGGGCCGGCGAAGATTCCGACTCAGAGCTGGAGCTTCTCGAACTGTCTTCACCAACGCCGAAAAATCCTACGTTTTCGGCTTCAATGCGGTGATGTCGAGAGAAGTAGAGAAGGTCGAGGAGATCCCGGACGAGCAGCGGCCCTTCGGCTACGAGGGGGCGGCGGCCGCCTGCACCATGCTCGACCTGCTCACGCTGACTCGGGGCCGGCGCCTTCACGAGCTACTGGCCGGCCCCGCCCAGCACCACCGGCACGCCGCGTACCTCGGTGTCGGCCGCGGGTACGCGCTGCTGCGCCTGCGGCCCGTACGCGGCGCACGGCGGGCCCACTCGCTGCTGCGATGGCTGGCGGTGGACGGGTTCGGGTTCCAGTGGAGCCTGGCCAGGGCCGATCGGATGGTGGGCGAGCGGACGATGCCCGATCTGCTCACCAGGGCCCACTGCGCCGTGTTCGACCAGGGGCTGGGGCGGCTGCTCTGGTACCACGACTGCGCCTCGCCCGACGACGTCGCCGCCAGGATCGCGGGTTATCCGGCCGTACGGCGCGGTGACCTGTGGAGCGGGATCGGGTTCGCGGCGGCGTACACGGGCGGGGCCGAGGCCGACGAGCTGTGGTGGCTGACCGAGCACGCGGGGGCCGACGGGTTCCGCGCCCATCTGGCGCAGGGGTGCGCGTTCGCCGTGGCCGCCCGGCTGCGGTCGGGGGCGCTGCCGGATCACGCGGCGCAGGCCGTGCCGATCCTGGCGGGCGCCGAGCCGGAGGAGGCGGCCTCCTGGACCGACCGGGCGCTCATAGCGCTCGGGCACGAAGCGCGCACGCACGAGGACTTCCGCAGCTGGCAGTCCCAGACCCGCCACTCCTGGACCCGCCGCCACCGCGCCTAGGCCGCACCCTCCGAGTCAGATCCCCGGGCCCACGCGTTCCAGTACGCGGAGCGACCCCTCCGCCGACACCTCGTTGAACGCCCCGGACTCCAGCGCCCGCCGGTAGATCCGGTACGGCGCCTGCCCGCCGTCGGCGGGGTCGGGGTAGACGTCGTGGAAGACCAGCCCCCCTCCCGCCGTCACATGCGGCGCCCAGCCCTCGTAGTCGCGGGTGACCGGCTCCTCGGAGTGGCCGCCGTCGATGAACAGCATGCCCAGCGGCGTGTTCCAGAGCCGGGCCACCTGCTCCGACCTGCCGACGACGGCGATCACCTCGTCCTCCAGCCCGGCCGCGGCGATCGTGGCCCGGAAGGTCGGCAGCGAGTCCATCTTCCCGAACCGGAGGTCGATCAGGGTCGGGTCGTGGTGCGCCCACCCGGGCTGGATCTCCTCCGATCCGCGGTGGTGGTCCACGGTGACGACCACGGAACCGGCCTGCCTGGCGGCCGCCCCGAGGTAGACCGCGGACTTGCCGCAGTAGGTGCCGATCTCGCAGATGGGCCCGACCTTGCCGTACCGGCAGGCCGCGTCGTACAGGGCCAGCCCTTCGTTGGTCGGCATGAATCCCTTGGCATGCTTCGCTGCGTAGAGCAGCTCTGACGGCATGGTCATAGGAGGTCACACTAGCCGAACCGAATAACATTCCAGGGACCCCTTGCAGCCCTGTTCTGGAACCTGTTCTACTTGGCACGTGAATCAGCGCGCTCGCATCGCGATGTCGGACGACGACGTCACGGCCTTCCTGGAGAGCTCACGCAAGCTGCAGCTGGCGACCATCAACCCGGACGGCACGCCGCACCTGGTGACCATGTTCTACGGTCTGGACGCGGGGCGGATCGCCTTCTGGACCTACGGCAAGGCGCAGAAGGCCCGCAACCTGGCCCGCGACCCCCGGGTGAGCTGCCTCATCGAGGCCGGCGACGACTACAACGAGCTACGCGGCATCCTGCTCTACGGCAAGGCCGAGCGGATCGACGACCGGGATCACGTCATGGCCATCGGCATGACGGTCGCCCGCAGGATGACCCCGGGCGTACCGGACGAGATGCTCCGCCCGTACGTCGGGCAGACCGGGCTCAAGCGGGTTGCGTACGTCGTCGAGCGCACCAAAGTGGTCTCATGGGACCACAGGAGGCTCACATGAAAGTCAAGGTGGACGAGCTGGTCTGCGAGGCCAACGCGGTGTGCATGGGGCTCGCGCCGGAAGTGTTCGAGGTGGACGACGACGACCAGCTGCACATCCTTCTTCCAGAACCACCCCCCGAGCTACAGGACCGAGTCCGCCACGCGGTGAGGTCCTGCCCCAAAGCCGCCCTATCCATCGAGGAATAGCCCTCGAGGACAAGCCGTCGAGCCAGGAGGAGGAACCCCACATGCGCGCCGCAATCCTGCACGCCGTAGGCAACGACAAGCTCGAGATCCGTGACGACGTCACCCTGACGCCGGTCGGACCCACGGACGTACGCGTCCGGATCAGAGCCACCGGCGTCTGCCACTCGGACCTGTCGGCCATGTCCGGCGTGCTGCCGCAGCCCGTGCCGCTCATCCCGGGCCACGAGGGCTCGGGTGAGGTGGTCGAGGTGGGCGAGCACGTCACCTCCGTCCAGCCGGGCGACCACGTGGTGATCAACTGGCGGCCGTCCTGCCAGGAGTGCGACCTGTGCCTGGGCGGCCAGCCGTACCTGTGCATGAAGTACGTGATCGAGGGCTTCACCAAGGGCAACTTCCGGTTCGGCGGCGACGGGGCGACGGCGTACGGGATGGCGGGCTGCGGCACGTGGGCCGAGGAGATCATCGTGCCCTGGCAGGGCGCGATCAAGATCGACGCGGAGGTGCCGTGGGAGGCGGCGGCCCTGATCGGCTGCGGCATCACGACCGGCGTGGGCGCCGCGATCAACACCGCGAAGGTACGCCCGGGCTCCACGGTCGCGGTGATCGGCTGCGGCGGAGTCGGACTGTCGGTCATCCAGGGCGCCCGCCTCTCCGGCGCCAGGGTGATCCTCGCGGTGGACCCGCTGGAGTCCAAGCACGAGCTGGCCAAGAAGGTCGGGGCGACGCACGCGGTCACGCCCGAGGGGGTGCCGGAGGCGCTCGGCGAGCTCACCGGCGGCGCCGGCTTCGACTACGGCTTCGAGGTGGTCGGCAAGTCGGCCACCATCCAGAGCGCGTGGCAGATCACGCGGGCCGGCGGCGACGTCATCGTGGTCGGCGCGGGCGCCATGGACGACATGGTGTCGATCTCGGCGTTCAGCCTGCTGTTCGAGGGCAAGAACCTGCTGTCCAGCCTGTACGGCGAGGCGGACGTGCGCCACGACTTCCCCTACTTCGCCAAGCTCTACAAGGCCGGCACCCTGGACCTCGAATCGATGATCAGCGCCCGCATCCGCCTCGGCGACCTGAACGACGCGGTCCAGGCGCTGCGGAGCGGCGAGGTCCTCCGCCAGATCGTCCTCATGGACTGACCGCCCCTGAGCCGATTCCCGGGCCGCACGCGCGGCCCGGGAGGGGACGACTCGGTGGGTTACGTCGTGGAGAAGGCCGCGTCGAAGGCGGTGGCGGGCGGGGTGATGGAGTTGAGCTTGCGGATGTAGCCCAGCGCCTCCCGAGCCCCGTCCAGCCGGTCCATCCCCGCGTCCTCCCACTCGATCGAGATCGGCCCTTCGTACCCGATCGAGTTCAGGGCACGGAAGCAGTCCTCCCACGGCACGTCACCGCGCCCGGTCGAGACGAAGTCCCAGCCGCGCCGCATGTCCGCCCACGGCAGGTGCGAGGACAGGCGGCCCTTGCGGCCGTCGCCCACGCGCATGCGCGTGTCCTTGCAGTCCACGTGGTAGATCCGGTCCTTGAAGTCCAGGATGAACCCCACCGGGTCCAGGTCCTGCCAGACCATGTGCGACGGGTCCCAGTTGAGCCCGAAGGCGAGCCGGTGGTCGATGGCCTCCAGGGTCCGGACGGTCGTGTAGTAGTCGTAGGCGATCTCGCTCGGGTGGACCTCGTGCGCGAAGCGGACGCCGACCTCGTCGAAGACGTCGAGGATGGGGTTCCAGCGGTCGGCGAAGTCCTGGTAGCCGGCGTCGATCGCCGAGGCGGGCACCGGCGGGAACATGGCGACCGTGTGCCAGATCGACGAGCCGGTGAAGCCCACGACCGTGTCCACGCCCAGCAGCGAGGCCGCCCGCGCGGTGTTCTTCATCTCCTCGGCGGCGGCCTGGCGTACCGACTCGGGGTCGCCCTCGCCCCAGATGCGGGCCGGCAGGATGGCCTTGTGGCGCTCGTCGATGGGGTGGTCGCAGACGGCCTGGCCGACCAGGTGGTTGGAGATGGTCCACACCTTGAGGCCGTGCTTGTCGAGCTGGGCGCGCTTCTGCTCCACGTACGACGGGTCCGCCATGGCCTGGGCGACGTCGAAGTGGTCGCCGGAGCAGGCGATCTCGAGCCCGTCGTAGCCCCATTCGGCCGCCAGCCGGCACACCTCCTCGAACGGCAGGTCGGCCCACTGTCCGGTGAACAGCGTGACTGGTCGCATGTGTCAATCCTCCACGTTCGTGTAGCGGCTGCCGTCAGCCGCACTGCGCTCGACCGCCTCCAGCACCCGTTGCACCCGCAGCCCGTCGGCGAACGACGGCGAAGGGTCGGTTCCGGCGGCGATCGCCTCCAGGAAGTCCTTGATCTCGTGGGTGAAGGTGTGCTCGTAGCCGAGTCCGTGCCCGGGCGGCCACCAGGCGCCCACGTACGGATGATCGGGCTCGGTGACCAGGATCCGCTCGAAGCCGCCGCCGCCGGCGCTGAACCACAGCTCGTTCATGGCCTCGAAGTCGAACGCCAGGCTGCCGAGCTGACCGTTGATCTCGATGCGCATGGCGTTCTTGCGACCGGTGGCGAAGCGCGTGGCCTCGAACGACGCCACCGCCCCGCCCGACATCCGGCCGAAGAACAGCGCGGCGTCGTCGACCGTGACCTCGCCTGTCGCGTCCATACGCGAGGCGCCGAGACCGGCCGACTCGCCCGCCAGGGGGCGCTGCTTGATGAAGGTCTCCGTCAGCCCCGACACACCGACGACGTGCTGCCCGGTGATGAACTCGGCCGCGTCCACGATGTGCGAGCCGATGTCGCCGAGCGCGCCGGCCCCGGCCTTGTCCTTCTGCAGCCGCCACACCAGCGGGAACTCCGGATCGACGATCCAGTCCTGCAGGTATTGGGCCCGCACGTGCCGGATCTCGCCGAGCCGGCCCTCCTCGACGTACCGGCGGGCGAGCGCGATCGCGGGCACCCGCCGGTAGTTGAAGGCCACCATGCTCCTGACCGAAGCCGGCGCGGCGGCCGCCGCCCGCACCATGGCCTCGGCCTCGGCGACGGTGGTGGCCAGCGGCTTCTCGCAGATCACGTGCTTGCCGGCGGCCAGCGCGGCGACGGCGATCTCGGCGTGCGAGTCACCGGGCGTGCAGATGTCGACGATCTGCACGTCGTCGCGCTTGACCAGCTCTCTCCAGTCCGTCTCGACGCCGGCCCAGCCGAGCTGCGCGGCGGCGGCCTCGGTGCGCTCCTTCGACCGGCCGGCGAGCACCGCCATGCGCGGCGCCAGCGGCAGGTCGAAGAAGGCGCCCACGCTGCGCCAGGCCTGGGAGTGGACGCGGCCCATGAACGCGTAGCCGACCATGCCCACGCCGATGGTGGTCTTGTCTGACATGCAACCCCCGATCAGGATTCGAAGCCGAGCGCCAGGTACTTCTCGACGTTATCCTTCGTAATGGTCTCGGATGCGAGCGTGATGGACTGAGGCACCTGGTTCTCCACCAGATCACTCATGCCCTTCCCCTGAGCGATCAGACGTGCGAGTTTGATCGCCGAGGAGGCCATCGTGGGGCTGTAGGTGACGGTCGCCTTCAGCACCGACGTGCCGGTCTGGATCTCCTTCATCGCGTTGAGCGAGCCCGCTCCGCCGACCATGATGAACTCGTCGCGGCTCGCCTCATTGATCGCGGCGAGCACGCCGACGCCCTGGTCGTCGTCGTGGTTCCAGAGCGCGTCGATCTTCTTGTGCGCCTGGAGCAACGACGTGGCCACCTGGTTGCCGGTCTCGACCGTGAACTTGGCGTCCTGCTTGGCCGTGACGCTGAACCCGTACGTCTTCAGCGCGTCGGCGAAGCCCTTGCTGCGATCCTGCGTCAGCGGCAGCGTGGCGATGCCCTGGATCTCGACGATCACCGGGTTCGCGACGCCCTTGTCCTTGAGCTGCTTGCCGATGAAGTGCCCGGCCGCGACCCCCATGCCGTAGTTGTCGCCGCCGACCCAGGTCCGGTACGCCAACTTGTCCGGAAATATCCGGTCAAGGTTGATGACCGGGATCCCCGCCTCCGTGGCCTGCAGCGCGACCTGGTTCAGCTGCTGGCCGTCGTTGGGCAGGATCACCAGCGCGTTCACCTTGGCCGCGATCAACGACTCGACGGCCGAGATCTGCTGATTGATGTCGTTCGTGGGCTCGACGGGCTTGAACTCGATGTCCGAATACTGCTTCGCGGTGCTCTCGGCGTTCTTGGCGATGGCCGCGATCCACCCGTGGTCGGCGGCCGGCGCCGAGAAGCCGATCACGACCTTCTCGCCCGGCTGGTCGTTCCCGCTGGCCGCGGGGGCCGGAGCGGGTGCCGCGGAGGTGGGCCCGGCCGCGGGCTCGTTGCTGGTGCAACCGGCCGCCAGGAGCACGGCCCCGCCGACGAGGAATCCTCTGCGCGCGACGTTCTCACTCATGGTGATCTCTCCTTCAGGTTCCGCCGCTGGAGAAGGACGGCGACGACGATGATCAGGCCCTTGGCGATCAGCTGGTCGCTGGTGTTGAGGCCGTTGAGGATGAACAGGTTCGTGATGAGGGTGAAGATCAGCAGGCCCAGGATCGAGCCCATGATCGTCCCCCGGCCCCCGGTGAGCAGCGTGCCGCCGATGATCACGGCGGCGATGGCGTCGAGCTCGTACAGGTCGCCGTGGGTGGACGAGCCCGTCGTGGTCCTGGCCATGATCAGAATGGCGGCGATGCCGCAGCACAGCCCGGACAGGGCGTAGAGCAGCATCGTGTGGCGGCGCACGTCGATGCCGGCCAGCCTGGCCGCCTCGGGGTTGCCCCCGACCGCGTACGTCCGCCGCCCGAACGTCGTGCGGTTGAGCACGATCCACCCCAGCACCACGACCAGGGCGAAGATGTAGACCAGCAGCGGGATGCCGAGCACCCGTGTGGTCGACAGGTTCACGATGGCGGAGTTGTCGGTCTGGATGAGCTGCGTCTTCCTGTCGGACATGCGCTGCGCCAGCCCGCGGGCGGCCACCAGCATGGCCAGCGTGGCGATGAACGGCACCAGCCGCCCGTACGCGATCAGCAGCCCGTTGACCAGCCCCGCCCCGGTGCCGACGAGGATCGCGCAGATCACCATCACCACCGGCCCGTACGACTGCGTGGCGAGCGTCGTCGCCCAGACCGAGGCCAGCGCCATGATCGCGCCCACCGACAGGTCGATCCCGCCGCCGATGATCACGAACGTGGCCCCGACCGTGATCACGCCGATCGTGGCGGCCAGGGACAGGATGCTGACGAAGTTGGAGGCGGTGGCGAAGTTCTCCGGCCTGGTGATCAGGCCGACGACCACCAGGAGCGCCAGCGCGCCCAGCAGGCCGAGATGCCGCATCTCCATGAAGCCCGTGCCGAGTCCGCGCATCGACAGTCCCGTCGCGACCGCTTTCTCCGCGGGCGGATGCGCGGATTTCGTGGGCTCGCTCATCACGCCGCCCTCCCATTCATGATCATGTCGAGTACGCGATGCTCGTCCAGCTCCGCGGCGTCGCCCTGGTGGATGACCGTCCCCTCGCGCAGCACCAGCACCCGGTCGGCCAGGCCGAGCACCTCGGGCACCTCGCTGGAGACCAGCAGCACGCCGATCCCCCGCTCGGCCAGGTCGCGGATGACCGCGTACAGCTCGGCCCTGGCGCCCACGTCCACGCCCCTGGTCGGCTCGTCGAGCAGGAGCAGCTTGCGGCCGCCGAGCAGCCAGCGGGCGAGCACGGCCTTCTGCTGGTTGCCGCCCGACAGGGTCCTGATCGGGCGTTCGGGGTCGGGCGGCCGGATGTCCAGCATTTCCGACAGCCGCCTGGCCTCGCTCCGCTCCCGCTTGCGGTCCAGCCAGCCGAACCTGGAGAAGCCCGGCAGGCTGCCCAGCGTGATGTTGACGGTGACGCTCTGGTCGAGGAGGAGCGCCTGGGCCTTGCGTTCCTCGGGGGCCAGGCCCATGCCGTGCCTGACGGTGCCGACGACGCCGCGGCGCACCGGCTTGCCGCCGAGCAGGACGCGGCCGGTGGCGGGGCGCGCGCCGTACACCGCCTCCAGGATCTCCGAGCGGCCCGAGCCGACGAGCCCCGCCAGCCCGACGATCTCGCCCGCCCGCACGGAGAACGAGACGCCGGCGAAGACCCCCGGGGAGGTCAGGCCCTCGACGCGGAGCACCTCCTCCCCCGGCGCGCGGTCCGCCTTGGGCGGGAAGACGTACTCGACGTTCCTGCCGGTCATGAGGGAGACGATCTGGGTGGTGGGGGTGTCGCGGGCGGACAGGCCGACGGCGACCGTGCGGCCGTCCTTCAGCACGGTGACCCGGTCGCCGATCTCGCGGATCTCCTCCAGGCGGTGGGAGATGTAGACCACGGCCACCCCGGCGGCGGTGAGCTCGCGGATGATGCGGAAGAGATTGGCGACCTCGTCGTGGGCGAGGGCGGCCGACGGCTCGTCCATGATGATCAGGCGGGCGTCGTGCGAGAGCGCCCTGGCCATCGACACGACCTGCTTGGCCGCCGGCGACAGCCGCCCGACCTCCGCCGATGGGCGGATCTCGGGATGGCCGAGCCGCTCCAGCACCTCGCGGGCGGCCTTCCTGGCGGCCGCCCGGTTCACGAAGCCCAGGCGGGCGTGCTCGTGGCCGAGGAAGATGTTCTCCGCCACGCTGAGCCCGTCGACCAGGTCCAGCTCCTGGTAGATGGTGGCGAAGCCGAGCTTGATGGCGTCGATCGGGCTGCTCGGCCGCACCTTCGCGCCGTTGAAGACGATGGTGCCCTCGTCCGGCTGGTGCACTCCGGCCAGCACCTTGATCAGGGTGGACTTGCCGGCGCCGTTCTGGCCGAGCAGGCAGTGCACCTCGCCTGCCCGCACGTCCAGGTCGACCCCGTCCAGCGCGCGCACACCGGGGAACTGCTTGACGATGCCCTTCATGACCAGCATCGGAGGTCCCTATCTTTTCAGGCGTTGACGATGCGGTTGATGTTGTCCGGTGACAGGTAGTGCTCGATGGCGAGGATCCCCGCCCCGAGCGCGGCCGCGTTGATCCCCGTACGGCTCGGCGTGATCGACAGGTGGTGCGTGGCCAGTGGGAGCGACCTGCGGTAGACCGTCTCCCTGATCCCGGCCAGCAGGTGCTCGTGCACCCGCGACAGCGCGCCGCCGATGACGATGACCTCGGGGTTGAAGAAGTTGACCAGGCTGGCCAGCACCTCGCCGATGAGCCGGCCCGCCTCTCTGACCAGCCGCAGCGCCTGCGTGTTGCCCGACTGCACGAGCGCCACGACGTCGGCGCCCGTCTCGGCCGGCAGGCCCAGCTCGCTCAGCCGCCGCGCGATCGCGGCGCCGCCGGCCACGGCCTCCAGGCACGCGCTGTTGCCGCACCGGCAGCCGGCGTCCTCGTGGCCGCTGACCCTGATGTGCCCGATGTCGCCCGCCGAGCCCTGGGCGCCCCGGTGCAGCTTGCCGTCGGCCACGATGCCGCAGCCGATGCCCGTGCCGACCTTGACGAACAGCAGGTGGCTGGCGCCGGAGAAGGCGTTGCGGTGCTCGCCCAGCGCCATCACGTTGACGTCGTTGTCGACCAGGACGTTGACGCCGTCGAAGTAGTCGGGGATGGGGTAGTCGTTCCAGCCCGGCATGATCGGCGGGTTGTTCGGCCGCCCGGTGGCGAACTCCACCGGCCCCGGCACCCCGATCCCTACCGCGCGCAACCCCGCCCGCGCCCGCTTCGCCGCGCCGAACAGCCGGTCGAGCCGCTCGTCCACGTGAGCGAGCACCTTCTCGGGGCCATCGCCGATCAGCAGCGGGTCCTCGCACTCGGCCAGCACATTGCCCGAGATGTCCATCAGCGCGACCCGGCAGTGCGTCGCGCCCAGGTCCACGCCCGCGAAGGCGTGGTCCTCGGTGTGCAGGCGCAGCTGGCGCGGCGGCCGGCCGCCGGTGGACTCGCCGCTCTCGGTCTCCTCGACCAGGCCGCGCTCGATCAGCGCGTCCACCCGCTGGGAGATGGTGGACCTGGCCAGGCCCGTGAGCTTGGCGAGATCAGAACGGGTCGTCGCCGAACCAGCGCTGATCAACGTCAGCACGTCCGCGGCCGAGCCCGGCTGGGGGGTCATGCCGCGACAATAAGATCACTGATGCGGCAAATCAAGAGTGAGAATCGACCAAACTCCGCCAACTTCCGCCGAAGCTCGAACAAAGACCGGCTTCGCACCCCATTCCCCGACATTTCGGGACCCGTCCCGTACACACCAATGCCGGCCCCGCCACAAGCGGGGACCGGCACGATGGGCGAAGGCCTAGAGCATCGCCTTCATCGAGTCGCCGGCCGTGAGCACGTACGGCTGCTCGGCCATGACCGACTCCCAGTTGTCCGCGATCGCCTCGGGCGTGATGTCGTCGTTCTTCCAGCCCGGCCCCTCGGCCACGAAGACCCGCGCCACCCGGCCGCCCCCGACGGTGAACACCTCGCCGCTGACCTCGCACGACTCGTGCACCAGGTACGCCACCAGCGCGCTCACCCGCTCCGGCGTGAACTTGGCCTCGAACTCGGCCGGCAGCAGCGACTCCGTCATCCTGGTCCAGGCGACGGGCGCGATGGCGTTGGCCTTGATGCCGTTGCGGGCACCCTCGATGCCGAGCGTCTTGGTGAGCCCGACCAGCCCCATCTTGGCGGTGGAGTAGTTGGCCTGCCCGAAGTTGCCGAACAGCCCCGCCGGGCTGGAGGTGTTGACCACGCGCCCGTAGCCGGCCGCCTTCATGATCGGGTATGCGGCCTGGCTGACCAGGTACGACCCGCGCACGTGCACGGCCATGACCGCGTCGAACTCCTCGACCGCCATCTTCCCGAACGACTTGTCCCGCAGGATGCCCGCGTTGTTGACGATGATGTCGACCTTGCCGAACGCGTCCACCGCGGCCTGCACGATGGCCCTGGCGCCCTCGGGCGTGGCGACGTTGTCGGCGTTGGCGATGGCCTGCCCGCCGTTCTTCGTGATGAGCTCGGCCACGTCCGCGGCGGGTCCCGTGGAGGCTCCCGTGCCGTCGAGCGCGCCCCCGAGGTCGTTGACGACGACCTTGGCGCCCCGCTCGGCCAGCAGGAGCGCGTGCGACCTGCCGAGGCCGTGCCCGGCCCCCGTGATGATCGCGACCCTGTCATCGAACCGAAGCATCGAACCTCCAGCGCAGGAGAACAACGTTCTAGTACGAGTACCATAACCTGGACGCCTCAGGGGGCGGGATACCTCCCTCATGGGGCGGGGCGCCACAGCTCCGGGTCGCCAGGGACCCGCACCACCCGGCCCTTCGCCGCGAGCCAGGTCAGGTGCGCCAGCGTCTCGTTGTTGGCCGCGCGCCGCATGAACGGCGGAATCGTCTCCCACGGCCGCGACCAGGACAGCCGGGTGGCCAGGTCCCAGCAGGTGACACCCCCGGAGGCGGCGACGACCCGCTCGATCTCGGCCAGCCGCTCGTCGTGGTGCGCCAGCACGTGGTCGACCCGCTCGGCCAGCTCCAGGAACCGGTACTCGTGCGCGGGCAGAACCTCATCGACGTCCAGCTTCCGCACGGTGGCCAGCGCGTCGAGATAGTCGGCGAGCGGGTTCGGCCTGGACTGGGGGTGCACGGCCACGATCGGCGTGATCTTGGCCAGCACGTGGTCGCCGGAGAACAGCAGCCTGCGCCCGGGCGAGACGAAGCACAGGTGGCCGGGCGAGTGGCCGGGAGTCCAGACGGCCCGCAGATCCCAGCCGGGCAGGCCGAGCTCCTCGCCGTCCTCCACCAGCCGGTCGGGCCTGGCCATGGCGACCATGTGCCTGATCATCATCGATGCGCCGGCCAGCTCGTCCACCGTCAGCGGCGGCACCCCGCAGCGGGCCAGCAGCGCACGTTCCCGCTCGACCAGGGAGTCGATGGCGCTGTCGTCGTAGCGCTCGTGGACCAGGCGCGCGTCGGCCGGGTGCAGGGCGATCCAGGCGCCGGACATCTCGCGGACGCGCCCGGCCAGGCCGTAGTGGTCGGGGTGGATGTGGGTGACGAGCACGCCCTTGACGTCTGTGATCGCGTATCCGGCCACGGCCAGGCCCGCGACGAGCGCGTCGTACGCCTCGTCGGTGTTCCAGCCGGCGTCGACGATCGCCACGCCGCCGGGCAACTCCAGGACGTAGACCAGCACGTACCGGAGGGGGTTGATCGGGATCGGCACCGGGACCGACCACAGTCCCGGGCGTACCCGCTCGACGTCCGGGATCGCCCCGCCGACCCACGCGTCCCGCTGTGCCTCGCTGGCAGGGGTCACCACGAATTTCACCATGGGCCCGAATATAGTTCTGTATCCGAATCATGTTCTACTAGGACCATGAAGCTGAGCCGCGAGATCTCAGACGATGGCCGCTTCGTCCGGCAGCCGAACCGCTTCACGGAACGGCTCGGCCCTCCCGAACCCGGCCGGTACCGGGTCTATGCCTCCTACGCCTGCCCGTGGTCACAGCGCGTGCTGATCGTCCGTACGCTCCTGGGCCTGGAGGACCTGCTGGACGCCACGATCGTCGACCCCATCCGGGACGAGAAGGGCTGGCGCGTCCCCGGCGGCGACCCGGAGTACTTGTCGGAGCTCTACCACGCGACCGACCCCGGCTACGCGGGCCGCTACACCGTTCCCTGCGTCTGGGACCCCAGGGAGAAGCGGATCGTCACCAACGACTTCCCGCAGATCACCCTCGATCTGGAGACGTCATGGGGCACGTCGCCCCATCTCTATCCGGAACGTCTGCGCCCCGACATCGACATCATGAACGACCGCCTCTATCACGGCCTCAACAACGCGGTCTACGAGGCGGGCTTCTCCCGCGACCAGCAGGTGTACGAGGAGGCGGTGGCGCGGGTCTTCACCACCCTCGACTTCCTCGAGGTACGCCTGGCCGAGTCGGAGTTCCTCTTCGACACCCTCACCGACAGCGACGTGCGCCTCTACGTGACCCTGGCCAGGTTCGACTCCGTCTACTACGCGCACTTCAAGTGCTCGGTCAGGCGGCTGATCGACTATCCGGCGCTGTGGGCGTACGCGCGCAGGCTGTACGCCATCCCGGCCTTCCGCGAGACCACCGACTTCGACGAGATCAAGCGTCACTACTACATCACCCAGACGAACATCAATCCGAGCCGGATCGTGCCGGTAGGGCCTGAGCTGGACTGGAGACTGTAGCCGCGGGCATCCGCACGAACAGCAGGGCCGAGGCCAGCATCATCGTCGCGGCGACCGCCCAGGCGGGGGCGACGCCCGCGTGAGCGGCCAGCGTGCCGAGCGTCAGGTTGGCCAGGATCCCGCCGGACTGCAGCGACAGCGAGCTCGTCGAGGTCACGGTCGTGCGCTCGGCTGCCGTGACCGCTTTGTGCGTCATCTCCAGGCACAGCAGGCCGGTCACGGAGCCGCCGACGAACAGCACGACGTAGGCCACCCCGGCGGTCAGCAGCCCGGCGGCGCCGCCGAGCCCGGCCGTCGCGGCCAATGCGCCGACCGAGAGCGCGGTCAGCGCGGATCCCGCGATCGCCCCTCTGGGCGAGCCGCCGGCCAGCCGGGCCACGCGGGGCGCGAGCGTGCTGCCCGTGGCGCTGCCGGCGAACCCCAGCGCGGCGACGGCGGCGTACGCCATGCTGCCCCGCTCGGCCGTGCCGGCCAGCTCGGCCAGGCGGCCCGGGGTGAGCAGCTCGATGGACACCAGCACCACGCCGGAGCTCGCCGCCGCCGCCATCAGGCGGCGCAGCGCGGGACCGCCGACCGCCAACCGCACACCAGAGGCGACCGTGGCGGGCACTTCGCGCAGCACGCTCGCGAGAGACCTGCGGGCGTGCGCGCCCTCGGGCGCCACAGCGGCCG
The DNA here is from genome assembly GCF_005893125.1 of Nonomuraea basaltis. Classification (GTDB taxonomy): domain Bacteria; phylum Actinomycetota; class Actinomycetes; order Streptosporangiales; family Streptosporangiaceae; genus Nonomuraea; species Nonomuraea basaltis. The sequence continues at coordinate 11,718 of NZ_VCJS01000138.1, read as the reverse complement.
GCGACCTGCGGACCTGCTCAGGCGACGCGCCGACCGGTGATCTGCGGAAGCGCCCCGGCTCGGGCAACGCGAGCAGCACCACGACCAGCAGGACCGCCGCCGCCAGCGAGCCCAGCAGGCTCGGTGCCGCCAGTGGGAACATCAGACTGGGCGGCACCACGAGCGGCAGACCGCCGCCTGCCAGCACGCCGACGCACAGCGACACCGACTCCATGGCGCCGCCGCGGGCCAGCCCCGGCTTGAGGTCGGCTTCGTGGCCCTCGATCCGGTGCAGCGTGTCGACGTACCAGGAGGTGGCGGGCCCGCTGGACAGCGCCCTGGCCACGCCCTTCAGCACGCCGCTCACCAGGAACATCCAGAACGTCGTGGACACGCTCATCAGCGCGAGCCCCGCCGTGAGGAACGCGGCGGAGGCGGCCAGCACCACGCGCCGCCCCACGACGTCGGCCAGGCCGCCGGTGGGCAGCTCCAGGACGACGGTGACGATCGAGAACACCGTCACCACCAAGCCGACCTGGGCCAGACTGAGACCTCTCTCGGTCAGCAGCAGCACCATGGAGGTCATCATGAGCCCGACGGGCAGCCACGTCAGGAAGCTGACGAGCATGTAGCGGCGTAAGGCGGAGCGAGCGGTCATCAATCCTCCTGTGATGTTCGCGGCACGGCACCCATCCAGACGTGGACCTTCCTGGCGTCGGGATCGCCGGCGTAGCGGGCGCTGAGCTCGTGCACCAGCTCCTCGGCCTTGTCCTTGAACTCGCGCAGCGCGGCGGGGGGCAGCGTGAGGATGTGGTCGCTCATCCCGGCCACGTCCACCCAGTCGCGGGGCCAGTCGGCGAGGTCGAACGCCTCCATCACCCGCCCGACCATCTCGACCTGCCGCAAGTGAATGATCTTGACCGCCTCGCGCCCCTCGGCGGTCGCGGACATCTCGACGGCGTCCCACGAGGTGTAGCGGTGGCGGGGCCGCCAGCGGCGCTCGCGGCCGTCGCGCTGCTCGGCGTCCTCCTCGATGAAGCCGTACTTGAACAGCTCGCGCAGGTGGTAGCTGGTCGAGCCGGAGCTCTCGCCGACCTTGCGGCCCAGCTCGCTCGCGGTGGCCGGGCCGTCGGTGCGCAGCAGGCCGAGCAGGCGCACCCGCAGCGGGTGGGCGACCGCCTTCAGCACCTGGGGATCACTGATCTTGTATTGCTCCTCCATGCGGCCCAGGATAGATCGCAAAGACAATTTTGCAAAGACAATTCTGCGATATCCGCTCGTAAACTGGGCGGATGCTTGATGACATCTGGGTGGACGACGCCGTCTTCGAACTACGACCGGACTTCGCGGTGCTGCTCATGACCGCGCACGGCCTGCGCAACGGGCCCACCGACGACCGGTCCAGGGCCTGGCTGGCGGCGGCCTCCGGGCCGGAGACGCAGACCGCGAAGATCGACGCGTGGAAGGACGCCTACCGCGCGTTCGGGGCCAAGCCGCAGCGGACCAGGCCCTCGGTCGACGCCCTCACCCGCAGGATGCCGCTGCCGGAGATCAACCGGGCCGTGGACGCGTACAACTCGATCAGCGTGAAGCACGCGCTGCCGATCGGCGGGGAGGACCTCGACCACTACACCGGCCCGGCGCGGCTGGTCAGGGCGGCCGGCGACGAGGCGTCGGAGGAGGCGCTCGGGCAGCCGGAGCCCGGCGAGGTGATCTGGCGCGACGACATCGGCGTCACCTGCCGCAGGTGGAACTGGCGTCAGGTGGCGCGCACCCGGCTCACCGAGGAGACGACGAACGCGATCTTCATCCTGGAGCGGCTGGAGCCGATGTCTCTGGAGGAGCTGAAGGAGGCCGGCGAGGAGCTCGCCGATCTTCTGTCCGAGTTGTCACCAGAGGTACGGATCGTTAGCAGACTGGTGCCTGGCGGGAAATAAACCTCTCTTCCTGGCGTTGATACCAAACAGTAATAATTACGGCACCACCCGGATTGACAAGGGGGGCGTGACCTCTTTGCGCGGTCCTGAGACGATCGTTCGAGGCGGCGCGGGCTCCCCGGTGCACGCTGCCAGTTCGGGCGAGTAGCCTTGGACAGGTTCTCTAACATCAACGCCGGTATGCGGAAGAGGGCGATTTCCGCCGTGTCGTCTGAGTCGTCGCGGACAAACCCGCTGGCAAGCTTCGGTCAGAACGAGTGGCTTGTCGACGAGCTGTACCAGAAGTACCTCCAGGATCCCGAGTCTGTGGACAAGGCCTGGTGGAACTTCTTCGCTGACTACAACCCTGATTATGGACCGGGTCGAACCCCGGTACGGGAGGCGGCGAACGGCACTGTGACCGCCCCCGCCCCCTCCCCGGCGCCACCCAAGGCGCCACCCGCGGCCGAGAAGCCGAAGCAGCCGGCCACTCCGGTGCCCAAGGGCGCCGAAGAGGTCAAGCTGCGCGGCGCCGCGGCCCGCACAGCAGCCAACATGGACCTGTCACTGTCGGTTCCGACGGCGACGAGCGTCCGGGCCATCCCGGCCAAGCTGCTCATCGACAACCGCATTGTGATCAACAACCACCTCAAGAGGGGCCGCGGCGGCAAGGTCTCCTTCACGCACCTGATCGGTTTCGCGATCGTCAAGGCGTTGAAGGCCATGCCGGAGATGAACTACTCCTACACGGAGGTCGACGGCAAGCCGACGCTGGTCAAGCCGGAGCACATCGGCTTCGGCCTGGCGATCGACGTACAGAAGAGCAACGGCGAGCGCCAGCTCCTCGTGCCCTCCATCAAGGGCGCGGAGGAGATGGACTTCCGGCAGTTCTGGATGGCGTACGAAGAGGTCGTGCGCAAGGCCCGGGGCGGCAAGCTGGGCGTCGACGACTTCCAGGGCACCACGATCTCGCTGACCAACCCGGGAACGATCGGCACCGTGCACTCCGTGCCGCGGCTGATGCCCGGCCAGGGCACGATCATCGGCGTCGGCGCGATGGAATACCCGGCCGAATACCAGGGCGCCGCCCCCGACACCCTGTCGCGGCTGGCCGTTTCCAAGGTCATGACGCTGACCAGCACCTACGACCACCGGATCATCCAGGGCGCCCAGTCGGGCGACTTCCTGCGCCAGATCCACCGGCTGCTGCTCGGCGAGGGCGGCTTCTACGACGAGATCTTCGAGGCACTGCGGATCCCGTACGAGCCGGTCCGCTGGGTCCAGGACATCTCGACCTCGCACGACGACGACGTGGCCAAGTCCGCTCGCGTGCTGGAGCTGATCCACGCCTACCGGGTGCGCGGCCACCTCATGGCCGAGACCGACCCGCTGGAGTACAAGCAGCGCAAGCACCCCGACCTCGACATCCAGTCGCACGGTCTGACGCTGTGGGACCTGGAGCGGGAGTTCGCCACCGGCGGTTTCGGCGGGCGCCCGCTGATGAAGCTGCGCGAGATCCTGGGCGTGCTGCGCGACTCCTACTGCCGCACGGTCGGCATCGAATACATGCACATCCAGAACCCCGAGGAGCGGGCCTGGATCCAGGCGCGGGTGGAGAAGGCGCATGCCTCGCCCGAGCGCGACGAGCAGCTCAACATCCTGTCGAGGCTCAACACCGCCGAGGCGTTCGAGACGTTCCTGCAGACGAAGTTCGTCGGCCAGAAGCGCTTCTCGCTGGAGGGCGGCGAGTCCCTGATCCCGCTGCTCGACTCGGTGCTCAGCGACGCCGCCGACGAGGGCCTGGACGAGGTCGTCATGGGCATGGCCCACCGCGGCCGGCTCAACGTGCTGGCCAACATCGTGGGCAAGTCGTACGCCCAGATCTTCGGCGAGTTCGAGGGCAACATCGACCCGCGCACGGCGCACGGCTCGGGTGACGTGAAGTACCACCTCGGCGCGACGGGCATGTTCACCGCGCCGAGCGGCAACACGATCACCGCGTCCGTGGTCGCCAACCCCTCCCACCTGGAGGCGGTCGACCCGGTGCTCGAGGGCGTCGTCCGCGCCAAGCAGGACCTCCTGGAGCGCGGTGAGGAGGGCTTCACCGTCCTGCCCGTCCTCATCCACGGCGACGCCGCCTTCGCCGGCCAGGGCGTCGTGGCCGAGACGCTCAACCTGTCGCAGCTGCGCGGCTACCGCACCGGCGGCACCGTGCACGTGGTGGTCAACAACCAGGTCGGCTTCACGACCTCGCCCGCCTCGTCCCGGTCGTCGGTCTACGCCACCGACGTGGCCCGGATGATCCAGGCTCCGATCTTCCACGTCAACGGCGACGACCCCGAGGCCGTGGTGCGCGTCGGACAGCTCGCCTACGAATACCGCCAGGCGTTCCGCAAGGACGTGGTCATCGACCTCATCTGCTACCGCCGCCGCGGTCACAACGAGGGCGACAACCCGGCCTTCACCCAGCCGCTGATGTACGACCTGATCGACGCCAAGCGCTCGACCCGCAAGCTCTACACCGAGGCGCTGATCGGCCGGGGCGACATCACGGTCGAGGAGGCCGAGTCGGCGCTGCGCGACTACCAGGCCAAGCTGGAGCAGGCGTTCACCGAGACCCGCGAGGCGGCCAAGAAGCCGGCGGAGGCCCGCGCCATGCGGGTGCCACCGGCGGAGGTCGTCAAGTGGTCGCACGACGACACGCCGACGGCGATCACGCACGAGACGCTCAAGCGGATCGTCGACACCCAGCTCAACCTGCCCGAGGGCTTCACGCCGCACCCGCGCCTGGCGCCGGTGCTGCAGCGCCGCGGGCATATGGTCGAGCAGGACGCGATCGACTGGGCGATGGGCGAGACGCTGGCGTTCGGGGCGCTGCTGCTGGACGGCCACCCGGTGCGGCTCGTCGGCCAGGACTCGCGGCGCGGCACGTTCACGCAGCGCCACGCCGTCCTGGTGGACCGGATGACCGGCGCCGACCACACGCCGCTCAAGACCTTCAACGAGGGCACCACGAAGTTCTACGTCTACGACTCGCTGCTCAGCGAGTTCGCGGCGCTCGGCTTCGAGTACGGCTACAGCGTCGTGCGCCCGGACGCCCTGGTCGCCTGGGAGGCGCAGTTCGGCGACTTCGTCAACGGTGCCCAGACGATCATCGACGAGTTCATCTCGTCGGGCGAGCAGAAGTGGGGCCAGAGGTCCTCGGTCGTGCTGCTGCTGCCGCACGGCTTCGAGGGCCAGGGGCCCGACCACTCCTCGGCCCGCATCGAGCGGTTCCTGCAGGTCTGCGCGCTCGACAACATGACGGTCGCGCAGCCCACCACGCCGGCCAACTATTTCCACCTGCTGCGCTGGCAGGTGGCGTCGGAGCGGCACAAGCCGATGGTGGTCTTCACGCCGAAGTGGCTGTTGCGGCACAAGGCGGCGACGTCCAAGTCGTCCGACTTCACCTCGGGCACCTTCCAGCCGGTCCTCGGTGACACCACCGTCGACCCGGCCAAGGTGACCAAGGTCGTCCTCTGCTCCGGCAAGCTCTACTACGAGCTGGCCGCGCAGCGTGACAAGTCGGGCCGCGACGACGTCGCGATCGCCCGGATGGAGCGGCTCTACCCGTTCCCGGGCGAGGAGCTGGCCGCCGAGCTGGCGCGCTACGGCTCGCAGGTCGAGCTGGTCTGGGCCCAGGACGAGCCGGTCAACATGGGGCCGTGGCCTTACCTGGCGCTGAAGCTGGCCGAGGACCCGCAGACGCTGGGCGGCCGGACGCTGCGCCGGGTGTCGCGCAGGCCCAACAGCTCGCCGGCTACGGGTTCGCACAACGCGCACGACACCGAGCTGGAGGAGATCCTCCACCAGTTGTTCGCCTGACAGATCGGCCACCTACCGGAATTGGCAGTCGCTAGCACCTAGCGGCTGCCAATTTTGGTACGCGGGGCCGGGACACCGCTCCGCGAGCTGGAGCATCGCGGTCTACTGACTAAAGTCAGGCGAGGGCGCGCCGATGCCTGGGATCCGGCCGGCGATCTCGCCTGACGACTTCGTGGGGATCGAGCCGCATGGCTCCGTACTGACTGGATGGAGAGCGATGTACTTCACCGATCGGGGGATCGAGGAGCTGGTCGAGCGGCGGGGCGAGGAGGAGGTCAGCCTGCTGTGGCTGGGTGAGCGGCTGCGCGAGTTCGTGGACCTCAACCCCGAGTTCGAGACCCCCATCGAGCGGCTCGCCACCTGGCTGGCACGCCTCGACGACGAGGACGACGACGACTAGCCAAGGCACGCTCTTCCGCTAATCGCGATACATCTTGAGTTTTCGATAAACGCGACATATCGTGTTTTGTGTAGAGACGTATCGCCTGGAGGGCGGGGATCATGCAGCAGTGGACGATCGAGTCACCGGAACAGCTGACGTTCGGCCCAGTGGAGTCGCTCGACGTGCGGATCGTCGCCGGGCGGCTGGACGTGCTCGCGAGTGAGGGTCCACCCACCTTGGAAGTGGCCGAGATCGAGACGGCCTCGCCGCTGATGGTCGCCTACGACGAGGACACCGGGGAGCTCTCCGTCGCGTACAAGGACCTCACCTGGGACGGCCTGCTCGGCTGGCTGCGCCGCGACCGGCGCAGGACGGTCCTGACGATCACCGTCCCCAAGAGCTGCCGCGTCAACGCAGGAGTGGTCTCCGCGCCCGCCGTGGTGGCCGGGTTCGAGCGGGCCACCCAGGTCAGGAGCGTGTCCGCGGAGATCGTGCTCGACGGCGTCAGCGGCGACGTCAGCGCCACGACCGTCTCGGGCGCCGTGGAGAGCCGGGCGATGGACGGCGACCTGGCGTTCAAGAGCGTCTCGGGAGACCTGACCGTGGCCGACGGCAAGCCGCGCCGGCTGAAGGCGAACACGGTCTCCGGCCGGATCACCGCCGACCTGGCGCTGCGGCCCACGGGTCACGTGACGCTCAACAGCGTCTCCGGTGACATCCTGGTCAGGCTGCCGGAGAACGTGGATACGGACGTCAGCGTCAGATCCACCTCCGGCAGGCTGGTCAGCACGTTCGATGAACTGTCCAACACGAGCGGCCCGGGCACGAAGTCGCTGTCGGGGCGGCTGGGTGGCGGCATGGCCTCGCTGTCCGCGATCACGGTCTCCGGCGAGGTCGCGCTGCTCAAGGGAGAGAAGGAATGAGTCCTGTATTCGGTCACGGCCGGCTCCGGCTGTACCTGCTCAAGTTGCTGGAGGAGAGCCCCCGCCACGGATACGAGGTCATCCGGCTGCTCCAGGACCGCTTCCTCGGCGTCTACTCGCCCTCTCCCGGCACGATCTACCCGCGCCTGGCCCGCCTGGAGGAGGAGGGCCTGGTGACGCACGAGGTGATCGAGGGCAAGAAGGTGTTCTCGATCACCGACAAAGGCCGCGAGGAGCTGAACGCCCGCCTCGACGAGCTCGACGACCTCGAGCAGGAGATCTCCGCCTCAGTACGCGACATCGCCCGCGAGGTCAAGGAGGACGTCCGCGACACGGTCAAGTCCCTGCGCGACGAGCTGACGCGGATGGCCAAGGACGTGCGCACCGGGGCCCGCGACGACACCAAGCGGCTCAGGGATCAGCAGAAGGAGGACCTCAAGCGGCTGCGGGAGCAGCAGAAGCGGCAGTGGATGGAGCACGCCTTCGAGTGGCAGGGGGAGGGCGAGCGGCTGGCCGAGGAGTGGCGCAGGATCTGGACGCAGATCTGGTCCACGCTCGGGGGCGTGCCGCCGAGCCGCGCCGACCTCGACGCGGAGCTGGGCGAGCTGCTGGCCGACTTCGTGGGCCAGGCGCGGCAGGAGGCGTCGGAGGCCCGGCTCACGCCGGAGAAGCTGGCCGAGCTCCGTACGGCACTCGACGACGCGAGCCGCCGCATCCGCGACATCCTGGAGCCCTGACCGAACCCATCGCTCTTCGGGCCTCGACGCTCCATCACTGCTCGGACCTCGACCCGATCGGCCCTCGAGCCCCGGGCCGATCGACGCCCTCCGAGCCGTGAACCCGCCCCGCCGTTGACGGCTATGGCAGTGGTGACGGCTATGCGGAGCGGAGCTGTCGCTCCAGGCGGCGGGAGGTCCGCGCGGCCTTGCGGGCCTGATAGGCGATGGGCATGTAGCGCAGGCGTTCGGGCAGGCGCGGTGTCAGCATCGCCACCGCGTGCCCGAGATGCCGCAGCCGCCGCTCCTCCCGGGCCGTCCACCGCAGCCCCAGCTTCCTGCGTACGGCAGGCGGCAGGGTGCCGACGGTCACGAAGTGGTTGAACTCCCCCGACCCCACCCCCACCGGCGTCCACAGCCGGCGCAGCGGCCTGGGGAGCCCCGGCGGCGCCGGGGTGCCGCGCAGCACCGACAGCACGTCCAGGGCGGTCGGATGTGCCTCCAGCCCGTTGGCCACCATGTCGTCGAAGTATCGCCAGAACGCCTCCAGGTCGGCGGGCATCTCCCGTTCGGGCACCTTCAGGATGGCGCCGAGCTGCAGCGACTCGGCGTACAGGCGCCGCTCCTGCTCGACGGTGAGCGGCGTGCCGAAGTAACGGTTGAGCGCGATGAAGCGCTCGAACAGCGACAGGTGCACCCACGCCCACGCCTGGCCGTTCAGCGCGTGGTACGGCCTGCCGTGCTCGTCGATGCCGCTGATGGGCTCGTGCATCCGCCGGAGCCGCTCACCCTCGGCCGGCCCGTCGGCGTACACCCATTTCTGGACGGAGGAGAGCGTGCGGTTGAGCCGCCCCCACGGGTCGGCCTTGAACGTCGAGTGCTCGGCGACGGCCGCGCCGACCGCCGGGTGCATGGTCTGGAGGACCAGCGCGCTGCCGGCCACCAGCAGGTTGCGATATTCGCCCGCGGTGTCCCAGTGCATCGAACCCGGGCCGAAGGGCTCAATGTCCATCATGACGGCCTCCCGGTTGATACAACCTCACTTCACATCTATCACCCAGGAGGCCCAGAAGTAACCCTTCACTTATTCAGGGGATAAAGACAATTTTTCCGAAAATATCCCCTTCTGCCATGGCGGCGAACCCGTCCCGGGCGTCCGCCAGCGGCAGCGCCCGGTAGATCTCCGGCCGCAGGCCGGTCTGCTCCAGGAAGATGGCCAGGCGCTGGAGCTGGTCGCGGGTCCCCATGGTGCAGCCGACGACGGACAGTTGCAGGAAGAAGACCCGGTTGAGGTCGGCGGGCGGGACCGCGCCGCTGGTGGCGCCGCTGACGACGATGCGCCCGCCGGGCTTGAGTGACTTGAGCGAGTGGTCCCAGGTGGCCTGGCCGACGGTCTCCATGACCGCGTCCACCCGCTCCGGCAGCCGCGCGCCCGTCTCGAATACCTGGTCGGCGCCGAGCCGCCGGGCCCGTTCGCGCTTGGCCTCCGAGCGGCTGGTCGCCCAGACCCGGTAGCCGCCGGCCCGGCCGAGCGCGATAAGCGCGGTGGCGACTCCCCCGCCGGCGCCCTGCACCAGCACGGTCGAGCCCGGCTGGAGGCCGGCCTTGTCGAACAGCATGCGGTAGGCGGTCAGCCACGCCGTCGGCAGGCAGGCGGCCTCCTCGAAGCTGAGCGCGGCCGGCTTGGGCACGAGGTTGCGGCGCGGCACGGCCACGCGCTCGGCGAACGTGCCGTCGTACACCTCCGACAGGAGCGAGCGCTTGGGATCGAGGGTCTCGTCCGCGCCCGTGCCGATCACGGCGTGCACGATGACCTCGTTACCGTCCTCGTCCACTCCCGCGGCGTCGCAGCCGAGCACGATCGGCAGCCGGTCCTGCCTGATGCCGACGCCCTTGAGCGTCCACAGGTCGTGGTGGTTGAGCGCGGCCGCCCGCACGGAGACGGTCGTCCATCCGTCCGGCGCCTTCGGCTCCGGGCGCTCGCCGAGCGTCAGCCCGGCGAGTGGGTTGTCGGGGTCGGTCTGTGTGGCGGTTACGGCGAACATGGCCGCACCTTACTAACCCGACGGGCATTCAGTCCTTCAGCGTGATCCGGATTCCCTGGATCGCCTGCTTCCTGAACCGCTCCTGCCCCGTGACGGCGACCTGCACGTCTCCCCGGCACACCGACTCGGCGGGTCGCCCGCGCCCGTCGATCACGAAAGGCATCCTGGCCTTCTTCTCGCATTGGGGGGTGGGCACGAGCGCGACCATGTCCCGCCCGCCACCGCCGAACCACAGCTGCGGCCCGACCGGATCGCCCTGCGCGGTGTCACCAGGCCCGGCCAGCCGCACCCTTCCGCCGGCCGACAACACCAGATAGCCGTCCTTGGTCTGCCTTCCCTTCAGCTTCTGCGCGACGGCCAGCCGCTGGTCGAACGTCAGCCCCCGGCCCCGGTCGTACATCGCCAGCCGCCAGTCCTCGAACGCGAACAGCAGCACCTGCCCGAGCGAGCCGCTGCCCGCCTGGCGCGGCCAGAGCGTGACGTTGGGGGCGTAGTTCCTGATCGGCTCGCCGCCCCGGGTGATCTCGATCTCACCGTTGTACGGCGCCACGAACTGCCGGTAGATCCCGTCGATCCACGCCCCCTGGAACGGCCGCGATCCCATCCCGGCCAGCTTCAGCTCGGCCGGGTAGCGCACCACGGCCCGCACGCCGTGCGGGAACACCACCTCGAGGACCTCGTCATCGCCCCTGGTCGTGGGCGAGATCAGCAGGATGTTCGAGGGGCTGTCGATCGTGGTCAGGGACCTGATCGGCTCGGGGGTGGGCAGCGGCTCCGGCCGCGGCTCGGGCTCTCTGCTGGCGACCAGGCCCACGATGGGAACCAGCAGGACCGCGGCCGCCACCACCAGCCCGATCCACCGGCGGCGGCCGCGCGGGCCTGCCTCGATGACGTCGAACTGGTCAGCCACCGGCGTTCCTTGCCGAGTAGTGCGGCTTGCGCCCTCGCCGTCAAGTTCAGTTGAGCGGCGACCGCCAGCGCAAGCCCTCGAACCTGGCGAAATCCTTGTCGCAGGTCACGAATTCACAACCGTGCTCAATGGCGAGTGCGGCGAGGTAGGCGTCGGGGATGAGCTTTCTTCGGGCGTTCGTCTGACGGCAGAGTTTCCTGAAGATCTCCCAGTGCCGCTCGCCGGGGTTGACGAGTACGGCGTGCGGCTGGTTGCGCACCTGATCAACGTAGTCGAGGATTTGCTCCATGGCCGGAGGGTCGTCATAGAGGGCCTCGACGCTGAGGACTCGGACGACCCCGTTTATCACGTAGTCGGTGACCGCGTAGGCCGAGTCGCCGTTGATCAGCTCGTCAACCAGCTTGTGGCAGGCGACGTGACCGGGGGCCTCCTTGCGGAAGGCGTTGATGAGGACATTGATGTCACTGAGCAGCATCGGCCTGCACCTTCAAGTAGCGCTCGATGTCGTCCTGCTCGATCAGGCGGTAGATGAACTCCGGCGTGAGTTCGATTCCCGGCTTGAGCCGGCTTCCAGAGGTGACCAGTTCCACGCGGGGCCGCTCGGCCGCCTCCGTGGCTCGGTTGAGCAGTTGTCGCAAGGCATCCTCCATCACTGAGTTGAGACTGCGTCCGTTTCGCGCCGCGTACGCCTTCGCCTCGTTGAGGAGCTGCTCATCGATGCGTACCGTTGTCCTCCGCATGACTCCAGCGTCCGCGCGTGACATAAAAATGTCAACACCGGAGCGTAGTCGAACGGTCACAAGCTTTGCAGCTACTTTACGTCACCACTCCGCCACGTTGGCCTTCCCGTCGCTCGTCAGCCGGACAGACTCCCCTACCAGCTCCCGAGATTCCGCATCCGCCAGCAGCTCCGCCCGCTGCACCACCGCATGCGCCCGCCCCCCATCAGGCAGATCCACCACGAGGATCCCCCTCTCGGCGCC
>NZ_VCJS01000137.1 GCF_005893125.1 Nonomuraea basaltis | reverse complement strand
AAGAGTGCTCCTCGCTCTGGAAGGTTGTTGATCTCGACAATCCGTAATCTTCCAGATCAGGGGCACTCTTCGTTGTCTATCGGGTCATTTCGTCTCGGATCTCCTCAAGGCCTATGAATAGCCAAGGCTAGGAGCCGCAACATGCGATAGTCATCGTTCTGTTTGCGCGTGGGGGCGGTCACCGTGCTCGCGTGCTGGAGCGCCAACGTGAGTCCCTCGTACGGATCCCCAGAGAGAGCCCCGCTCAATGCCTTCACCGCGTGGTGCTTCATCAGCAGCCGTCCCCAGTCCGTGTTGGGGTCGGGGCGGTGGATGTTCTCCCGTCCCTGCATGACCTGGTCGGCCTGCGCTGCCAAGCTCTCCGCCAGGTCATCGAGCGTATCCCGCAAGGTGTTCATCTGCTCACCTCTGCGGCCCGTCGCGATGGCGGCCAGCGCCTCCTCCACAAGGTCCCTGTTGAGGGATTCACGCAACCCCGCAGCCCCAACGGCCAACTCCGCCACGATCAACGTTCCCTCGGTGAATTCCTCGATGGGCGGTGAGGCTACGATGGAGGCCACTCGTGGATGGCGTGAGATCAACTCCCGCATGTGAAGGGGCAACTTCAGAGGCGGACGCTGATCCGGTTCTTCGTCGCCTGCTTCCTCAACCCTCAAGACGAGGTGAGCCTGGTCCTTCCAGTCGCGGTCGATCCGGATGCCGGACATGCTCTCCGCGATAGCGAAAGCGGCGGCTCGCCAATCGTCTTGCCACTCCCGAGAGGAAATACCGTAGGCGCGAGACCATTCCAGGTACTCGGCTTCGTAAGCACTAGTTGCCTGCCTGACCGGGTCAAACGCCACGTCGATACGCCCGGTGCGGGCGTAGGCGAATGTCGCATCCCACTCGATGCTCCATGCCAGGGCTAAAGCCTCGCCGTCCGCTGACAGACCGCGCAAGACATCCGGCTTCGCTCCCCGGTATCTCGTGAGCTCTACGGCCAGAATCCAGTCACCGGCCACCTGTGTGATGAGTACGACACCTTCCTTTTCCTCCATTTCGTAGGCGTCATACAGATCCACGAAATGTCCCTCACTGATCTGCTCCGGTCGACCTCCGAACAGGCGCGCGACCTCCTCGACCTCCTTGCCGCGCACCCAGGTCAGGCATGCTGGCACATCGAATATCGAGTCGAGCGCGTTTTTGTATGTCGAGAAAGCGACCAAGTCGCCGTACTCCCTTATTGGTACTTCCAGTAGCGGAGACGTCTTGGGGGCGGAGGTGAGCCCCGCCCCCAAGACGGCGAACTAATGGCGGTTACTACGAGTTATGATACGCCATCGATGGTGCATGTGGCGAGGCTGATGGAGGTGGGGGCGGGATCGTGAGCTACAGTCCCCGGCGCGCCGCTATGTGGCCTGTTGTAGCCCAGGCGCACCACATCAACCCAGAACGAGTCCAGGTCAAGAATCCGGTTACGCTGATACCACTGGTTGATCGTTGCACCCTGCGAGCAGTTCTGCGTCTCCGGAATGATGGCAACAGAGTAGTTATAGCCGGTATTCTGCTGACCAGCTCCTTGGAGTGTGGTCGCGAACGGATATTCGTCGCAACTGTCTGGCTTCACGTAAGGGCGGATCTTCCTGCATTCAGAGATCGCTACGTAGCGATTGGCCTTTTCGACGGCCTTGCTTGTTGACCTCCTGAGGCAGAGATTCGCGCACGAAGGCGCATGCGGAATAAAGCCGCCTGGTATCTTCTTCGCAGGTCCACTCCCGACCTTTGGGTACGTGATGCCTTGATCGTAGAGGGCGGTCCAGACGTGACGCGCTGCGAAAAACTCATTCGCGTTGTTCTCGTCGAAGATGAGGACCGGGCGAAGGGTCGACAGGACACAGCCGCTTGAATAGAAGGTGATGGATCGAGAGCTGTCACACCTGAAGGTGTGGGGGTTCTCAAGGTCCTTTCGAACCCAAAAAGCGTGCGTCGTGTACCTGACGTTTGGGTTGATCGTACACGAGCTCTTTTTGTCTGCGTCGTGCGAGTTGTCATCCGAGGTTCGGTCAAGGATGACCTCGTGGATGCCGCCTTCCGCCCAGTCTTCCACCGTCTTGTGAGCGCCATCGTTGGCGTCGGCTGTGCAGCCTGCCGCTCCTGAGTAGACCCGCATCCAGCGATCGTCCCAGTCGTCGAGGAATGATCCCGTGGCGGAGACTGGCCCCATCTGGATCTGCATCCTGATCTTGCGGCTGGCGAGCGTGCGTCCGATGGGCACATCGCTGGGTCGCGCCTGATACTCGTTTGCCTTGCCGATCATGTGGCCGACGTATGAATGCACGACGATGACCATGTGTGCTGTCCATCGCCCCGCTTCCCACTGAGCCCCGGGCGGCCCCTTGATATCCCTTTCTCCAACCAGGTAGGAGTAGCACAAGGAGAAGGAGCCGGTGGTGGCGACGGCGCTCGGAGCGACAGGACGGACCCGCCTGCACTCGTCGGTGGAGATGTGCCCGTACGGGAACTTCTTGGCGGCAGCGGTGGTGTTCAGCGGCTTCGTAGTGGTCTTCGCCGTCGTTGTCGACTTGACAGAGGTGGCAGCGGTGTGGAGCATACCGATCTGGTCAGCGGAAAGGGCCTTCTGATAGGCGAATACCTCGTCAAGATCGCCCACCATGTCGGCGCCGAGGAGCATGGGACCCGTAGCGTTCCAGGCAGGGAAACTGATCGGCGCGTTCTTTATCTCAGCGCCATTGAGATAGAGCGTCACCTTGCTGGCTGCGCTGTCGTAGACACCAGCGAGGTGGAACCACTCGTTGACCGGAGGCTTGACTCCCGATAGAGCTCCTTCCGCAGTTGTGCCGTTCTCGTCGGTGCGCCCCAGAGTGAACACCAGACCGTGTTGCGGGTCGTTGCCGAGGCGGAAAGGAGTAGTGTTCGAGCCCTTCTGCTCCAGGACACTGTAGGCGGCGTCCGTGCTGGTCCAGCGCAGCCATGCCCCGACTGTGAAACTCTGGTCGGTACGCAGGACGGGGCCCGCGCTTTGAGCCAGGGAGGTCTTGGCCGTGCCGGTCACGTCCACGGTCACCGACTGCCAGTCCGACCACGGCGATGTAGAGGCCGCTGCGGCGTTGACCGCGCGTGCACGCCAGCGGATCTTCCAGCCGTCGCTCAGCTTTCCGGCTGGGACATTCACCGCGGCTTGACTGCCGGAGGCGACCGCGAGTGAGGCGCCGGCCCAGATTTGGCCGGTGCCCTGGCCGGTGGCGGCCGGGTCGTGCTCGATCTCGAACTCCCCGGTGAGGTCGCCGCCGATGGTGTCGGCGACGGTGGCGGCCAGTTGCGGGGTGAGCGAGGTGGCCACGGTTACTCCGGTCACATCCTGTGCCGGGGCTATGGCAAGACCGGAGACGGTAGGTGCCGATACAGGCCCGCTGGTGGTGACGGTCAGCGTGGGCGGTTGGTTGAACTCGGTGTCTTCCGAGGCCGTGAGGTAGCGCCAGTTGATTGCGGTACTCTCGGTCGGCGACTGCACCACCAGCCCGTGGTCGGCGGCCCCGGCGGCCCAGTCCTGGGCAATGCCGGTGACGTTCCGCTCCAGGTGCTTGGCCCCGTCGGCGCATGCCAGGTCGTAGCCGGCCTTGTTGATCTGTGCGTCCTCGGTGGTCGCGGTCGGCTTGTTCGCCCAGTAGAGGTTGTTGACGTCCCAGGTGCCGGTTACCCGGCGTACCTGGAGGCCGTCAC
This sequence comes from Nonomuraea basaltis, assembly GCF_005893125.1. Classification (GTDB taxonomy): domain Bacteria; phylum Actinomycetota; class Actinomycetes; order Streptosporangiales; family Streptosporangiaceae; genus Nonomuraea; species Nonomuraea basaltis. The sequence goes on along the minus strand of NZ_VCJS01000137.1, from coordinate 30,159 downwards.
TGACCGACGCGCCACAGGCTGAGCTGGTGATGTTGTACAGCGACAGCTTCGCGTCGGTCACTGTCTGGCCCTGCAGACTCCCGGTGGGGAAACGCAGGTATGAGCGAAGCTTCTGCCCCGTCTGCACACCGGCGATCATGACCGAGCCGTCGGGGTACGCCGGCGAGTCCACCGTGTCGGTGCTGGCGAGCGAGACGTCTTCGCTGCTCGTCGATGTCGCCAGCGGCTGCAGCCTGACCGGGTAGGTGGTGTCCGGGTCGGTCAGGAACCGGTGGTGGGGCTTGAGCACCAGCTCGGTGTGGTCGTCCTTGGTGACCACGTCTGTGGCAATCTTGACTCGTTTCGCGCTCTGCGGGCGTTCCTTGGCGCTGGCGTCCCACATGAATGGCTGCGGTGCCGACGCCACGAGCTTCTTGTTCTTGCCGGCGAGCAGCAGTCGGCCGTCCTTGCTCTCAGACAGAGCGGCGTTGCCCGCAACGCTTATGCGCAGTTCCAGCGGCTTTTCGGGCCGCTCTCGCAGCACCACCATCTGCTGTAATCCAGTCGGCAAGACAGTGATAACCAAATCCGCTCCAGAGCCGGCAGCGTTCGCAAACGTCGCTACATTGCCTTTCACTGTGGGCTTGGGCAAGGCTGTCGGCCAGGACAGCGCGGATTTCTCACCTTGGCGGTGGGTGATTTTCGCATAGGGCTTGGTTCCGCCGGTGGAGATTTCCAGAGCGACACCTGTGGCGATCGCCTTGGGCTTCAGCGCACCGCCTTCCTCTATGAGAGAGGTATCAATGGGGATCCATACACCGTCCTTCAACGTACGGACTGGGCCCGCCGTTATGTCGGTCCGAAAGGAGCCGTCAGGCATTGCATGAGTGATGCTGGTTTCCAAAGTCTCGTGAGCGACCTCAACCGGCTTGCTTTGCCTTGCAGCCTCCTTGACGGCAAGGAAGCGCAGACGTTCCGACGTCTCGTTCGCCGAGGTGGCGGGAGTCTTGATCACCGGGGTGGTCATGCTCGACAGAGCGGTGCCGTGCTTTCCGGGTACCCAGAAGGTGGACTCACTCACGACGGCGTCGTTCCCGTTGCCCGAGGAGTCTGCGGCAGCGCGGCCGGTCCCCTCGTCGAATTTCCAGAGCGCCTGCGGTCCATGCTCGGTGGTGAAGGACCAGGAATGGGCAGCCATCCTGTTACCCGCAGCGTCCTTTGCCCCGCTCACCTCGACCGTGTAAGCCGTGTCGGCGCTCAATTGCTGCTGGGGCCTGAAGGTCATCGCGGTGCCCGCGGTGTCCATCGCCACCGTCCCGGCGACGCTGGTTCCCCCAGAGGTTTTGACCGCAGCCTGCACCTCGGTGACCGGTTCGCTAAAGATTGCCCTGATGGGGATGTTTATTGGAACACCAGTTGCGGCATCGGCGGGGACGGTGGAAGTCACCGTGGGCGGAGTGGTGTCCGAGCCGGGATCCGGATCGGTCCCGTCGCCGATGGGATAGGTGGCCTCCATCCCATCTAGCCATTCCTGTTCAGTCACCTCCTCAGGGATGCCGAACCCGTAGGTGGTGTCCTCCATGTAGTAGCCCGGCGAGTCCGCGCGCATCGCGGTCGCCTGGTCGTCTGTCACCTCTGGAGCTGGTCGAACGTTGGGATCGCTGGATGTGTTGGCGTCGATCTCCGCACCCGTTGGATCGGTGTCCTGGTAGGGCATAAAGATGCCCCTGATCTCAGACGGAGCAGGGATCTATTCGACTATGAGGGTGGGCGGGTGCCGGTACCCGGGGTAGGGGTCGCCGCTGTATTCGCTGGAGTAGTACTGGCGCCAGTTGATCGATGCGGTCTCGGGGAGAGCCCGCAGCACCAGCCCGTGGTTGGGTTCGTCCTGTTCGATCCAGGCGCGGGCCATGGCGTTGACCTGGTGCAGCAGCGTCTCTTCTTTGGCGCACCAGCTGGCAGGATCGGCCTCGTAGTTGTAGCCGGCCTTGTTCCCTCCTTCCAGGGTGCCTAAAGTCGAGGGCTGGTTGGACCAGCTCAGGCTGCTGGTACTCCATGAAGAGGTGACGCGTTCGGCCGCGATGCCGTTTCCGAGGGGATCGCCGCACAGTTGGCCGTTGGGGCCGCCGGATTTGTAGTTCCACATCCAGAGGTCGGCGTCGACGACGGTGGCGCCTTCGAGTTCCGGGGCGTCGGTGTTGAATTTGAGGTAGACGCGGGCGATGTCGGCGCTGGTGGAGGTGGTGCCGGCGCGCAGCCATCCGGCGGCGGCGTTGTTGCTGTTGGGGTTGTTCTTGTTGACCCAGGCGTCGGTGGGTACGCCGCCGCCGAACCATTCGGAGGCGGCGGCGATGGTCACCGGATAGGTGACCGCCGGGTCGGCCAGGAACTTCTCGTCCGGGGTGAACACCAGCTCCGGCGTCTTGCCGGAGGTCTCCACGCGCGCGGTGACCGGGGAGCTCTTGCCCTCGTCGGGGGAGGCCTCCACTTTGGCGTCCATCGCGGTCAGCACGATCGGCGCAGCCTTCGCCTCGCCCTTGGCGTCCTTGAGCTGCAGCAGCCCTTCCGGCGTCTTGCCGAACGTGGTGCCCTTGGGCAGCGTCAGCGGGAGCCGCACCGTCACCGGGCCGGTCGGCCGCTGCCGGAAGACCACCTGGGAGATAAAGCCGTCAGCCTGGGCCTGCACCACCAGGTCGACCCTGGGGGCGACGGCGTCGGGGTAGGTGACCGCGCTGCCGGAGATCTTGGGTTCCGGCAACGCGCGGGTCACGTTTAGGCCGGTCTTGCCCTGCTTGCCGGCCGCGGACACCAGGTGCTTGGTGCCGCGTTCGCCGAAGGTCAGCGGGGTCTTGACGCGGGCGGCCTGGAGCTTGCCACCGCGGGTGACGATGCGGGTGTCGATGGGTTGCCAGGCGCCGTTGGCCGGGTTCTTGAGCTGGACGGGTCGGGTGTGCAGCTCGGCTCGCAGGTTCTTGCCGTCGGGGTTGGCCCAGACCTTCATGGTTTCGGTGAACCGGGAGGGGACCTCGACGGGTTGGCCGGACTTGGCGGCCTTGTCCCAGGCGCTCTTGAGCGCTGGATCCGAGGCGGCGCCGGATGGTGTCGTCGATGCGGAGGCCGGGGTGGGAGGTGGCGTGGGGCCCTGGGCGATCGCAGGCGCGCTCATGAGCGAGAGCGGCAGCATCAGAGTCGTGATCAGGGCAGCGCGGCGGCGCGTCCGGGCGGATAAGCCGGACGCTAATCGGCGTGTGTTCACTCACAACCTTTCGAACAGATATGTCAAAACGGCTTGATCATCACATAGGGCTGGGCTAAAAGCAAAGATCGTTTTCAGTAACGGGAACGAGATCCTCCGTGATCACCAGACGTGATTCGCTCGCGGCCTGCAAGCCGCCATGAATCGCTCCCGTCCGGGCCCGGCACTCGGGCGGCCGCGATGAGCCCCATGAGTAGCACCGCGTATCCGTGATCACTCGGCGTCCCACTTGATCGAGCGGGCGCCGTCGGCACCGCCGTCCTGATCAACCGCTGCCGTCGGTCATCGAACCACCAGCCGCAGCGCCCCGAGCAGCGTAGAAGCTCTACAGGGCACACGCTGTAAGGGAGCGGTGGCCATGCGGCGGGCGTTCGTGGTGTGAGCTGCGAGAACACTCCGAACAGCTCATAACACCTGCAAGATCATCCCGCACATGCCCCGACCCCGCGGCTGGCAACCGCGTCTCTCGAGGACAAAAGGACCTGGACCGCTGGCGACCGCTCAGGTTGCGCGCCGGAAGCGGGGCGGTCAAGGGGGGTGACCCGCGCGCACCGCCCTGGGAGCGCGTCATTCCCTGATCGTGACCGGCCGCTTCAGGAGCCAGAGCGCGGCCCGCTGGAGCAGCGTACGGTGCACCTCGTTGTCGTACGACCTGGTGTCGTGGCCCAGCGCGTCGTAGAACACCCGGCCGCGCCGTACCGGCCGGGCCCAGATCAGCGGCTGGCCGTTCGACGAGGCCAGCGGCTCGACGTCCGGCAGGATGTCGAGGTCGCTGTAGACCTCGTCGACCACGTCGAAGTCCCGCAGGCCGTCCACCACGGGATGCTTGCCGTGGACCCGCACGCCCGTCCATCCCAGCGGCGGGTGGTGGGACTTGGGCCAGGTCCAGCAGCCGCCCAGGACGCGCGGCCAGCCCTGCCAGTCGTCGAAGCAGATCGACGCCGAGTGCATGCACAGCAGCCCGCCACCACGGTCCAGATGGTCGAGGATCGTCGTGCGGGCCTCGGCCGGTAAGCCGAAGCGCCACTCGGCACGCAGGTCGGCGAAGCGGTCCTGGGTCATCTGCCAGCGCAGCGCGTTGACGGTGATGAGCTGGACCTCCGACGGCTCGCTCAGCGCGCCCGCGATGTCCTCGGTGATCTCGGACTCGACCCCCACCTCGGCGAGCACCTCCGCGAGCGCGGCCGACGTGGCGGCGAAGTCGTGGAACAGGCCTCCTGACAGGATCAGATTTCTCGCCACTGGCCCAGCTCATCATGCTTATCGCGGTATTTCTACCCATGTACTGTCACATCCGCCGCTGGTGTCCCGTCCTGGACGCCGCGAACTGGCGGCCCCGGCACACCTCCTTCTTCGGCGACGCGGCATGATGCCTGCCGTGGGTTTCGAAGAGCACCGCTCGATGCTGCTGGGCCTGGCCTACCGTCTGCTGGGCAGCATGTGGGACGCGGAGGACGTCGTGCAGGAGGCGTGGCTGCGCTGGCAGGGCACCGACCAGAGCGAGATCAGGGAGCCTCGGGCCTTTCTGGTGACCGTGGTCTCGCGGCTGGCGCTCGACCAGCTCCGTTCGGCCAGGGTGAAGCGGGAGGCGTACACCGGGCCATGGCTGCCGGAGCCGGTGATGACGTCGGAGGCGGGGCCGCTGGACACGGCCGAGCTGCGCGACACCGTCTCGTACGCGACGCTGCACATGATGGAGCGGCTGTCGCCGCCGGAGCGGGCGGTGTTCGTGCTGCGGGAGGCGTTCGAGCTGCCGTACGACGAGATCGCGGAGATCGTCGGCTCGTCGGTGGCCAACGCCAGGCAGATGCACCACCGGGCCTCCGTGCGGCTGGCCGCGGGGCGCGACAGGTTCCAGCCGTCCACGGAGAACCACGCCGAGCTGCTGACGAAGTTCATGGAGGCGGCGGCGGGCGGCGGCCTGAGCGCACTCACCGACCTGTTCCACGAGGACGTCGTGGCCTGGAACGACGGCGGCGGCAAGGTCCGGGCGGCGCTGCGGCCGATCCTCGGCAGGCGCAAGGTCGTCGCGTTCCTGACCGGACTCCTTGCCCGCTACGAGTTCAAGGAGTCGCGACTGGTCGAGGTCAACGGCGGGCCGGCGATCTGGACCCGGTTCGGCGAGAACCACCAGTTGATGATGATCGGCATCCGCGACGGCCGCATCGGGGAGATCTACGGCGTGCTGAACCCGGACAAACTGGCGCGCGTGCGGCCGGAATGAGGTCCTGAGCCGCGCACGATCTATAGTCGCCCGTATGGATCTCGGCATCTCGGGCAAGGTCGCCCTCGTCACCGGAGGCAGCGCGGGCATCGGACTGGCCGCCGCCAAGAGCCTGGCGCGGGAGGGGTGCGACGTGTGCGTCACCGCCCGCAATCCGGAACGGCTCGCGGACGCGGTGGTGGAGCTGCAGGAGTTCGGCAAGGTCGTGCACGCCGTCCTGGCCGACGCGGAGGATCCGGCCGCCGCGCGCCGGGTCGTCGAGGAGACGCGGGGCGTGCTCGGCCCCATCGACATCCTCGTGGCCAATGCGGGCGGGCCGCCGGCCGGGCGCTTCGACGAGGCGACCCTGGACGACTGGGACATCGCCATCCAGCGCAACCTGCTCGGCACCGTACGCCTGATCAACGCGGTCCTGCCCGAAATGCGCTCGCGCGGCTGGGGCCGGATCGTCACGATCACCAGCAGGTCGGCGCGCGAGGCGCTGGACGGCCTGGCCCTGTCCAACGCCACCCGCTCGGCCGTGGCCGGCGTCGTCCGCACCCTGGCCAGGGAGGTCAGCGGCGACGGCGTGCTGGTCAACAACGTGATGCCGGGCCCCATCGACACCGAGCGGCTGCGCGAGCTGGCGGGCGGCGAGGAGGCGCTGGCCGCGCGGGGCAGGGCGGTGCCGGTCGGCCGCATCGGGAACCCGGAGGAGGTGGGGGACGTGGTGGCGTTCCTGGCCAGCGAGCGGGCCTCGTTCGTGACCGGGATCTCGATGCTGGTGGACGGCGGGGAGAGCCGCGTCATCGCCTGACGAGCGTGTCGACGATCGCGGCGGCCCAGGTGGGGGTGTCGTCCGGCAGATCGACGAAGTAGGACAGGTTCGCCCGGTGGAAGCAGGCGCCCATCAGCAGCGCGGCGGCGGCGTCCGCGTCCGTCTTGGCGTCGATCCTGCCGCCGCGCTGCTCGTCACCGATGATCTCGGCCAGCACCAGGATCGGCACGTGCGGGCCCGTGCGGGTCTGGGCGAGCATGCTCCTGAACCGCTCCATGAGCGAGGGGTCGGCGAGCACGCCCGAGGCGATGGTCGCCGCACTGGTGTAGAACTCGACGGCGGCGACCGCGAAGTCGGTGAGGTTGGCGGCCACGTCGCCCCGCCCCACGCTCAGCCGCAGCCGCGTCAGGGCGGGGCCGAGCGCGGGCACCCGTTCGAGCAGCACCGCGAGCAGCAGCGCCTCCTTGCCGGGGAAGTGCTTGTAGAGCAGTGCCTCGGAGCAGCCGGCCTGGTGCGCGATCCGCTTGGTCGTCGCCCCCACGATGCCGAACTCGTGAAGTGCCTGCTCGGCGGCATCGATGATGCGATCGCGGGTGCCCATCCGCCCATGATATGAGCGAGTGCTCACCCACTCCCCCGCACATGACATCCTTCAATGAGGACCACTGGGGAGAAGGTAGGGCATGGACAAGCCGGTCATCGTGACGGTGGACGACGACCCTGGCGTCTCGCGGGCGGTCGCCCGCGACCTGAGACGCCGCTATGGCCAGGAATACCGGATTGTTCGCGCCGAGACGGCCAGCGACGGCATCGAGGCGGTCAAGGAGATGCGGCTGCGCGGCGACGACGTGGCGGCCATCCTGGCCGACTACCGGATGCCGCAGATGAACGGCGTGCAGTTCCTCGAGGCCGCCATGGACATGTACCCGTACGCGCGCCGCGTGCTGCTGACCGCCTACGCCGACACCGACGCGGCGATCCAGGCGATCAACGTGGTGGACCTCGACCATTACCTGCTCAAGCCGTGGGATCCGCCAGAGGAGAAGTTCTACCCGGTGATCGACGGGCAGCTCGACGCGTGGCTGCGGACCGACCGGATCGAGCGGTCGGAGCTGCGGGTGGTGGGCGACCGGTGGTCGGCGCCGTCATACCGGGTGCGCGACTTCCTCGCCCGTAACCACGTGCCGTACCGGTGGATGCTGTCGGAGGACCCGGACGGCGCGCAGCTGGTGAAGGCGGCCGGCGAGGGGCGCCGCCTGCCGCTGGTGGTGACCGCCGACGGCACCACGCTGGAGGCGCCCGACCACGCCACACTGGCCACCGCGGTCGGGCTGTCGACCACCCCGGCCACCGACTTCTACGACCTGATCGTGGTCGGCGGCGGCCCCGCCGGGCTCGGCGCGGCCGTGTACGGCGCCTCCGAGGGACTGAACACGGTGCTGGTCGAGGCGCACGCCTCTGGGGGGCAGGCGGGCCAGAGCTCCAGGATCGAGAACTACCTGGGCTTCCCCGACGGCGTCTCCGGCCAGCAGCTGGCCGACCGGGCGCGCAGGCAGGCGCAGAAGTTCGGCGCCGAGCTGCTGACGGCGCGCAAGGTGACCCTGATGGAGCCGCGCGGGCAGGCCCGGGTGATCGGGTTCAAGGACGGCGGGGAGATCGCGGCGCACGCGGTGATCCTGGCGACCGGCGTCACCTACCGCCGCCTGGAGGCGCCCGGCCTGAACGAGTTCGTCGGCCGGGGCGTCTTCTACGGCGCGGCCCTGACCGAGGCGCCCGCGTGCAAGGACACCGAGGTCCACATCGTCGGCGCGGCCAATTCGGCAGGGCAGGCGGCGGTCTACCTGGCGGGATTCGCGAGCAAGGTCCACTTGTTGGTGAGAGGTGATGGTTTGGAGAAGTCCATGTCTCACTACCTCATCGAGCAGCTCGCCGCGATTCCCAACATCGACGTGCACCTCCAGACGGAGGTCACCGGCGGTGGCGGCACCGATCACCTGGAGCGGCTGACGCTGTCGACCAAGGGCGAGGAGCGTACGGTCGACGCCCAGTGGCTGTTCGTGTTCATCGGTGCGGAGCCGTACACGTCGTGGCTGGGCGAGACGATCGAGCGGGACGCGAAGGGGTTCGTCCTGACGGGTCCCGACCTGGTCCAGGGCGGGCGGCGGCCGCGCAACTGGCCGCTGCGGCGCGAGCCGTACTACCTGGAGACCAACGTGCCCGGGGTGCTGGCCGCGGGTGACGTGCGCGCCGACTCGATCAAGAGGGTGGCCTCCGCCGTCGGGGAGGGCGCGATGGCCGTCTCGCTCGTTCACCGCTACCTGGAGAAGCAATGACCGACATCGTTGAGGGCACCATCGACATCGACGAGCTGCGCAAGCTCTTCCTGTTCGAGCGGCTGACCGACGAGCAGCTCACCAAGCTCGCGAGCAGCGGCAGGGTGCGGACGTACGCGCAGGACGAGGACATCATCCGGCAGGGCGAGCCGGCCGAGTGCTTCGCGGTGCTGATCGAGGGCGAGATCCAGATGAGCAGCGAGACGGTCAGCGCCGGCACCGTCGCGATGCCCCGCACCTCGCAGCCAGGCGTGTACGGCGGCGCCACCTCCGCCTACCTCGGCGACCGGGCGCCGGATACCTACCAGCACACGCTGCGCGCGACCGCGCCGTCGCGGATGTTCCTGCTGCCCGCCAAGAAGTTCGCCTACATCGTGGCCGAGTGGTTCCCGATGGCGATGCACCTGCTCGACGGCCTGCTGTCCGGCGGCCGCATGCAGCGTGAGATCATCGACCGGCGGCAGCGGCTGACCGCCCTCGGCACGATCACCGCCGGGCTCACCCACGAGCTGAACAACCCTGCCGCGGCGGCCGTGCGGGCGGTAAGTGAGCTGCGCTCGCTGATCAGGACCTCCCGCCTCCAGCTCGCCCAACTGGCCGAGGACGGCATACCGCCGGAGAAGCTGCGCACGATGATCGAGTGGCAGGAGGCGTGCACGAGCAATCTGGGCAAGCAGCCGCAGCGCTCGCCGATGGAGATCTCCGACGCCGAGGACGAGCTGGGCGAGGCGCTGGACGAGCTGGGCGTGGAGGATGCGTGGGACCTGGCTCCCGCGCTGGTCAACGCCGGATTCTCGGGCAAGGACCTGGAGAAGATCCGGGCCAAGGTGGGCGAGGAGCACGTCCCGGCGGCGCTGCGCTGGCTGGCCGAGGCCATCGAGATCTCGCAGATGCTCGGCGAGGTGACCGAGGCGACCGAGCGCATCACCTCGTTGATCCGCTCGGCGAAGCAGTACTCACAGATGGACCGCGCGCCGTTCCAGCAGGTGGACGTGCACGATCTGCTGGACAGCACGATCGCGATCTTCCGTGGCAAGACCCCGCCGGGCATCAGCGTGGTCACCGACTACGACCGCACGCTTCCGCTCATCCCGTGCTACGCGGGCGAGCTCAATCAGGTCTGGACGAATCTGATCCACAACGCGCTCGACGCGATGGGCGAGTCGGGCACGCTGACGATCCGCACGGCGTACGACGAGGACGAGGCGATCGTCGAGATCGGCGACACGGGCCCCGGCGTGCCAGATGCGATCAAGGACCGGATCTTCGAGCCGTTCTTCACCACCAAGAGCGTGGGCCAGGGCACGGGGCTCGGCCTCGACATCTCCTACCGGATCGTGGCCGGCCGGCACGGCGGCGAGATCAAGGTCCGCTCGGTGCCGGGCGACACCTGGTTCGAGGTACGCCTCCCGCTCCGCGAGCCCACCCCTGCCGTCTGAGGTCCTACAGCGGCTCCCGCACCATTCGCATGAGCTTGGGGATCACCTGGTCGGGGAGCACGCGGTAGCCGTCGTGCTCGAACTCGTTGGTCACCCACATGCGCACGTTGCCGACGCGCTCGGAGGTCTCCAGGGAGAGGCCGAGGTCGACGTACATGTCGTCGTGGTAGGCGATCGCGGCCACCGGCACCGGGTTGGCGGCCAGGCGGGCGGGGTCGTAGAGGGGCGGCCAGCCGGAGCGCGCGGCGAGCAGTTCGGCCGCGCCCTTGAACGGGCGCAGCGCGCGGATCTCGTCGAACATCCAGGGATAGATCATCTCGCCGGTGAGCATCTCGGGGTCGTCGAAGTCGGCCGGGCGCAGCCGGTGCGCGGCCCAGGCGGGGGCCGCCCCCTGGGCGTAGCAGTGCTCGTGCAGCACGGCGTAGATCGGTGAGTCGACGAAGCCCGTCCTGGCCATCACCGTGTAGAGGAACTCGTCGGTGAGCCTGGCGCCGGTGAACGCCTCCTCCACCAGCCAGTGCATGACCTCGAAACCATCGCCCATGCCGAGGACCTGGCCGAGGAGCTTGAAGCGGTCCACGGTGAGCCGGTCGCCGTCGGGGAGCATGACCTTGGTCGCGGCCAGGTGCTCGGCGATGCGCCGCACCTTGGCGCGGTCGCCGGGATGGCGGCGGTAGTAACGCTCGACCTTGGCGCGCACGCGCGGGTACGTGCGGCGGTAGACGTCGTCCGCGGTGCTCTCCAGGCCCGGGGTGCCGCCGGTGACGTAACAGGCCTTGAGCGCTTCCGGCGCCTTGGACAGGTACGTGAACGTGACGAAGCCGCCGTAGCTCTGCCCCCAGGTCTCCCACTGCTCGACCCCCAGTGCCCGCCTGATCAACTCGCAGTCGGCGACGATGGAGTCGGCGCGGAAGTGGCGGAGATAGTCCGCTGTTTCGGCGTCCGTGCCTTCGATCGTGGCGGCCGTGACCGGGGTGCTGCGGCCGGTTCCGCGCTGGTCGAGCAGCAGCACGCGGTGCGTCTTGAGCACATGCGCCCAGTGGGCGGGCCCGGTGAGCCTGGGCGACTTGCCGCCGGGACCGCCCTGCAGGAACAGCATCAAGGGCAGATCCTCGCCCGTCTTGGCCGGGTCGCGGATCTCGCGGGCGAAGACCTGGATCGTTCGCCCGCCAGGGTCGGCGTGGTCGAGCGGGACGGTGAACTCGTGATCGACGGCCGTGAGGCCGGGCATGGTGATGGTCACACCGAGCAGCCTATTTCGTGAAGCTCGTCCGGATTTATCGGATGGATGCGACTTGTCAGGAGTGGTCATGAACCCATGTAATGGATGACCGTAATCTGGAAAGGAGGCCAGCCGGTGAGCACGTCCGAGGCCACGACAGGTTCGCGCTCGCTGAACACGCTGCTCCGCCTGCTCGGCGGGCGTACGGGCGGGCCGCCGGAACGGTCACGAGCAGCAGGGACATTCCCGGCTTCATGGCGCACGGGTTACGCGAGACGGCGCCGATCCTGGTGCTGTTCTTCGCGATCTCGCAGTTCCTGGCGTACTTCAAATGGACCGGCATCGGCGAGATCATCGCGATCGACGCCAACGCGATCACGCCGATGAGCCCGTACTTCGTGATGGCGCTGGGCTTCCTGCAGCGCTACCGCCGCGCGGCCGGGATCGGCACGCTCGCCTCCATGACCATCCCCCTCGCGTTCACCCTCCTCGTCGTCTGGACGCTGCTGTTCTTCGCGTTCTGGTGGCTCGGCAGCCCGCTCGGCCCCGGAGCGCCCGTTCGCTGATTCCCCTGGAAGGATTCCCGTGTTGATCACCGACTGGACCCGGCAGGCCCTCCCGGCCATGCTCGCCGATCTCAAGGCCGTGGTGGAGCTGGAGACCCACAGCTACGACAAGGCCATGCTGGTCAAGGGGCTGCGCGTGATCCGCGCCCGGGCCGTCGAGCTGCTCGGGACGCCGGACGAGGAGGTCCTGCACGACTGCGGCCAGTACGGCGACGTGCTGGAGCTGACGTACCGGGGCACCGCGCCCGGGATCGTGCTCATGCTCAGCCACTACGACACGGTCTGGCCGACGGGGACGCTGGCCGGGTGGCCGTTCGCGGTGGTGGAGGGCAAGGCCACGGGGCCCGGCGTGTTCGACATGAAGTCGGGGCTGGTGCAGTCGATCTGGGCGCTGCGCGGGCTGCGGGAGCTGGGCCTGCCGCATCCGAGCGTGCGCTTCCTGTTCAACGGGGACGAGGAGCTCGGCAGCCCGGCCTCGCGCGAGCACATCGAGGTCGCCAGCTCGGACGCGCTGGCGAGCCTGGTGTTCGAGGCGTCGATGGACGGGGCGCTGAAGACGGCGCGCAAGGGGGTTGGGCTGTTCAACGTGCGGGTGACCGGCGTCGAGGCGCACGCGGGGCTCGATCCGTACGCGGGGGCGAGCGCCGTCCACGCACTCGCCGAGATCGTCACCACCCTGGCCGGGGCCGCCTCCCGGGAGCGCGGCACCACCGTGAACGTCGGGCTCATCAGCGGCGGAACCGGACGCAACGTGGCGGCCGGGCACGCCAGCTGCGGCGTCGACGTACGTGTCACCGACCCTTCGGAGATGGGACGGATCGACGACGTCTTCGCGGACCTGCAGGCCTCCGACCCGCGCGTCACGATCTCCGTCACCGGCGAGTGGAACCGGCCCCCGATGATTCCGAACTCGGCCTCGCAGCGGCTGTTCAAGGAGGCGCAGGAGGTGGCCGCCGGGTTCGGATGGCTGATGGACGAGGCGTCGGTGGGGGGCGCCAGCGACGGGAACTTCATCTCGGCGCTGGGACGGGCGGTGCTGGACGGCATGGGGGCGGTGGGCGACGGGGCGCACGCCCGCCACGAGCACGTCCTGGTCGACCAGATCCCCGAACGCACGGCCCTGACCATCGGCCTGGTGACGGCGCTCGCGTAGGAGCTGGTCCTTGGCATGGCACGGGATCAGGTCAGCTGATCAGCAGGTCAACGGGCGTCAGGCCCAACGTGGTGACCGGCTCGGCACCGTGCTCGGGCTACCCGGCCACCTGGGCAGGCAGGCGAGACCTTCGGTAAAGCCGGAGCGGTCGGCGTTTTCTCCTGGGAACCGACCTGGTACGCGATCTCAGGGAACGGCTGGGACCCGGCCGACATCAACGGCACCGGCAACCAGTGGGACAACATGGCCACCTTCAACTGGACCGGCTCCATCAATCCCGGCATCAGGTGGAACCCGTAGCGCAGGACGAGCAGGGCATGCCCCTCCAGGATGGCGACGTTCGGCAGTTTGTAATCCCGTCGACAAGGCTGTTGCCGGCCACCTATGTTGCAGGCCATGACAGATAGCCCCATCATGGCTCAGTGCGACTGCGGTGCAATTGCCGGCCCGCTGGGCGTGTGTGTGGACTATTACCACGGAATCCTGGCTGAAGAGCAGGCCGATCCTCGGATGTACAGCTGGCACGCGCCTGTGGTCTGCGCGTATCTCCTGCAGCATCCTTCCAGAGCTCATGAGAAGTACCTTGACGGTCAGTTCCGCCAGCTGCAGCTCTACGTGGACAAGGGCCTTGACGCGCTGCTTCGCGTGGCGGCTCATCAGGTGGCGCGGAACAATCACAGGGCACCGTCGAGCTACGACATGGCACCATTGGCGGCGTACGCGCCGCTCCCGCCGGGCGGATCTCCCAGGCACTTCCGCGCTACGTTCTGCGGGTTGCCGTTCAGGGACGGCAGCTTCGTGTTCGATGGGCATCTGGCATACGGGCACCGCATCGAAACCCTTGCCGAAGCGACGGTGGAGTCCTGGAGATCTGTCCAGGCCTGATACTCGAAGGCCTGCGCGACGATATCCGCGCCTATACCAGGCCCCACAGCCAACGACATATCCGTGCACGTCATGGTCAATGGCCATTGGGGGCCGTCAAACGCCCGAGCGTTAGCGAGGACCGTCGGGCGGGCTCCAGTGGCGCGAAGCGCCCCCTTCGGGGAAGGCCTTGCTTTTGGCCTGGGGCTCCCCCGGTGGTCGTGGTACGCTCCCAAGCGAGCGCTTGGTTTACCTCCGAGGGGCCGCCGCATGAAGTTCTCGACCTTCCACCTCTTCCACCGTTTCGACGGCCAGAGTTTCAAGGACGTCTACGACTATCACCTGGAGCTCATCGAGCTGGCCGAGGAACTGGGGTTCGACGGGGTACGGCTGGCCGAGCACCACTTCCGCGACTACGGCGTCGTACCCAACCTGTTCACCATGCTCGCCCACGCCGCCGCCCGCACTTCCCGCCTCAGGCTGGGCACGGGCATCGTGGTGCTGCCCCTGCACAACCCGGTCCACGTGGCCGAGGAGGCAGCACAGGTGGACGTGCTGTCCGGTGGGCGGCTGGATCTGGGGATCGGACGCGGATACCAGAGCTTCGAGTTCGAGGGGTTCGGGATCGACCTGGCGGAGGCCCGTGACCGCTTCAACGAGGCGCTGGAAGTGATCGTCGGGCTCTGGACGCAGGAGGCGTACCAGCACGAGGGGAAGTTCTACAAGACAGGCGCCGAGGTCTCGCTCGTGCCCAGGCCGCTGCAGACCCCGCACCCGCCGCTGCACGTGGCGGCCGTCTCCCCCGAGACCGTGACCATGTACGCCGAGCGCGGCCTGCCCATCCTCGCCGACCCGGCGGCCACGTTCCGCAAGGTCGTCAAGGCGGCCGAGACCTGGCGGGAGACGGCCGCGCAGGCCGGGCACCCGCCTGGGGCCGATCTGGTGGTGGCCCGCAGCGTGTACGTCGCCCCCACGCTGGAGCAGGCCCGTGAGGACCAAGCGCGATTCGAGGCGTCGTTCGACCGCTCGCGCATCTTCAACGAGAAGAGCGCCCCCATCGACGCCAAGACCGGCAAGACCGCCCAGGGCTTCGAGTTCTACCAGGACCGCTACCTCAAGGGCGGCTCGGTGTCGGCCGACTTCCGGTGGGAGCAGCTGGAGGTCATCGGGGACCCGGCCCGGGTCATCGAGCAGGTCACGCTGCTCAAAGACGCCGGCTTCACGAACCTTCTGTGCGACTTCGGCAGCACCCGGCCGATGGCGCTGGAGGACATGAAGCGGGTCATGCGCTTCTTCGCGACCGAAGTCATGCCGGCCTTTGGAGACTGAAGATGATCCACAGCCTGTCCCTCTCAGACGTCCTCGCCGACCACGCCCGCAGCCGTCCCCAGGTGACGGCCGTCGTGGACGGGGACGTGCGGCTCACATACCCGGAGCTGGACTCCCGGGTGACCCGGCTGGCCGACGCGCTGGCCGGGCGGGGCGTCGGCGGCGGCGACCGGGTGGTGTGGCTCGGGCAGAACGCGTACGCGGTGCTGGAGCTGCTGCTCGCCTGCTCACGCCTGGGCGCGATCTTCTGCCCGGCCAACTGGCGCCAGTCGGAGGACGAACTGCGCTTCATGCTCAACGACCTCAGCCCAGCGGCAGTCATCTGGGAATCGTCGGACACGACCACGTCCCTCCACGCGGCGTCCACCGCTCCCCACGCCTCCGGCGTACCCGATTCCAGCCCCGCCGCCGCGCTTTCCGGCGCCGGTGCGGCGAGCACCTCGACGGCGGAGCCCGGCGCGACGCGTACGGCGGTCTGGGTGCAGGCGGGCGAGGACTATGAAGAGCTGGTGGCAAGCGGTTCCCTCAGAGACTTCGCCCAGGTGGCCGACACCGAGCCGGCCCTCGCCCTCTACACCGCCGCCTTCGACGGCCGGCCCAACGCGGCCCTGCTCAGCAGCGCGGCCCTGATCGCCCACAGCACGTCGCTCGTCGTCGTCCGCCAGATGGAGCCCGGCTTCACCTTCCTCAACAACGGGCCGCTCTTCCACGTCGGCACGATGATGTTCTGCCTGGCCACCCTCCAGATCGGCGGCACCAACGTCTTCACCCCCGCCTTCGACGCGGAGGAGGTCTGCCGGCTGATCGACGCCGAGCGGGTGACGCAGGCGTTCCTGTTCGGCCAGATGATCGACGCGGTGGTGAAGGCGAACGCGGGCGGCAAGTACGACCTGTCGTCGCTCAGGTTCGTCTCCCACTCGGCCGAGTGGGACGAGATGATCACGGTGGACGACTCGCCGTGGTGCCGGTCGAAGATGGGCGGGTACGGGCAGACCGAGGTGGGCGGCATGCTCACGTTCCTCGGGCTCGCGGAGGGCGGGGCCGGGTTCGCGGGGCGTCCGTCCCCGCTGGTCCAGGTACGCATCCTGGGCCCGGACGACGCCGAGCTGCCGCCAGGCGAGGTGGGCGAGATCTGCGCGCGCGGCAAGACCCTCTTTTCCGGATATTTCGCCCGACCAGACTTAAATGCAACTAAGTCGCGAAACGGCTGGCACCACACCGGCGACCTCGGCCGCCGCGAGCCCGACGGCACGATCACGTTCATCGGTCCCAAACTCCGCATGATCAAGTCCGGGGCCGAGAACATCTACCCGGCCGAGGTGGAACGCGCACTCAAGTCCCACCCCGCCGTGGCCGACGCCGCGGTGATAGGCGTCCCGGACCCGGCCTGGCACCAGGCGGTCAAGGCCGTGGTGGCGCTCAAGCCGGACGCCACCACCACGGCCGACGACCTGATCGAGCACGTCAAGACGCAGCTGGCGTCGTACAAGAAGCCCAGGGACGTGACGTTCGTGGACACGATCCCCAAGCGCGGCTTCACCCCCGACTATGACGCCCTGGACGCCGCCCACGGCGGCGGCAACTACCCGGGCCTATGATCATTCCCTGCTGATCGGCAGGCCCGCGTCCAGGTGGGCGAGGGCCTTGTCGAACTCGCCGACGGCGTCCAGCGCCGGATCCTTCACCCAGTCGAACCAGAGCGCGAACATCACGCCCGCGATGGCCCCGGTGACGTTGCGGATCCGCGGATCGCCGGGGTCGAGGCCCTCGCGCGCCGCCAACTCGTCCCGCATCGTGGTGATGACGCCGCGGATGTTCTCCAGGCTCGCCGCCCACAGCTCGGGGACCGTGAGCATGAGCTTCTCCCGCTCCACGCTGTCGACGCGCTCCTCGGCCGTCTGCGTGGCCATGACCTCGAGCATGGCCACGCGTACGGCCTGCACGGGGTTGAGCTCGGACGGCGCCGCCCTGAGCGCCTCCACGAAGGGCGGGAACTGGTCGACCAGCACCAGGTCCTCCTTCGTGGGGAAATAGCGGAAGACGGTGCTGGGCGCCACCTCCGCCGCCTCCGCGATCTGCTCGACCGTCGTCGCGGTGTACCCCTGATCGCGGAACAGCCGCAGCGCCTCCTTCTGGATCAGCGCCCTCGTCTTGGCCTTCTTCCGCTCCCGCAGGCCGGGTCGATCGCTCATGACTCCGCATTCTGGGCGGTACGACCGCGCACGTCCACTCACGAGAGATCACAACATTTCGCTATACAACTCCCAATTAGGAGTCTACTCTCAAAATCATGAGACTTCCCATCGAACGCGACCCGAAGTGTCCCTTCGACCCACCGCCCGCCCTCCTGGGCCTGCCGCCGATGAGCCGCCTGGAGTTCGCCGACGGCCATCTGGGCTGGCTGGCCACCACGCACGAGGCGGCCCGCACGGTGCTGGGCGATCCGCGGTTCAGCGCCAGGCAGGAGCTCAAGCACGCCGCAGTGCGGTCCACGGCGCCTGGCGGGGCCGGGCGTCCGGCGCCGCCGGGCTTCTTCGCGGCCACCGATCCGCCCGAGCACACGCGCTACCGCCGCCTGCTCACCGGCCAGTTCACGGTGCGCAGGATGCGGGTGCTGGAGCCGCGCATCGAGCGCATCGCCGCCGACCACCTCGACGCCATGGCCGCGGCCGGCCCTCCGGCCGAGCTCGTGACCGCCTACGCGCTGCCGATTCCCTCGATGGTCATCTGCGAGTTGCTCGGCGTGCCGTACGAGGACCACGACTTCTTCCAGGACCGCAGCCTCCAGCTCGTCACACTGGGCGGCGACGTGGCCAGGGCGACCGCCGACCTGGCCGCCTACCTGGGCGAGTTGGTGCGCCGCAAGCGGGCCGAGCCCGGCGACGACCTGATCAGCGGTCTGACCGGCGAGCTCACCGACGAGGAGCTGGCCAACGTCGCGATGATCCTGCTCGTCGCGGGCCACGAGACCACCGCAAACATGCTGGCGCTCGGCGTGTTCGCACTGCTGGAGGACGGGCGGCCGTACCAGGAGGACGCGGTCGAGGAGTTGCTGCGCTGGCTGTCGATCCTGCATCTCGGCGCGCCCAGCAGAGCCGCGCTGGAGGACGTCGAGGTCGCGGGCGTGCTGGTCAGGCAGGGCGAGACCGTGGCGCTGTCCCTGCCGATGATCAACCGGGACCCGGGCGTGTTCGAGGACCCGGACGCGCTCCGCCCCGACCGCCCGGAGGCGCGCAAGCACCTGGGCTTCGGGCACGGCGTCCACCAGTGCCTCGGGCAGCAGCTGGCCAGGATCGAGATGCGGATCGGCTACCGCGCGCTGTTCGAGCGCTTCCCCGGCCTGCGGCTGGCCGTCCCCGCCACCGAGGTGCCGCTGAAGCACGACGCCGCGGCGTACGGGGTCAAGAGCCTTCCGGTCACCTGGTCCTGATCCGCTCCAGGGCGTGGTCCCGGCACCCGGAGGGCGCGTTGACCGGATTGCAGCGGACCGTCGCGCCGCCCGGGAGCTCGGCCGTGTAGCGGCACGAAAATATGCGCGAATCTCACAGGATGGCCAGCGGCGTGATTGGGCTTCCCGTACCTCCCTCGATCTTGAGCGGCGCCGCCACGAACACGAACTCCGTACGCCCTGCCGTCCCCAGCTCCTCCAGCCACAGCATCTCGATCAGGTGGATGCCGTGCCGGTGCAGCAGGATGAGATGCAGGTCGTCAGCGAGGGACTCGTCGGCGAGCCCTCTGACGTTCAGCCCGCCGATGGCGGCGTTGTCGCAGGCCACCACGGACACGTCGCGCGCCGCCAGCCAGCGGCCCGCGTCGGCCGACAGCCCCGGCTGGCCCGACCAGTACTCCTCCTTCGACCGCTGCCACACCAGCGGCCAGCCGGTACGGATCACCGCCACATCCCCGGACCGCGGCGTGGCGATCTCCTCGAGCAGCTCCGCCGGGATACGGAAGTCGGCGGGCAGGTGATCGAGGCCGAGCCGCCGGGGCACGTCGAACAGGACTCCCCTCGCCACCACGCCGCCCACCTGCTCGATGCCGCACCTGGTGGCACCGTACGAGCGGACCCGGGCCGCCGCATGGCCGTTGTAGACCTCGTCGCCCGACCACATGTGGCACAGCGCGTCCATGTGGGTCGTGGTGCCGTGCGGGGTGACGACCAGCGCGTCGTCGGCCACGCACAGGCCCTCCCCGATGGGCCGGGCACCGGCCGCGTAGTCGCCACCGTCCACGGACATGAAGTGCTGCGGCAGCGGGCGGCCCCGCAGGTGCGGCACCGTCGTGGGAGCGGGCGAAGAGGTGGCGCCCCTGATCGGCATGGCCAGGCTGAGCACCTCGCCGGTGGTGGCGGCGCGCAGGGCGTCGAGGACCACGGCCGGGGTGAGGAGGTTCAGGGTGCCACGCTGATCGTCTGGGCCGAATCGTCCCCAGTTGTTAGGCTCGTGAACCAAGTAAGCGCTTCCTTTCTCTGCGGAGGTCTGATGCACTGCGATCCTCGGTTCTCCCGCGTACGCGAGGTGTTCGAGCGGCACTTCGCCGACGGCGAGGAGCTGGGCGCGGCCTTCGCCGTCTACCTGGACGGCGAGCTGGTCGTGGACCTGTGGGACGGGGTCGCCGACCGGCACACCGGGCGGCGCTGGGAGCACGACACGCCGGCGTTCGCCTACTCCTGCACCAAGGCGATCACCGCCACCGTGCTGCTGCAGCTCGCCGAGCGGGGGCTGGTGGACGTGACCGCGCCGGTGGCGGACGGGTGGCCGGAGTTCGCGGCCCGCGGCAAGGGCGCGATCACCGTCGAGCACCTGCTCACCCACCAGTGCGGGCTGCCGGTGATCGAGGAGCCGGTGCCGGTGGAGGAGTTCGAGGACCACCCGGCGATCGCGGCCCGGCTCGCCGGTCAGGCGCCGATCTGGGAGCCGGGCTCGGCGCACGGCTACCACGCGCTGACGTACGGGTTCCTGGTGGGCGAGGTGATCAGGCGGGCGACCGGCAAGTCGGTGGGGGAACTGGTGGCGGCGGAGATCGCCGGGCCGCTGGGCCTGGAGCTGTGGGTGGGGGCGCCGGACGACGTGATCGCCCGGACCGCCCACCTCAAAGCAGGCGAACGCCGGCAGTCCGTCGCCGTCACCGAGGCCGAGGGCGCGGGCGCAGAGAGGGCGGGCGGCGAGGGACCGATGCCCGGCCAGGCCGCCGCCCCTGCCGGCGGTGGTCGGGTGGCGGATGTGGTGGCCGAGATGACGAGGGCGGCGCTCGATCCGCAGAGCCTGATGAACCGGGCGCTCGGCAACCCCGGCATGCACCGCCTCCAGGGCGGCGCGAACAACCCGGTCATCCTGCGCGCCGGCTGGCCCGCGGCCGGGGTGGTCACCACGGCCAGGGGCCTGGCGGGTTTCTACCGCTCGCTGATCGCCGGCGACCTTCTCCGCCCCGAGACGCTGCGGGACGCCATGCGCACCCGCGTCAACGGCCCCGACCGCGTCCTGTACCTGGACACCGCGTTCGGGCTCGGCTACATGCGGCCGTCGCTCACCTTCCTGATGCCGTCGCAGACCGCGTTCGGCCACTCGGGCATGGGCGGCTCCATCGGCCTGGGCGACCCGGAGCGCGGCCTGGCCGTCGCCTACGTCATGAACAAGATGGCCAACGCGATCTCCGGCAACCTGCGTGGCATCCGCCTGGTGGAGGCCGTCTACAACGCGCTCTGAGGGGTTCATTGCATGGTGACGCCGCCGCTCACCGACAGCGTCTGGCCGGTGATGTAGGCGGCGCGATCCGTGCACAGGTAGGCGACCAGTCCCGCCACGTCGGCGGGCGTGCCGAGGCGGCGCAGCGGGATGCCCCGCGCGATCTTGTCGACCAGCCCGGGCTCGGCCGCCGACACCCGCCGCAGCATGGGCGTGTCGGTGGGGCCCGGGCAGACCACGTTGGAGGTGACCTCCGCCTTGGCGGCCTCGCGGGCGAGCGTCTTGGCCAGCCCGAACAGCCCCGCCTTGGTGGCCGCGTACGCGCCCTCGCCGCCCGACCCTGCCCTGGCGCCGTCGGAGGAGATGAACACGAGCCGCCCCCACCGCCTGACCATCATGCCGGGCAGCAGCAGCTTGGTCAGCAGCATCGGCCCGCGCAGGTTGACCTGCCACATGAGGTCCCAGCCCGCCGGATCACTCTCGGTGAACGGCTCCACGATCGACACCCCGGCGTTGTGCACCAGGACGTCCACGTCGCCGGCCGTACCGGCGAACTCCTCGACGGACGCGGGCGAGGCCAGGTCCACGGCCGCCGCCCGCGCGCCCGGCAGGGCGGCGGCGACCTTCTCCGCGTTCGGCAGGTCCACGTCGGCGACCACCACCCGTGCTCCGACCGCGGCCAGGTCGGTCGCGATGGCCGCGCCGATCGCGCCCGCTCCCCCGGTCACCACGGCCACGCGCCCGTCCAGGCGCAGCCCGTCCATCATTTCCACGTCTCGATCAGGTCCCCGGCGGTGGCGCGGGTGGCGAGGAGGCTGATGGTGTTCCTCAGTACGGCCCGCGCGTAGTCCTCGGGGATGCCCGCCACCGCGTCCGTGACCACCGTCACCCGGTGGCCGAGGTTGACGGCCTCCAGCGCGAGCCCCGGGATGCCCAGGTTGAGCGAGACGCCTACGGCGACCACCTCGGAGACGCCCAGCGAGCGCAGCGTCGTGTCGAGCGAGGTGCCGGTGAACGGGGAGAAGCCGTGGTAGCGCCGGCTCTCCAGATCTCCCGGGTCCCGCAGTTCGGGGAGGACCTCGACGGCGGCCGTGCCCTCCAGCATGTGCTCCGGGTCCTTGAGCAGGGAGACGATGAACGGGCAGTTGCCGGTGTGCGAGCCCGCCCGGTCGGCACGGAAGGCGGCCGTGCAGTGGATCACCGGGATCCCGGCCATCCTGGCCGTGTGGAGGAGCCGGGCGGCGTTGGCCACGACGTCGTGCCGTGCGCAGGCGGCCACCAGATCAGGAAATCTCGTGAGATCACCGACGACGCCCCGCTGCATCTCCATCACGAGTACGGCCACGCCCTCCACCGGCGACCTCCACCTTTTAGCCGAGCGCTTGCTTGGGCGAGCATATCACCCACCACACCGCGTCATTCCTCATCGACGCAGGGCGAAATATGTCTACTCGTGACAACCGGAACCCCGGGTGAGACCGTCGAATCGAAGACGGCTGCCCTATGGGGGGTTGGACTTGGTCCCTGGTTACCGTGAAGTGCGCCAGCTCGGCGCCGGCCACACCGGCCGCGTGTTCCTCGCCACCTACCAATCGACCGGCGCCTACGTGGCGATCAAGTACCTGAACGCCACCCTGCGCAGGGACGCCGAGTTCATGGACCGCTTCCGGTCGGACACCCACCGCCTGGTCGAGATCGACGACCCGAACGTGGTCAGGCTCTACGAGTACGTCGAGACCCCGACCCGGGCCGCCGTCGTCATGGAGCTGGTGGACGGCGTTTCGCTGCGCACCCTGCTGGCCGAGCACCGCGGAACCAGCCCGGAGGCCGCCCTGGCCGTGCTCAAGAGCACCCTGCTGGCCCTGGCCGCGGCCCACGAGAAGGGCGTGCCGCACCGCGACGTCAAGCCGGAGAACGTCCTGGTCCAGGCCGACGGCACGAGCAAGCTGGCGGACTTCGGCATCGTGGTGCACGCCGAGGAGCCGGGCGTGCCGGCGGGCAGCCCCGAGTACATGTCGCCCGAGCTGTGGACGCAGCACCGCGCCGGGCCGCCCGCCGACCTGTACGCGGCCGCGTGCGTGCTGTTCGAGGCCGTCAAGGGCCGGCCGCCGTTCCGGGCCCACAGGGAGGACGAGGAGGGGACGCTGGACGTCCCGGCGACCCGGGACAAGCACCTGGTGGAGCCGGTGCCGCTGGAGGTCGTGCCCGACACGCTGCGCGACCTGCTCAGGCGGGGCCTGGCCAAGGACCCGGCCGTCAGGTACGCCTCCGCCCGCCAGTTCGCCGCGGAGCTGGAGGAGGACGCGGTCGCCGGGTACGGCCCCGACTGGGAGAAACGCGGGCGGCGGCACCTGGCCGAGCTGGCCACGTTGCTGGCCCTGCGCTTCCCCCTGGCCAGGACCGACCGCGCGGCCGGCGGTGCGCCGATCACCCTGCGCGACCGGCTCCTGCGAATGCCCAGGCTCCCTCCGCACCTGTGGGTGGCGGGCGCGACGGTCGTCGCGGTGGCGATCGCGCTCATGCTGTCGGGCGGGCGGCTGCCGCCGGGTCCGGGCGCGATCTTGATGCCGCCGCCCGAGGCCAAGAGCGAGCCCGAGCCCTCCCGCGTCAGCAGTCCCAGCCCGGCCAGGACGACCGCCGCCGCGCCCAGGCGGACGACCACCGCTCCCTCGGCCACCCCGCCGCTACCTTCCCTGAGCACTCCCCCGAGCACTCCGCCTCCGCCGCCGCCCACCGCGGGGCAGGGCGGGACCGCCGGGCCGGGGCTCGCGGTGCAGGCGGCCAGCATCGTGCAGTGGAGCGGCACGAGCGGGTCGATCACGGTCGCGGCGGACGGGACGGGGCCGGTGCGGTTGCGGATCACGTACACGCGGCGCGACGGCGACGACGCCCCGGCCAGGACGGTCCGGCGGGAGACCCGCACCCTGCGCGGCAGCACCGTCTACACGAGCAGTGTCGCGCACGATCCGGGGAACGTCGCGTGCGGCAGGCGGGCGTATCTCGGGATCCTGGTGATGACGGAGCCCGCTTCGGGCAACGGGCCGCAGGTGAGCGAGGCGGCCGTGGACGGACCCGCCTGCCCAACGCCCGCCCCCACGCGTTCGGCCCCGCCGACGCCAACGCCCGCGCCGACCGAGGAGCGCAGCACGTCCGCCATCGGCACGCCGACGCCGTCGGACCCGGCGCCCACGGACAACCCTCTCGCCCGGCAGTCCGGCGAGCCCTCCGGCCGGCCCTCGGCGCAGCCGCTCTCGAGCCCCACAGAGGAACCCGTCCCCGAGCCTGGGGGCGAGCCGCCATCGGACGAGTGACAGCGCCCATCGAGACCCTTGCCCGCTAACCAAGCGTGCGCTAGCTTGGCAAGCGATGAGCGCCGACACCTCCGCCTACTGGGCCGCCTGCGGGCGCGGCGAGCTGGTCATCCAGCGCTGCACGGCCTGCGACAGGCACGTCCACCTCCCCGAGGCGGCCTGCCCCTGGTGCGGTGGCGGCGACCTGGTCTTCGAGCCGGTTTCCGGCGACGGCGTGGTGCACACGTTCACCGTTGTGCACCGCTCGTTCGCACCCGGCTACCGGGGACGGGAGCCGTACGTGATGGCCTGGGTGGACCTGCCGGAGGGTGCCCGCGCGTTCGGGCACGTGGTCGGGTGCGCGCCGGAGGAGGTACGCATCGGGCTGCCGGTGCGGGTGACGTTCGTGGACGATCTACCCCATTGGAGGCCCGCGTGAAGCTCGGCAACGTGCTGATTCCCGTCGCCGACCTGGACGAGGCGATCGCCTTCTACGGGCTGCCGGTGAAGTTCCGCGACGGCGACAGGTTCGCGGCGCTGGACGGGGGCGGGGTCACCGTGGCGCTGGCCGGTCCGGCCGAGCACGTCACCGCGTCGGCGGCGCCGTCGTACAAGGTGGACGACGTGGCGCGGGCCGTACGGGAGATGTCGGCGCGCGGCGCCGAGGTGGTGCGCGGGCCCGAGGCCGGGCCGCATGAGACGCGGGCCGTGCTGCGCGATCCCTCAGGAAACGTCTTCGTGCTCTATTCGCCCCTCTGACCTGGAGGCATCCCCCATGGCGCGATCACCCTACGGCAACTACGGCCACGCGATCCTGACCGCCGGAGCGTTGCGCACGCCCGACCGGGTGGCGCTGACGTACTGCGGCGAGCAGAGCTTCACCTACGACGAGCTGAACAGGAGCGTCAACCGCCGCGCGAACGCCCTCCTGGCAAGGGGGATCGCGCCTGGGCAGCGGGTGGCGGCGCTGCTCAACGAGACGCTGCTGGTGGCCGAGGTCTACCTGGCGCAGGCCAAGATCGGGGCGGTCACGGCGGCGCTGAACCCGTACTGGCCGGTGGAGACGCTGCGTGACGTGGTGGCGGCCTCGGGGTGCACGGCGTTCGTCTACGACGCGACGGTCGAGCAGGTGGTCGAGCAGATCAAGGGATCCCTGCCCGACGTGACCCTGTGGATCGACGCGCGGGACCTGGACGGTGCGTCCGACGCGGAGCCGCCGCCGGCCGGCTTCTACGACGACCCGCTGGCGCTGTACTACACCTCGGGCACGACGGGACTGCCGAAGGCGGTCGCGCACACGCACGCGTCGTCGCTGGCGACCGCGCAGATCTGGCTCGACGTGCCGCGCGGCCCCGACTCGGTGTTCGGCACGGGCGCGATCATCTGGGGCATCGGGTTCCCGGCCATCGTCGGGCCGGCGCTGTACGCGGGGATGCGGCTGGTGCTGGAGCAGGACTGGGGTCCGGCGAACTTCCTGCGGGTCGTCCCGCGCGAGCGGGTCACGCACGTGTCGCAGATCCCGTCGTTCTACGCGGCCCTGCTGGGCTCGCCCGATCACGAGGGCGTGGACCTGTCGTCCATCCAGGTGATCATGCTGGGCGGGGAGCCGCTGACCGCGACCATGCTGGACCGGATCAAGGCCAGGCTGCCGCAGACGGGCGTGTTCTCGTACTACGGCCAGACCGAGGCCCCGTACACGTGCATGGGGCGGGTGGACGACGGCTCGACGCCGCTGGGCTCCTCGGGGCGGCCCCGCACGGGGAACGCGGTGCGGATCACGGACCCGCAGGGGAACCGGGTGCTCGACGAGGTCGGCGAGATCAACCTGGCCGGGCCGCACCGGATGGCCGGGTACGACGGCCTGCCGGAGAAGACGGCGGAGGTGCTGCGCGGCGAGTGGTACGTGGGCGGCGACCTCGGCACGGTCTCCGCCGACGGCGTGCTGCGCGTGCTGGGCCGGCGGGAGGACTCGATCATCAAGGGCGGCGTGTGGACGCAGCCGGTCGCGGTCGAGGAGGCCGCCTCGGCGCTGGACGGGGTGGCCGAGGCCGGCGCGGTAGGGGTGCCCGAGGGGGCGTCCGACCAGCGGATCCTGCTGGCCGTCGTGCCGCGCGCCGGGCATTCGCTGGACGCGTCCAAGCTGGCGCTCGCCCTGGCCGACACCCTCCCCGCCCACCAGCGGCCCGACCAGATCGTGGTGGCCGAAGAGCTGCCGCACTCGCAGGACGCCTCGGGCGGTCCCGGCAAGCTGCTGCGCAGGGAGATCCGCGAGCAGTACGGGCACCTGCTCGCGTGAGCGTCTACGAGCACGAGGTCTACGAATATGAGGTCTACGAATATGAGGTCAAGGCGCTGCTGAGCGAGGCCGGCGTGCCGGTGCCGCGTGGGGTGGTGGTTGATGACCTGGATTTCGGCCCGGCCGGGGAGCTGGCCGAGCCGCTGGTGCTGAAGGCGTTCGGTCCCGGGCTGGTGCACAAGTCGGACGCCGGGGCGGTCGTGCTCGGCCTGCGGGCGGCGGACCTGCCGGCGGCGGCCGCGGAGATGCGGTCCAGACTGCCGGACCTCGCGGGGTTCCTCGTCGAGGAGCAGGCGGCCGCCGGGGTTGAGCTCATCGTGGGCGTGGTACGGGACTCCGCGTTCGGCCCGGTGCTGCTCGCGGGGCTGGGCGGGGTGTGGACGGAGGCGCTGCGGGACACGGCGCTGCGGCTCTGCCCGGTCTCGGAGCGGGACGCCCGCCGCATGCTGGCCTCGCTGCGCGGGGCCCCGCTCCTGTACGGCCACCGCGGCACGCCGCCCGTGGACGTGGACGCCGTGGTCAAGCTGCTCATGGCGGTCGGCGGTCCGGGCGGTCTGTGGGAGCGGCTGGAGCTGGGCGAGTTCGAGCTGAACCCGGTCATCGCGGCCCCGGCGGGCGTGATGGCGGTCGACGCGCGCTACCTCCCCGCCGAGCCCTCGCGCCTTCCTTCCGAGCCCTCGGATCTCCTCGTCGAGTCCTCAGACCTTTCCGCCGAGCCCCCGGACCGGGCCGCGTACCCGGCTTCCGCCGGCTTCCTGCCGCTCTTCGAGCCGAAGGCGGTGGCCGTCGTCGGGGCCTCGGCCACCAGGCCGAACTTCGGGAACATGTTCCTCGACTTCTACAAGGCCGCCGGCATCCCGCTGGTCGCGGTCCACCCCGAGGCGGACCAGGTGGCCGGCGTGCGGGCGGTGCCCTCGCTGGCGCACGCGGACGTGGACTACGCGCTCGTCGCCGTGCCCGCCGAGCGCTGCCCCGAGGTGGTGCGGCAGGCCGCGGGAGTGCCGTTCGTGCAGGTGATGAGCGGCGGGTTCGGCGAGGCGGGCCGCGCCGAGCTGGAGGGCGAGCTGGTCGCGGCCGCCCAGGCGGCCGGGACGCGCCTGCTCGGGCCCAACTGCATGGGCGTCTACTGCCCGCGCGGCCGGCAGACGTTCGTGGGCGGCGGGATGGGGCCCCCGGGGTCGGTGGCGCTGATCTCGCAGAGCGGCGGGCTAGCGGGCGAGGTGATCAAGGTCGGGGAGCGGCGTGGGCTGGCGTTCAGCCGGGTCGTCACCGTGGGGAACGCGGCCGACGTGACCCCGGCCGAGCTGCTGCGCTGGCTCGCCCACGACCCGGAGACCGCGGCAGTCGGGCTGTACCTGGAGGATCCGCGCGACGGGCGGGAGCTGTTCGAGGCGCTGCGCGCGGCTGACCTGCCCGTGGTCCTGCTGGTGGGCGGGCGCAGCGGGCAGGGGCAGGAGGCGGCCGCCTCGCACACCGGCGGCATGGTGAGCGACCGGCGGATCTGGGAGACGGTGGCCGAGCAGACGGGGGCCGCGCTGGTCTCCGGCCAGGACGACCTGATCGGGGTGCTGGCGTTCTTCCAGGCACACGGCTCACGGGTCACCGACGGGGACGGAGTGCTGGTGGTGGGGCCGAGCGGGGGCGCGAGCGTGCTTGCCGCGGACGCGTTCGACCTGGCCGGGGTACGGCTCGACCCGCTGCCCGGCGACGCGCTCGACGACCTGCGCGGGTTGCGGGTGGCGGCGTCCGGCAATCCCCTCGAAGTGCCTGTGGGGCCGCTCGGGCGGGCCGGGCTCGTGCCCGAGGTGATCGACGCGATCATGCGGCGGCGGCCGTACCGGGACGTGGTGGCACACGTGAACGTCCAGGCGTTCTTCACGTACGGGGACGCGGCCGAGCCCCTGTACGCCTACGCGCGGGCGCTCGCCGGGGCGCAGGACGCGCTGCCGCGTACCAGGGTCACGCTGGTCACCAGGAACGGCGAGTGCGCGCCCCCGGGCGTCGAGGACGAGGTGAGGCGAATCGCGGCGGCGGCGGGGATCCCCGTCTACCGCACCATGGAGGCGGCCGCGGTGGCCGTCGCGGCGGGAGGTCGTTGTGGGACTGCTTGATGGCAAGGTCGCGTTGATCACTGGCGGGGCGCGGGGCATGGGGGCGGCGCACGTGCGGCTGTTCCTGGAGGAGGGCGCGCGGGTGGTCTTCGGCGATGTGCTGGACGAGGAGGGCAAGGCGCTGGCGGAGGAGAGCGGCGCCACGTACGTCCGCCACGACGTGCGGAGCCTGCCCGAGTGGGAGCGCGCGGTGGCGACCGCCGTGGACCTGCACGGGAAGCTGGACGTGCTGGTCAACAACGCCGGGATACTGAAATTTAGCCGTATCGCCGACATGTCGCCCGAGGAGTTCGACCGGGTGATCGACATCAACCTCAAGGGCACCTGGCTGGGGATCAAGTCGGTGATCGACCCCATGAAGGCGGCCGGGCGCGGCGCGATCGTGAACATCTCCTCGATCGAGGGCTTCGTCGGCGCCGAGGGGCTGTCGGCGTACGCGGCCTCGAAGTTCGCAATCCGGGGCGTCACCAAGTCGGCGGCGCGGGAGCTGGCCAGGTTCAAGATCCGGGTCAACTCGGTGCATCCGGGCGCGATCAACACCTCGATGGCCATGGATCCGGAAATGGTGAACGAGGTCGACGCGGAGGCCTTCGTGAAGTCCATGGTCATCAAGCGCTTCGCCAAGCCGGTGGAGGTGTCGCACGTGGTGGCGTTCCTGGCCTCGGACCGGGCCAGCTACTGCACGGGAAGCGAGTTCACCGTGGACGGCGGCCTGCTGACGGGCGCGGGGTACTGACAACTAGCCCAAAGGTAGATCTTTTCAGGTTAAACCACGCGCGCTTGGACATTTCTGGCAGCATGTTTGACCTGCGATTACATAGCCCGCCAAGGCTTGACGGATTCTTGGGGTTGGCGTGACCTGCGGTTACGCCAAGGTAGCCTCACTTCTCACCGAAGACGACAAGCCTCCGGTTTTGTCACACCAGCCCTGGGTGCTCCCTTTACCCAGTGCTGCGTGGATAAACCCGGTCGTGCCCGGAAGGTTCCCGCACACTTCCATGACGCCAGAGATGCAGCAGTTCATCGAGTTGCTCGAGAGCCACCTCGGCTATGCCGAGAAGTCGAGCGGATACACCAAGTTCGGCGACTGGTACGGCAAGACCGTCGAGTTCGACGCCGACTACAGCGCCGCCCCCTGGTGCGAGATGTACCTCTCCTGGGCCGCGCACAAGCTCGGCTACGAGGAGTGGATCGGGCAGTTCGCCTGGACGGTGGCGCACGCGAAGTGGTTCAAGGAGCAAGGAGCCTGGGGGAAGACGCCCAAGCCGGGCGCGTTCGTCTACTACGACTGGAGCGGGTCGAACGACGTCGACAACATCGATCACGTCGGCATCGTGACCAAGGTCGAGGGCGGCAAGATCTTCACCGTCGAGGGGAACATCGACGGCGGCGTCGCCAAGCGCAAGGAACGTGACACGAGCAAGGTCGTCGGGTACGGCTATCCGGAGCGCATCAAGTCCCGCCTGGACGAAGAGTCGGCCCGGCAGGCCGAGGAGGCCAAGAAGAAGGCCGAGGAGCAGGCGTCCCTACCGCCCGGACCCGGCACCGACGTCGGCATGCTGCAGATGCCGCAGGGCTCGCTCACCGCTCTGATCCCGCAGAGCCAGCGCGAGGAGGCCGCCAAGTCGCCCCTCGCCGCCCGCCCCAATCCGGCAC